>NZ_OZ243970.1:307500-1024500 GCF_965214665.1 Neolewinella sp. | reverse complement strand
TCCTTTTCCGCGGCGCCTACCCGCTTGAGGAATTCCTGGTCGGCGGCCAGCTCCTGTAGGCGGGCGGGCGCCAGCGTTTCGAGGAGCGCGACCGGATTGTAGTTAAGCTCGACGAACTGCTGGGGATCGATGCTACGGAACAGCTCGGCCACCCGCGGCATCCAGCTCCAGAGGATATTGTGGCTCATACGCGTCAGGGCGGTGAGCTCGTCGGGTGTCTGGTTCTGGATGAAAATGCGCTTAAGTTTCATTTCCTGCTGTGCGGTGGCGAGGGTCATACGTAGTGGGAGTTTATAGAAGCAATAGGGGCGGGGCCGCCGGTGCAACTAGTAGGTGAAGGGCGGCAAAAATGGGACTTTTCCGACGGAATAACAAACAAGGCCCACCTTCCTAACGGAAAGCGGGCCTGTGCTATTGGGTCGTTTTTACGACTAGTAGATGTACTCCAGGGCTACGCGGTCGTAGTAGCCGAACTCGCCATCTTCGTTCGCACCGAAACAGGAGAGCATGACGGAGTTGGCATCGAATCCTGAGGGTGTGCCGGGGATCAGCACTGCCCCGTCGGGGTCACGACCTTCGCCAGTACCATTACAGCTCTGGCGGCTGAACCAGTCCGTATGCCGCAGGCCCATGCAGTGGCCCATTTCGTGGGTCATGACGTGCTCGTTGGTATTGGTGTCGTAGCCACTCATCCCGTCGTAGATCTGCACCCACTTGTAGGGCCGTCCGCCGCTCGGGAATCCTGCTACCCCGCCGGCGCCTTTGTTATCGGGGTTGCGGTACACGACGATGTCGGCGTTGGTCGCCGCGGCGAAGCGTAGGGTGAAGGTCTTGTTTGTGGCCAGCGCATTGTAGTTATTGACGGCCCACTGGAGCGCGGTACGCATTTTTTCGGTCAGGGCATTTCTCCCCCCGGTGTAGCCGATCACGGTGATGTTATTGCGCGATACTAGGTTGTTGGTACGGTACTGCTTTTCGAGGGTGGCGTCCATGGCGCTGAGCTCGCGGAGCTGCTCCTTGGTCAGGGCGATATCCTCATCCACGAGGTAGAGGGTTTCGGTGGTTCCGTCGGGGCGGGTTTCGGTGATCAGGCGGGCATTGGCGAAGCGGGCGGAGTGGCCGTCGACGTGGGCCCGGATGGGGGCTTCGAGGCCCAGGTCGGCCGCCTGCACGTGACCGTCCTCGCCCTCATCGACGAGGAAGCCGGTGGCGGTGGACAGCTCGGTAACCTCGGGGGTGAGGCTGTCTTCGGTACACGAGCTGAGCAGGGCACCGAAGAGGAATGGGAGGAGAAGGAGACGTAACGTCATAATAAGTAAGGTATGGGTGAACCCCAGTAGTGATGGTCGCTGACGGCAGGGCCGGACCCCATCATTCGCCAGGGGGTGAATAAGCACGATAATAAATAAGGGGCTTAGCGGGGGGGGGGGCAGCCACAATTGGCTACGGTATGGGTTTATCCGGGGGGCAAACGGAGGACGTGAGGTGTTTAATATTTTATGGGTTGCTGCAAGGTAAGCCCCTAGGTCGACAAACCAAATATTTTGGTAATTTTTTTGTTATGCCGATAAAATTTGCCGTGGTTTCCTTTTATGGGAATTTGGCAACAAGGGGACCGGTAAACAGTGAAATTTATGATGGCGAGGCAGATGTCAGCTGCCTTTCGAATAAGCTTGAACCTGCGGCCCCGCCCGGGTTGTTTAACTGGGTATGAAAACGATTGCCCTGGTTTTACCGGTACTGATTGGTCTTGCGACCAGCTCGTGTGCCTCGCAGGTGAGTGCGGAGCGCAAGGACGCGCTCGGTCAGCAAGCCGCCGACACGGTCACCACCACCATCGGACCGCTGACCCTCCCGAGTCCCTACAGTACCCCCTCCGTCGCTAAGTCGAGCGAGGTGATCGACTGGCCCGCCGGACGGACGCCCCAGGCCCCCCGGGGATTCCGGGTAGAGCGCTACGCCGAAGGACTACAGCATCCCCGCAGCACCTATATTTCTCCGGCGGGGGAGACCTTCGTGGTGGAAAGTAACACCCGCAACAGTGCCAACCGCATTCTACGGCTGGTCGACGAGGACGGCGACGGAAGGGTAGACGAGCAACGGGTGTTCATCGATGACCTGAACCAGCCCTTCGGGATGCTGGTATTAGACGGCTACTTCTACGTCGCCAATACCGATGCCACCTGGCGCTACCCCTATACGGAGGGGCAGGAGCGCCTCGACCCGGCCGGCGGCGAGAAGATTCTTTCGACCCCGCCGCAGGGATACAACAACCACTGGACGCGCAACCTGCTGGCAAGTCCCGACGGCAGTAAGATCTACGTCTCGGTGGGCAGCGGCAGTAACGTAGGGGAGAACGGCATGGAAGCCGAGACGAACCGGGCCAACATCCTGGAAATCAATCCCGACGGCAGCGGCATGCGCGAGTACGCAACGGGCCTGCGCAATCCGGTCGGCATGGACTGGAACCCCGTGACGGGGGAGCTCTGGACGGCGGTCAACGAGCGGGATGAGCTCGGCGACGGACTGGTACCGGACTACGCCACCAGCGTGCGGGAAGGTGGTTTTTACGGCTGGCCCTACAGCTACTACGGACAACTGCGCGATCCGCGCTGGGCGGAGGATCCCCACACGGACCTGGTGCAGCAGGCCATCGTGCCGGACGTGCCGCTCGGTGCCCACACGGCCTCGCTCGGACTGGTATTTTACACCAAGGACGCCTTTCCCGATGCTTACCGGCACGGTGCCTTCGTGGGCCAGCACGGCAGCTGGAACCGCTCGGAGTTTGCCGGCTATAAGGTGGTGTACATCCCCTTTGATGCCGAGGGCAAACCGCAGCCCCCCCAGGATTTTCTCACCGGATTTATCGCCGACGGGGATGCGGGTAAGGTGTGGGGGCGTCCAGTGGGCGTAAGCCAGACACCGGAGGGTGATCTGCTGGTGTGCGATGACGAGTCGGGCATTGTATGGCGGGTCACCGCGGAGAAGGCTAGGTAAACATGACACTACTCGTCTTACTACTGGGGTTCTTCTTCCCCCGCCTCATCATTGTTCTGCTCTGGTTTTTTACCGGTTGGTTTCGCGATGCCTTCAGTGGCATTTTACTGCCACTCTTGGGACTTATCTTCTTACCGCTGACCACCCTCTGGTACGGTATTTCGGAGGTGTACTTTCCCGGTACCGTACAGACCGTGGGATTGGTGGTCGCCGTACTGCTGGACCTGGGTATTCTAGGAGGTGGAGCGCGCCGGCGTCGTACGGCCTAAAGTGGGATGTTGCCGTGCTTTTTCTTGGGCAGGACGGCCACCTTATGTTCCAGGCTGGCGAAGGCGCGGA
Organism: Neolewinella sp.; assembly: GCF_965214665.1. Classification (GTDB taxonomy): domain Bacteria; phylum Bacteroidota; class Bacteroidia; order Chitinophagales; family Saprospiraceae; genus Neolewinella. Next base: position 1,021,164 of record NZ_OZ243970.1, on the reverse strand, counting down.
TGAGCTTGCGGCGCGTGTTGCGGGGATGGATCACCTCGTCGATGAAACCCCGCTCGGCGGCGCGGTAGGGATTGGCAAAGGTGCCGGCGTACTCCCGTTCTTTCTCGGCGAGTTTGGCGGCCGGATCAGCGGCGGCTTCGATCTCCCGCTTAAAGATGATCTCGCTGGCCCCCTTGGCTCCCATGACGGCGATCTCCGCTCCGGGCCAGGCAAAGTTGAAGTCCGCACCGATGTGCTTGGAGTTCATCACGTCGTAGGCCCCGCCGTAGGCCTTGCGGGTAATGACGGTGATGCGGGGTACGGTGGCCTCGCTCAGGGCATAGAGCAGTTTGGCCCCGTTGGTGATGATGCCGTTCCACTCCTGGTCGGTGCCGGGCAGGAATCCGGGCACGTCGACCAGTACCAGCAGCGGCACATTGAAGCAATCGCAGGTACGGGTGAAGCGGGCGGCTTTTTTGGAGCTGTCTACGTCCAGTACGCCAGCCAGGCTGTAGGGCTGATTGGCCACGATGCCAATGCTACGGCCGGCCAGGCGGGCGAAACCTACTACGATGTTTTCGGCGTAGCGGGGGTGAATTTCCAGGAAGCTTTCCGCATCCACGATGCCCGCGATCACCTCGCGCATGTCGTAGGGCTGGCTGGCGTTGTCCGGTACGATGGACTCCAGCTCCTCCCGTACCTCGGTGCCGAGCGGGTAGGGGAGGGTAGCGGGCTGCTCCTCGCAATTCTGGGGGAGGTAGCTGAGCAGCCGGCGCAGTTGCTGCAGACAGAGCACGTCGTTGGCGGCGGTGAGGTGGGTGACGCCGGATTTGGTGGAGTGCGCGCTGGCCCCGCCCAGATCCTCGCTACTTACCTCCTCGTTGGTAACAGTCTTGACCACGTTCGGACCGGTGACGAACATATAGCTAGTGTGCTCCACCATGATGGTAAAGTCGGTCATGGCCGGCGAGTACACCGCTCCCCCCGCGCAGGGGCCCATGATGGCCGAGAGCTGGGGGATCAGACCCGAGGCCTGCACATTGCGGTAAAAAATATCGGCGTAGCCCCCCAGCGAGCGTACCCCCTCCTGGATGCGGGCCCCGCCGCTGTCGTTGAGTCCGATGAGGGGGGCCCCGACCCTAACGGCCATGTCCATCACCTTACAGATCTTTTCGGCGTGGGTTTCCGAGAGCGAGCCCCCGAAGACGGTGAAGTCCTGAGCGAACAGGTAGACCAGGCGCCCGTCGATCGTCCCGTAGCCCGTGACCACCCCGTCCCCGAGGAACACCTGCTCCTGCATCTTGAAGTCAGTGGTGCGGTGGGTGACCAGGGCGCCGATCTCCTCGAAGCTGCCCTCGTCCAGTAGGTAGTGTACCCGCTCGCGGGCGGTGAGCTTACCCTTCTGGTGCTGTTTATCGATGCGCTTGTGCCCGCCACCGAGCTGGGCGGTAGCGAGTTTCTGGGCGAGTAGCTCGTTCTTAGTCATGGGCGGGGGCTATCGGCGGGCACGCCAGGCGGCCGAGGGGTTGGGTACGGTGAGTTGGTCCTGATGCGTCTGGTGTACGAAGGCGGCAAAGAGAGCGGCCACCTCCACTACGGCGCGGTCCTGCTCGGCTACGGCCTCCGGGGTGAAATACTTCGCTACGAAATTGGTGCTGAAGTCCCCGCTGCGGAAGGCCGGGTGCTGGCACACGAAGCGGCCGAAGGGTAGGGTGGTCTCGATGCCGGTGATGGTAAAGTCGTTGATCGCGGCGAGCATACGCTCGATCGCCTCGGCACGGGTAGCTCCGTGCACGATCAATTTGGCGATCATGGGATCGTAATTGATGGGTACTGTCATCCCCTCGCGAAAGCCCCCGTCTACGCGGGCGTCCCGGGGCGGACGGTAGGTAGTCAGCGTGCCGATGCTGGGCAGGAAGTTGTTCGCCGGGTCCTCGGCGTAGACGCGTAGCTCCAGGGCGTGGCCCTTAACAGTAAGCTCCTCCTGCGAAAAGGCGAGCCGCTCGCCCCGGGCAACTCGAATCTGTTGCTCGACCAGGTCCACGCCCGTGATGAGCTCCGTGACCGGGTGCTCCACCTGGAGACGGGTGTTCATCTCCAGGAAGTAGAAGTTGTGCGCCTCGTCGAGCAGGAACTCCACCGTTCCTGCCCCCACGTAGTCACAGGCCCGGGCCACCTGCACGGCCGCCTCACCCATACGCCGGCGCAGCTCCGGGGCGAGTACGGCCGAGGGGGCCTCTTCCACCACCTTCTGGTGCCGCCGCTGGATGCTGCAGTCACGCTCGAAGAGGTACAGGCAGCTACCGTGGGTATCGGCCAGCACCTGCACCTCGATGTGGCGGGGGGCGGCTACGTACTTTTCGATGAACACCGCCCCGTCGCCGAAGGCGGACTCGGCTTCCGAAATGGCCCGTTGCATTTGTTCGGCTATTTCTCCGGCAGACTCCACCACCCGCATGCCTTTCCCTCCGCCACCGGCAGCTGCCTTGATGAGGATGGGAAAGCCGATATCCTCCGCGATCGCCGTAGCCTGCGCCACGTCCCGCACCGCCTCGTCGATACCCGGCACCATGGGAATAGCGTAGTCGGCCACCGCCGCCTTAGCCGCCAGTTTGTTGCCCATCACCTCGATGGCGTGCGGTCGCGGACCCACGAAGGTGATGCCGACGGCTTCTACCTGCCGGGCAAACTCCGCATTCTCACTCAGGAAGCCGTAGCCGGGGTGGATGGCATCGGCACCCGTCTGCCGGGCGGCGTCAATGACTTTATCGATGCGCAGGTACGACTGCGTGGAGGGTGCCGGTCCGAGCAGTACGGCCTCGTCGGCGTAGGCTACGTGGGGGGCGTCGCGGTCCACCTCGGAGTACACCGCCACGGTGGCGATGCCCATGCGGCGGGCGGTGCGCATGACGCGTAGGGCGATCTCGCCCCGATTGGCTACGAGTAATTTCTTCATGCAAGTTCGATGAGGAGTTGCCGCTTATCGACGGCCTGTCCCTGGGTGACGTGGACCGCCTTCACGGTGCCCGGCGCGGTGGCCTTAATTACGTTTTCCATTTTCATTGCTTCTAGCACCAGCAGCGGGGTGCCTGCCTCGATGGTATCCCCTTCGGTCACGGCAATGCTCAGGATCAGTCCCGGCATGGGGGCGGTGATGTCGTTGTCGGCCGTAGCCGCAGTGGTAGCAAATCCGAGCTGTTTGACAAGCTGCTGTAGGGGGCCATCTATCCGAACGGTAAACGTACGTCCATTAACCTTCAAGTCAAGCTTTAGATCAGCGTCATTATAGTGCACTAGCTCACAGCGGTAAGCTTCTCCGTCACGGATTATGTGGTACTTATTTTTACTCAGAGAAATCACGTCCAGCGCAGCAAGCTCTGCCTCTGAAATATGGCGTGCGCCGTCCTCACCGACCGTAACCGTGTATTGCATGGGGGCCAACCTACTGAATTAAACCGATACTCACGCGGTACACTAGCGCGCCTGCATCCTGATCCCGGCGTCCATCCGTACGCACTCGCCGTTCATGTAGTTGTTTTCGACCAGGTACTGGGCTAGCCGCGCCACCTCCTCCGGCTTGCCCAGGCGCACGGGGTAGAGGGGCTGCTTGGCCAGCGAGTCGTACACCTCCTGCGGAAAAGCGTCGAACATGGGCGTGTGGATCAAGCCCGGCGCGATGGCGTTGACGCGGATGCCGTTGCGGGCCAGGTCACGCGCCATGGTCAGCGTCAGACTCACAATTCCCCCCTTGGAGGCGCTGTAGGCGGCCTGACCGATTTGGCCTTCGTAGGCGGCTACGGAGGCGGTGTGGAGAATAACACCGCGGCTGCCGTCCTCGTCCAGCGGTTCATTTTTCGCCATCGCCCAGGCGGCCAGGCGCGCTACGTTAAAGGAGCCGATGAGGTTGATCTGAATGACCTTGGTGAATAGCTCCAGGTCGCCCGGCCCGTCGCGTCCGATGGTCTTTACGGCCGGGGCAATGCCGGCGAAGTTGCAGCAGATGTGCAGCGCCCCGAAGCGGTCCACAACATCATGGACAACCGCTTCCACGGCTGCCCCATCCGTGATGTCTACCGCGAAGAACGCCACCCGCTCGCTACCCAGTTCAGCTACTACTTGCTGCCCCCGCTCCATGTTCAGATCTAGGATGGCCACCCGGGCCCCGAGCCGGTGAAAGTGCCGTGCGGTAGCCTCTCCGAGTCCCGAGGCCCCGCCGGTGATGAGGGCTGTCTTAGCGTTGATTTCCATGCCGCAACCTAGTGGTTTTTGGCGGAAGCGCTGCCTTTGATTGGAATTTACCACGGACTGCGTGGATTTTTCTACCCTAACTAGTGTAGGTACACCATCTTTGTAGCGATCGGTTATGGGAGGCTTCACTTCCCTATACCAACGGCTATTTTGGTCCTTACCATGGGACTGTGTATTCTAGATTGAGACGCTATTTACAAACACTTCCGCGCGCAGCACGAAACCCGTGCTGCGCGCCTTTTTTTTTACCCCAGCCCCACGTCGAGGGTCATCATCACGATGAAGCCCAGTACGAAGCCAAGGGTAGCGACGTCCGTGTTTGCTTCCAGCTGCGTTTCGGGCACCACCTCCTCGATCACCACGAAGATCATGGCCCCGGCCGCGAAGGCCAGCGCGTAGGGCAGCACCGGCGTAAAGAACGTCACGGCCACGGCGCCGGTCACCGCCGCCACGGGTTCCACCGCCGCCGAAAGCTGTCCATACCACCAGCTCTTGAACGGACTCACCCCCTGCCGACGCAGTGGCATCGACACGGCCAGTCCCTCCGGAAAGTTTTGAATGCCGATCCCGATGGCCAGCGCCACGGCCGCCCCGATTGAAGCCCCTGGCATACCGGCCGCCACGCCACCGAAGAGCACCCCCACGGCCAGTCCCTCCGGAATGTTATGCAGCGTGATCGCCAGCACCAGAAGGGTAGTGCGCCGCCAGGGCGAGCTGAGGCCCTCCGCCTCCTCGATTTTGTTAAATAGGTGTAGGTGGGGTAGTACCTTATCGAGGCCGAAGATGAACAGCGCCCCGCTTCCAAATCCCACTGCCGCCGGGATCACCTTCACAAAGCCCTCCCCCGGACTCATCTCGATGCCCGGCGCCAGCAGACTCCAGAAGGAGGCGGCCACCATCACTCCACCAGTAAAGCCCAGGGCGCCATCGAGCAGCGTACGATTCATGCCCCGAAAGGGAAACACGAGCGCTGCACCGAGGGCGGTCAGGATCCAGGTAAAGAGAGAGGCGTACAGGGCAGCTAAGATGGGGTCGATGGACTCCAGGTAGCTGATAATGGTATCGAACATAGCGGGGACTTAGGCTGCTAATACCCCGGCTACGGCAGATTGTTTGATGAGTCTAACTTAGTGCTACTGAAACGCGGCCCTAAGCTGGTCGGCGGCAAAATCCTGTGCCTTGTCGGCTGGCGGTACCACGGCATAGGTCCCGAAAAACTCGTGGGTCGTGCCGGGGTAGAGCTGGTAGGTGGTGGTGACCCCGGCGGCTTCGAGCCGGTCGGCCAGCAACCTACCTTCGGTCTGTAGCGGATCGATCTCGGCCGCGATGATGGTGGCGGGTGGCAGGCCGCTCAGGTTGGCCTCATCTACGAGTGAGATCAGGGGGTTATCACCATCGGCCGGTGAATTGAAGTAGAGCTCGGTGAAGTAGATCACGTTGGGCTTATTCAGCGGCTGGGCATTGGCGTATTCCTGGTAAGAGGCCGTGTTAAGATCGTTATTGGCCACGGGATACACCAGCAACTGATGGACGGGCAGGGTAACACCGCGATCCCTAGCCAGCAGACATACGGCGGCAGCCATGTTGCCGCCCGCGCTTTCGCCGGCCGTCGCAATCCTTGCGGAATCGATACCAATACTGGCAGCGCGCTATCACGTACCCATTTATAGGCGGCGTAGGCGTCTTCGTGGGCAGCCGGAAATTTATTCATGGTCTCCGAAGCTAATCGGTAGTCTACCGACACGACCACCGCCCCGGTGCGCTCGGCCAGAGCCTGCGCCGAGGGTTCGTACACCTCCAGGGAGCCAATGACCCAGCCGCCGCCGTGGTAGTAAACGATCCCGGGGCGGGCACCCGTAGCCGCTGCCGTAGGGGTGTAGATACGCACGGGTACTCCGTCGGGTGCCGAGCCCGGCGTGTAGTTCGGCGGCAGTACGCGCTGATCGGTCGTAACGGCGGGCGCGGGAGCCGAAAGGTTATTCTTCGCCAGCAGCGTGTTGACCGCGTCGGTCACACTGTGGGTCATGCGGGCCTGCCGGGCCGTAAGGGTAGGTAGTGGCGGATCACCAAAGGCCACGAACTGCTCGATCACGGCCCACATCTGGTCATCCATATTGGGAGCGTAGCTGGGTTTGGGGCCGGTAGGCTGAATCAGCTCATCCCCCGTGAACGGATTGAAGTCGTCATCTTCACCACAGGAGGTCAGCGAACCGGTCAGCAGCGCGGCTATTCCGGCTAGTACGACGAATCGGGATATGCGCGTTTCGCTAAAAGTAATAATCAAGTTTAAGGATAAGTACTTCATTCGAGATCAAATTGGGGGGAAAAGGATTTGCAGTACCGGTCTCTGAACGTGCCAATCCTGAAACCAGATTCCATGCCGTTTTTACTGATATTTGAGCAGAAACGGCCAGATTCTCCCAATGTTGTGCATTCGGTGCTCGGTCTTGTGAATTTTATTTGCGGAAACTGGCAGTTTGATCCGTTGATAGGACTGACATCGCCGTTCCCGCAATGCCCTTGCACCCGCGTCCCCGCAAACTTTATTTGCCGGTGAGGGCCACCAGCGCCGTTGCCTACCGCTTAAGGCCCAACTTCTTCATCTTACTAAAGAGCGTCTGGGGATGCATCTTCAGTATTTCAGCCGCTCCACCCTGCCCGCTTACCTTCCCGTCAGTGCGCTGAAGCACGCACGTAAGGTAGCTGCGCTGATTTTCCTCAAAGGAAAGAAACTCGGTGGGATGACTGTTCCACGACTCCCCGTTTGGTACCAGCATACAGCATATGCAGGAGTTACAGGCGGACAGATCCAGCTTGATCAAGTGAAAGGTATAGTGCTCGTGTTCGCCCACGGTAAGGTAGCGGACGGCACAGTTTCCTTTTTCCAGATGGGTAAATAAATCGACGCCCGGGGCATGCACTGATCCATCTTCGGAAAGGTGACCGCGCAGCAGTTCCTTGACTCCTAGCGCCAGCTGAGTCAGCAACTTCGTGAACGCATCGTTTACCGCCAGCAGCTGCAGGTCCTTAGTGATGAGCAGCGTGGGCATTGGATTGGCGTGTACCCATTCCCTGACGATTGAGGGTACGGTAGGAGAAGGTGCGTTCGTAATGGACATGGGTGCAGCAGTTAAAGAATGAGACTAGGTGATTCCGGAACGGATAAAGATTTTCGGCGGTCTTGTTCGGTGGCGGCAAGCGGCGATCCGTTACAAATGCTACTGCGCGTTGCACCTAAGGTACGGATAAATTAGTCTACCCATGTTGCACCATTTACCGCATTTTCTTAAGGTATCGGGGCGGGGCCCCTGATTGCCACGGCTACCCGGCGGGGTAGGGTAGGGTACGGGCAGCATCTCGGTGTTGCGGTTCCACTGGCGGTCCGTGGCGTAGGCACCCTGAGAAATCCGTAATGGTATGGTGAGAGTTTCGTGATAAATTATGGGGTGGAAAGCGGTACTTTAGGGGGTATGGATAAATCAGCACTCGTCGTGGAAGACGATCAAGATATCGTAGAACTCCTCCGCATACATCTGACCGACCTTGACTGCCGGGTAACGTCTACCGGGGATGGCCACGAGGGACTCCGGCTCGGACTTGCTGGACGATTTGACCTGATTGTTCTGGATGTCGGGCTACCGGGATTGGATGGTACGGAGATTTGTCGTCACCTACGGGCCAAAGAAGTCTACACGCCTGTCCTGATGTTGACGGCGCGGTCGGAGGAGATCGATAAGGTGCTGGGCCTGGAAATGGGAGCCGATGACTATCTCACTAAGCCATTTTCTGTACGGGAATTCATCGCCCGAGTGAGGGTCATCTTCCGCCGCATGGAACGGACGCGCAGCCATACCGGCGAGCACGCCGCCGGGTCGGCATACCGGTATGGTGAGTTGGCCATCGATCTGGACAAACGCAAGGTCACCATTGCCGATCGGCGTATCGAGCTGTCACCAAAGGAATTTGAATTACTCGCGCTGCTTGCCTCGAAACCCGGAAAATGCTATGCTCGCGCCCAAATTCTGAACCTGGTATGGGGGTACGATTTCGGTGGTTATGATCATACAGTCAATAGTCACATCAACCGGTTGCGGGCCAAGATTGAGCCCGACGCGCAACATCCAACATATATCCTTACGGATTGGGGGGTAGGTTACCACTTCAGCGAAAAAGTGGACTACTAAACCGTCGCTCTCAGATTAATTTATCTGTCATGCCATCTCCGGAAAATAGTTTACTCATAAAGCTCTCCGGGTTTGTGTTGTTGCTGCTCGTGATCGTTGGGATAGCTTACGTGGCCATCACCGCTTACATTCAGGAGGATTATGCCGCGGAGGTTAACCAACACCTCTACGGAGGAATAGCGGACCATACGGTTGCCATGGTCACGCCCTTGGTGAACGGGGAAGTAGATACCATGGAGATCCAGGACATAATGCATTCGATGATGGTCATCAACCCCAGCGTCGAGGTTTACCTGCTGCGGCCGGACGGTCGGATCATAACGTACGTAGCACCGAATAAGCGCGTGCAACTGGACCGGATCGACCTCGCTCCGGTACATCAATTCATTACCGGGACCGCGAAAGGAATTCGCCCGTTCGTGAAGGGAGATGATCCCCGTCACCCAGAGGAGCAAAACATCTTTAGCGCAGCCGAAATTCGCAACGAAGTAGATAGTCTAGAGGGATATGTGTACATCATCCTGAGCGGCGAGGAGCAACAGGCGGTATCGGCGGAATTTTTCGGAGGCTACGTACGCCGTCTGGGAACCAATCTGTTTTTTCTGAGTTTGCTTGTGGCCTTCGTGGGGGGCTTGGTAGGCTTACGCTACCTCACGCGTCACTTGCGCACGGTGGTCGAAGGCATTCGACGATTTCGTGATGCGGATCACAACAGCCGCATCGACACCGACCGGGTGGGTGACTTCCGTTCAATCGCCGCAACCTTCAACGAGATGGCGGACCAGATCACGCAGCATATTGACGAAATGAAATCGGTAGATCGACTTCGCCGGGAGCTGGTGGCGAACATTTCACACGATCTGCGTACACCCGTATCCGTGTTGCAGGGATTTGTGGAAACCCTCCTAATGAAACACGAGGGTATGCCTGCCGACCAGCGAACGAACTACCTGCAGACCATCCTGGCGAGTTCCAATCGGCTCGGACGGCTCATCAGTCAGTTGTTTGAATATTCCAAATTGGAAGCCAAACAGGTGGAACCACAGAAGGAGGTCTTCCATGTCGGGGAACTGGCCCAGGACGTAGCCATGAAGTTCAACTTACTGGCGGAAAAGAAGCACCTTAGGGTCACGGTTGATGTGACCCGCGATCTGCCCTTAATTTTTGCCGATCTGGGGTTGGTAGAGCGCGTACTGAATAACTTGATGGACAACGCGTTTAAGTTTACTCCAGCGGGTGGGGAGGTGGTGTTAAAAATTCGGCCTACCGACCGGGGAGTGGAAATCACCGTGTCGAATACTGGGCCGGGAATATCGGAGGAGGAGCAGCCATACATTTTTGACCGTTACCAAAAGGCAGGGGGAACCAAGCACGTAAATCAGGGGGCCGGCCTGGGGCTCGCCATCGTGAAGAAGATACTGGAGCTTCACGGCCAGCCCATTCATGTCCGCAGTCGGAAAGAAAAGGGGACCAGCTTCATTTTTGAGCTGCCGACCCAGTAGGGCTAAGCAGCTTCGCGGCGAATGGGGAAGGGAAGGCTACCACCGGTAACCTTATGATTTACCCCGTCATCTGTTACCGGATGGTCAGTTAACGCTAAACGTCCAAGTTTGGAGCTAGAAAGGGGAGCCCCTCTCGACTCTACTTAACATAAGGATAATTAGATGTCCATAATGCATAGACCGAAGGCCACCTAGAAAAGAAAGATGATGTGTCCTACGCTTCTTCTTTCACTCCTGGCGCTGTTGGTGATTTTTGAACTCTCTAGGTAGGGTTACCGAGCGTACATCACATGGATCTTAGCGGATTCAGTACCTTGTTGGGTGCGCGAACCATCCTGAAAACTGGGAAGGAACCAATGACAAACATCGCGACCGAGCTGGTTGTCTAACAATCTAACGATGAAAATCACTACCGCTTTGTTTTTACTGGCCATCGTCCTTTGTCCGGACGATTCGGCCGGCCAGTCCTGCGATAGTTTGCAGATAGCAAATGATCAACTGACTAGTGAAGTCCGGGAGCTCCGTCAACTACTTGACCTGACTGCCCCGAAGATTCTAAAGCAAGGAATGCATATTAAAAATATTTATTTGTTTTCCAAGTTGGAAACTCCTATTTTAAGCAGATCGTAGGTACGAACTGTATGCTAATTTTTTGATGATTATTTAGTTAGGAACCTCATAGCACACCTTTTCGGTTGGTCATAGAGTCTACGATCAATAAACATAAGCACATGACACCTTGGTCTACCTTAATGCTGCATAAATTTCCCGATTCAAATCTGACGAATTATCATTCTACTAGTGGTCAGTTTGAAACCTCGCCTGTACCACCTACGATGGTTGCGGATGCCATGCGTAATTACTCTGTGCGAATCAATCACAATAAAAATTGGTTCCGTTTTATTCCCGCGGACGACCTAAATGATGTTATAGGGGTCTCACTGAAAGGTAACCTCAAGGTTCCGCATATTAACAGACAGTTCTTCGAAGCTCACCCAGTAACACAGCCACAAGAGCCTGAAGAGGCACCAAGAGGAGGAGGAAGACTTGGGAGAATAGGGGCAGGCCCGCGACCGATAAGAGGCCTTCCGCCAATCGGGTTTCTTTTGGGTATGATTACATTAATAGACTTAGATCAATTCAAGGTTGATGTAAGCTTTGATACCGTAAGAACTGGAAAGCATCTCAAAGTTTCTATTGGAGAAAATTTTGATACAAAGTATGCTGTTGATCTGCCGAAAAGTGATACGCTGTTCTTTGATTTAGAAATTCGCTGGTTACCCAACGGGCAATTGAAAGTCTGGATAGACCAAAAGTTAGTCCTATTCAAAAACGACTTTGCTTTGGGCAGGATTATAAACGTGAGTGAAATTGTTGTCGGAAGAGGAGTTCCACCAGAATTTGATCATTTAGATTCTGTGATGTATGATTTTACCTTGCTTAAGGTAAAAGTATTGCAGAAAGATAGTGCCACTGTTACTCTAGCGGAAGCAATACCTCATCCTGTAAAGGCACCGAAAATTCCCGACGAGTGTATAGCGAGGTTTAGAAGAAATCAAGTCATGGTAACCTATGAGCTTCGAAATTTTATGGCTGCTTTCAGTCAAAAATACACTAAGAATTGGCAAAGCGGTGATTCGTCTATTGCTATTACAATGATTGCCAAAGATGCACACTTAAAAGCAAAAGCTATGGGGTTAGTATTTGTCGCTTTTCTAAATGATCCAGATCAGACTAATGCTAATACTTTATTGTTACGATTACGTGATTTTTTAATTGTGATGAAAACCAACATGCCCCAGGAGTATAATGCGCTCATCCACCGTCTCACGGTTAACACAATCAAGGAAAACAACTTATGTAAAGAATATAGGCAAGTTTATTTTGACCATTTAGATATACGATCGAAACTCATCTATAGCTTTTTTCAAGACGCCGACAAGTTAATTCGTGAACCTAACCCTCCCTCGCTATGAGTAAAGCTGATATAATAATTGATTTTGCCGCAGAAAGTAAATTCAATCTAACAGGATCACTTTCGCATGAGCAGGTGGAGCTTTTGGCAAAGGCATGGTTGCCTGAGATTAGGTTTCATGAAAAAGAAAAGTACCATCCAATTTCCTTGAATGACTACTTTGTCCTTCCCGGATCTGGATTTGCGGCACGTCCTCAAAATGAGCAGGATAAATACAAGTTCACGGTACGTGTTGGCAAGGATGGGCTAGCAGTATACGAGAAATTTGTGCCTCAAGTATTGAAGATAGACGGTCCCCTTCTGCCACTCCGCGATGGTGCTCGTGAGTATGAATATCGACGTACTCAAAAAGTACTTTCAAACGGGGAACAGATTTTGACTGAGTTATTCAACGATGCTATAAACGAGGATGCCGAAGTTTCTCATGGAAACGGCAAAACTGGGTCGGACTTCTTCTTTGCTTCCACAAACACAATAAAAGGTAATTCTACCCCAACAGGTGAAGATCCTTTTCAGCCTCGTCATCCCATAAAAATTATTGCTGAATACAAGGTACTCATTGACCTCCTACAACACGAGTTACTGGTCGACAACGAGGTTGATTATCCTAAGATAAGAGACAAAATCCGGGGAGGTTTTGACATTACTAAACTCTTTTTTCCACCAATACCTCCAAATATTGTTCCTATTAGTAGAGGGTTGGCTCGATCGATACTATTAGAGCTTATTACTGCCAAAAAATCTGGCGGCGATCAAAATTTTCAAATCATCCTAAATCGGTTACCTGATGGATACAAATTTAATAACCATGCTTGGGTAATTTTAACGCGTCATGCATTTCTGGAATTTCACTTTTATTACGCTTACAGTAATTGGCAAGAGTATGGAAACAATCTGTTCACAAACTACCACGAAGGTGATTTGGAAGGCTGCTGCTTGGTTTTTGACCATCTAGAAGTTGAAGCCACCTTTTCAGCCCCGGAGCCTGTAGCTTTAGATGTCAAGCCACTATCCATTATTACCTCAGTACACGAGGAATACCAAGGATTGGATGAATACAAGGAATTGGCAGCCGCTCATGCAAAAGAAGATGCTGTGGTTTGGGTAGCTCTTGGCAGTCACGCTACTTACACATCGGTTGGTAACCATGATGTCGTAAACACACGCCTACTGTTTCGGACTGGCTACGAGTACATAAGCCTAGCCGTAATTCCATTATGGCCTGTAATTGTGTTGGTAGCGGTATTAGAGCACTTTGTTGATGTGGAAGACGAAACTTCCGACGATGGAATATACATTAATAGTCTTCCCCCCAATCAAGGAGATAGTCGAGTTTTTGACAAAACAGTAGAAATAACGCCTTTTTCTTTGAATCAAAATATTTATGCTCATAGTACTTTGGATGACCTCGGCGTTCGATCCTATCCCGGAAAGCTTGGAGGTACAAGCGGAATCAAAAACAAAAGTTCCAATTTCAAAAATAAATCAGGAAGGTTCTTTAGAAAGCTATTAAACAGAATGTCAACTACTCCAGTAATTGATTGAAAGGATTCTAACAACATTTATAGTTTTAGGTTTCCCACTGCTGCGTCCAAGAATGAGCGACTCTAAATAATCTCGTGTATTTTCATTTCTTGCTGTATTAAAGCATGACGTTCAGTGATTAAATTTTGCCTAAAATCGTAAAGTTGTTCCCTCAATTTTTGATGTTCGGTCTGTTCAGCAGATGAACTGATATCATAAAATTTTCGACTGATCATACCCGCTAATTCACCCTCATCACTTAGGACTTTTTCCATATGGGTCACTAGTCTTTGCCAGTCCTGGGTACTGATTTTGCCAGCCAAAGATTTTTTTAACGACTTAGTTCTTGACACAGCACGACTCAACCCGTGGCATAAATTGAGTTTTCTCTCGATCTCAAGCCACTTGGGGTACACGTCTAACTGTTTTACTCGATTTCTGAATTCTGCTTCGTCTTCAACGAGAAGAACATCATTTGTGTGTACAATCACCATGTTTACAGTCGTGTTAAGCAGTAAATAGGTTTCATTCATGACCTCGTAATATTGATCACGCTGCGACTTTGTAAAGGACGCTGCTTTTCCAATCGTGCCCACGATCGACGACAATAGTGTTAGAAGCTCCTTAAACATAGTTTAGTAATTGGCAGTGTATCAAAAGTAATGGTCTGACCTGGCTAAAAGCGGCAGCCCGAGCAAGGTCACTATCTTAAAGGTGACTAAACACAATGGCCCGTGGCTTTTTAGCCTCTGATCAAGACAAAAGCGGGTAAGCCCTATCTTGTTGATTACCACACCATGAAGATCATGGCCTACCCCACGAAGATGGAACTCCTCGCTGATTCAATATTACAACAACTTCCCCACATCGGCACCAGTCAGCGCAAGTTCATGCTGCATTTGTTCGTAAGCGTCCGAGCAACTACGTCTTGTTTAGGTCCTGCGCCGCCGCCCACTGATCGGGCAGCAGCTCCCGCAGCCGGTTAACGGGGTGGTCGGGCAGGCGGGTTAGTACATCGGTGAGCCACTCCCGGGGGTTGACCCCCAGGTGCTGACAGCTAGCGAAGAAGGAGTACATCATCGCCGCGCGCTGGGCCCCGGCGTGGGAACCGGCAAAGAGGTAGTTCTTACGCCCCAGGGCCAGGGGGCGGATCGAGTTCTCGATCAGGTTGTTGTCCAGTTCCAGCCGTCCGTTGTCGTTGAAGCAGGCGGCCAGTTTGGGCAGTTCGTGCTTAGCGTAGTGCAGGGCCTGACCGATGGCCCCCTTGGAAAGGTTGCCGGCCTGTTCATAAGCCACCCAGTCGAGCAGCCCCACATAGACCAGGCGGGACAGGCGCTGGCGTAAGGCCAGGCGCTGGGCGGGGGTGCGCCCGCGCCGCCGGCAGTGGGCCTCCACGTGGTAGAGGTAGCCGATGGCAACTAGGGCCACCTCGGCCAGGCGGCGGTGGTGTCCGAGGGCCACGAAGAACTTACGCCGGATGTGGGCCAGGCAGCTCACGCCGGTGACCTTGGGATGCTTACGCAGGTACGTGACGTAGGCTTTATACCCATCCGTTTGTAGGTAGCCCGAAAAGTCGGCCAGGCGGTGCATCACGCCCTCGGCCGCACTCCGGCCCCGGCGGTAGTCGAACAGCACCAGCCCGGAGATGGGATCGCGGTACACCCACTGGTAGCCCAGGTGGGTCTTACCCGTTTTGTCCGCCGCATCCAGCACCGGGATGGTCGACTCATCCACCTGTAGGTAGGCTGTGGCGGTTTCGATGACGGCGCGTAGCAGCGCCTGGTAGAGGGGTTCGAGCAGGCCGCAAGTGCCCCCGAACCAGTCGTTGACGGTCGAGGCGGCCACCACCCAGCGGTAGTCGCGGGCAAAGCGCTTGATCTGCCGATAGAACGGCATGTGGTCCACATACTTGGCTACGCACAGCTCCGCCAGGAGCCCGGGCTCGGCCAGGCTCTTGTCGATCGGCCGGCTCGGTAGCTCAGCGACGATCACCTCGGTGGAGCCATCCGCCGCCGCGGCGGGGCGGGCGTACTTGGGTCGGATACGGCGGATGATGACCAGGCGGCCCGGCCGGTAGTCCAGCGTCTCGGTGATGTCGCGGCCGATACACTCCAGGCCGGCGATATCTTGCCCGACCGGTTCCAGCACGATCTCCTCCACGGGCAGGTGGGCGGGCAGGCTGGCCCGGCCGGGGTGGGCCTTTTTGACCGCCGCACGGCGTCTGAGGTAGCTGATCTGCTGTTCGGGGGCGGCCGCCGAAGCCGAAGCCATCGCCGCCGCGGTCTCCGTTTTTGGCTCTTCCCACAGGGCCATCTGCTCGGGCGGAGTGGTGGGGATAAAGCGCTCGGACTTCGCCCCAAAGAGCAGCCGCTTGAGCTGATCAAGCTCATGGCGCAGCGCCGCGTTTTGCTGGCGCAGCGCCGCGTAGTCCGCCTGGGATACCGTAGCTTCCACGACCCCAAAACTACTACCCCGCCCCCCAAGCTAGGCAGCCCGGCGGTATCTTTTTCTGTGCACCACGGAAGTGAGTTCAATACCCTCCAGGAGCAACTGCAGATCCGTCCAGGCTAACTCTAGACTAGCGTCCCGGTCAGCAGTTGCAGCCGGTAGCTCAAAGGTCCCCCGCTCCAGCACCTTGTACCACACGACAAAGCCATCCCGGTCCCAGACAAGTAGCTTGATGCGGTCGCGCCGCTTGTTTAAAAAGAGAAACACATCACCCGAGAGCAGTTCGTGCCCGATGTGCTCGCGCACCAGTCCCGACAGCCCGTTGAAGCCCTTGCGCATGTCGGTCACCCCCCGGTACAAAAAGTACCGCTGCTGGCTAGAGAAGCTAAGCATGGGCACCGCGTTCCAGTTCCAGCAGGAGGTGGGCCAGCTCCCGGGGGGAGAGCCCACTGAGTTCCAGGCGCAGTCCGCTCGGTAAGCGCAGGCTCCATGCCGCCCCGGTCGGGGCAGTGGGGCAGAGCTGATAGAAACCTCCACTTACCGTGGCGGCGGCGGGCGGGCCGTACTTCCTTTTCCAGGCATAGAAGGTAGCTACCTTCAGGCCGTGGTCGGCGCAAAAGGCGGCAATGGTGTGGCTACTGGCCGCGTGCTGGGTCAAAAAGCGCCGGATCGCGGCGGGGCTATGGCGCATGCTTGCGTGCGTTGGTGAAGCGCAAAGCTCCGCTCAGGTGACGGGCTAAGCAAGACGGGGTTGCTCGGACGCTTACTCCTAGCCATTCGTTAGTGAACGGGAAGTGAAAGCAGCAGCAATAAAATGATCAGGATGGCGCGGATGGCGCGCGGAGTTCCAATCTGTCGAAGGAACCGATAAATGTAATCCAATGCGATCTGCTTGGATCGCCCCCTTTAACGCAGTACAAAGTTACGGGAAACCGCGGACATTGGTTTTACCGGCCACTTCCGGCCTCCTTTTTTTGTCGGAGTAGAAATTCCAGAAACGGCTTCTTGCTAAAAGATCGCTCCACCAAATGCGACTTTTGGACCAAACTTTTAACCAAAGCCAATCTTCAGGCCGTTAGGAATGTGCCGGTGCGAGCCCTACTCTTCAAATTCCAGATACCTATCGAAAAACGGCAGCATGTCGTGTAGTGCCCGGCCGTCTTCGGTCCATAATTTGTTGCCATGATCGCCGATGTACGATTCCGCGTAGTGCTCGATACCCAGATTTTCGAGCATTTTACTGAAGCGGAGGCAGGTTTCGGGTATCAGGTAGCCTGGCTCGTTTCTACCCCAATCCAATTTCAAGGCCGTCAGCGATCGCAACTGCTCTACGTGTTCGTCAACCATTCCGAGGACGGATTTTTCCTGCCAGGTGCGTAGGACATCGTAGTTGATCACTAGGCTATCATCAACGTAAGTGTACGGAAAGTCGGCGTAGAAGGGCGGCTTGCCGGGATTCGGTGAGTAGGCCTGTCCGATGGCTATGATGGCATTGGCATCGAATTCGTCCCATCCCCTGGTGAGTTGCTCACGGGTAGAAATGTCGTTAATGCGCTGGTATGCGTCACCCCGGATACCGTATTCTTCGGTGATCACGTCCAGCACAGCGGGGGACAGTGCATAGACGGACGAGAATACCCCGGGAAACAGCATCCCCATTTTAATTGCCCCCTGCCCCCCCATCGAATGACCGGCGACTCCCCGGCTGCTTCCGGACGGAATGGTGCGGTAGGTGCGGTCAATGTATTCAACGAGGTCTTGCCCGGTGAAGTCCGCCCAGTCGCCGGTAAAAGAGGAGTTCGTGTAGAAGCTGCCCCGGAACCGCGTATGTTGATCCGGCATAACGACGATCACGGGTCGGATCCGGTGCGTGGCAATGGCTTCGTCGAGCAGCCGGTCGAACTTATCATCGGCTATCATCAGGCTATCGCTCCAGGTGAAGCCGTGCAGGTAGTAGATGACCGGATAGCGTAGCCCGCTACTGTCGTAACCGGGGGGCAAATAAACGGTCACCCTGCGGGTAGGATCCTCACCTGCCTGGTTTTCCAGCCGGGCGGAATACAGGTGGTCGACCACTATGGTACCCTCAGCCGCTTGGCCGTAACCGGCGTCTGCCGCGACCGCCACGATGAAGACCAGGAACAATACTTTCATGATTTTATATTTACGGTAAAGGGCCTGCCGTTCGGGTGATTGACTAGCGGATATACAAGACCATAGCTACGGATTGAGTGAATACAGGTCGTGTGTAAGCAGACGCACGCTGGTTTCCCCGGTATTGACCGCCATGTCTCCGAGTGGCGGTTGAATGAGGGCGGCCCCCTTCGGGAGTTCGAAAGGCTGAGGTTCCATGTCCTCGAAGTAGACGGTGAGGCTACCCCCTTCGAGTACGTACACCGTGTGGTAAGGATGTTCGTGCCACACCACGGAATCCCCGGGTTGCAAAACCGATTCGTACATGACGATTCCAAAGGTGTCACCGAGCAGCTGCACCGCTTTCGGATGAATACGGTCCAATCCCTTATTTCGGTCGTACTCCGTAGGGGCGGATTCTGCGGATGTGGTCACTGGTGCGTTGACTGCTTCGGGCTGGGCCGACGATTCAGCACAGCCGCTAATAATAGCCAGTATGCCCACAAAGGCGCTGTATCTCAGTGATGGTAGCGTATACATAGGATGATTTTTACCGCCTGGACGGTTACCCCTGTCCCGTTTACGTCGGTAGCGTGGAGGATTCCATCGAATAGGCGAAAGGTAAGCGCACCCCTACCGGCGGATACTGTACAAATCGGACATTATAGCAAGGCCGGGGATGCCCCCAAGTACTGCTGAGATAGTGGGTTGAGGAAACCCTGGTGCCGCGAGGGCGGCAGCGACACCTTAGCTTTGAAATCTCTGGCCAGGTGAGCTACGTCGTAGTACCC
Source organism: Neolewinella sp. (assembly GCF_965214665.1). Lineage (GTDB taxonomy): Bacteria > Bacteroidota > Bacteroidia > Chitinophagales > Saprospiraceae > Neolewinella. The sequence continues at coordinate 1,002,380 of NZ_OZ243970.1, read as the reverse complement.
CGCCGTGTAGGATATCTGCTCCAGGCAAGTGTCAGGACGTTTTTTGATTAATTCCATAGCATACCTGATCTGCCAGATTTTGGCGTAGGCCTTTGGGGGAAGCCCCACCTTTATTAAAAATTGCCGGTGAAAGGTGCGTTCGCTCATGAAGTACCGCCGTGCCATCCGGTGTACGTCGACGATTCCGTTGTGCTCGGCAATTTCGTTGACGGCGTGGTAAATGGGGTCCGCCTGGTAGGCAGCCTTGGGGGGTAACGACCGACGCAGGAAGCGCCGCATCTCGGGGTGATCGAAGGAATCGATGTGGTACGTTGATTCCATGCGGTCCAGCAAACTCCCGTTATCCGCTATCACGTTGCACAGCCTGATCTGCCGGTCGACTAAGGCGGACATCGGCTGTCGGAGCAGGTAATAGCCAATCACCGGGTGGATCTTCATGGCGTAGCCCCCTCCGGTTCCAGTTTGTCGCACGATCAGCGAGCTTTGCGAGAGCAAGCCGCAGATATAGAGATGGTTGGGGCGGGCAACCGATTGGTCGTAATTGACGAACCGACTAACAAAATCGGTGCCCGTAATGAAACTGAAGATCAAGAATCCCGTCCTGGGAAATACGGTGGTGAACTCCTTGCCGACGCGAATATCCATGCTGGAATAAGCCAGCGTATAGTCGCGGATCCGACTGGACGCGTTCGTGAGCTTGAGCGTGGTTTGGCCATCCTCTGCTGCAGTAATCATAAGCTGTTTCTTGCTATGTAGAACGGTGAGGGCCTATCGTTGAAGCCCGGACGATTGTAGTCGGACGGTTCTTAATGTACGATAAATTCCGGACCGTGCTGTGCTGGGCGTACGCCGTTGTGTTGTATATTCTTACCCAGCCCCCCACAGGTCACTGAATCTCGCGGAATAGTGGACGCAGTACTCACCTTCAGGGCGGCTCGGCGAGACCTAGCGCATCTCTGTTCCTCCGCGGTTCCCTCACCCCGCGCAGCGGCAACGCTGCTTGTTAGGACAATTAGATCCACCATGAAACTCCAGGATTAAAAAAATGCATTTCGCGGCTACCTTCCTTCCGCCTTCATTCCTGCAGGGGACGGTACCAACGACCGCCTGCGCTCATACGCCGGCCGGGAAGTGGTGGCGATCGAGCGGCTGCGGATTTTTGATCAATGGGGCGGACTCCTGGCCGACCTGATGACGCAGGACGGAGCCGCGCGCCCGTCGGTTGCCTACCTCTACTCGGTGGAGGTTCGCTACCTGGACGGGGTCGTGGAGGTGCTGCATAATTTGGTGATGTTGATCCGATAGGAGAGGCTATTGTCCAGCCTACTTAACATAATATAAATTATGGGAAACTTCGCCTCCCTAAAACTCTGTGTCCCTAAATCCCCTTCAGCACACTCCCCGGCGTCTCCCCATACTTCTCCCGGTACACCCTCACAAAATACGTCGTGCTGCTAAAGCCGGTGGCGTGGCCCACCTCAGCTACGGTCACCGCCGCACTGGTGGTCAGCAGATCATGGGCCCGCTGTAGCCGCACCGACTGGATGAACTGATTGGTAGATTGATCCAGTAGACTCCGCAGCTTCCGGTTCAGACTGGCCGGACTCATACTTACGGCACCGGCCAGATCAGCCACGCGGAACTTTTCCTCGCTCAGGTGGGCTTCCACCACGTCCATACACCGCTGCAAAAAGTCCGAGTCTGCCGGCGTAGTAGTCACCTCCGCGGGCTTGAGCGCAATGGAGGTGGCATAGCGCTGCCGCAGCAATTTTCTCGATTCGAGCAGGTTCGTCACCCGGGCCAGTAATTCCCGGTGATTGACGGGTTTAGTAAGGTAAGCATCCGCTCCTACCCGCAGTCCACTGATCCGGTCCTCGCTACCGGCACGGGCAGTAAGCAGGATGACCGGTATGTGACTTACCTCCACATCCTGCTTGATGGCCTCTACCAGTTCGTAGCCGTCCATGCCCGGCATAGCCACGTCACTGATGATGAGATCGGGGTGTAGCTGTTTAGCGGCGAGGAGTCCGGCCCGTCCGTCCTCCGCTTCGGTAATCCGATACCCGTGCTGTAGGGTGAGTTGGAGTAGTTCGCGCAGCGGGGCACTGTCCTCTACGAGCAGGAGCAGCGGCCAATCCTCCTCCTCCTCCTGCGCGGCAATCTTTTCCGTCGCAGGAAGCGCCGCTGAAGAATTCATTCCATCGACGACTGAGTCATGCTGGGCTTCCCACGCCTCGTCGGTCACCACGGCATTCGGGAGCTCAACCGTGAAGGTAGTGCCCTCCCCTACCTGGCTCGCTACCCGGACCGTACCCCCGTGCAGACGTACCAATTCTCTGACCAACGACAGCCCCAGGCCAGTACCCTCCACCTGCCCGCGTTCGGCATCCGGGGCCCGGAAAAAACGTTCGAAGATAGTGGAAAGCTGCGCCTGGCTAATTCCTACTCCCGTATCGCAGACCGCAATCTGCACATCGCTGCCCCGCTCCCCTACCCTGACCGTTACCGCACCACCAGCGGGGGTAAATTTGATGGCGTTGGTGATGAGATTGAGCAACACGTCCTCGATCTTCTGGGCGTCAAGGCGTGCGAGTATCTGCTGGGGGGTAGCGACGCACCGCAGGGATACCTCACGCTGTTCGGCCAGGTGGATGAAGTCGGCCACCGTAGACTGCACCAGGCTCACCGCGTCGACCACGGCATGGTCCAGCCCGGTTGCATCGGCCTCCAGGCGCGAAAGCTGAAGGATACGGTTGACGAGCTCGAGTTGGCGCTTGGCGTTGGTGTGCGCAAGGGTGAGTAACGCATGGTCGTTGTCCGCCCCCTGATCCGGCGGGTGACGTTCCAGCAACTGCTCCAGCGGACTCATAATCAGGGTGAGTGGAGTACGGAACTCGTGTGAAATGTTGGCGAAAAAGCGCGATTTGAGCTCCGTCTGCTCCGTAAGCCGCTCGGTCGTACTGCGCATATCGCGGATCTGCCGGGCCAGCGCCCGTACCAGCACGGCGGTGAAGGAGAGGCTACCGAACTGTAACCCGTACTGCAACCAGCTGCTTTGCGCACTGGTCAGCATCAGCTGGCTGAGATAGGCCAGGCCAGGAAGGGCCAGCATGAGCGAGGATACTAACAGTTGCCGCGCCGCCGGGTACCCCCTGTGACTCATGACCAGGATGGGAGCCAGCACGGTGAGTATCCACACGAGTAGCAGGGCGTTGGCGAGCCGCAAGATCGTCAGCACGTGCCAACCCAGCAGGTAGGGCACAAACTGCGCGGTCACCGTGAGGAGTACCACCAGCCAGTATAGTCTATTGTAGTTCGGGTAGGTACAGGGCAGGCGTATGAAGCGTGCGATGAAGGCCGACATAGACACCACCAACGAGGTGATCACCAACTGTAAACTGCCTATCCCAACCCTAATGGGCGAGGGAAGGCCCAGCACGTCGGTCATGACGTTAACGACCAAGAAGTAGGCCCCAAAGCTCAGCGTCACCCAGGCAAACAGTACCAGCGAACGGTCGCGAAACATCACGAATACGAACAGGCTGAGTAGACTGATCGATAGCATAATACCGGCGTAAAAAAAGTGCCAGGCCGTGGAGGAGAGTTGGGCGTTCATGACCGCCCCCATCTCGTGACGCGTGGCCGCGGCAATGGTGACCAGCGGCCAGGGATCGCGGAAGTGCAGCCGCGCGTACACCGTCATCGAATCGTGCGGACGCAGACTCACCGGGTAAGTAGCCGGCAGTAAACTGGCGTAGTGTGCCCGATCACCGGAGGCAGTCCGCAGGCCGAGGTATTCAATTTTCGCCCCCGTGCGCTGCGTATACACCCACGCACTATCAACATTCCGGTTAAGCAGCAGCAGTTCGGCTACCGAATGGTCGGTGGGATTATCCAGTTCTATTTTTGCCCAGACGTAGTAGTCCGTGAGCCGTGCGTAATCCCGTTCACCGGGCGTAAGCCAGTCGCGCCGCCCTCTGACCTCGTCAATGGACAGCCCTCCGGTGGTATCGACTAGGCAGCTACCGGCCAGCAGCCGGGCACCGGCCAATGACGTATTCTGCGCACTACCCTCAGGGGGCAGCAGCGCACACAGGATGAGCATAAAAAGCAGACGCACCGGGGCGAGCATAAAGCGAACAAAAAAGTAAGATAGCCACCCGGGCGGAAATTGACCTACATTAGGTCCTTACCCGATCGCTTGTCATATGAGAAACGCATCCCACCACCCGCTGCGTATCGTCTTAATTCTCACCCTCATCAGCTGCCTATCCCGTTGTAGCCCGCCCCCCGCGGTAGCAGCCACCCCCGCTCCTACCCCCCCGTCAGCAGCTACCACCACCTGGCAGTCGCTATTCAACGGCCGGGACCTTACGGGCTGGACTCCCCACTTCGCCGGTCAGGAGGTGGGCGTCAATTTTCGCAACACCTTTCGCGTGCAGGACTCTATGCTGCGCGTGAGCTACGCGGACTACGACAGCTTTGATGGGGCCTACGGCCACCTGTATTACCGCCAGCCCTACAGCCACTACAAGTTTCGTTTCGAGTACCGTTTCGTGGGCCAGCAGGTACCCGGGGGCGAGAGCTGGAACGTGCGCAACAGCGGCGTGATGTTCCACTCCCAGTCGGCCGAGAGTAACGAGCTGGCCCAGACCTTCCCGGTTTCCATCGAGCTACAGCTCCTGGGCGGACTCAGCGACGGCGAACCCCGTACCACCGGCAACGTCTGCACCCCCGGTACGGCTGTCGTCTACGGGGACACCATCGACTACCGCCACTGCATCAACTCCAGCAGCGCTACCTACGACGGGGACGGCTGGATACGCGCCGAGGCCGTCGTACGCGGCGGGCAGGGCATGGACTTTCTCATCGAGGGCGACACCGTACTACAGTTCACTCAGCCCCAGATCGGCGGCGGCTTCATCTTCCGCAGTCCGGGCGGGGCCGACTGGCAGCAGGCCGGTATTACCACCACCCGCCAGGCCTGGCTCGACCGGGAGGGGGAACTGCTCACCGAAGGCTACATTGCCCTTCAGGCGGAAAGTCACGGCATCGACTTTCGCCACATCGAGTTGCTCGACTTGAGTGAGTAAGTTCGCCCCATGCTACGAGTTATACTATTGCTGTGCTACGCACTTACCAGTCTCCACTGTGGAGCTGGGAGCCAACCTGACACCCTTGCACCTGCGTCCCCGCCCTACCACCCCTTTGCGGAGGATGCCGTGCGGGCCTCCCTGGATACCTACCGGACGGAGACCATAACGACCCGGCGTTTCAAACAACCTGATCTAGAACCCCTCATTCGGGCACTGCCGGAAAGTTTTACCGTCGATACGGCGGGGCGTTCGGTGGAGGACCGTCCGCTGTGGCGCGTAAGCTGGGGGGGCGGGGGTACGCAGGTGCTACTCTGGTCGCAAATGCACGGCGACGAACCCACGGCCACGGCGGCCCTCTTCGATCTCTTTGCCTGGTTGGAGGGCGGCGAACCGGAACTGGACTCGCTGCGCACCCTGTTGCGCGAGCAATTACACCTCACCTTCCTGCCTATGCTCAACCCCGACGGCGCGGCACGTTACCAGCGGCGCAACGCCCTTGGCATCGACCTTAACCGCGACGCCCTCCACCTCACCAGTCCCGAGGCACGCCTACTGAAGGAAGAACGCGACCGACTGGATGCCGCCTGGGGCTTCAACCTCCACGATCAGGGTATCTATTACTCCGCAGGGTTTCCGGCCGCAAAGGGCTGCGCATTATCGATATTAGCCCCGGCCTACGACTGGGAAAAAACAATGGGACCAAAACGGGAAGATGCCGCTCAGCTCATCGCCCTCATGAACCACTACTGGCAGGACAGTCTGCCCGGTCAGGTGGGCCGCTACAACGACGACTTCGAGCCCCGGGCCTTTGGGGATAACCTCCAGAAGTGGGGCACCCGCACCATCCTGATCGAGTCCGGCGGGCTGGCCGGTGACCCGGAGAAGCAGCGCATAAGGCGGCAAAATCTGCTGGGACTCATCGCCGGTCTGCACGGTATCGCCACCGGAGCCTACGAAAGCTATCCTATAGCTGACTACTGGCAAATCCCCGAAAACCAGTCGAATGGTATGCACGAGGTGATCCTAGAAAACGTGGCCGTGGAGCGGGACGGGCAGACCTATACCATGGACGTGGGGCTGCGCATCCGCGAGCGTACCGCTACGCCAGACTACCGGGAGTTCACCAGCACGGCCTACGTCAGCGACCTCGGCGATCTGCACACCTTCGGGGCCTTTTACCGCTACGATGCGGCCGGTCAGCGCACGGAAGTAGACGGTACCCTCGACATCGGAGCGCCGGCGGACTTCAAGTTTTTCGGTCCGGACGGCACGCTCCTGACCACGGTGATCGACGGCCGGCTCAGCAAACGCTAAGGGGGCGGGACTGCAAAAATTTAAATCAGTAGCGTTTCGTGCTTTCTATCGATCGTGCACTATATTCACCGCCCATAAGACGACAGAATTGGTCTACCTGCCCCCCCTCCCGGTCCCTTTGGCCACCCAAATGAGAACCTACGAATAACCAGCATCATACCCCGGACCTCCCGTTCGGGAATGATTGCCACAGTCGATCAGCTTTAACACTCCTAGGTTATGCAGCACGTTTACGCTTTTGGAAGGGCCGCCCTGTGCCTGGCCTTCCTGTTGTTTACGACTACCCTTGCCGCCCAGATGCGCACCGTGACCGGTACGTTGACGGATGAGGGCACCGGCGATCCGCTCATCGGCGCTACCGTCCAGGTCAAGGGTACCACTCGAGGAACGGTCACCGATATCGACGGCACCTACTCCATTCAGGCCGACCCCGCCGAGACGTTGGTGGTAAGCTATACCGGGTATGCGCCGCAGGAAATTGCGGTGGGGGATACCGGAGAGATCTCCCTGGCCCTCGCCAGTGGTGAGATCCTCGACGAAGTAGTAGTTGTGGCCTACGGTAAGCAGCGTAAGGCCACCGTCACGGGCGCCGTAGTCGGTGTAGAAGGGGCCGAACTTCTCCAGTCGCCCTCCGTCAACCTTGGGGTTTCATTAGCCGGCCGCCTACCGGGCGTGGTGGTGATCCAACCCAGCGGGGAGCCGGGCAACGATAATGCGCGGATCAATATTCGGGGCACGAACACGCTTGGTAATAGTAGTCCGCTGGTGGTGATTGACGGCGTACCGGATCGGGACGGCGGCCTGGCCCGGCTGAGCCCCCAGGACATCGCTTCCATCTCGGTACTAAAAGACGCCTCTGCGGCCATCTACGGTGCGCGGGCGGCCAACGGAGCGATTTTGGTGACCACCAAGCGCGGCGTGTCGGGTAAGCCTACGGTCAGTTATGACTTTAATCAGGGTTGGGCACAACCAACGGTCCTACCTAAAATGTCCGACGCGGTGCAGTACACGACGATCATGAATGAGCTGCCGATCTACCAGTCCATTCCGGTCAATGAGTGGGAAGCCGCCTGGGATGCTATCCAGACCACCGGCACCTACAACTCACCCACAGATGGTGTCGGCACACTGAACGCCAACTATTCTCCGGAGACTGTACGCCTTCACGGCGAGGGCTCCGATAAGTGGGGATACCCCGATACCGATTGGTTCGGCGATGCTTTCAGGACCTGGGCGCCCCAGAGTCGGCATGCGCTGCAAATACGTGGGGGCAGCGAAAGCTTTCGCTATTTCGCTTCCCTAGGCTATCTGAACCAGGAGGCTTTCTATAAAAACACAGCCACCAAGTACAAGCAGTATAACCTACGGCTTAACCTAGACGCTGACGTCAGTCAGTACATCAAAACGTCGCTAGGAATTGCCGTGCGCCGGGAGGATCGCCGCTACCCTACCCAGAATGCTAATGCCATCTTCCGCATGCTGATGCGCGGCCGGCCCACCGAGCCGGAAGTGTGGCCTAACGGACTACCGGGCCCCGACATCGAGAACGGACAAAACCCCTACGTCATCACGACTAACGCCACTGGCTACCAGGACGAGCCTACGGATTTTATTCAGACCAACGGCTCCCTTGAGCTCACAAATCCCTGGGTTAAAGGACTTGCCCTTACCCTCTCAGCCGCAGTAGACCATACCAACAGCCAGGTCAAACGCTGGGAAACCCCCTGGCAACTCTACTACTGGGACCGGGTCAGCTACGAGGCCGACGGTGAGACGCCCCAGCTGGAGGCCGCCACCCGCAGCAATTTTACCGATCCGCGGCTACGGCAGAGCAACTCCAACGTACTGAACACCAATCTTTCAGCCCGGCTGAACTATGACACGGAAGTAGGCAGCGGACACTCCATCGGACTGATGGCCGGCGTGACCCGCGAGACCTTCACCGGCGATAACTACTTCGCCTACCGCCGCAACTATATCTCTCCGGCTGTGGATCAGCTCTTCGCCGGGGGCTCCCAGCAGCAGGAAACTGGCGGTTCCGGATACGAAAGAGCGCGACTGGGCTACTACGGGCGGGCACAGTACGACTACCAGGACAAGTACCTCCTGGAGTTCATCTTTCGCTACGACGGCTCCTATATTTTTCCGGAGAGCGACCGCTTTGGCTTCTTCCCCGGGGTGTTGGCGGGCTGGAATATCGCGAACGAGGATTTCTTCAACGTACCCTCTATCGACTACCTCAAACTACGGGGTAGCTACGGGCAGATGGGCAACGACCAGGTCTTTTTCAATGGGCAGTTGCAGGAGTACGCCTTTCTTTCTCTCTACAGCTTCGGAAACTTCCCCATCAACAGCGTGGTCCAGACCACCCTGGTCGAGCAGCTGCTCGCTAACCCAAGCTTCACCTGGGAACGTGCCAATAATTTCAACATAGGGTTGGACGCCATCCTGCTCAATAACCGGGTAGACCTGACCCTGGAGTACTTCTTCAACAAGCGCTCCCAGATTCTGATCCAGGAGACCGGCTCCACCCCCGCCACCTCGGGCATCAATAGCCTACTACCCCCGGTCAACGCCGGTGAGGTACACAACCGCGGCTTTGAGTGGAACGTGGGCTACAACGGGGTGGCCAGCAGTGCCTTCCAGTGGCGCTTCGGCGTCAACGGCGGCTACGCTAAGAACAAGGTGGTCTTTATGGATGAAATCCCCGGCGCCCCCGACTACCAGCGCATGGAGGGTAAGCCCATCGGCGCCTTCCTGGTGTACCAGTCCGACGGGGTATTTCGTGACCAGGCCGAGATCGACGCCAACGAGATCGACTACAGCGCCGTGACCGGTCGGCTACTACCCGGTGACATGAAGTTCGAGGACGTCAACGGCGATGGCATCATCAACGGCGACGACCGCGTGCGCATCGACGATAACGGCACGCCTACGCTGAACTTTGGCGCAAACTTAACGGCGAGCTACGCCGGCTTCGACCTCAATATCCTCTTCCAGGGGGCCCGGGGTGCATCCCTCCGGGTACAGACCGAGAGCGGTGACATCGGCAACTACCTTCAGTACAGCTACGAGAACCGCTGGCGCATCGATAATCCCAGCAGCGAGCACCCCCGCCTGGCCAGCCGCGGCGATACCTACTATACCGGCGGTAGCTACGGACAGAATACCTACTGGCTGTTCAGCAAAAACTACGTACGACTCAAAAACGCCGAGATCGGCTATACCCTACCGGCCACGCTCACCGACCGCTTCCGCGTCGGGAGTCTACGCGCCTACGCCAACGGCCTCAACCTGATCACTTTTTCCAAGCTTGACTTTTTTGATCCCGAGACCACCACTGGTAGCGGGGTGTACTACCCCCAGAGCCGCATCATTAATCTGGGCCTAAATCTGACTTTCTAATCTGCTCGATCATGAACCCTCTCTACCACTGCCTTCAGCGTCTGACCGCGGCCGGCTTGCTCCTTGCGGGGCTCCTTATTTCGGCCTGTAGTACGGACTTTCTCAGCACCGAGCCCCTTGATGCCATCTCCAGCGAGGCCACCTGGGCCGATCCGGCGCTGAGCGAAGCGTTTATCTTCAACGTGTACTCCTTCCTGGGCTACGGCGGCTTCGAGGAGCAGATGCTGGCCTCCATCACCGATGAGGCAATGTTCACCCACGCGGGTCGCAACATCAACACCTTCACTGAGGGTACGGAGGACCCTACCAACACAGGTTGGATGAGCCCCACCTACCAGTGGGACAATATGTACCTGGCCATCCGCCAGGCTAATATCGCCCTACAGGAACTTCCCGAGGCTACCTTTGATAACCCGGAACTGCGCGACCGCCTCCTGGGTGAGGCCCACTTCCTCCGGGCCTATTACTACCACCAACTGGCGCGCTTCTATGGCGGGGCACCCCTCGTGGATCGCCCCTACGGCCTGGGCGAAGACTACACCCTGGAACGGGCAAGCTGGGAGGAGACCGTCAACTTCATCGTCGCCGACCTCGACGAGGCCGCCCGCCTGCTGGAGGGTAAGGGCGAAACCCCCGGCCGGGCCTCCCGCCTAAGCGCGCTGGCCCTGAAGTCGCGCATCCTCCTCTACGCGGCTAGCGATCTGCACCACGCCCCGACCGCCGCGGCCGCATCCGCTACCCTAGCGGGCTACGCCAGCCCGGAGATCTTTGCCTACACCGACGGAGACCGCACCGCCCGCTGGCAGGCCGCCCGGGACGCCGCCCGTGCGGGGCTCGACGCAGGTAGCGGGTACAAGCTGGGGCTGAGCGAGCCGGTGTCCGCAGAAGCCGGTCGGCAGAACTACCTCTCCATTGCCATGGGCGGGGGAAGTAGTGTGGGCGATGCCGCCGCGGCCGTGGAGCTGATCCTACAGCGCACTGCTACCCCCCTCTACACCCAGGAGAGCAACTGGCCCCTCGGCCCCATCCACTTCGGAATCAACAACGGTCCGAACGGCTACCACAACTGGGCGGGCAACACGCCCATCCAACAATTGGTCGATGATTACGAGATGATGGATGGGTCGAGCTTCGACTGGGATAACCCAGATCACGCCGAAGCCCCCTACACCGATCGCGACCCGCGCTTCTACGTCAGCATTATGTACGATGGGGCGGACTGGAAGCCCCGGCCCAGCGACGTAGAGGGCATCGAGCCCTACGACGAGATCCAGACCGGCTACTACGATGACGGCAGCGGTGGCACCATCCCCGGCGTCGACACCCGTGAAAGCCCCGTCGAAAACTGGAACGGTAGCCGCACCCACTACTACGTACGTAAATTTATCGACCCGGATCCGGCCCTGCGTGACAACCAGTCGAGCGCCCAGGTCATCCCCTGGCCCTTCATCCGCTACACCGAGCTGGTACTCAACTACGTAGAGGCCAGCATCGAACTCGGCGAGGAGGAAGAGGCCCGCAACTGGCTGAATCAAATTCGCTACCGGGTCGGCCTACCCGCCGTCACCGAAAGCGGCGATGCCCTACGCGACCGCTACCGCAACGAACGCCGCATCGAACTGGCCTACGAGGAGCACCGCTACCACGACGTCCGCCGCTGGCTCATCGCCGAAGAAACGCAGGGCGAACTCATCGAGACCATCGACATCCGCGCCGAGCTCAAACCCGGTCAGCAACCCCGCGTCCCCTATAAGTACGACCCCTCGGTGTACAACTACATCTACAACGTGGCGGTCAATACCGAGAACGAAAGCCGCGCCTGGGTGGATAAGATGTACTTCCGGGCCATCACCCGCGACGAGATCAACCGCAATCCCGCCCTGGTCCAAAACCCCGGATTTTAGTAGCTTAGGGGGAATGGGTGATAGGCAGTGGATAGGAATGGTCGTGCTGTTGAGCCTGGCCGCAGCTTGCGGGCCGGACCTAGCGCCGCCTGACCCCATTCCACGGTTCACCTTGCTCGGTCCGGACCAGACTGGCGTCGCCTTCGCTAACACCCTCACCGAAGGTCCTAACACCAATATTCTGGTCTACGAATACTTCTACAACGGCGGCGGCGTCGCTACGGCGGACTTCGACGGCGACGGGTTTGCCGATCTCTACTTTACCGCCAATATGACGGGCAACGCCCTGTACCTCAATCGCGGTGATTGGCACTTCGAGGACGTCACGGTAGCTGCCGGTGCCGGCGGACGGCCCGGTCCCTGGCAAACCGGGGTCAGCATCGTAGACATTAACACCGACGGACGGCCCGACATCTACCTCTCCTACTCCGGTATGCTGCCCGCGGACAAGCGGCGTAACCAGCTCCTCATCAATCAGGGAACAGACGATGGGGGCACTCCATATTTTACCGAGGAGGCTGCCGCCTACGGACTCGACAGCCCCGGCTTCACCAATCAGGCCTACTTCTTTGACTACGACGGAGATGGGGACCTCGACGCGCTGCTCCTCAACCACAATCCGAAGTCGCTCCCCATCCTGAATGTCGAAAAGACCCGGCAACTACTGGCCCAGCCCGACCCGGAGCGCGGCCTGCGCCTACTGCGCAACGATGACCGTACCTTCGTCGACGTCACCGAAGCTGCCGGCCTCAACGGCTCCGCCCTCAGCTACGGCCTGAGTCTAGCGCTGGAAGACTTCAATGGCGACGGACTGCCGGACATCTATGTCTCCAACGACTACGAGGTACCCGACTACCTCTACATCAACCGGGGCGACGGCACCTTTCGCGATGAGCTCGCCGACCGCCTCGGGCAGAGCAGCCACTACTCCATGGGAAGTGATGCGGCCGACATCGACAATGACGGACTCGTCGACCTCTTCACCCTCGACATGCTGCCGGCCGATAACCGCCGCCGTAAGCTGCTGATGGCCGACGATAACCGTCCCCGCCACGCCCTCAACTCCGCCAGTTGTTTCGCCCCCCAGACGATGCGCAACATGCTGCACCTCAGTCGCGGCGACGGCTCCTTCGCCGAGACCGGACAGCTCTACGGCGTGGCAACGACCGATTGGAGCTGGTCGGCCCTGCTGGCCGATCTCGATAACGACGGGTTCAAGGACCTCCACGTCACCAACGGCTACCTGCGGGACTACACCAATCAGGATTTCATCAAATACATGAATGACTTCGTCGCTAAGCGAGGCCGGCTGCAACGCAGCGAGGTACTGGAGCTGCTGCACGAGATGCCCTCCTCCGCGGTGTCGAATACCGTATTTCGTAATCAGTCGGGCCGTGGCTTTCGGAACGTCACCTCCGACTGGGGCCTAGAACTGCCCTCCAATAGCAACGGTGCCGTAGCCGTTGACCTCGACAACGACGGCGACCTAGACCTAGTGGTCAATACCATCAACCGCCCCGCCCTCCTCTACCAAAACCACACCACCGGTACCCACTACCTACAAATCGATCTAGCCGGTCCCCCCGAAAACCCCTCCGGAATAGGTACCAGTATCAAGCTACAGACTACTGAGGGTCAGCAGGTTCAGTCCTTTTACCCTAATCGGGGCTACCTATCCTCCGGCCCCCCTACCTTGCACTTTGGATGGGGCGGCGGCGGTGCGCAGGTGCAAAGCTTAGTGGTCAGGTGGCCGGATGGTAAGTCGCAACGCCTCGATGCGGTGGAGTCAAACCAACGGATTTGTGTCCGGTACGCTGACGCCGTACGACACGATACGCTACCACCCGTAGCCCGTACGTCCGCTCTCGTGCAACTACTGATTGATTCGCCCGTTCCGTACCGGCACGCGGCTGCCCGCACCGACGATCTCGACCGGCAGGCCCTACTGCCCCGCCAACTCTCTGCGGTGGGCCCCGTGACACTGGCCGTAGACCTGACGGGGGATGGCCGGGCGGACTACCTGGTGGGAGGAGACGCTGAGACCCCTACCCGGTACTACGCCCAGACCGCCAGGGGTAGCTTTGCCACGGTCGCTACTCCCCTGGCGGATGTAAATGCGGGAATTGTCACTGACCTAGTTAGCCTGGATGCAGATGGCGATGGCGATGAGGACATCTACGTGGCCCACGGCGGGTACCACGACCTTGAGGCGGACGATCCGAGCTTTCAGGATGTCATCTACCTCAATGAGGGGGAGGGCATCTTTAGGCAGGCGGAGAAGCTACTCCCCCACCGGACCCAACCGACTGCCGCAGTAGCCGCAACTACCCTGGCTGGGGGGGAGTCCCCCCTGATCTTCGTCGGTGGAGGGGTCCTGCCGGGCAGTTATCCCCTGAGCGCACCGAGCCAGGTGTTGCGTCGACAGGCCACTGGGGGCTATAAGCCAGTATCCCTGCCCGCCGACTGGGCGGGAAAGGGACTTATCACCGATGCAGCCTGGAGTGATCTAGACGGTGACGGAAGCGTAGAGCTCATTATGGTGGGGGAATGGATGCCCGTACGCGTATTCTCAATCACCGGGGAGGAGGTAACGGAGGTAACCGATCGCTATCTTGACACGGCCCCTAGTGGCTGGTGGAAGTCACTGGCCGTCGCGGACCTGAATGAAGACGGTCGGCCCGATCTAATACTCGGCAACGAGGGGACCAACAATTTACTGGCAGCCGGTCCCAGTACCCCCCTGGAACTTACCACGGACGACGTAGATGGCAACGGCTCGGTCGATCCGCTACTCTTTACCCACATTGATGGACGCAGCTACCCCGACGCTACCCGTGACGAACTACTGGGGCAGCTCTCCGGCCTGCGCCGCAGCTACACCACCTACGCTGCCTACGCCGCGGCGGACCGGGATGAGGTTCTAGGGCTACTGGAACACACCACCGAACCGCTACGTGCTACGGAACTGAGCACCACCGTACTACTAAGCACCCCCTCGGGGGGAAAGCTGCAGCCGCTTCAGTTGCCCACCGAAGCCCAGTACGCGCCGGTGCATACCATCACCGTACTCGATGCCAATGGCGACGGCCATGCGGACCTGCTGCTGGCCGGCAACGAGAGCCGCGCGAAACCCCGCTGGGGACCGAGCCTAGCAAACAGTGGTGCGCTGCTACTTGGTGATGGCCACGGGGGGTTCAGCTACCTGCCGCCCTCCGCCTCAGGCTTTCACCTCCGGGGTGATGTACGCAGTGTGGTACGAATCGGAAATCGGCTGCTGATTGCGCGCTACGGCGAGGCGGTGGTGGGCTACCAACTGCGGGATGATGCGCTATAACCTAAGCCTGCACCTGCCCCCGATAGCTATCGGGGCCGCCCGTCTGACCCTGCTGCTGACACTCCTGGTACTGGGTTGTGAACGCGCGCCTACGTACACCGATAGCGAGATTGCTCTGGCCTGGGCCCGGCTGAGTCTGGACATCACGAAGGACACCCCCGGTAATTCGCCGACCTACGCCTCACGCTGCTTCGGCTATCTGGGGGTGACCATGTACGAAAGCGTGGTGCACGGCTCGCCCGATCACCGCTCGCTGGTGGGACAGCTCAGTGGACTGGACCACCTACCGGTACCCAATCCCGACGCTCCCTACGACTGGGCCTTGGTACTCAATGCGGCGCAGGCAGCGATGCTTCGTGACTTGTACCAACAGACTTCACCGGGGAATATAGCCCGCATCGACAGCCTGGAACGGCGCATCGTACAGTCCCGAAGCCGGGAGGTGGATCAACCCACGATCAAACTGTCGGTCGCTTACGGAGGTAGGCTGGCCAGCATGATCTACGAGTGGTCAAAATCCGACGGAGGGCACCGCGCCTACCTGCGCAACTTCGATAAGGCGCTGGTGCACCCGCAGCGGCCCGGGGGGTGGCAGCCGCCGCTCTACGCCCAGTCGTTCTCTCACCATCCGCTACATCCCGCCTGGGGCACGAACCGCCCCTTCGTACCGGCGAACTACGGTATGGCGGCACCGGCCTTCATCGCTTTCGACACCGTGCCGGGATCGCCGTACTACGCGCAGTTTCGGTCCGTGTACGATAAGGGGCGCACCCTTACCCAGGCCGAGAAGGAGGCCGCGCTGTGGTGGGGTGACGATCCGGCCGAGACGTTCACCCCGCCCGGGCACTCCTACTACCTAGCTACCATGATACTCGAGCAGGAGGGGGCCTCCCTGATCAGCTGCGCCGAAACCCTGGCCCGGACCGGAATAGCGGTAGCCGACGCCTTCATCAACTGCTGGCGCTGGAAGTTTGAGGTGTTTTCGGAGCGGCCTAATACCTTCATTGCGGCCCACATCGATGCCGAGTGGGAGTCCTTCTGGCCCGATCCGCCCTTCCCGGCCTTTCCTTCGGGCCATGCGGTGCAGGCGGCGGCGGCGGCGGAGGTGCTAATGGATCTACACGGTGATGACCACGTGCTGATGGATGCCTCCCACGAGGGCCGGCAGCGGGACGTGGTGCGGGACGTGGAATTTCGTACCCGCAACTATACCAGATTGAGTGAGCTGGCGCGGGAGGTGGCCGACTCCCGCTTCTACGGGGGCATCCATACCCCGCAGGATAACGAGCGGGGGCTGGAGCGGGGGGCGGATATCGGTCGGCACGTCAATGGCTTGCAGTGGCGCAATTAAAGCTTTTGGTCGCGCTGCTTTGCTTGAACCTGGCATTACCGGCACAGACCACCTTCACCGACGTTACGGACTCAGCCGGTATCGTTCACCAGTACCGGGTACACGAGGGGCTCTTCGGCGGTGGAGCCTGCGTGCTGGACTACAACGGGGATGGCTACGAGGACGTGTACGTGACCGGGGGGCTGGCCGACGATCAGTTGCTGCGCAATAACGGGGACGGCACGCTTACCGATGTGCTGGAGGAGGCGGGACTGGGCATCACCCGTCACTTCGTAACCCAGGGCGCGGTGAGCGCGGACGTCAATCGGGATGGCTACCAGGATTTATTCATCACTACGATCACCTCCCGCGACAGTTTGCAGATCATCCCCCGGGCGCGCAACCTCCTGCTACTGGGAGAAGCGGGGGGCCACTTCCGCGATGCAACCGATGCGTACGGACTGCGGCCGCTGTATAGCTTCAGCACCGGGGGCAGCTTCGGTGATTTCAACAACGATGGCTGGCCGGACCTCTACGTCGGCAACTACTTCGTGGGCTACGAGGAGACGCTCGACCACATCAGCGACGCCACCATCGTGGGGGCCACCCAGACGGCGAAGGGCTACCTGCTACTGAACGATGCGGGGGAGCGTTTCGTGGACGTCTACGCCGAGTACGGTCTTACACACCGCGGCTTCGGCTTCGGGGGGCTGTTTACGGACTACGACAACGACGGGGACCAGGATCTACTAGTAAACCATGATTTCGGCTACAAGGCCACGCCGGACCTGCTGCTACAAAACCAGTACCCCCGGGAAGAATTTCGGGATGTCGCTGAGCAGGAAGGGCTCGACCTGCGCATCAACTCCATGGCCTCGGCCGGCGGTGACGTGGACGGGGACGGGTGGCTCGACTACTACGTCACCAACATCAAATTCAACCGGATGATGCTGGCCGACGCGAGTGGTGGCAAGTTTCGGGATGTGGCCAAAGAGCGGGGCATGAACTACGTGTCCATCAGCTGGGGGGCCAACTTTGCTGATTTCGACCACGACGGGGACCTGGACCTGTTCGTCTCCAACGGCGATCTGAATCCCAACTGCGTGCCCATGGCCAATTTCTACTTCGAGAACGACGGCCGCGGAGTATTTGAGGAGCGGGCCCGGGCGGTAGGACTGGCAGACTATGGGATCGGCCGGGGCTCGGTAGTATTCGATTTGGAGAACGACGGAGACCTCGATATTTTAGCTGTGAGTCAGGGTCCGGTACTGGAGGGCTACCCGGTGGCCTCCGTGACCCGGCTGTGGCGCAACGAGGGCACCACCGGCAACTGGCTAAAGGTCAGGCTACGCGGGCGGCAGGCGGAGGCAAGCGGCATCGGCTCGCGCGTGACGGTCTTCAGCCGGGGCCGCAGGATGCTACAGGAGGTAGACGGGGGCGGTTCGAGCCACATTTCGCAGAACTCGCGGCTGCTGCACTTTGGGCTGGGGGATGCTGCGGTAGTGGACTCCGTGCTGGTGGTGTGGAACGGGGGGCAGGAGCAGCTGCTGGTGGGACAGGCGGTGAATGGGGTGCTGGAGGTGGTGCAGGAAGAGGTGGTAAGTGAAGTTGCTGGTAAGTGGACGGTATGGCTCGGTGCAGGTTTGTTGGTTATTGCAGGTTTTGGTGTTTGGTATTGGAGCAGGGCGTGAATGGTTCACCACAGATGGCCTAGCGGCCACACGGAGGGGTGCACAGAGGTAGAGCGCAAGGGACAGGAGCTAGGTTTACCTTTGCGGTATGTCAGACCTGAGTGCGTATCTGCATGCGCTACCGGCGGGGGCCGGCGGGGGGGCCGCTCCCCCACCCCGCTTCACCTACCCATTTTACTACCGACCGCATCCGCTGGCGCTGGCCGCGGCGGCCGACCTACAGGAATATTTGCCTACGCAGCAAGAGTGGGAGTATGACTTCGGGCTAGCGTCGGAGCGGCCGACCGGGGGGCGGGGAAAGATGTTCGGGGTGCTGGTGGTGAGGAGCGCGGAGGGCAGCCTGGGCTACCTGGCTGCTTACTCCGGCAAGCTCGCGGATAGCAACCATTTGCCGGGATTTGTGCCACCGGTGTTCGATCTACTGGTGCCGGATGGGTTTTACAAGGCCGGCGAGATTGAGGTGCATGAGCTCACCCTACGGATCGAGTCGCTACGCGAATCCCCCGAGTACCGGGAGGCTACGGCAGCTCACACCGCTATTCTAGCGCGGATGGAAGCAGAACTTGCCGCCGAGCGGAAGAAAGTCAAGGAGGGAAAACAGCGGAGGAAAGTCCAGCGCACTGCCGCCCGGGATCTCAGCACCGTAGACTTGCAAAAACTAGAGGAGAAGCTACGGGAGGAAAGTATTAGGGAGAGTTTTGGATTGAAGGATATGCGTTGCATGATGAGCTTTCAGGCGGAACAAAAAAAGAAAACTTTGGATGAGTATAACTGCATCCTCCAGTACTTACTGGACGCACGAGCCTCCCTATCTGCTTCACTACAGGAGCGCATCTTCGAGCAGTACACCTTTCTGGATGCGATGGGAAAGGATCGATCCTTAGGTAGCATATTTCGCGAGACGGTGTTGGGCATTCCGCCCGCCGGAGCCGGCGAGTGTGCCGCCCCCAAGCTGCTGCAGTTTGCCTACCGACGTGGACTGAAGCCCCTGGCACTCGCCGAATTCTGGTGGGGGGAGTCACCCAGCTCCGCCATCCGTAAGCACGGCCACTTCTACCCCGCCTGCCGGGGCAAGTGCGAGCCAATCCTAGGGCATATGCTACAGGGTTTACCGACCGATCCGAACCCACTTCTTAAAAATCCGGGAGCCGACACCACCATATATGTCATCTACGAGGATGACGCTATACTGGTGATCGACAAGCCGGCCGACCTACTCAGCGTACCCGGCAAGCGCATTGGCGATTCCGTGCAGCGCCGAATCCGTGCCCGCTATCCCGAGGCCACCGGGCCGCTCATCGTGCACCGGCTGGATATGTCCACCAGTGGGCTCCTGCTACTAGCCAAAACAAAGGAGGCCCACAAGCTGCTCCAGCGGCAATTTTTCAAGCGCTCCGTAAGCAAGCGGTACGTGGCCATCTTGGAGGGTCAGGTTTCGGGCAACAGTGGCACCATCGACCTGCCCTTACGCGGCGATCTGGAGGACCGGCCCCGTCAGATCGTCTGCCGCACCCACGGTAAATCCGCCCGCTCGCACTGGGAGGTGGTAGCAAGAACCGCCCAAACTACGACCGTCCACTTTTGGCCCGTGACCGGCCGCACCCATCAACTGCGCGTCCACGCCGCCCACCCGGAAGGACTCAACGCGCCCATCGTGGGCGATGACCTCTACGGGCAACCGGGAGACCGCCTTCACCTCCACGCTGAGCTACTGGAGTTCACGCATCCGGTGACCAAGCAAGCGCTATCGTTCATTGTACCAGCGCCCTTTGCACCTGCGTACTCGCCAACCTGATACTGCTACTTGCGCCCCAGGCCCGGAAGCCCATTCGGCCGTAGAATACCACGCTCAAGGGTAAAGAGGTCCCGAAAGGGGTCATCGACAAAATCGAGGTGGCCGTCCAGGTCGGCGTAGAGAATATTCGGCCGGCTCAGGGCAAAGTGGAGGCCGCCGGCAATGCCAAGCCCACACTCATCCAGACAGCCGATCATCACCTCATTAGCCGCTGATTTGGCTACCGAATTGATGTGCGTAGCCGCCCAAATACCGCCGACCTTCTGGATTTTAATATTGATCATGTCCGTCAGCTCGTGCTGGGTGAGGCGGAAGGCATCGGTGAGCGTTTTCAGACTCTCATCTGCCATCACGGCAATGGGAGAATCGCGGGTCAGCGTGCCCATCACGGCCTCCTCATCAATGCTAGTGGGCTGCTCCAGGATCTCGATGCCCAGGGGTTGGGCCAGACTAATGAAGCGCAGTGCCTGGTCCAGGCTATAGCCCTGGTTACCGTCAAATCGTAATGTAATTTTGGGAAAATACTGGCGGATTAACTTTAGTCGATCAATATCCTGCTGGTAATCCAACCCGCCCTTGATCTTAAGAATTTCGAAGCCGTCGGTCACGTACATCCGCGCCCGGCGCAGCGTTTCGGCTACCGGTAGGATACCGATCGTGATGCTAGTAGCGATCTCAGACCGGAAGCCCCCCAAATATTCGTACAGCGGTACGCCAGCGGCCTTTGCCACCAGATCGTAGAGGGCGGCATCGACCATAGCCAGGGCGGAGCTCTTCAGACTAAGGCGCAGCTCCTCGAGCAGGCGGGCGTAATGAAAGGGGTTTTGGGCGGCAAGCGCGGGTGCAATTAGCGTGGTAATAGCCGACTCCACATCGGCGGCCAGTTCCCCGGTGACCACCAGGTCGGGCGCCGCACAGCCGTAACCTACCAGCCCCGTATCCGTATGCAGCCGCAGCACGAAGTTCGTAGCCGCACCGATGGTCTGGTAAGCAATGGTATAGGGCTCGGTAAGTTCCAACTCGTAGCGCTCGTACTCGACGTGGGTGATCTTCATGCGGTGAAGGTAGGCGGGCGAGTATCGATCAGTGGAGTTTGCTCATGATTAGGTCCACCAATTCACCCGCACCATCCGCCAGTACGTCGTAGCACGGTAGACCGGTCTGCTCCGTTACGGCCCGGCAGGCAGCGGGGATCCCTTCCTTGCGTAGCCCCTCGTGGTTGAGGGTCACTGCCAGCACCTCGCGGCCGGAGACTACTTTGATGGCATTGATCTGCTCGGGTAGGCTATGAAGTCGGTAGCCAGGAAAACCATCGTACTCCTTGCGGGTAGGGGCGTGCTGTAGGATTACGAAGTCCGGCCGGCCCGCCGCCAAAATTTCGAAGCCGCCCGGATAGGCGGGGTTCATAAGCGAGCCCTGCCCCTCGATGACGATCACGTCCGGCTGTTCGTTACGGTAGGCGCTTACCACGGCGTGCTCGATCTCGCCCGATACGAAGTCGTTGATGCAGCTATCCATGATCATGGAATACTTCGCCCCCTGCATCCAGCCGGTCTGACCCGTGGCGATCATCTGCGCACCGCGCCCGGCCCGCTGGAGTCCCTGCACGATCAGCCAGGCCGTGGTACGCTTGCCGATGGCGGAGTCGGTACCCAGTACGGCCAGTTTAAGGCAGTCCACCTGCTCGATCTCACCGGTGAAGAAGTGCAGCTGATCGCGGTCCGGCGTCATACGGATATCGCGTACCTGCACCCCGTGCGCGCGGGCGGCAGCCATCAGACCGGCATCCTTGTGGACGAAGTCGTGCAGGCCGCTATCCACGTTGAGCCCGGCGGCAATGGCCTCGGCTACGGCCCGGCGACCGGCGGCGGGTAGGCGACCACCATCCGGGGCCAGTCCGATGACGAAGTAGGCCGGATCAAACTGCAGCGCCTCTTCCAGATTTTCCACTACTGGGATTCCGTTCGGTTTACCGTCGAGCACCTCGCCGCTGTCCTGTCCGGCGTAGCGGCTATCGATGATGGCTAGGACAGTATACCGGTAGGTGAAACGGGCAAGGCCGTGGGCGGTCTTGCCGTTGGGGGTATTGAAGGCACCTTCGCAGTACACGACTGCGGGGCCGTCTAGGGGGGTGGTTGGCATGGGGAATTATCGTTTGGCGGTTAGTACCGCTACCTGGGGTCCTTGTTCGTCCGCCCCTAATTCAAGCAGCGCGATGAGTCCGGCGGTGGAGGCAGGAAGTACCTGTAGGGCTTCTTTCTCGCGTAGGTAAGTGGACATTTTGCGCAGCTTGGCGTCCGAGACGTGCCGGGCTCCTCCCCCACTTGCGTACAACGCGTCCAGGGCCTCCTGCCCGTCGAAGCTGTGCCAGTTGATCAGCGGTTCGTTCACGTCGGTCTCGGTGATCTTGGCGGGATCGAGGTCGAGACACTTTGGGCTCCCCCACAGAAAAGAGGTAACGATGGGGTTTTTGTGGGTGGAGGAGGAAGCTACCATCCGGGGCAGCCGCTCGATCCGGCCCGCTGCGTGAAGCCGCTGGAATCCCTGGAAAATACCGGCCAGCAGCGTGCCATTCGAAACGGGCACCGCCACCGTAACGGGCACCGCCGGGAGTTGCGCGATCAGCTCATCGGCGATCGCGGAGTAGGCCCGCAGTTGCAGCGCTGAGTTGGTAGTGCCGGGATTGGCATCGTACCAGCCGTGGCGAATCGACTCAGTGGTGCTGTAGGCTACAATCTCCTCGTAGGTGCCCACCGGCCGGTAGATCGTGGCACCCAGTGCTTCCATTTCCGCCAGACGCTTGGTGTGGTAGCCGGCCGGTACGTAGATCATGCACCGCACACCGGCCAGGCGAGCTGCCAGGGCTACGGCGACGCCATAGTTGCCACAGGTAGCGAAGGAGACCGTGCTGGCTCCCCGGCGCAGCGCATCCTCGGCGTGGGCGAAGGCGATGCGGTCCTTCTGGGTGCCCGTGGGATTATCGCCCTCGAACTTTAGGTACACTCCCTCCCGGTCAAAGTCCCGTTCTATTCCACGGGACCGCCGTAGCCAAGTGTCTCCGACATCGCGGGCGGTCAGCTTTCGAAAAGCGTCCACCCGCTCGGGTCGGGGTACGGTATCGTCGGCGCTAAGGGTGGCCAGCTCGCGGGAGGCTTTGGAAACGCTGTTGCTGGCCGTGCGTACGGCATCGCGTAAGGTCATTGTTAACCGTTGGACGCTTTAGAAGCGTCCAACGGTTCCTAAAGTTGCGTTGCACCTGCGCGCCCGCCCTAGCCTACTGCCGCCGTTTCACTTCCTGTGCGCTACGGTTTGGCCCCGGGCGGTACACCCGCTGCTGGTAGGCAAAGTCAAACCGCCGCTCCTCGACGCTGACCGATAGGCGCAGGCGATCAACTTCATCGGAGCGGGGAAAAATGAGCTTGCCCACCGCACGCTCCCCGGGCCTTATGGTGGTGCGCCGCAGGGCGTGATCGAGCCAGAAAAAGCGGTTATCGGGCCCCGGTACGTCGGTAGGTACTGCGATCATACGAAGGCTCTGCTCGGTGTCCAGAATATTGAACAAGGCCGCATCGTAGAGGGATATGGAAATGTCGCCGACTAGATCGGCCGTGCGATTGGAGGCGGTAGGGACCTCGGTCGGACTACTCCCTTCCGCGATTGCATAGACGGTACCGGCCACCACCAGGGCGCCGCCCACCCAGGCCATGGTACGGCGGCCCTGTTCGCGGTGAAGTACCTCCATATCGAGGGAAAAGAGTTCGATCTCGGGGTCCAGCGCGTGGTGGCCCTGGTTCTGCCCGGTGTAGAGTATAGTGGCTACGGGATCGAAAAGAACTTCCTCTACCCCATCGTTGAAGACCATAACATCAAAAATGATGTAGTCCGGAGTAGCGTCGTAAAAGTTCGTCTCCACCCTGATGCCATCCTGCTCCAGCTGCTGGATGGCGTTGCCGTAGAAGTAGCGGTCGACGGTCGCTTCCGACTCCGGTTCGATGCGCACCAGCTGGAGTGGTCGACCGCAGCTGGTACTTATTAGGGCGACGAGAACGAGGGAGTAGAACTGCTGCATGGTCGGTTGCTTGACTTAACCTAAGTTAAGTCTTATCCCCCAAATTCCTACGATAGGCAAAATTTTTAGGTATTCTTTAACCAGTGTAGGCTCCAACTAAGCCAGGATCTGCTTATCAAAGGGATTGAGCCCCACGCCCTGCACCTGCGCCTCGGCCTCCAGCCGGTACTCCGAGCGAACGCGGCGGAGCTTCTTGGCGGCCCAGGCCAGTCCGCCGTAGACCGGGTTTTTCTCCCCAAAATCGTCTACCGCGGAGGTGACCTTACTAAACTTTAGATAGAAGGGCACATCCACCGTCACGCCTTCCCCGGGCACGTCGATCAGGTCGGTGAGGAGCAGGCGGCCTAGCTCGTACTCATCGACCAGTTGCTGCTCCTGCTTCCCGCGGGCGTACTTTTCCACCAGCACAATCTTGATGGCCGATACCCGCTGGGGGTGCTTGCTGGTGAGCTGTACCGTACCACTCACACTACCCTGCCGGGGATTGAAGCCGGGGGGCAGAATGAGTTCCAGTTTGACGCCCTCGATGCCGAGCCACTGCTTTACTTTACCTAACATAGGGCAAACTTAGTACGTTAGCCGGGTGACCGCCCGTTCTATTCGACAAACGCCCCCGGGGGCCCATTAGTTAGTCCATGCAGCTGCTCACCAACGACCAGGTCCGCGACCTCGGTAATCTAGATCTTCTCGCCCGCCAGGTAGTAGAGGGCTTTATCATCGGGCTACACAAAAGCCCCTTTCACGGCTTTAGCGTGGAGTTCGCCGAGCACCGCATCTACAACCAGGGTGAGCCGACGCGCAATATCGACTGGAGGGTGTACGCCCGCACCGACAAAATGTACACCAAGCGTTACGAGGAGGAAACCAACCTGCGCTGCCAGATCGTAGTCGACTCCAGCAGCAGCATGTACTTTCCGGAAGTCGACGCTAAGTCGGCCGACCATGTCAATAAGATTCGCTTCAGCGCCCTGGCCGCCGCCAGCCTAATGAACCTCCTGAAGCGGCAGCGCGATGCCTTCGCACTCAGCTTCTTCAACCAGGGGGTAGACCTGCACACCCGGCCCAAGTCCAGCACCACGCACTACCGGCTGATGCTGACCTACCTGCAGCGACTGATCGACCAACCCACCCACGAGGTGCGCACCGCCGCGGCGGCCGCCCTGCACCAAATCGCCGATAGCATTCACCGGCGCTCGCTAGTGATTATTTTTAGCGATATGTTTGATGGAGACACGGAGCGCGAGGAAGACCTCTTCGCTGCCCTGCAGCACCTCAAGCACGCCAAGCACGAGGTGGTGCTATTCCACACGGTAGACAAGCGCAAGGAGATCGACTTTGCCTTTGAAAACCGGCCCTACGAGTTCATCGACCTGGAGTCCGGCGAGCGGGTTAAGCTGCAGCCGCAGCAGGTCAAGGCCTACTACGTGGAGCAGGTAGCGGCTTACCAGGAGCGGCTGCGGATGAAGTGCCTCCAGTATAAGATCGACTACGTGGAGGCCGATATTCAGGCGGGTTACCGGCCTATCCTTCAGCAGTACCTCGTGAAACGCGCCCGCATGCGGTAAGGCCTACTGCGCCGCGAAGGCCTCCTCCACCCGGCGCAGAAAGGTAGCTGCGGTGCCGGGGGTGACCTCAAGGATCTCGTAAGTCTGACCGTCGTCCATCTCCAGTACCAGTTCCCTGGCCTTCATGCCACGTAGGGTATTCATGAAGGTGTTGTTGTTGCTCACTACGTTAAGGATGCCGTCCTTGAAACCGAAAAAGTAGTACGTCTCACTGGGTGATTTGATGTACAGATACAGACGGTCTTCGTCGCCGGTAGTCATCTTCACTTCGAGGTAGGATTCGATGCGGCGGCTGACGGCCTGTCCGCCGACAGAGGCTAGGCCGTTGCTGGCCGACGTACTGACCCACGACTGGTAATCGGCGTTCCACCGCATGGGCAGGTCACTGAAGAGGAAGGTGTGGCGATTGATGGCGGGCGGAAGGTCCAGGGCATCGGCAGCCAGTCCGGCAATGGCCGCCTCGCGCTGCGGTCCGGCCGGAAACAGGGCCTCGATGCCGGCCGTGGCAAACGGTATCCGCTCGTTGATACCCAGTTGGGGGGCGCTGTAGCCGCCGGATACGATGTCGGTGGCCATGATCTGCGTAAGCTGGTCGGGGAGGATCAGGTCGATGGCGGTCATCAGCTCCACCTCCGTAGCCGGGTAGTTGTTCAGGGCCTCGGTGCGGGCGGTTTCGGCGGCTTCCTCTTCCGTAGGCTCGGCTTCACTGCCGGCCACGGGGGTGGGTTCGGTTTCTTCTTCCAGCAGGAACATGTTGTCGGTCAGGGTCTCGGCTGGCTTGACTCCGGAGCTGTCGGTCGCGCTATCCGCTACATCGTCAGCCGTGGTATCCCCGTCTTCTGCCTCCACAAGGTCTAGCTCCGGGGCGGCGGATTGCTCCGGAAGGTCCATGGCAATGGTGCCGTAACTCGTCATACTGATGTACTTGAGCCGCCCGCCGATGCCGAGCAGTCCGTCTCCGGTAACCTTACCGTTGGTGTGGTCGTAGACCATCAGGTTCCCCTGGGTGGCCGTGGGGTCCTTGACCCGCGTGCTATCACCGAAGCGGAAGGCATCGTTCTCCTCATCGTAAAGGAATACTCCACTGGCATCCAGGATGGGGTGGTCCAGCCGCCGGTGCAGGGTCTGTATCATGCTGGGGTAGATCTGCCGCTCGGGCTTACTGAGGTAAAAACCGGTGTTCAGGGGTTTGGCATCGCGGCCCACGGCTCCGGCGGTATTGAGTACCAGGTTGGTTTTGTCGCCCTCACTTTGCACAGCGAACCACTCGGCGGAGGGAAGATTTTCCGCCTCAATCATGGCGTAGCCGTCGAAGCCGAGTACGGGGCTACCGGCATCCAGGCTGATGGTACCGAAGAAGCGGGTCCTGTTATCGATGTAAAAGGGGGTGTCCTCGGCAATTTCCCCCTCGGCGCGGGTAGCGGTGTTCTTTTCTGATCTTGCCCCCTTACCGATGCGCGTGCCCACGATGTTCTGCAGTTCAAACTCCTGGGTGTGGGGGCCCACGTTGTACTCATAAAAGCCCGAGGCCGTGTATTCCTTGCGCCCGGCGATGTCGACCGTGGCCCGGTTGATCACGTGGTATTCACTGCTGGTATCGGCCACGATCTGGGCACCGGTCAACTGAGCGATGCGACCACCGGGCTGGACGACCAGCTCGCCATCGCCCGGGATGATCTTCGCATCGGCACTGATCACGTAGGGTACCCCCCCGACCTCTAGCTGGCTGGCCAGGTTATCGTACACGGCCGACTGGGCGGTGAAGGTCAGCGAATCCTGGTCTACGTTGGTACTGGTAAAGCGGTCCTTGCCGTCGGCGGTGTTGAACACGATGTTGCCCTGCTGCATGTCCCACTCGAACTCATTGGCACTGGTGATGAACTCCGTGTAGGGCAGCTCGGTGGCTAATTCGCTGCCGTTGTTGCGAAAGGTGGCCTTTCCGGCGGCGAAGTCCACCGCGGTAGCTACGTTGCTCGTCGCCAGCGCGATGTTGGCCGTATCCTGCACGCTCTTGATGCGCACCGTGGAGGTATCCGCCGCCACCCCGTCGGCACCGAAGCTCAGGGCTTCGCTACTGATACTGGCTTTGGACCAGTCTAGCGTACCGGTACCCCGCAGGGCGGTAGGCGTTAGGACCAGGGTGCCGGTAAAGTTATGGTCCCCCTCCTCGAATAGTTCGAAGGGGTAGCCGCGCTCGGGCTGAATGATGAGCGAGTCGCCGTAGGGCCGAAAGGTGATGTTCACCCGCTCTCCGAGCACCGTGGGTACGCTGCGCCGATCGGTGATGGAGCGCTTGAGCCGGAAGGTCTCCGTGGTCGTAGTCGTACTGTCGACCCCGAAGGTGATGGCGGGGCTCTCGATTTCTGCCTCGAGGTAGTTTAGCTTGCCGCTGCCACTCAGGCCCTGGTTGGTCAGACTCAACTGACCGGAGTAGTTGCCGCGATCACCGTAGGCCGCCTGCCCCGTACTGTCGGTATCGCCCACGAATCCTAGACTACCGTCTTCCTGCACCCGCAGGGTCTGCTTGATCCGGCCGAAGATGCCCCCGCTGACCAGCTCGCCCTCCAGCGCCAGGTTGTTCTCGGTAAGGGAGTCGAGGTTGTTGAGGCTTAGGTTGGCGAGCTCGAAGTAGAAGCTATCGCGGGAGTACAGGGAGCTGGTATCGCCCTGATCGTAGTAGACGTAGCTGGGTCCCCGGGTCTGGATACTGGGGAAGTAGGCGATGTCCTCCGAGCCGCTCTTATTTTTGGGCGCGTCGAGCAGGATGTAGCCCCTCACATTCTCGATGCGGCTGGCGGTGGACAGCAGTTGGACGTCATCACTCATCCTGCCCCCCTCCGGCAGAAACACGTCGATATCGGCCGAATCGAAGGTGATGTAGTACGGGGCATACTTGAAGTGGAAGCTATCCGCCGTTACGATAGTATTTCCTGCGTACACCGTGCCCCCAAAATCCAGGTTGCGGTCGCCGACGATGTCGATGATCTCGTTGCTGGGCTTGATGGCGATCTTCTTGTCGCGGTTCAGCGAGATGGGCTGCACGGCCACCACGCGGATGGTCCCCTTGCGCAGATCGATGAAGGCATTCTCGGCCGGGGTGCTCGACACGATCCGCAGGTTGTCGTAATCCTTGGCCTCTCGCTGCGAAAGCACGAAGTGGTCCAGTTTGCCCTTGACGGCAATTTTGCCGGACTCCTCGTCATAGGTCAGAAATCCGCGGTCTTGCAGCTCGTAGATCACCGACTCAATGTCACGACCCGTCAGCCCCGCCTGAAATTCCTGCGCCAGTCCTTCAATGCCCACCGTATCGGAGGCCGGGTACAGGGCGGCGCGGTAGCGGTAGATCGCCTCCAGGGGATCACCCCCGGCCAGGGCCTTGATGCGGGCATACTCCTGCTTGCTGAAGTAATCTTCACTCTCAAAGACCACGTCGCCCTTTTCCTGAAAGGAAGCCGTACGGCGCCCCACTACGGCACTGTCACTGGCCAGGTACACAGTGATGTTGGTCGCATCGATGTTAAAGCGGTTGCCACTGTGGTAAAAGGGCGCGGCGGCGGCACTGCTTTTGCTGCGGTTCAGTTCCACGACCCGATTGGGCACGTCCACGTCAATACTGATACTGGGGTGGTAGAGGCTATCCCGCCCGAAGAAGATCGTCATATCGACCTTTTGTCCGGTGATGCGCTCGCCGGGATCGACCACGAAAAGCTCGCCGAGTCCGCGCACCTTGCGCTCGTCCTGCCCGTCGCGGATATCCAGGGTCACCACTGCCTTACGCCCCTCCCCGCCCAGTACGTAGGCCCGCGAGGCCCGCAGCTCGAACTGCCCCTCCAGGCTTATCCCCTCCCCCACCTGATCCACGAGTACGCGACCGTTGGTCGATACAAACTCGGGTACGTCACCCTGTACGCGGGGCCCACCCGCCTGCAATCGGTCCTTAAAGCTACCGTACAAAATGCGGTCCCCGAAGTAGGCCGGATACTGGAACTGCGCACTATCCGAGGTAATGAGCTGCCGGTCCACCTCGAAGTGGTAATCGACTAGCCGCACAAAAATATCACTGGGCAGCCCCACCCGCTGCCAGTCGGTACGGCCGCCCTTGCCGGTCACCTGGCCGCTACCCAGATCGACCAGTAGCTTGGTTTCCTGGATCATGATCGAATCGCCCGTCGTGCTACCCAGCAGTTGCTGCACCGTGTCGATCCGCAGGACCGCCCCCCCCGCGTACTCGAAGTGCGGACTGCCCCCGGCCACCTTCCAGCCGTATTCTCCCTCCCGGCGGTCGAGCCGGGCGGTGCGTAGGTATACCTCGGCGGTAGCCAGTGCCGCGTTCACTGCGGCGGGCGACACCTCCGGGTCGGCAAGCATCGCCTGTAGCATAGCGTGGAATTCGGCGAAGAGCACCGTCTTTTCCTTGTCTGTTCCCTCCAGGTAGGCGTGCAGGTCCAGGAAGTCGGCCATACCATTATCGGGGGCAATTTTGAGCCGGGCCAAACTAATCACCGACCGTACGATTTGCCGCTGCTGCACGGTATCGAGTCCGCCGCCGTAGAATACACCGCTGAAGTTGGCGTAGGCATCCTTTGCACGCGTATTGCGCGAGGCGGTCATGTACTCCTCCAACTGTAACTCGAAGTCGGCCACTGGGACATCCGGCGGTAGCTCGGCCAGTTGTGCCGTAGCCAGGGCCGACCAGAATACCAAAGCCAGAAAAATGATGCGCCGCATACCGGGAGTTGTTCAATCGCGTTCAAAGGCAAACGCCCGCCAGTCATCCACTGCTGCTGTCTGTCGGTGACGAAAGCCAAGCTGCTGCAGGTGGTCGATGAGCCCTGCGGCATCCTGGGCAAGGACGCCACTCAGCAGGGCCGTCCCACCCACCCGCAGTCGCCCGTACAACGCCCCCCCGCTAGCCAGTAGTACGTTCCGGTTGATGTTTGCCAGCACCAGGTCGTAGGGCTTACCGATGGGCACATCGCTGAGTTCGCCGTGCACCACCTCGTTCAGTTCCACCCCGTTCTGCACCGCATTTTCGAGCGTGCTTTCGTAGGCGGGCTGCTCAATGTCTACGGCATCTACCCGCTGCGCGCCGAGCTGTTTGGCGAGGATCGCTAGCACCCCGGTGCCGGACCCGTAATCTAGTACGCTCACCCCCTGCGGCTGCGGCTGCGCGGCAAAGTAGTCCAGCAGCAGCTCGCACATCATGTGGGTGGTAGCGTGGTGACCCGTACCGAAGGCCATCTTAGGGTCGATCACTAGCTCGCGGGTCACCCCGGCCTGCGGAGGATGAAAACTGGCCCGAATGGCCAGCCGCTCCCCAATCCGTATGGGCGCAAAGTCGCGTTCCCACTCTGCATTCCAGTTCCGCTGTTCCAGCCGGCGTGCCTCAAAGGCGAAGGGAATCCGTTGCTGTACCTCCCGAAAGACTGCCGGCCAGTCAGTACCCACAGCGTCGGCGGCGTAGGCGATGAGCACTTCCTGCGTTTCCTCAAAGGCCTCCATACCCGCATCGGCTAGCAGCGCAATGAGTAGCTCACGGTGCTCCTCGGAGCAGACCAGGGTATAGATCGTATAGTCGGGCATAGGCAACAACTAGGGCGGGGCCGCAGGCTGCAAGGTAGGTTGGGCGGTCCGTACCTTCCCCCCGTGAAGGTGCTCGTCCTATACATCGGCAAAACCGCCGAGCGGTATCTCCAGCAGGGGGAAGCCGTGTACCAAAAACGCCTGGGGCACTACCTGCCCATCGCCTTCGAGATCGTCCCCGACGTGCGCGGCGGCGGTAAGCTGCCGGTGGAACAGCTACGCGAACGGGAGGCTGAGGCGGTGCTCGCCCGCCTGCAATCTACCGACCGACTGATTCTGCTCGATGAGGGGGGAGAGCAGTTCACCAGTGAGGAATTTGCCACCTGGCTCGACCGTGAGCTACAACGCCCCGCTCGGCGGCTGGTGTTTCTGGTAGGAGGTGCCTTCGGCTTCGCTCCCCTACTCTATAACCGTGCCGATGCTAAGCTCAGCCTCAGCAAGATGACCTTCAGTCACCAAATGGTGCGCCTATTTTTGACTGAGCAGCTGTACCGGGCCATGACCATACTACGTAACGAAAACTACCATAACCCGTGAGTGCTGCGGATCTCATCCGTTCGTTCAAAAGCTTTGTCCGTGAAGAAAAGCTGTTTACTCCGGGCACCCACCTGCTCGTAGCCGTCAGCGGGGGAAAGGATAGTACCGTACTTGTTCACCTGCTCCGTGAGCTAGGGTATACTATATCTCTGATTCACTGCAATTTCCACCTGCGGGGCAAAGACTCTGATTTGGATGAGCAGTTCGTACGTGATCTAGCGAGTCGCCATGAGCTAAAAATTCACGTAACGGACATCGACCTTTCGACTGAGGCTCTACCCCATGAAAGTGCGCAAATGGCAGCGAGAAGGTTGAGATATTCCTATTTTAAGAAAATTTTGGATGAGTATAATGATTACGAAGTTACAGTAGTTACCGCCCATCAACTTGAGGATGCTTTTGAGACCGCCCTGATCAATTTTCTCCGGGGTACGGGACTAGCGGGACTGAAAGGTATTGCCCCTAAGTACCATACTACCGTTCGGCCTCTGTTGGGAAGCTCACGGTCTGAAATTGCTGCCTTCGCCCGGGAGCGCGGCATCGTTTGGCGAGAAGATACCAGCAACGCGACCGAAGCCTATCTGCGCAACCGGGTACGTCACCAGCTTCTTCCAGTATTTGACGAGTTAGGATTGACAACCACGGTACTGGCGCGCAACCTACGCCGGCTACGCAGCGAATCCTCATTTTTAACATCAGCGCTAACCTCCTGGGCGGCCGAGGTGGTGCAGCGTACAGGGGAAGAAACGTCGGTGGACCGCAGTTACTTCGATCATATGTCTGCCGCCACGACCGAGTTACTACTCCGGCACGCTACCCCCTTTGCCGGCTTTACCCCGGAGCAGTACCGGCAAATGGTTACAGTCGTGGGTACCCGACAGATAGCGGGGGAAAGCACCCTGGCCCACGTCACCCCCACGACTTTTCGCTTCACCCCCCTACCCGCTGCCCGGGAGGTACGGTCTGTAAGTTTCACCGGATTACCCTTCGTATACGAGACGACGGAGTGGTACTACCTCTTCGAAGAGGTTCAGCGGCCCGAAAAACTAAATCATCCCGAATTTTTGTACGTGCACCCACCCGACTTTCCCCTGCACCTGCGGCCCCGCCAAAGGGGAGACCGCATGGTTCCGCTCGGGATGGGGGGGAAGCGTAAAAAACTTAAAAAGGTCTTTCAGGACCTTGAACTGACGGGCTTCGAACGGGCCGAACAACTGCTGCTGTGCACTGCTGATGGAGTCATCCTAGCTATCCTGGGGTACTGTATCGCGGAACCCGCCAAAGTACTGCCGGAGGACGAGCACGTGCTGAGAATTAGCTGGCAACACAAAGGCCCCGAAGCACGCTAGGTACTCCGGGGCCTGTTTATCAGGAATTTACGGTGAGCTTACTCGGGCACCTTCGTAGGATCGAGCAGGTCGTAGAACTGGTTCAGACGGGGCAGCAGGATGATGCGGGTACGCCGGTTGGTGGACCGGTTTTCGGGCGTGTCGTTGGCGACCAGTTGATTGTACTCGCCGCGGCCGCTGGCGATGAGGCGATTGGGGTCGATGTCGTACTTGTTTTGTAACGCCTTTACTACGGCGGTAGAACGGAGCACGGATAGGTCCCAGTTATCCTTCACGCAGGCGGTATTGATGGGCACGTTGTCGGTGTAGCCTTCGACCATGAGATCCAGGTTGGGGCGGCTCTTCGCAATCTGGGCGATCTTTTCGAGTACCTCGCCAGCGCGGTCGGTGATTTGGTAGCTGCCGCTCTTGTAGAGCATCTTGTCGCTCAGGTTGATGTACACGACGGTCTTGTCGACCTTGATGTCCACGTCCTGGTCCTCGATGCCCTCGCGCAGCACGCTCTTGAGGTTGACGGCCAGCGCCAGGTTGATGGAGTCGGCCTTGGACTTGGCCTCCTGGAGCAGTCGGATGTACTTGTCCTTGCCCTCCAGCTGCTGTAGGGTGTTTGAAATATTAGCGTTGGCGCCCTGGCTGAGCACGGTGAGGTCACCGACCTGCTGCAGCTGAGCGTCGCGCTGCTTGCGCAGGTCCTCGATTTGTTCCTGGCGCAGGTTGGCCTGGGTCTCGGCGGACTTGACCTGGTTGGTAAGTTGGAGTTCCTTGCGCTCACACTCGGCCAGTTGCTGAGCGTAGCGGTTGATCTCCTGATCGCGCTGGGCGAGCAACTGGTCGCGGCTCGCCACCTCGGCCTGGGCGCTTTCCAGCTGTTTTTTGCTCACGCAGGAGGAAAGCCCCACGGTAAGCATGAGAAGAAGAAGGGTAATCTTTTGCATAATGAGCGGTTGAGAGTATTTGGTTGCCGCAGCGAGGATTTGGTACGCCGGCGGACAGTCGTAAACGCTAATGTACAACGACGGCAGCGTGTGCGTGTAGTGTCTTACCACCTAGTGAAATCAAATAGTAACCCGCGGGAAGCCCACCAAGGTCCAACCGCAGCCCGGCCGTACTGGCAAAGACCGGCTCGTAGACCACATCAGTAACGTACTGACCTACTGCATTTAACATCCTGACACTCAGTCCTTCAGGCAATACAAGTTGATTAATTAGGAGCACAACCGGGCCGGTTGTGGGGTTAGGACTAATGGAAGTTACCACTAAATCCTGTGGGTCCGGGGCAGGACACGAAGCGGCCAGTAATTCATGTGCCGCAGCTACCTCCAGTACACCCCCGGTGACGGTTTTACCGCTAAGGCTAGCGTTGGCCACGGTGCCCTCCAGGATGGCATCACGCACCAACCGAGCCGCCACGGCCGGCCGCTCGAATAGGGTTGCCACCAGCTGCGGACACGCCGTGGCGTAAAGCAGACTGATGGCCCCGGTCACGTAGGGTGCCGCGGCACTCGTGCTGCCGAAGGGGCCATAGCGATCCCCCGGTCGGGTGGTGTAACTGCCCTCACCGGTAGCGGCTAGATCGACCTGACTTAGTCCATAGGCGGCCGTAGGCTGGAGCTCATTATGCAGCCCTACGTTGGTCACCGTGAGGAGGAACTCGCTCGGGCAGTCCGTCGGCATATCTTCCGTCAGGTCGACGTCGATGGGTGCGTTGGCTACGCTAGCTGCGGTGAGTACCCCTACCTCCCCCAGCCGGTCGTACATGGCCCCCCAGACCGGAAAATCGGCACACGTAGCCCCCTCC
The DNA here is from genome assembly GCF_965214665.1 of Neolewinella sp. GTDB lineage: Bacteria > Bacteroidota > Bacteroidia > Chitinophagales > Saprospiraceae > Neolewinella. The sequence continues at coordinate 967,610 of NZ_OZ243970.1, read as the reverse complement.
ACCCCGAAGCTGGCATTGGTGGCGGCTACGAAAGCTCCCCGTGCTCCTCTACTTTCGTTGAACGCCCGCCGCTGGTCCACCACGTACGTATAGGCCTGCACGATGTCGGCCACCGTACGTATGCTGAAGAGCATGAGGTGGGCCTCCCAGTGGGTACCGGCTACCCCGATGCCGTTGTCACCCACGGCCCCCACGATGCCCGTCACCTGGGTCCCGTGGGCATTGATATTGTACTCCCCCCCCAGGCTGTCGATAAAGTTGAAACCGTGTACATCGTCGACGTAGCCGTTGCCGTCGTTGTCCACTCCGTCGCCGGGTACCTCGCCGGCATTCACCCAGAGATTGTCGCGCAGGTCCTCGTGCTCGGCATCAAACCCAGCATCGAGCACGGCCGTGACGATGGGCACACCGTTCGGTAGACTACCCCCGGTCGTCTGGTCCCAGAGCTCCGGAAACCCAAGCCGTTGCAGGTTATCCTGTCGGTCGTAGTCCGGGTCGTTCGGAGCACGGCGCGGCTGCACCGCCCAGTTGTACTGCACCGTAACCAGCTCCGGGTGAAACCGCAGGTGCCGGTACACTCGCTCGGCTTCGGCAGCATCGGTAAAGCGCAGGAGCGTGTGGGTAGGCGTCAACTGCCTTACCTGGCCAGAAGTCCATAAAGACCGCTCTCCCGCCGTAGGCCCAGCCTCCCAGTCACAGATCAGCTCGGTCGCAATGCGTTGTGCTCCGGCACCTCCCCACCCGACAATACTTGCGAGTACGACTAGCCACCGCCAAAGTGCGCACCGTTTACACCTCACTCCGCCGCAGTAAGCGTTCCCCTACAATGCGGGCCCGGTAGGCCACCCCGGCCATCCAGCCGCCGAAGAGCGTCCAACCAATGATGGTGGGGTAAAACACCATACGCATGGTGTTGTCCAGGTCCTCCCCGCCCATGGCCGGGTTACCCTCCGCACCGGGGTGCAAACTCGTCGAGGACATCCGCGGCAGGATATAGATCAGCGGAATCAGGCAGGCGAACGCAAAGATGTTGTACACCGCCCCCAGGCGTCCGCGCTGTTCCGGGTCGGGGAAGGCCGCCCGCAGCACGAAGTAGCCCGCGTAGATCAATAGCGCGATCAGGGTGGTGAACTGCTTGATGTCCCAGTTCCACCAGCTGCCCCAGGTGTATTTGGCCCACACCGCCCCGGTGAGCAGCCCGAGTACGCCGAAGAGCATGCCCACCCCGGTGAAGACCACCGACCAGTGATCGGTGCGTTCCAGGCGGCTCAGCTCGCTCAGCGATACGGTAGCGGGCAGCGTCCCGGCGTCGTTGCGCGCCTTGATGCGCAGGTGCTTCACGGCGTACACCACCGCGGCAATGAACAAAAACATCATCGCAAACCAGAGGCTCACGTGAAAGTAGGTATTGCGGATCGTCTCGCTCAGCAGCCCCCGGTAGGGAAAGGTGAAGGCGGTATTCTTCGTCAGTTCATCACCGCGCAACCCATCGTGAAGCCACGCTTCCCGGTAGCGGGCCGGGGCCGCCGGTGCCACGCGCTGGCGAACGGTGACCGCATTGGGAACGACGAACGTTCCGTTGGCCGGCCCACTCACGATCAACGACATGGCGTGGCCGCTCGTCTCCGAACTAGGCAGGTAATCGGGAAAGCGGAAGGTAGCCGTGGCCCGCCGGTCATCAACGGCGGTAACCGACGCCGCAGCGAGGGAGTACAGCGTATCGTCCAGCGAAACATTTAGCCAGGCCCTGGTTGCACCCCCATCCTCCAGAAACTGTGTATTGTAGCCTAGCAACTCAAAGGACTGGTTCTGGCCGAGCTCGGCCGCGGTGGGGCTTACGCGCACCAGGTTGGGCTTGAGGGGCACGAGCAGACCGGCCACCAGGGCGTAGACCAGGACCGCTACGCTGAGTAGTTTCCACCAGTGCTGCCGCATTAATCGTTCCATGGTGCAAATTTACGGCCGGCGTACCGCCCTGGGGGCAGGGTGACGGACAAATGACACCCCACAAACCAAGGCCCCCGCCCGGGGGTTAACTTTACATTCCAACCTGTAGTTCCCCTTATGGCGCTTGATCTCCACACCGGTATCGTACTCCTCGCCGAACCCTTCATGCTCGATACAAACTTCAAGCGGGCCACCGTGCTACTGGTCGAGCACACCAACGAGGGTAGCCTGGGGTTTATCCTGAACCGCAAGGTCAATATGCGCGTGGACCGGTTGGTGGATGATTTTCCGGACTTCGATGCTCCCGTGTACTACGGGGGGCCGGTAGCTACCGACACCGTGCACTACCTGCACCGTAAGGGGGAGTTGATCGAGGGTAGCGAGGAGGTGTCGCGCGGTATCTTCTGGGGCGGCAACTACGAGCAGCTCAAGGCGCTCATCGGGCAGGGGGTACTCACGAGCCGCGACGTACGCTTCTTTGTGGGGTACGCCGGCTGGTCTCCGCAACAGCTGCTCGAGGAGCTCCAGGGGGGCAGTTGGGTACCCGCCACGATGTACCCCAACTACTTATTTAAGACGCGCCCGGAGCGGCTCTGGTCGCAGGTAATGTCCAACAAGGGCAACACCTTTTCGGTCATCGCCGAGATGCCCGAGGACGTACACTTCAATTAGCCATTTCGATTCCCGTGGTACATTTGGTTTATGAGCCACTCCACGATCGAGGCCGCCCTGCGCACGTTGCTGATGGAGGAAGGCCGGGTGTGCCTGCCCGGCATCGGCACCCTGGTCGTCGAAGCCCAGCCCGCCCTGGTCAGTCTCATGGAGGGCCGTGCCTCTCCCCCGTCCAAATACGTTAGCTTCAACGCTAACCTGATCACCGACGACGGCCGACTGCGCCAAGAATGCGGAGACCCCGTCGCGGTTACGCGCTATCTGCAGCAGATCGATGCGACGCTGCGGGAGGAAAAGCCCTTTACGCTGGCGGGCATCGGCAAACTCTACCGGCAGGACCGGCACACGATCCGCTTTATCCCAGGCGCCACCAACCTGAGCAAGGAGAGTTACGGCTTACCCACCGTAGAGGTGCACCCCATCATTCGTAAAGAACGACTGGGTCCGGCGGCCGCACCGGCGGCAGCCAGCGCCGATCGCCGCAGGCACCGGCAGGTGACCGCTAACCCAGCAACCGGCCGGTCCGCAGCCGGGCGCCCCTCCCCTACCTGGGCCTGGTATCTGGCCGCGATCGTAGGCACGCTGCTTGCCGTTTTTCTGGTGTTCCGTCTGGCGGGTACCATCGGCCTACTGCTCGAAGACGAACCGGAACCGCTTACGCCGAATCATACTGCCGACGGGCTGGTGCCCCCGATCTCCGCGGAGAATATCGCACCCGCCCCGCCCCCCCGCCTACCCCCCTCCACCGCCGCCGCTGCAACTCCGGTAGCGGAAAACGAGGCGATCATCATCATCGGACTCTACGGCCGGGAGCGTAACGTACGCAAACAAGTAGGTCGCCTGGAGGCAGCCGGCTACGTGCCGTACACCAGTCGGGAGGGCCGCAATACGCGGGTGGGCCTACGCCTGCGCTACGGAGACGAGGCAGAACTGCAACGGGTGCTGGACGAGGTACGGGCCCGTTATACCCCGGAGGCCTTTGTCAGCCAGGTCAACGGAGCGGAGCGACGGCCCCAGTGAAAAGGCCCCGATCCGGTGAGGGATCGAGGCCGAAATAGAACTTAGGAAGTTCGGTGCCGGAGGGGGGAGTCGAACCCCCACGCTCGCAAAAGCACACGCCTCTGAAACGTGCGTGTCTACCAGTTTCACCACTCCGGCGGGTCTAGCGGGGCGCAAAGATAGTGCGCCGCTAAACGTATGCAACAAAGGGAGCCAACTTTTTCGACCCCTCACTTTTCGTACCGCCAGTGGGAATCGAACCCACACTCCCGGAGGAACTGGATTTTGAATCCAGCGCGTCTACCAATTCCGCCATAGCGGCCGGTACGAATACGGTACAAAAGTAGGCAAGCCGCAGCTAGCCCACAATGAGTTCGCCCATTAAATCATACTCCGTTGCCCCGGTAATCCGCACCGTCACCAGATCGCCCGTACGGAGGTAGGCCCCCTCGGCCGCGATGTGCACCTCGTTGTCTACGTCCGGACTATCGTACTGGGTGCGGCCCACGTAGCTGGCCCCCTCCTTGCGGTCGATGAGCACGGTAGCCACCTCCCCCACCCTTGCCAAATTGAGCTCGTAGCTGATCTCTTGCTGGATAGCCATCAGGCGGTTGGCCCGGTCGGCCTTGACCCCGGGGGGTACGTCGTCGTCCACGGCATACGCCCGGGTATCCTCCTCGTGGCTGTACTGAAACACACCGAGCCGCTCGAAGCGCATCTGCCGTACGAAATCGCACATCTCCTCGAACTCGGCCTCCGTCTCACCGGGGTAACCTACAAGGAAGGTAGTGCGGATAGCAATACCGGGTACGGCGCGGCGGGCGTACGCGATGAGCTCCGTCGTCTCGGCGCGGGTGACCTGGCGGCGCATGCGCTGAAGCACGGCGTTAGATCCATGCTGGAGGGGGATGTCCAGGTAATTACACACCTTCGGCTGGGCGGCCATCACGTTGAAGATGTCGCGGGGAAACTTCGATGGGTAGGCGTAGTGTAGGCGGATCCAGGCAATACCCTCCACGGCGGCCAGGGCTTCGAGCAGCGTCGGAAGCATGCGCCGTTTGTACAGATCCAGGCCGTAGTAGGTGAGCTCCTGGGCGATCAGGATCAGCTCCTTGACCCCCGTGCGGGCAAAGTGCTCAGCCTGGCGGACGAGCTCCTCGATGGGCCGGCTCACGTGCTCGCCCCGCATGAGGGGGATGGCGCAAAACGAGCAGGTCCGGTTGCAGCCCTCGCTGATCTTGAGGTAGGCGTAGTGCTCGGGGGTGGTGATAAAGCGCTCACCGATCAGGTCGTGCTGGTAGTCAGCCTCCAGGCGGGCCAGGAGTCCGGGGAGCTCCATGGTGCCGAAGTAGGCGTCGACCTCCGGAATTTCGGCCTCCAGGTTGTCCTTGTACCGTTGGCTCAGACAGCCCGTGACGTAGAGCCGTTCGATCTCGCCGCGCGACTTGCGGTCGGCGTAGTCTAGGATGGTGTTGATGCTTTCTTCCTTAGCTAGGTCGATGAAGCCGCAGGTATTGACGATGACGATGTTGGCCGCCTCGTTGCTGTCGTGGGCTACTGCATAATCGTTGGCCTGTAGCTGGGTGATCAGGTTCTCGGAGTCCACCAGGTTTTTGGAGCAACCCAGGGTGACTACGTTGACTTTATCAGGCCGTAAGGTCTTAGTTTTCATGCACTCGCGCTTAGCGGCCGCAAAGGTACGCTAAATGCCGGGCCCGCCCTAGTCCTCCAAAAACTCGATGCTTCGTTCGGCGCTACTTAGTGCGTCCGGGGAGTAGTTATTGTCCTGCTCGTAAAAGCAGTAGGTGACGCCTGCCTTCTGCCCCTGTCGCATTAGGGCGGGGATGTCCAGCCTGCCGGCCCCCAGCTCGGTAAACTTATCCGCCGGCATGCTCTCAATGGTCACGTAGGGCTGGGGCAGATCGACGAGGTTCTTGATGTGCAACAGACTGACGCGGTTCTTGACCGATTCCAGTACCTGCGCCGGATCCTGCCCCGCCATAGCCGCCCAGCCTAAATCGAGTTCGAAGGGGAGCAGGCTGCCGTCCATGTGTTCCTTGAGCAGCTCCCAGCCGGTGGTGCCGTCCACGGGCTCCCACTCGAAGTTGTGGTTGTGGTAGGCCATATTTAGCCCCGCCGCCTGGGCCTTCATCGCCGCGTTGTTGGCCGATTCGATGTGGCGCTTCCAGTCATCGGCGGTCTTATGCTCTTCGGGGAGCATGTATCCGAAAATAAGGTGGGAGAGCCCGCCCGCGTTAGCCTGTTCCAGTATCTCTTCGACCGTGATGCGCGGTGCATCGGGCAGCAGGTCCCAGCGCCCGGTGATGGCCGTCCACTGGATGAAGCTACTATTGACGGCGAGTCCGTACTCATCGCAAATCGGCTTGAGGCGGGTGATGTCACGCGTGTCCATCAGTTCCACCTGTTGGTAGCCCAGGTCGGCCAGTGCCTGTAGGGTAGCCCGGGGGTCGGCAGCCATTTGCTCGCGCACCGTCCAGAGCTGAATGCCGAGCGTATCGAGATAAGGCACTGCAGTGGTGGTCTCGTCGGTTGCCATGGTATCCGTGGTTGCGGGGGTATCAGTGGGGGTGCTATGCCCGCCGCCGCCACAGCCTAGGAGGCTAAAGCCAGCGGTGGTAAGTACAGATTGGTAGATAAAGGAACGGCGGCTACTACTATACATGAGGGTAAGCTTTTGCCGGTAAGCTACGGCACGGCTACGGAAGTTTTGATCTCGGCACCGGCCGCCCGCATCTCCGTGATGGCAGCGTCTACGTCCCCCGGAGCCAGCTCGACGCCGCGGGTGGCGTCCTCCAGAAGCATGGTGGTAAAGCCTTCCCGAAGAGCATCCAGTACGGTGTACTTCACGCAGTAGTCGGCGGCCAGGCCCATCACGTGCACCGTATCCACCCCCTGCTCCCGCAGCCACTCGGCCAGTCCCGTTGACTTCCGGTGCCCGTTGTCGTAAAAGCCGGAGTAGCTATCGATGTCTGGATCCGTGCCCTTCTGAAAAACCCTGGTGATGCCGGTCTGATCAAGCTCCGGTACCAACTCCGCCCCCCAACTTTCCTGTACGCAGTGAATGGGCCAGAGCACCTGCGGCAAGCCGTCGAGCTCGATCATCTGACCGGGTTTGCGCCAGGGGTGGTTGGCGGCGAAAGAGCCGTGGTTGGCGGGGTGCCAGTCCTGGGTAGCTACTACAATGTCGTAGTGTGGCATCAGTCGATTGGCGATGGGTACCACCTGATCTCCCTCCTTGACGGGGAGCATGCCACTGGGCATGAAATCTACCTGGAGGTCTACAAGGATTAGGGCGGTCATGACATCTACGTTTGTATCGTAAAGATAGCTTAATATTTAAACTAACATAAAAAACTAAGGCCGAGTGGCCTCTGGCCCGAGCAGAGCCAACCCGCCGTCACGTATGCTAGGGCCAGAGGCCGCTCGACCTTGGTACGTGAGGGTGCCACTCGACCTTGCAGGGCCTACCTTTGCTAGTGCCCCCCACCATGTCCACCGCACCCCCGATAGCTATCGGGGCCTCGCCCCATAAGCTACCCCCGTGAAGTTCACCGACTACCCGCTTTCCCCCGCCCTTAAGGCTAGCATTGCGCGGCAGGGTTGGCGGCGACCGACCGATATTCAGTACCGTGCCATCCGGCCAATCCTGGAGGGGGAAGACGTGCTGGCGATCGCGCAGACGGGCACGGGAAAGACCGCGGCCTTCGCCATTCCGATCCTCCAAAAGCTCCAGGAGCGGAAGGAAACGCAGTGGCGGGAAACCGGCATCGGCTGCCTGGTCATGGTACCCACCCGGGAGCTGGCCCTGCAACTGACCGAGGTGTTTACCGCCCTGGCGCAGGGGACGGGGGTACGCGTACTGGGCCTGACCGGCGGAGTAGAGATCGAACCCCAGATCGCCCGACTCACGAAGGAGCTTGATGTACTCATCACCACGCCGGGGCGTATGTACGACCTACTCGGTCGCAAAGTACTACGCCTGGAACGTGTGGATATACTGGCACTTGATGAGGCTGACCTCATGCTGGACCTGGGCTTCATCGAGGATATCCGCGGGGTGATCGGTCACCTGAAACGGAAGCACCAAACGCTGTTTTTCTCAGCCACGATCAACGAAGAGATTAAGAAATTAGCCTACTCGCTAGTGCGCAATCCGATCCGCATTCAGGTCTCACCAAAGGACGCGGTAAGCAAGAATGTCGATCACGCCGTGGTCTTCATTGCCATGGACGACAAGCGTTTTTTCCTCGAACGCTTCGTGAAGGAGAACCCGGAGGCCAAACTGCTGGTGTTTGCGCGGACGCGGGTGCGGGCCGAACGGGTAGTACAAGCCATGGCGCGCGTCAATATCCCGGCCCTACTCCTGCACGGAGAATTACAGCAGGCGGAGCGGGAAACCGCCCTCACCGCCTTTCGGGCCGGCGAGCAGCGCATGCTGGTCGCCACCGACGTGAGCGCCCGGGGCATCGACATCTCCGATGTGACCCACGTGATCAACTACGATCTGCCCGAGCAGCCCGACTACTACGTGCACCGCGTGGGACGCACCGGGCGGGGCAAGCAGCGGGGGGTAGCTTACAGCTTCTGCGCACCGAAGGAACTGCCCCTGCTACAGGCTATCGAGACCTATACCGGCACCCCGATTCGGGTGGTAGAAATGGACCGCAGTGAATACCGTGAAACGCTGACGCTCACAAAATTAGACCGCCTTGGATTACAGGACTTGCTGGCAGAAACCGAGGAAGTGATGCGAAAAAAGAAGGGGCGCAAGAAAGGCTAAACTTTAACACAAATTATTGGAAGAAGATAATTGCGTGTACCTACAGGAAAGCCGTGAGTATGCTGGGGCTTCGGTACTCACCAAATGTTATTCTGAAATAGTGGCATTAGGACGTATTGTGCCGAATCATATTCGCCGGTGCTGTTGCGCGCTACCCGAAATACCCCGATCTTTGCGGTGAATTTGAGTATCTCAGTAACCCCCCCTGACCATGAAAACCTCACAAACCCCGCGCCCGACCCGCAGCACCCTGCTGAACCGCCGCCTCAACCGCGCCGTGGCGGCCTCTCAGCTCGGCAATCCAGATGGCTTACGACTGGCCTCGCGCCGGAGCAAACTCCCGAAGGCACACCGCTACGATGTAGCCATCGCGCTGGCCGGTAGCCTACTGATCGTATTACTAGCTTTTCTACTGGCTTACTAATCTAGTGCGTGATCTTTCCCGGACGGGTACGCTACCTCATGTAGCGTACCCGTTTTTCGTTACCAGAGTTGGTGCACGGTGGGTTTCACCAGCTCGTCGTAGATCGCATTCATCTCCTGCAGCTGTTCCTGGCTTAGTGTCGGACGGTCCACGGCCGCCACGTTGCTGCGCAGGTGCTCCACCTTCGATGCGCCGGGAATGATGCAGCTCACTTCCGGAAAACTCAGTATCCACTGTAGCGCGATGGGTGCCAAGTTCTTTTCGTCAGGGAACAGGGCCTTCAGTCGATCCACGGCCTGTAGTCCGAGCTCATAATCAACGCCGCTAAAGGTCTCCCCCTTATCGAAGGCCTCCCCCTCGCGGTTGAAGTGGCGGTGATCACCCTCCCCGAAGGTGGTCTGCTCGGTGAATTTACCGGTCAGCAGTCCGCTAGCCAGGGGCACCCGCGCGATGACGCCGATGTCGTGCCGCTTCACCAGCTCAAAGAAGAGCTCCGTAGGCCGCTGCCGGAACAGATTGAAGATAATCTGTACCGTAGCCACGTTCGGGTACTCCATGGCCTTGATCGCCTCCTCCACCTTCTCCACGCTGACGCCCAGGTGCTGGATCTTTCCCTCCTCCCGCAGCCGGTCGAAGAGTCCGAAGATTTCCGGTCGGTAGTACACCTCGTTGGGGATGGAGTGCAGCTGGATCAGATCGATCCGCTCGATCTGCATGCGCTGTAGGCTCTCCTCGACGTACTTGCGCAGCGCCCTGACGTTGTAGTTCTCGTTGGTGTGGGGACTAATTTTGCGCCCACACTTCGTGGCCACGTAGATGTACTCGGAGCGACTGCCCACTACCCTGCCCACGGCCTTCTCGCTTAGCCCATCGGAGTACACGTCGGCCGTATCGATAAAATTGATGCCGCTATCGATCGCCTCGTTAATGATGTGCTCGGCCTCCCGGTCGTTGAACGGTGCTCCCCAGGTACCCCCCACCTGCCAGGTACCCAGGCTCACCTCACTTACGTCCCATCCGGTCTTTCCTAATCTACGGTACTTCATTTGTCTGCTTTTCCCCTCTAACCGGGCGGCGGGGCGCAGGTGCGACGCGGATTAGGCGAAATCGAGTTCGAGGCGGCCCTCGTCGCGGCTTTCGAGTACCGATTGCCCTCCCCGCAAGAAGCCGTCGACGGCACGGGCACACTCGCGGCCCTCGGCGATGGCCCAAACCACCAGGCTCTGCCCGCGGCGCATGTCACCGGCGGCGTACACCTTCGGTACCGAGGTCTGGTAGTCGTGCTCGGGACTGGCGGCAACGTTCTTGCGGTTGTCTAGTCCAACGCCCAATTCGTGCAGTAATCCCTCGTGCTGGGGGTGCATGAATCCTGCGGCGATGAGTAATAGTTGACAGGGTAGTTCCCGTTCCGTACCGGGGATCTTCACGAAGGTGTTGCGGCCGGTCTGATCGCGGCCCCAGCGGATATTGACGGTCTTTACGCCACGGAGGTACCCTTCCTCGTCCTTCACGAACTCCTCGGTCAGTACGGCCCACTCCCGCTCGCAGCCCTCCTCGTGGCTGGTGGAGGTGCGCAGCATCATCGGCCAGTTGGGCCAGCTATCGGCGCTGCGCTCGCTGGGTGGCATGGGCATGATCTCGATCTGGGTCACGGAGCGGGCACCGTGGCGGTTGCTGGTGCCAACGCAGTCGGCTCCGGTATCCCCGCCGCCGATGACGATCACGTCCCTATCGCGGGCGTGGATCTCATAGGTGTCCGAGAGATCGTCGCCGGCCACGCGCTTGTTGTTCTGCTCCAGGAACTGCATGGCGAAGTACACCCCCTGCGCCTCACGCCCGGGGCTGGGGATATCGCGGGGGATCGTAGAGCCTCCGGCCAGGACCACGGCGTCATGGTCCCGTACGAGTTGCTTGGCATCTACGTTCCCGCCCACCTCAGCGTTGGTGCGAAACTTGATGCCCTCGGCCTCCATGAGTTCGATGCGGCGGTCAATGACCCACTTTTCGAGCTTGAAATCGGGGATACCGTAGCGGAGCAGTCCACCGATGCGGCTGTTGCGCTCGAAGACGGTGACGGTGTGGCCGGCCTTGTTGAGCTGAGCGGCAGCGGCCAGTCCCGAGGGACCCGAACCAATCACGGCTACGGTTTTGCCCGTACGACTTGTGGGCGGGTTGGGCCGAGCGTAGCCCCGCTGAAAGGCCTCCTCGGCAATGCTCTTTTCAATGTGCTCGATGGCCACGGGCGGTGCGTTGATGCCCAGTACGCAGGCAGCCTCACAGGGGGCCGGACAGATACGGCCCGTAAACTCCGGAAAGTTGTTGGTACTGCTCAGGATCTCGAAGGCCTCGCGCCAATCTTCTTCGTAGACCGCGTCATTGAACTCGGGGATGATGTTGCCGAGCGGGCAGCCGCTGTGGCAGAAGGGCACGCCGCAGTCCATGCAGCGAGCGGCCTGGGTAACCGTGCGCTCCTCAGACATCGGCTCGTAGAGTTCCTGCCAGTCGGTCTTGCGCAGCTGCACGGGGCGCTTGCCGGGTAGCTCCCGGTCGTACTTGAGAAATCCGCGCGGATCAGCCATGGGGTAGTTCTTTTGGGGGGAGTTAAACGAGTTGAGCCACCTTGAGCTGCACGTTGGGCTGCTCGCCCTTGCGTTCGAGGACGGCCTTGTAGTCGCGCGGCATGACCTTGACGAAGTGGCCCAGGTGGTTAGACCAATCATTGAGCATGTCGAGCGCGCGCTTGGAGCTGGTGTAGCTAAAGTGGTTACGCACCATCTGTTGGACTAGATTCTGGTCAAAGTCCGTGAGGTCTTCCAGGTCGACCATCTCGGTATTGAGCCGTCCGTGGAAGCTGCGGTCTGGATCGTAGACGTAGGCCATGCCGCCGCTCATACCGGCGCCGAAGTTTTTGCCGGTCTGACCGAGCACCGTCACTACCCCGCCGGTCATGTATTCGCAGCCGTGGTCACCGAGCCCTTCCACGACGGCCTTCACCCCGGAATTACGTACCGCAAAGCGCTCGCCGGCCATACCCTTCAGGTAGGCCTCGCCGCCGGTGGCCCCATAAAATGCTACGTTGCCGATGATGATATTCTCGTGGGGATCGAAGGTCGAAAGCCGGTCCGGCACGATGATGAGGCGGCCGCCGCTGAGTCCCTTCCCGAAGTAGTCGTTGGCCTCGCCCTCGAGCAGAAACTCGATGCCCTTGGCCGCAAAGGCTCCGAAGCTCTGTCCGGCCGAGCCCCGGAAGCGGAACTTGATGGCCCCGTCGGGCAGCCCCTCGCCGTGGAAGCGGCGGCTGATCTCGTTACTGAGCATCGTGCCGGTACTGCGGTCGGTGTTCTTGATGTCGAAAGAGCCGGTGACCGGTTCCATCTCCTCCAGGGCGATGCGGGCGGCGCTGATGAGGCGGCGGTCGAGGACGTCGGCGATACCGTGGTCCTGTTCGACGCGCTTGTAGAGGCCTACGGACTCATCGGCTACCTCCTTGTACAGGATGGGGCTAAGGTCCAGGCTGCGGTACTTCCAGTGCTCGACCTCGCTGTTCATCTTCAGGAACTCCACACGGCCCACCATCTCGTTGACGGTACGGAAGCCGAGCTCGGCCATGATGGAGCGCATGTCCTCGGCCAGGAAGCGGAAGAAAGTAATGATGTGCTCCGGGTCGCTGTTGAAGCGCTTGCGTAGCTCGGGGTCCTGGGTGGCGATGCCGACCGGACAGGTGTTGAGGTGGCACTTGCGCATCATGATGCAGCCCTCGACGATGAGGGCGGCGGTGGCTACGCCGTACTCCTCGGCCCCGAGCAGGGTGGCGATGACCAGGTCGCGGCCGGTGCGGATCTGCCCGTCGGTCTGTAGGGTCACCCGGTCACGCAGCTTGTTCTTCACCAGCGTCTGGTGGCTCTCGGCCAGGCCTAGTTCCCAGGGCAGTCCGGCGTGGCGGATGGAGCTCAGCGGACTGGCCCCGGTACCACCGTCGTGACCACTGATGAGGATGGCATCGGCGTGGGCCTTCGCTACTCCGGAAGCAATAATACCTACCCCGGCCTTCGAAACCAACTTGACGTTGATACGGGCGCGGCGGTTGGCGTTCTTAAGGTCAAAGATGAGCTGAGCCAAATCCTCGATGCTGTAGATATCGTGGTGGGGCGGGGGCGAGATCAGACCTACGCCGGGGGTAGAATTCCGCACCCGTCCGATCCAATCGTCCACCTTATGACCGGGTAGCTGGCCGCCCTCTCCGGGCTTCGCGCCCTGGGCCATTTTGATCTGTAGCTCGTCGGCGTTGGTCAGGTAGTGGCTCGTAACCCCGAAGCGGCCGGAGGCCACCTGCTTGATGGCGGAGCGCAGGTTGCGGCCCTCGCTATCGAGCTTAAAGCGCACCTCGTCCTCCCCCCCCTCGCCGGAGTTCGACCGGGCACCGATCTTGTTCATCGCAATGGCCAGCGTCGTGTGGGCCTCCCAGCTGATGGAGCCGAAACTCATGGCCCCGGTGGCGAAGCGCTTCATGATCTCCTCGGCGGGTTCTACTTCCTCGATCGGGACGGGCTCGGTCTTGCGGAAGGTAAGCAGCCCGCGGAGGGTCAGTGCCTTTTCCGTCTGCTTATTAATCACGTCGCGGTACTTCCCGTAGGCCTCGGCGTCGTTCTTGCGGGCGGCTACCTGTAGGTAGTGGATGCTCTTCGGATTAAAGGTGTGGGCCTCGCCGCGCCGCTTCCACTGGTAAATGCCGCCAACTTCGAGCTTGGGGTTGGCGACGAATTCTTTGGGATAGGCAAGTTCGTGTTTGACCAGCGCCTCGTTGGCTAGTCCGTCGTAGCTAACGCCCTCGATCCGGCTGATGGAGCCACGGAAGCACTCGTCGACTACCTTGTGGTTCAGTCCCAGGATTTCGAAGATCTGCGCACCCTGGTAACTCTGCAGGGTGGAGATACCGATCTTGGACATGATCTTGAGCAACCCTTTGCCCACCGCCTTACGGTAGATACGTATCACATCGCGCAGCTCGTAGCCCTCCTCGTCGAATACGTTACGGGCGTGCAGGTCGGCCAGGGCGGCATAGGCCATGTACGGGTTCACCGCGCTGGCCCCGTAGCCGATCAGCGTGGCGAAGTGGTGAGTCTCCCGGACATCGCCTCCCTCCACGACCACCGAGGTCTTGGCGCGCAGGCCATGTTCCACGAGGTGGTGGTGTACGGTGCCCATGGCCAGCAGGCTGGGTACGGGAGCATTGTGGCTGTTGGCTTCCCGGTCGCTAAGGACGAGAATATTGTAGCCGCTGCGCACCATACTTTCGGCCTGGGCCTTGATGTGTTCCACGGCGGCGTGGAGGCGACCCGCCTGACCATCGGCGGGAAATAGGATGTTGATCACCCCGGCGCGGAAGTCCTTGTGGTGTAGCTCCCGTAGTTTGGCTACCTCGTCGTTGGACAGGATGGGCGTGTCGAGGTGGATGTAGGTGGCATTTGTTGCACCGGGTTCCATGACGTTGGCCGAGCTCCCGAGCATGGCGTAGAGCGACATCACGCTGCGCTCCCGGATGGGATCGATGGGCGGATTGGTCACCTGAGCGAAGAGCTGCTTGAAGTAATTGGCAATGTGCTGGCTCTGGAGGCTCAGTACGGCCAGGGGAGTGTCACTGCCCATGGAGCCAATGGGATCCGTACCCTCCCTGATCATGGGCTCGAGCATTACGCTCAGATCCTCCTTGGTGTAGCCGAAGAGCTGCAGGTTACGGAAGAGCGTCTTCTGGTCCATGCTAATTTCGGCCTTGCGCGACAGGGGCAGGGTCCTGATGTCCTGCTTGTGCGTATCGAGCCAGTCGCGGTAGGGCAGTCGTTGGCAGATGATCTCTTTAAGCTCCCCATCCCCAATCATGCGGTGCTCCTGCAGGTCGGCCACCAGGATGCGGCCGGGTTGCAGCCGTCCCTTTTTGACCACCCTGCGCTGATCGACCTTGAGCGCGCCGGCCTCGGAGGCTACGATCAGGGTATTATCGTCGAGTAGGCAGTAGCGGCTGGGGCGTAGTCCGTTGCGGTCGAGGGTAGCACCCACCAGGATACCGTCCGTAAAGCAGATCGAGGCCGGCCCGTCCCAGGGCTCCATCAGCGCCTTGGAGTATTCGTAGAAGGCTTTCTTGTAGTCCGGCATGTCGTCGTCGTGCTGCCAGGCCTCCGGGATCATCATCATGAGCGCGTGCGGGATGCTCATGCCATTCATGGTCAGAAATTCCAGCACGTTGTCGAAGTTGGCGGAGTCCGATAGGCTGGTTCCACACACGGGAAAGATCATGTTGAGCTCTTCTTCCGAAAAGTTGGCCGTCTGCCGGATCAGGCTCTCCTTCGAGCGCCACCAGTTGACGTTGCCCTGCACGGTGTTGATCTCTCCGTTGTGGGCGATCATGCGGAAGGGTTGGGCCAGTTTCCACTTCGGCACCGTATTGGTACTAAAGCGACTGTGCACGAGGGCGATGGCCGACTTGTACCCAAGGTCCTGCAGATCGGCAAAGAAGCCCGGCAACTGCCAGGTCGTAAGCTGTCCTTTATATATGATGGTCTTGTAGCTGAAACTACAGAGGTAAAACTGATCGCGAGTCTCGGGGTAGGTATCGTGAATCCGGTGGGTGGCGAACTTGCGCAGCACGTAGAGCTTCCGTTCCAGGTCGGCGGGGGCCAGGTCGGTGCGGGGGGCAACGAAGATCTGCTCGATACGCGGCTGGGCCCCCACGCTGGTGGGCCCCACCTCCTCGGCGTCGTGGGGCACCTTGCGGTAGGTGATGACGTCGAAGCCCAGCTCGTCGCAGTAGTCCTCAAACATGAAGCGGCAGCGCTGGCTGAGCTCCTTCTCTGCCGGCAGAAACAGTTGACCCACCCCGTACTTCCCGAAGGCCGGCAGCTCCTTGCCCATCTCCGAGAGCTTGCGGCGGAAAAACTCATCCGGGATCTGGGTCAGGATCCCAGCCCCATCCCCTGAGTTGGGCTCGCAGCCGCAGGCACCCCGGTGCTCCATGTTGGCAAGCATGGTCAACGCATCCTTTACGATATCGTGGCGGGCCTCCCCGTTCAGGTTAGCGATAAAGCCCGTACCGCAGGCATCGGACTCTAGCTGCGGCGTGTACAGGCCGGGCTGCCGGGGCGTGGTGTGTTGGTATTGCATCTACTGGTCGTCTTTTGGAGCGTGGGATCTTACCCCCTGGTTTGCCAAGATAGCTTACCGAGTGATCGTTTACAACGTTCCACGGGCGTTTGATCATGCAGCGATAGGCTTTCAGACGGTGTGCATACACACTGTAAAATCTACATTCAGAATTATAAATTTTGCATCTACCTAGATTGCTAGGTAAAAATTCTTTATAACCTCTGTACCATACTATTAATGATGTTACGTGAACCGATACCCTCTTTCTTGACCAGATAAATATTTGTGCCTACACCAAAATTTATCGGTCCCCATCCCTTACGCACCTAATGTTCCACGGGGTAACTTTGCTCCGTCGAACTTTTCGAAAATCACCACGCATTGAGTACCTTCACCCCATGCCGAAGCCAGTTTACGAGGAACCCCGGGCGTTGACCGACGTAGCGGAATTTCACCGCACCTTCGCCCTACCGGTCCTTTCCTCTCCTACCCTGCCGCCGGCCGACCGCTGCCGCCTACGGTTGAACTTACTACAGGAAGAGCTTGACGAACTCAGGGCCGCCATTGCCAGCCATGATCTGGTGGAGGCAGCCGATGCGCTGGCCGATCTACAGTACGTACTCAGTGGTGCGGTGCTTGAATTCGGGTTGGCCGACCGCTTTGCCGCCCTGTTCCGGGAGGTACACCGTTCCAATATGAGCAAAACCTGCGCCACGCCGGCAGAAGCCGAGGCCACCCTGGCGCACTATCGTGCCCTCGGCCAGGACGGACACGTCGAGCCCTCCGGCGAGGCCTACCTCGTCTACCGCAGCTCCGACAATAAGGTGCTCAAAAACGTCCATTACTCACCGGCCGACCTGGTCAACCAACTCAAATAAGATGCAGGATGGCTTTCGCCACCGCGGTCAGCGCAAGCGCCTCATTGATCGGCTGCGCGAGCGAGGGGAGTACAGTGAGCGGGTACTCTCCGTCATGGCCAATCTGCCACGCCACGCCTTTCTAGATAGCAGCTTTGCCGAGTGGGCCTACCGCGACGAGGCCTTCCCCATCGACTGTGAGCAGACCATCTCCCAGCCCTCTACCGTAGCCTGGCAGAGTAGTGCCCTACAGTTGCTGCCCCGCCAGAAGGTCCTGGAGGTAGGCACCGGTTCCGGCTACCAGGCTGCCGTACTGTCGTTACTGGGCGGACGGGTCTTCACCGTAGAGCGTCACAAACCCCTCTACCAGAAGGCTAAGCTCACGCTCAAGAAATTGCGGCTCGACCGCGGCATCCGATTCTATTTGCGGGATGGCCACCGGGGGGTACCGGAGCTGGCCCCCTTCAGCCGCATCCTCGTCACCGCCGGGGCCATAGAAATACCCCAGGTGCTCGTGGATCAGCTAGAAGTGGGGGGTCTGATGGTCATCCCAATCGGTGGCGAGGAGGATGATCAGCAACTGCTCCGCATCACCAAAGTAGCGGCCGACAAGACCGTTCAGGAAGAGCTCGGGCTGTGCCGCTTCGTGCCCTTCCGCCGCGGCGTCGCCTGACTTAGTCCCGCAGTGCCCAGCAAGCGTTGCACGGCCATGGCCGCAGCATCCAGCTTCCCTGCCCCGCACCGCACCACCGTCCAGCTTGCCGGCAGATCGTCCCGCAGGGGCCGCTTGCCCAAATGCAACACCGTCACATTCGCAAGCCCGTACAGCGCCCGGTACCATTCCGTGGATTTCATCGCCACGCCATCACGCACTACCACCACCGTAGGCACCGCAGGGGCGGCCGCGACCGCAGGTGCAATACGGCTCGTAAGGCCAATAGGCTGCACCTCGCCGAAGAGGCCAGTGAGCGCCACCAGCCGATCCGGTCGCCACCGTGGGTGATAAATGAGGCGCAACTTACGCGCATCGTTCATCTCCCCGTTGCTAGTCCGAGCAGCTTCACCTCCCCCCGTACCCCAACCCGTTCCAGAACAGAACAGTCCAATCGCTAACACTAGAATCCACTTCGCCATACCTAACTAACGGTACCAGGGTATACGCATTACCTCCACCCCAAACGGTAACATTACCTTGCTCCTTTACTCCTGTCCCCCCTTGCCTATGGACCCGTTCTGGATTTCCTTCTCCGTACTCGTACTCGGCGTAGCGATGGGAGCACTCGGCGCCTACCTTTATCTCCGCCAGCAGGCTGAGGTGACTACGCTAGAACGTGAGCAAGAATTGCGCATCGAACTCAGCAGCCTAGGCGCTACGCACGAAGCTCTGGTAGCGGAGAATCACGAGCTGCGTACCGAGCTGACGACCGCCCGCCAGCAATCAGCCGCCCTACGGGAGCAACTTGCCGATTTGCGTATTGCCCTCAGCCAGAGTAAGTCCGCCGGCGAGCAGCTCCACCAGCGTCTCGATCTCCAGGACGCGGAGATGATCCGTCTACAGCGTACCTCCGAGGCGCACTTCGAGCGCACGGCCGAGCGGCTGCTCCGGGAGAAAGGACGTAGCATGACCGAGCAAAACTCCGTGCAGTTGAGCAGCCTCATCACCCCACTGCGCGAGCGCATCCAGGACTTCGAGCGGCAGATCAACGAGCGCTTTACGGAGCAAACCCGCGATACCGTCAGTCTGCGCCAGGAGATCGTAGGCCTCAGCAAACTCAATAGCCAGCTCAGCGAGGAGGCTAATAACCTGGCCGGTGCCCTACGCGGTAACACCAAAACCCAGGGTGACTGGGGCGAATGGCAGCTCCTGCGGCTCCTGGAGGCCAGTGGGCTACAGGACGGGGTACACTTCCGCACCCAGGCCAGCTTTGGCGATGCCGAGGGACGGCAGAAGCGTCCCGATTGCATCATCCACCTTCCCGAAAATAAGCACCTGGTGGTGGATAGTAAGGTGTCCCTAGTAGCCTACGAACGCTACTGCGCCTGCCAGGATGGGGACCTAACCGCGCGTCGCCAACACGCCGCCGATCACCTGCGCAGCCTGCGCCAGCACGTTACCGACCTGGCCGGTAAGAACTACACCGAGCTCGATCAGCTCAACACTCCGGACTTCCTGTTCCTGTTCGTTCCCATCGAGCCGGCCTACGGACTGGCGCTGACCACCGATCAGACGCTATTCAACGAGGCGCTGAACCGTAATGTGGTCATCGTCACCCCCACGACCCTACTCTCCACCCTGCGCACCGTGAGCTACCTGTGGAAGCAGGACGACCAGAGGCGCAACGTCCGCAGGATCGCCCGCCAGAGTGGACTGCTCTACGATTCCATGGTCGGCTTCGTGCAGGACCTGCAACGCATCGGCCACCGGCTCGACCAGGCGCAGCAGTCCTACCAGGATGCCTTTCGCAAGCTCTCCCAGGGGGGTAAGCCGGGAGCTACTATCTTGGGCCGGGCCGAGCGGATCCGTAAGCTGGGGGCGAGCACGAAGAAGCGGCTCGATCCGGGATTGCTGTCCGAAGAAGAATAGATACTCCACGTATAAACCTACTAGATCATGCAAAAACAAGTAGCTGACGCCCGGGCGGCCATCGCGGGCATTCGCAGCGGTATGACGCTGATGCTCGGCGGCTTCGGCCTCTGCGGCATACCGGAGAATTGTATTGCCGCCCTGGCCGCCACTGACCTCACCGACCTGACGTGCATTTCCAACAATGCCGGAGTCGATGACTTTGGTCTAGGGCTGCTGCTCCAGAGTCGGCAGATCAAAAAGATGATCGCCAGCTACGTAGGTGAGAATGGTGAATTCGAGCGGCAGATGCTGGACGGGTCGCTGGAGGTGGACCTCATTCCCCAGGGTAGTCTGGCGGAGCGGTGTCGGGCCGGGGGGGCAGGAATCCCGGCATTTTTTACGCCCGCCGGCTACGGTACCGAGGTCGGTGAGGGCAAAGAAGTAAGGGACTTCAACGGCAAGCCCCATGTCCTCGAGCAGGCCCTTGTCGCCGATTTTGCCCTCGTAAAGGCCTGGAAGGGGGATACCGACGGCAACCTCATCTACAAGGGCACAGCCCGCAATTTCAACCCCGTCATGGCCATGGCCGGGCGCGTCACCGTAGCCGAGGTCGAGGAGCTGGTGCCCGCCGGCGAGCTCGATCCCAATCAGATTCACACCCCCGGAGTATTCGTGCAGCGTATCTTCCGGGGCACCAACTACGAAAAGCGCATCGAGCAGCGCACAACCCGCCCCCGCCATGCTGGATAAAACAGGTATCGCCCGCCGCATTAGCCAGGAGCTACGTGACGGCTGGTACGTCAACCTCGGTATCGGCATCCCTACCCTCGTGGCCAACTTCGTGCCGGAGGGCATCGACGTGACCTTCCAGAGCGAGAACGGCATCCTCGGCATGGGCCCCTTCCCCTACACGGGCGAGGAGGACGCCGACCTGATCAATGCCGGTAAGCAAACGATCACCGCCCTGCCCGGAGCGGCCATTTTCGATAGCGCCACCAGTTTTGCGATGATCCGCGGCCAGCACATTCAGCTCACGGTACTGGGGGCAATGGAGGTCTCCGATACCGGGGACATCGCCAACTGGAAAATCCCCGGCAAGCTGGTGAAGGGGATGGGTGGGGCCATGGACCTTGTTGCCTCCGCCGAGAATATCATCGTAGCGATGATGCACACGAACCGGGCGGGGGAATCGAAGCTCCTTAGCACGTGCAGCCTACCGCTGACCGGAGTACGGTGCGTCAAAAAGATCGTGACCAATCTGGCGGTACTGGAGGTGACCGAGCACGACGGTTTCCGGCTGCTGGAACGTGCCCCCGGGGTGAGTGTGGTGGACATTCGGGCGGCGACGGCCGGCCGGCTGGTAGTGCCCGATCACGTGCCGGAAATGCGGCTGGGTTAATGCGGCTGGCCGTCATTCCCGCTCGCTATGCCAGTAGTCGCTTTCCCGGTAAACCGTTGGCAGACCTTGGGGGACGCACGCTAATCGAGCGCGTGTACACTGCCGTCAGCGAAACTACTTTATTTGATGCGGTAGTGGTAGCTACGGACGACGACCGCATCTACCGGGAGGTAGAACGCTTTGGCGGCACGGCGGTGATGACCTCCCCTGACCATCCCTCCGGCACGGACCGGGTGGCCGAGGCCAGTCGTTTTTATCCTGAGGCGGAACTGATCGTCAACGTCCAGGGAGATGAGCCCTTCGTCCGTACCGGTCAGTTGCGTGATTTACTGTCGGCCTTCGCGGACGAAGAGGTAGCCATTGCTACGCTTGCCACCCCAATTACGGACGAGCATCAGCTCCTTTCGCCAAACGTCGTAAAGGTGGTACGGGATGCCCGTGGAGGGGCGCTGTACTTCAGTCGCCACGCCATCCCCTACCTCCGCGATGTACCCGTCGGACGGTGGCTGGAGGAGAGCATCCACCTACAGCACCTGGGCGTATACGCCTACCGCGGAGAGGTGCTACAGCAAATCACCAAACTCCCCCCCGCCCCGATCGAGTGCGCTGAAAGCCTCGAACAGCTCCGCTGGCTGGACGCCGGCTACCGCATCCACGTTGCGTTGACCGACGACGACGTGTCGATTGGTATCGATACCCCCGCGGACCTTGAGGCTGCCCGCAAGCTACTTGCTTAGCTTTCAGTAGCCGGATAGGAACCCTGGTGGAGTTGCTTATCTCCGTTCCGGCGATCTCGGAAGTAGTTGCGTAACGTAAAGGCGGAGGAAGTGAAGGCAATTTCCTCCCAAGGAATATCCTGTTCGGTAAAGAGCCGTACCTCCAGGCTCTCCTCGCCTACCGCGTACCGTCCCGCTACTAGATCACCTACATACTGTAAGTACACCTGCTGGATGCGCTCGATGTCGTAAAGGGTGATGAGGTAATCTAATCTGACTTCCGCCATGGCTTCTTCCCACACCTCCCGTTGAGCCCCCTCCTGTACTGATTCTCCATTTTCCAAGTACCCGCTCGGCACATTCCACAGCCCATAGGCCGGTTCGATGGCGCGGCGGCAGAGAAGCACCTTGTCCTCCCAGACCGGTAAGCAGCCGGTGACAATTTTGGGGTTGGTGTAGTGGATGGTAGCGCAGGTGGAGCAGATTTGGCGGGGGTGGGTGTCGCCTTCTGGGATGCGGCGGATGAGGTTGGGAGAGCCGCAGTGGGGGCAGAAGTTCATACGTACTGAAAGTAAACAAAACGCCCCGCCTCCAATGGAGACGGGGCGCGTTGGTAACAAGTAGATCAACTTTAGTAACCCGGATTCTGCTCCAGGTTACGGTTAGCATTCCGCTGAGGCTGCGGAATTGGAAAGAGATTGTACTTATCGGTGGACGCATCCTTGAACTCCCATGCATCATCAAAGGCACCAAATCGAATAAGGTCCTGACGGCGAGTTCCTTCGTAGAAGAACTCCCTGCCGCGCTCAGCAAGAAGGTCATCCATGGACATATTATCATCCATATCATCTAATTCAGCACGTGAACGGATCATGTTGACTAGCATGGAGGCACCGGATTGCCCTGTACGCATCATAGCTTCAGCTTTATTCATAAGCACTTCAGCATAACGGATGATGGGAAAATCATTTGGAAGCGTGCTCGGAGCGCCATCCCCATAGCCGTACTTGAAGATCCTGACGCCAGCCTGACGGAATGCATTGAGGCCATTGATTTCTGGGGTAAATACCAATTCAGGACCTCCCGGATCATCAGCAGTACCATCAAGTATCGGCGTCTCACCATCAGCAGCGTATTGTGGGCCGGCTAGGAAGTTTCCTCGGGTTTGCTGATTTCCATACTCGCCCTTACGCACATCTTCGTCGTCGTAGCTATTGTAGAACTCCTGAAGACTACAGTAACCATTCCAAGGTTGATCTTGGAGATTAAAGGTGGCTTGACTAGCATAATGCAGCGTCATTTGAGCAATATTAAACCCTCCTGCTTGTGCGGGATCAGCATAAGGAATGACAAAGATGTTCTCCGAACTTCCTTCGTTACCTGGATCGAAGTTAGTGAAGTAATTTTCCGTAAGGGAGTACTGATTGCTATTGATCACCTCATCGGCTACAGCCATCGCTTCCTGGTAGCGTGGAGTCCCCGTTATAACCTCAGAGTTCAGGTAGATGCGACTCAGCAGCGCCCGATTGGCCCAATAGTTTATCTTACCGTAAGTCGAGCCATCATTTGCTCTACTAAGGTTTTCGGCGGATTGCTCCATTTCCTGAATGACATAGTTATAGATGTCTTCACGGGATGTTGCAGTCGGTTCAGTATCGGCTGGATCTGAGGTTTCGGTGACAAGTGGAACATCACCGAAAGAGTCCAGCAGTAGCCAATACCAGTATGCGCGTAGTGTGCGAAGCTCACCGATTAGTTGGGCACTCTGATCCTCGGGTAAAATAGACGTGCCCTGAAGAAGAGAGATTACAGAGTTACACTGAATGGCACCCTGATACAGAAAGGTCCAGGCATTATTATACTGCGAGTCATCGGGTGAAAACTGGTGTTGATGCGTACGCAGCCAGATACCTCCGTCAAACCAATCGGAACCCCGCTGAGGGATGAGGGCTTCATCGGACGAAACCTCCTGGATCGACATATACGACCCATGGTTTTGCATGGGATATAGGTTGGTATAAGCCGAGAGGTAGCTAGCAATAATGTCCGCCTGCGAGGAGGGAAAGTTAGAGGGCGTGAGATCGGAAAAGACTTCCGGCTCAAGATCGGTACAGGACTGAAAGGGGACCATCAGTAAGCTGGCAATCAATAAGCCGGCGCAGCGAAATTTATATTTCATAGTTTATTTGAATTTGGCGGATAGCTTAGGTATCCACTAGATGATGGACGTGATTAAAATCCAACCGCAATCCCCGCAGTAAATGTGCGTGTCCGAAAGTAGGTATTACGCCGATCGATACCCGGTGCAAGGTTATTAGGATTGTTGGGATTCGCTAGGTCGGCAAATCGGACGTTAGGATCAACACCGGAATAGTTGGTGATATAAAAGAGGTTCTGACCAGCCACATACGCACGCAGTGTACTAAAGCCGGTGTTGCTTCCCAGTGGGAAGGTGTAACCGAGCTGAGCATTGTCTAGGGCAAGGAAGCTAGCATCCTCAACGAAAACGTTCGAGAAGCGGGGGGGCGAAACGATCTGCTCGTCGAGTAAGTCCGTAACGATGAGGTTGTCAATCGGACGACTTACCGCGTTACCGAGCTGACCGTAGAAATTACGAGGCAAGTTAGCCAGGTCATGACCGAAATCACCGCGTAGGAAAATA
The DNA here is from genome assembly GCF_965214665.1 of Neolewinella sp. Lineage (GTDB taxonomy): Bacteria > Bacteroidota > Bacteroidia > Chitinophagales > Saprospiraceae > Neolewinella. The sequence continues at coordinate 943,430 of NZ_OZ243970.1, read as the reverse complement.
CTCAAGTCGAAGTTGCGGTAGGTAAAGGCATTGGACATGCTAAGGCTAAAATCGGGTAGTCCATTACCTACGATTACTTTGTCCGCTTCATCAATGATGGCGTTGCCGTCTTCATCAACGTTACCATCCTGATTCACGAACACGTATGTTCCGGCGGCGCGACTAGCCTCTACATCGAGGATGCGAGCGTATAGATTACCAAAGTCATCTCCGACCCGAATTCGGCTGATGGGGTCTCCGTTTTGACCGGGAGCACCAGGAGAAGTACTCTGAAGGGTTAGCTCTCCCCCACTACCGAAGTTAAAGTCGGGAGTCTCACCGGTGTCCTCGAGTCTGGTGTTGTACGTTGAAAAGATCAACCGTGGCTCGTAAGTGAACCCACCGGACTCACCCAACGAATAGCCCACTGATAGTTCTACTCCCGTATTGATCAAATCTACGTTGTTAAGGTTGGCCTGTACGAACTGGAACTGAAATGGCGGCGTGGGTACCTGTGCATTGAAAAGCAGGTCACCGGTGTTGCGAATGTAGTAGTCCAGCGTACCGGTCAGACGATAGTCAAGGAATGCAAAATCGATCCCTGCATTGAACTCACCCTTCTTTTCAAAACGGAGGTTTGGGTTAGGGTTGGAGTTCGGTCCGATAGTAGGCACGTAATTATCCACTCCCTGAAAGGGTGCTTGACTACCTACTCCAAAAGTTTGGAGGTAATCGTAGTTACCCGGAGGGATAGAGCCGGTGATACCGTACCCAACCCGGATCTTAAGTTGATCAGGTCCGTTAAGGCTAAAAGCGTCAACCAAATCCGCGCTAGCGGAGATCGCTGGGAAGATGTCCCACCGATTCTCCGGCCCGTTGCGACTCGTACCATCCCGGCGAACCGAGGCGGTCACGTTGTATGCGGTACCGATACCCAGTCGGGCACGGCCAAAGAAACCGATAACAGTGTACTCGCTTCGGTAGCTTCCTATATTAATTTGACCGCTGGCAATATCATTCAGACCGCCAAGAGCATTGAAGCCGAAAGCATTCGAGCTTAGCCCTCGCCCGCCGGCATTGAAGCCCTGAAAAGTGTACTGCTGCCAACTATAACCAGCTAGTAGTTCAAGGGAGTTACTGCCAAAATCAGTGTTGTACGTAGCTGTGGCTTCGAAAAGATCGTTGCGATTGTCGTTCGTATTACGAGTAGCATTTCCTGCGCGACTTTGACCACCTTCAGCTCCACCCCCGAAGCGACTTTCTCTTTGCGCGAAATAACCCTCAATCCCAGATTCACGGTTGCGGGAGTAGTTGAGATTCAATGCCACATCATCTGTAAGATCGAACGAGGTCCGTAAAGAATACAGAATGTTGGTTTGTTGGCGCTCGCGTTGGGTCGTGCGTGCGATGGCGACTGGATTGTTATAGTCGAAGTTCTCAATCTCGGTGAAGCCACCATAAACCTCGTTACTCCGATCACGCAAAATTGCCCGGTCATCACCTAAATCGTTAGCCATCACCGGAACCGTTGGGTTATAGGTAACCGCGTAACGGAATAAGGCATCTTCGTAGATATCGGCATCTCTATCGGTAGCGGTCACATCAAGTGCAACACTCAAGCGGTCGTTGAAGGCACGCTGAGTTACACTGAGCCTGCCGTTGATCTGACGGAAACCGTCGTTCACAACTCCAATACCCTTAATGTCCCGGTAGTTGACAGACGCACGGTAGGTCATACCGGAGCCGCCACCGTTGTAGCTGAGGTTATGAACGTGGCTGACCCCGGTACGGGTCACCTCATCGATCCAGTTGGTGTTGCCGCCGAAGTCGTTGTCCCGACGGATCGACTCGGAGGTGGGTAGGTTTGGCTCAGTAGGGCGAACGGCTCGGTTCAGGTCAGCTGCCTGACCGATCAAACGGAGGTAGGTTTCCCGGTCGGCCACTGGTGGTGCCTTGGCGATTTCCTCGGCCGAAACATAGCCGCGATAGGCAAATTGGCCCTGACTAGCTTCAGTACCACGCTTGGTAGTCACAATAATTACGCCGGATGAGGCCTGAATACCATAGATGGCGGCGGCAGAACCATCCTTGAGGACGTTGACACTCTCTATGTCGGCTGGGTCAACCGTATTGAGGTTAGCCCCCACTACGCCGTCGATAATAATTAAAGGACTGGTATTACCGCCAAATGAGGAAAGGCCACGAAGCCGAATGGTTGAACCACGGTTGACGTTGCCCCCAACTTTAGAAATCGTCAGACCAGCCACCTTACCCTGAATCAGCTGGGTAGGGTCATTGATGTTACCGGCGTTAAAGTCCTCGGAGTCGATCGAGGTCACCGCGCTGGTCACCTGCTTCTGGGTCACTGTACCGTAACCTACTACGACAACCTCGTCGAGCAGCTCGCCGGAGGTCAGGGCTAGATCGACGGTGGACTGGCCGGTGAAGGGGACCGTCTGGGTAGCATAGCCGGTGTAGGAAATAGTTAGTGACTCGGCACCCTCGGGAACGTTCAGAGTGTAGTTGCCGTCGAAATCGGTGACGGTACCCGTAGAAGTACCGGTCACTAGAATACTGGCACCGATGAGAGGGTCGCCACTATCTGCATCAGTGATGGTACCACTTACACTCGTCTGGGCCAGGGCGGCCGTGGAGGTAAACAGCACCAGCAGCAGGAAAAGGCAACCACGGTAGGCATGGTCTAAGTTAAGCTTCATACTAAAGGGATGTAAATGTGAATGATGGAATGTGGGATGCACAAAGACTAGGGGCGCTCGTGGAGAGCCGCCAGGATGTTCCGCCACGATAGGGACTCGGGGAGCCCGGGGATACGCTGTTCAAGGTGCGCGTGAATTGCATGATCCAGAAAAATACGCAGACTGGTCGGGGCTGGATGGGTCCTAACAGCTGCGGCGAAGGTCGTTACATTTAGTCATCCATCCAACCAGACGCCCATATTTTCATGTAGGTACGTTGATTTGTCCGGGCTGGATTTCGGGCTACGACCGCATTATTAACATCTCGTTAACGCTCAGAAACTGCATTCGCTGCCTATTGTTTAGCTTTTCACCACGCCAGTCACCACTCCACCAGGAAAATGTTGCCGCCCTACCACCCACTTTGCACCCGCGTCCGCGCTTCCCTGCTCGTACTGCTGGCCGTACTGTGTGGAGTGCAGGTCCTTTCGGCCCAGCGGCTGGATATGAAGGTGCTGGGCAACTACCGCGACATTGAGATTCCCTTCGATCTGGAGAACGACTTCATCGTCATCTCGGTACTGCTCAACGGGAAGATGCCGCTGCGCTTCATCGTCGACACGGGGGCGGAAAATACCGTGCTACTCGACCGCACCATGACCGATGCCCTACAGGTCAGCTACCGGCGGAGCTTCCAGGTGCGGGGGGCGGACGTGAATACCGAGCTTACGGCCCACCTGGCTACGGGAGTGAGTCTGCGCCTAGCCGATCGGCTGCTAGCGCGTAACCGCACGATACTGGTGCTGGAGGAGAACTACTTCAATTTCGAGCGCATCACGGGTACCAACATTCACGGGATCCTGGGGGGAGATTTTCTGATGCGCTTCGTAGTGGAGTTCAATTTCCGGCGGCAGGTGATGACCCTGCACGACCCAGCTAAGTTTCGTATCCGCAGGAAATTCGTCGAGGTGCCTACCACCTTTATCCGCAACCGGCCCTACCTAAACATCCAGGTAGGGGTGCTACGGGACAGTACCACCGTCCGCCGACTGCTCATGGACACCGGGGCGGGCTTGAGCCTGCTGATGCATACCTACCCGCAGGCCATGGGTAGCGATCTGCCGGAACAAACCATCCCGGCCTATATTGCCAGTGGGCTAGGCGGCACGATGGAGGGTAGCGTTGGCCGAAGTCGGGTGGTGAACCTGGCTGACCGACGGCTAAGCAATGTAATTACCTACTTTCAGGAGGTCGATACCGTAGAGATGAAATTTCTCAACCAGCGCGAGGGCATACTGGGCAACCGTATCCTGAAGCGGTTTACCGTGGTGGTCGACTACGTCAGTCAGCGGGTGTACCTGCGCCCGGAGGGTAAGGCCTATAAGCGAAAGTTTGCCTACGACCGCTCGGGCATCAGCGTACTGGCCGGCGGGGACAACCTCAACAAGTACAGCGTGAGCAGCGTGGTGCCGGGGAGTCCGGCCGACCGCGCGGGCATCCTGGTGCGCGACCGGTTGCGAGCGATAAATGGCGTGCCTACCAGTCTCATGAGTCTGGAAGGCATCGTACGTAAACTGGAGGGAAAGGCCGGTAGGCGCATCCGCGTTCGGGTGTACCGCGGCGGGCGGCTGGAGGACTTTACCTTCGTGCTGGAGGACCTGATCTAAAGAACAAAGCCCCGGGCGGGCACCTTACCCCATGGCATGAAACTGCTAGTCGTACTTGCCTTATCGTTCCTACTGCCGGGCTGGGTTACTGCCCAACTGGTAGGCGATACACAGAGTGGCCTGGCGAGCTACTACGCTACGGAGTACGACGGCGCCGAGACCGCCTACGGGGTAGTGTACGATAAAACCGAACTGGTCGCTGCCCACAAGACCTACCCCTATAACAGTACCGTACGGGTACGCAACGAGGACAACGGCCGCACGGTCACGGTACGTATCGTCGACAAGGGCCCCTTCATCCGCGGGCGCATCATCGAGCTCAGCGAGCGGGCGGCTCAGGAGCTCGGTATACTGGGCGAGCGGACCGCGCCGGTGGAGGTTACGCTGCTCTCTACGCCGGACCAGCCCAATGTAGGTCCGCCCACCGCTCCGGAGCCTCGCGTGGAAGTGCGCCCCGACCCACCGGCCTACGACCCACCGGCCTACAATCCGCCGCCAGCTTCCCGCCCACCCGTTACGCAGGAAACCGAGGCACCTGCTCCATCACCTACACCGACGCCTCCACCCGTGATTACGCCGGCGCGCCGTCCGGTGGCGACTTTCGGGCCCGGCATCTACAAGGTTGCGCTGGATCAGCCCGCGCGGGGGCAGTACGGGGTGCAGGTAGGTAGCTATGCCTCTCTGGAATCGGCCATGGACCGGGTGGTGCAGCTACGGGCCCAGTATTTCGACGACGTGCTCCTACAGAAGCTCGGACGGGGCAGCGGTGCTACCTACAAGGTCGTGCTGGGGCCCTTCGACGATCAGGCCAGTGCCCAACACTACGCCGGTAGTCTCCAGCAACGCTACGGGATTGCGGGCTTTACCGTGGAGCTAGATCGCCGCCCCTAAACATACACCATGAAGCTACTTTTTCTCTTCACCCTCTTATTTGCCTTAGCGGCCTGTGTACCCCAGGCGCAGTACGATGCCCTGGTCACCGAACGCAACTACTACCGCAACCAAAGCCTGGCCGCCGATAGCCTGGCCGGAGCGCAACTGCGAACTACCCGCGACAGTATCACGCTGGCCGACCGGAGTCAGCGCAGCGAACTGCGGCAGATTGAGGACCTGACCGCCACAAACCGTGCCCTGGAGCAGCAACTCCGCACCACCCGCGACCGCTACGAGCAACTGGTCGCCCAGGAGGGCCGGCTGGCCACCGCGCAGCCGGAGTCCGAACGGGCACTTGCTACCCTACGCGCCGAGCTGACTGATCAGCAGGCCGCTCTCGAACGTCGGGAGCGGGAACTATCCGCCCGGGAGGCCCGACTGGCGAGCCTACCCACCGCCGCGACGGTCCAGGCCAAGGGGGGAGGGGAAGATCCCATGGCCCCCGCCGCGACCCGCGACCGCCTGGCCGAAGAGCTGCGGCAGGTGCTGCTGGCTGCCGCGGATACCGGCTATACCCTTACCGCCTCGGCGACCGAGCCGGCGGTCACCCTTAGGCTGGCCGACGAGCTGCTATTCGGTACGTCCGATACCCTCACGCTGGCCGGGGAGCAACTCCTGCGGGAGATGTCCACCACGCTGCGCGCCTATCCCCGCGCGCGGGTCCTTGTAGTAGGCCACGTAGGTAGTCAGGGGGGAGATCCGCGCGCTGCCTACCGCCGCAGTACGCAGCGCGCGGCAGCGATAAGTCTGCACCTGGCCCGCCTCGGGTTAGATCCCGGACGGCTTATCGCCGGGGGGACGGGCTTCTACGGAGCCACCGGGGGTACCGACCTAGTGTTTACCCTCACGCCTTAGGTCGCGGCGGCGGTAGCCCTCCACCAACTCCACCACCCTACCGTAGTTGAGCAGGCCCTCGTGGATGCCCTGGGCCTTCAGGTATACGGTATAGGTTGCGTCGCGCAGTACGGGCGCGATATCGGCGTAGAGTGCCCCGTTTTCGTAGATGGCCTCCAGGTCATTGCGGATGCCAGGGTCGAGTCGTTCGCTACGCCAGGTCAGGTAACCCTCCAGATCAGCATAGCGGAGCAGACCGGCGATGGTTCGCCAGTAGGCTAATTCAAGGGTGTACCTGAGCAAGGGGTCCTGGGTCTGCTCGGCCGCCAACACTGCCCAGAAGGAACAGCTGCCCTCGTCGCCAAATCCATAGGCATGGCTGAGTTCGTGGGCCAGCACGGCGGGTCGCTGTAGGGGGTGCAGTCCGGCATCGATGTTACCCTGCCCCGCCCAGGGCCAGTACACGCCGGCGGTGCTGAGCCGCAGGAGAATGCCCCGCGGCAGCAGCTCCCAGCCCCGCGGTCGGCCGGGTGCGCCGAAGCCGTGGGCGTGCAGCGTCTTTGCTACGAGCGGGCGGACCGCCGTCTCTAGATCCTGCGGAAACACACTTTCCTGTAGGGCCAGGGTATCCTGGGTAAGCTCGGCGCGAAGGTCCGCCAGCGTCTCGGCCGTAGCGTAAACGCGCTCCCGCAGTTCTTCTACACTGGGCCGGTAGAGCGGAAACCCGAGCTGCGTCTCTACGGGTACCCGACCGTAGTTGTAACCCCAGATCCAAAGGAAGGCCAGGATCAGCCCGAGCAGTCCGCAGGCAGTGCGCCGCAGCAACCGCAGCCAGCCCCGGAAGCTCCGCCACTGCACTACGAGCCATGCCAGCAGCCCAACCCAGAACAGGTAGAACAGTGGAACGGGCAGCAGGCCCACCGTATAGTCGAGCACAACACGCACGGCCACAAAGAGCCCCCGGCTGTAGTACGTTTCGATCAGCGCGGGGGGAAGCACGACCCGTAAGAGCACACTAACCACCACTACCAGCAGCAGTAGCAGGAACGTCGGGGGGCGGCGGGGGCGCTGGTGCGGGGGGGAGTGGGAATGCGTCACGTACGGTGGGCTGACACGGCGGGGGGCTCAACCAATGGTGGTAGCCTCGCGTTTAAGTGTCGTGCGATTTGCACAAACTTAAACTATAGCACAATGGCATTCCAACTCACCGACGGCAACTTCCAGCAAGAGGTCCTCGAAAAGAAGGGCATTGCACTGGTCGATTTCTGGGCCGAATGGTGTGGTCCCTGCAAAATGATCGGCCCCGTGGTCGAGGAGCTCTCTAGGGACTACGACGGCAAGGCTTTGATCGCCAAGGTAGACGTAGACGAAAACGCCGAGCTTACCCAGCGGTACGGCGTGCGCAATATTCCCACTATCCTGATCCTCAAGGACGGGGAGGTGGTTGACAAGCACGTAGGCTTCGCTACTAAGGAGGCCCTGGCCCAAAAGATCGAGGCTCAGCTGCAGGCAGCCTAGGTCGCCCGTCCGCTAAATACGAAGCCCCGGCACTCGTCCAGTGTCGGGGTTTCGTTGTTATATGGACGTAGTCTAAATAACCCGCCCCCCGGGCCTCTCCGGGCAACCAGTCCAGTGGTATAGCGATTTACTATTAGCTTTGCTTTCCCTTTACAAAATATAGTTTTAGCGCATGGCTTCAAGCACCGCAAATCGTAGCGTTTCATCAATTGGTTGGATGGGTAGGTTCCTATCCAGCAGCATCGGCCAGAAGGTCATCATGTCGCTGACCGGGCTGTTTTTGATCACCTTTTTGCTGGTCCACCTGATCGGCAACCTGCAGCTCATCATGGCCAATGATGAGGGTTACAGCTTCAATACCTACGCCTACTTTATGACTAACAATCCGGTCATTAAGCTTACCTCTTACGGCCTTTACGCCTTCATCCTACTACACGCCATTCAGGGTACCTACCTCTGGATTCAGAACAAGAAGGCCCGTGGTACCGTGGACTACGCCGTTAAGCGCTACCGTACGGCCGGCGAGAGTAAAAACTCGATTTACATGGGCTCTTTAGGGCTGGTGATTCTGGCCTTCATCATCGTCCATATGGTGCAGTTCTGGGCCCAAATGCACTTTACCGACAGCATAGGTGCCTTTACCGCCGAAGGGTACGCGGATGCGAAGGATCTATACGCTCTAGTGAGTCAGACCTACGAAAATCCATGGATCGTGCTTTTCTACGTAGTATCGATGGTGTTCATTGCCTTTCACCTCTGGCACGGCTTCCGTTCTGCCTTCCAGACCCTGGGGCTCAACCACAAAAAGTATACCCCCTTCATTAAGGCCCTGGGCTGGACCTACGCCGTGCTGGTGCCCTTTGGTTTTGCGGTTATCCCCGTGATCATGTACCTGCGCCACGAGGGCGTTCTTTAACCTTACCTCCCTCCCCTACCCCAACCCACTGACACATGCCCTTTCAGCCTAACGTCCCGCCAGGTGAGCTTTCCGAAAAATGGAAGCAGTACCGATCGTCCATGCCCCTAGTGGCACCCAACAATAAGCGCCGTCTGGAGGTCATCATCGTCGGTACCGGACTGGCCGGCGGTGCCGCCGCCGCTACCTTCGGAGAGCTGGGCTACAATGTCAAGGTATTCACCTTCCACGATAGTCCGCGCCGCGCCCACTCCATCGCCGCACAGGGGGGTATCAATGCTGCCAAGAACTATCAGAACGATGGGGACAGCGTCTACCGCCTGTTCTACGATACCATCAAGGGCGGTGACTACCGCAGCCGGGAGGCCAACGTACACCGCCTGGCTGAGGTAAGCGTAAACATCATCGACCAGGCCGTAGCGCAGGGCGTGCCCTTTGCCCGCGACTACGGGGGCTTGCTTCAAAACCGGTCCTTCGGCGGCGTGCAGGTCTCGCGCACCTTTTACGCCCGTGGCCAGACCGGTCAGCAACTCCTACTCGGTGCCTACCAGTCGCTCTCGCGCCAGATCAGTCTGGGCAACGTCCAACTCTTCAACCGCCACGAGATGATCGACCTGGTGATGGAAGACGGCAAGGCCCGCGGTATCATTGCCCGTAACCTCCTCACCGGCGAGACGGAGCGCCACGCCGCCCATGCCGTCGTGCTGGGTACCGGGGGCTACGGCAACGTCTTCTACCTGTCGACCAACGCCATGAACTCCAACGGCTCCGCCGCCTGGCGTGCGGTCAAGCAGGGGGCCTACATGGCCAATCCCTGCTTTACGCAGATCCACCCCACCTGCATCCCGGTCAGCGGTGAGTACCAATCGAAGTTGACCCTGATGTCGGAGTCACTGCGCAACGACGGCCGCGTGTGGGTACCGAAAAAACAGGACGATGCCGCCGCCATTCGCGAGGGCAAGAAGACTGGGCTCGACATTCCCGAGGCCGACCGCGATTACTACCTGGAACGCCGCTACCCGGCCTTCGGTAACCTTGTGCCGCGCGACGTCGCCAGTCGGGCCGCCAAGACCGCCTGCGACGAGGGACTCGGCGTGAGCCCCACCGGCCTGGCTGTCTACCTTGATTTCGATGCCGCCATCGAGCGCTACGGAAAGTCGCGCGCCCACAGCCTGAATGAGTATAATGCCGACGACATGCGCATCCGCGAGCTGGGCGTCGGCGTGATTGAGGAGAAGTACGGCAACCTCTTCGAGATGTACGAAAAGATCACCGGCGAGGACCCCTACGTGATGCCGATGAAGATCTACCCCGCCGTCCACTACACCATGGGCGGGCTCTGGGTGGACTACAATTTACAGACCAACATCCCCGGCCTATTCGCCATCGGCGAGGCCAACTTTAGCGACCACGGCGCTAACCGTCTCGGTGCTTCCGCCCTGATGCAGGGCCTGGCCGACGGCTACTTTGTCCTTCCTTATACCATCGGCACCTTCCTCTCCAAGGAAATCCGCAATCCCAAGGTAGATCCGGATAGCCCAGCCTTCAAAGAGCAGGAAGCTAGGTCGCAGGCCCGCATCGACAAGATCATGGGCATCAACGGTACGAAGTCCGCCGAGACCTTCCACCGCGAGCTCGGCAAGATCATGTGGGAGTACTGCGGCATGGCCCGCAACGCCGAGGGCCTGCAGAAGGGGCGCCGGATGATTCGCGAACTACGTAAGGAATTCTGGTCCAATGTGTACGTGCCCGGACGAATCAAGGAATACAACCCCGAGCTGGAAAAAGCCCTCCGCGTAGCCGACTTTTTGGAGCTCGGCGAGTTGATGATGCTCGATGCCCTGGACCGCAACGAAAGCTGCGGTGGCCACTTTCGCGAGGAGTACCAGAGCGAGGAGGGCGAGGCGCTGCGGCGCGACGATGAGTACGCCTACGTCAGCGCCTGGGAATGGGATGACAATGACCCCATCCTGCACAAGGAAGAACTCATTTTCGAAAACGTGGAGCTGAAAACCAGGTCCTACAAATAATGCCGGTCATGGATAATATGAAACTGAAACTCAAGGTCTGGCGCCAGGGCGGCAAGTACGCCAAGGGCCAGTTCGTGACCTACGACCTGGATGGGGTAAACGACCACATGTCCTTCCTGGAGATGCTGGATGTGCTCAACGAAAAGCTTATTAACCTCAAGGAGGACCCCATCGCCTTCGAGCACGACTGCCGCGAGGGCATCTGCGGTACCTGCTCGCTGGTCATCAATGGCTACGCCCACGGTCCGATGCAGCAAACTACGGCCTGTCAGTTGCACATGCGCCACTTCCGCGACGGCGAGACGATCACCATCGAGCCCTGGCGCTCCCGGGCCTTTCCCATCGTGAAGGACCTGGTCGTGAACCGCGATGCCTTTGACCGCATCATCCAGGCCGGTGGCTACATCAGCGTGGATACCGGTCAGGCACAGGATGGTAACGCCATCCCCATCGAAAAAGACCAGGCCAGCCACGCCTTCGATGCGGCTACCTGCATCGGCTGCGGAGCCTGCGTGGCGGCCTGCCCCAATGCGAGTGCCATGCTCTTCACGGCCGCCAAGGTGAGCCACCTGGCGCAGATTCCTCAGGGTAAGGTCGAGGCCGCCAGCCGCGTACAGCGTATGATCGCTCAGCACGATGCCGAGGGATTCGGTCGCTGCTCGAATATCACCGCCTGCGAGGCGCAGTGTCCCAAGGCCATCTCCGTAGAGCACATCGCTCGGCTTAACCGCCAGTACATCGGTGCTAGCCTGGGTAGCGAGAAGGTCGAAATCTAGGACTGCGGCTACCCTGCGGCCGCTTTAGACTACCTTGGCATCAAAGACCGAGATGCATTGGTCTTGCCGGCGGAGAGATAATAGGGATTGAACTAGAATAGCCCGATTACTGCACCTTGAAGTTATAGGAAATCCGTCCGCACTGCTCGGCGGGAGCTAGGGTATTAGCGGCAAAGCGCCACTGCCGGGCATTTTTGATGGCGGCGGCTACCAGGCTAGGATCGGCCGTCGTACTGCCGTTCTGGGTGTAATTGGCCTTGGTTATTTGTCCGTCAGGATTGACGCATACATCCACTACCACGACCCCGGAGGCCTGAGAGTTCTCCCGCACGGGGGGAGAGGCCAGCACACCCCGTCCGCCCAGACCACCACTGACGCGTCCGCTACCGGTAGAGATACCACTGAGGCGGTCGGCATTCGGATCGCCGTCGTTCACGCCCTGGTTACCGGGCTTACCGGTATTCCCGTTTCCGCTACCAGTACCGAAGGAGCCACCGAGTTGTCCCTTTAGCGCATCGGCTTCCGCTTGTCGTTTGCGTTCGGCTTCTGCTTCGGCGCGGCGGGCGGCCTCGGCGGCATCGGCCTGCCGTTGGCGTTCGGCGGCTTCGGCCTGTTCGCGGCGGCGCTGTTCGGCGGCCTCCTGTTGTTCGCGGCGGCGCTCGGCCTGGCGTTCGGCTTCCTCGCGGGCCTTTTGCTTGCGCAGCGCGATGGCGGCGGGGTCTTCCGTTACGACGACCTCGCGTTGCTGTGGCTTAGGTTCGGGCACGGCGACGGGTGGGGGGGGCGGGGCCGCGGGTACGGGCGGCGTGGGTTTAGGCACCGGATCGGGCCGCGGTGTAGTGGGCGCTGCGGCATTATCATCCCCCTGTCCCGTATCCACGAAACCCAGGTTCACCAGGATACCGGGTTGACCGGGCGGCGGGTTTTGGTAAGAAAACAGGTTGGCGATCAGTAACATAATCACCAGGACCAGTGCAATGAAGGCGGCAACCTTACCTACCCGGTCGCCCCGGAGTTCGCTTTCGCTGAGTGTCGAATCCATAGCATCGTATCGTTTGCGCTCGGTAACCACAACCGTGCTACGGCGCGCTTTATTTTATTGTACCTGCGTCCCCGCCCCGTATGTTCTGGCCGCGTGGTAGAGCCAGGCGATAAGGACGAACTGTAGCAAGAGCCGAAAGATAGCGATCACCTTACTACCGATGACCGGGCGGGCGCGGGCCAGGTCGATGACGTGTAGGGGTAGAAAGACGAGCATTAGCCCGGCTGCGGCGTAGAGACTGAGCTGGCGGGTGGCGGGAATAAATAGCCCTACACCGATCAGTAGTTCCGCCAGTCCGCCCGCAGCATTAGCCAGCGACTTAGGGAACCAGTCGGGCATGAAGGGGTGGTAGAACTGCGGGTTAATGAAGTGATAAAGTCCGGCCAGGAGGAGTACGGCGGCGAACACATAAACGAGTACGTACATGGCGGACCTATTTATCGACACCCAGCCGGCGGCCGATGACGAGCTCGAGTTGGGTTTCGCTGACGCGGGTATCGAAGCTGTCGCTCTCATCGATACTCGGTAGGTAAGCCGCAATAATGGAAGCATAGACCTTGTGACCGTTTGCCCCGAAGGCCAGCCGACTCCGCACCCGGGCGCTCAGGCGCACGCGCTCGATCTCGCGGTCGCTACCCAGTGGATCGTAATCAATAAAGCGCAGCTCCGGCCCGGCGATGACCAGGGGCGTAACGAACCAAAAGCGACCGAAGATAAAGGTGTAAGCATACCCCACTCCGGCACCCACCTTGGTCTGGGCAAAGCGATTGATGTCGGTACTGCCTACGTCGCGTAGCGGCAGACGGAGACTGTCGGCGGTCAGTACCTGCCGGGCTACGGCACCACCGACCAGGAGAGAGCCGGCACTCTTGAGCTGTCGGTTCCGTACCCGGAAGCTGGAGCGCAGGCTGAAGCGGTTGGAATTAAGAATGCGAAAGCCGTACAGCAGCGCATTGATGAAGCGGATATCTTTTTGGAACACCGGCTCCTCCCCTACCATATCGCGCTCGAAGCCGGTCGTACGGCGTACGTTTAGGTTACCGTACACTTTGTCGCGGTACACCTGTAAATTAACTCCCAAGGATTTGGCATCCCCCAGGTCTGAGCCGGTGCCCAGATCACTTACCGGTATACTAAAGGTGTACCCCAGCCACTTGTACCTACCCCCCAGGCGCAGATCGAGGCTACGGTTGGTGAAGTAGAGTTGTTCCTGATCGGCTACGGAGAATACGGCGGAGTTATCCCGGTAGCGCAGCCCACCGTTGATCCGGCTGAAGTTGCCGAAGGTCTCGACAAAGGTTGAGTCGAGCTGGGCAGCAAGGGGTACACACGGTAGCAGGAGAACACCTAGGAGCGCTACCTGTACCCACTGCCTATTTACCATGCTGTCCATTTAGGTAGTCCAACGCTAGGTTAGTATAAAGTTGTACCCCGTAGGTGAGACTGCGTTCGTCGATCACAAAATCCGGAGTGTGATGACCGGGTGCCTCGGCGGGGTCCATTGCGGGGTCCATTCCCCCCAGAAACAGAAACACGGAGGGCACCTCCTTGGCGTAGAAGGAGAAATCCTCCGCGCCAGTGATGGGGCGGACCAGGTGTACATTCTCCTCTCCCACCGTCGCCTGCACAGTAGGGAGCATGCGGGCGGTCATAGCCGGATCGTTGTAGGTCACCGGGTAGCCCTCGTCGATGGTTACCTCAGCGCTGGCTCCGCCGCTCTCGGCAATGGAGGTAGCCGTCTGGCGGATCCGTTCGAAGATTTCTTCCTTCATCTCCTCATCCAGCGTGCGAATCGTACCGATCAGGGTGACCTCTTCGGGGATGATGTTGCTGCGTACGCCGCCCTCGATTTTACCGACGCTGATCACGGCCGGCTCCTTGGTGAGCTCAGTTTGCCGGGCCACGATCATCTGAAGGCCCACCACGATCTGGGCGGCGGCCGTGATGGGATCGACACCGGCCCAGGGGGTAGAGCCATGGGCCTGTTTGCCCTTCACCTCGATACGGAAGCTATTGCTGGCCGCCATGGCTCCGCCTGGTACGTGACGGCGCCAGGTGATGACCTCGTCGGCCAGCGCATTGGCGCTCTCGGCAGTGGCGGCGTAATCAGTCTGGGCGCAGAGGGGCAGGGTGATACCCATCAGAATAAAGACAAGTAGGTGCATCGGTAGTTATTCGGTTAGGAGACCGAAGATACGATGCGCCTACCGGGCCGGTTTAGCAAACTTTGTCGGCACAGGCCGAGCTGGCAAACGCATCGGGTTTGGCCTTAAACACGAAGCCCATGCCAAGGATGTAGCCCATGGCTTCCTTCAGCGCTACGTTGCTCTGGAAGTGGGGGTCGGTATTGATGTCTGCGTGTACCTCGAGCTCGACGTCGTGGCGGTCCAGGATACCACAGAGGGCGTAGGCAATCTCCACGGAACGGCCTACCTCGAGAATCATGCGCTCGCGCAGGCTCATTCTGGTTTCGCTCTTGTAATTGGCGATGAACATGAAGCCACCCCGCTTCTCCCGCAGGAAGACGATCACGGTGGCAAACTCGACCGTGCCGCCACGTACCTGGCTATCGGTGCCGATACACACCTTGAGGCGGTGCCCGTCGGCGCGCTCCTTGACCACCGTGGCCTCGACGGCCTCCGCGATGGGTTGCTCGATCCGGCGGCCGTCGTAACGGCGCCATTTCATATCCGTTAGAGCCTTAGTATTCATCGGTGCGGCATTTGGGGACTTGCGTAGCGTGAAGGTAACCAATAGCTTAGGGCCGAAAGTTGCCGCAGGGTTAAGTTTCCGACATTTGCCCCGCTTTTGCACCTTCGCCCAATAAACGCTTACTTTACCCGGTATGCGCGAGAGCCAGGAACAACCCACTTCGACGGTCCCCTTCAAGTTCAAGGAGCTGAGGGTGTACAACTCCACGGAGTACCTGTGGGGCAACCACAAGAAGTACCGTCAGGTCTTCGACCGCTTCGAAACGGCCTACATTTACGCCGAGCTCTCGGTATTCAACAAGCGCTTCGACGAGGCCGACTGGTCGCTACACGTCAACCTAAAATGCTTTCGTACGGAGGAAAAGGGCAGGCAGGAAGTATGTAGCCTCACCATCGACAAGGAGGTCAGCAAGTTTGATGCCGTAGTGTACCTGCGCGAGGGCTGGGGCAATCAGAAAAGAGGCTCTTTCTGGAAGGCCGGCACCTACTTCTGGGAGGCCTACATCGACGGCCAGCGGGTGGGCTCCAAGTACTTTTACCTCATCGAGGCGGAAGAAAGCTCGCTGGACAGCGATGACCGGGGGAGCAACCGGAAATCCCGCGTGTGCGATGACTACCTGGAGCTAAACTCGGTCAAGCTCTACGAGGGCCCCTACGACGACGTGACGGCCGACGACCGGGTATACCTGCGTAGTTTTGCCAGCCAGGATACCCGCTACGTTTACCTGGAACTCGAGTTCAAAAACAAGCAACCGGCCCACGCCTGGCAGCTCGAACTGTTCACCAAGTTCTTGAACGAGGCCCGCGAGCTAAAGGGCCACGTAGCCCGCCTGCAGCAGGTAGAGGCCGGGCAGGAACTCATCAAACTCACCGCCGGTTGGGGCGCGGCCACCCCCAACCTATGGCGCGAAAATGCCTACACGGCAGACATTGTCTTCCTGGATAGCCTGATCGCCTCGGTGCCCTTTACGGTAGGGGACGAGGCCCAGGTTGGGTTTCCCGCCGTACTACTACCCGGCCAAAAACGGGGCACCGTACTGGGAGCGGAGCCGGAGGAGAACAGCACCTTCGAGGACATCATGGCCAAGCTCGACGCCCTCATCGGGCTACAGGAGGTCAAAAAGCAGCTGCGGGACCACGCGGTCTACATCCGATTCCTACAGTTGCGGCAGGAGCGTGGATTTGCCATGGATACCGGCATTGAGGTGCACTCCGTCTTCAGCGGTAACCCCGGTACGGGAAAAACCACGGTAGCGCGCATGATGGGCCAGCTATATAAGAAGATGGGCCTGCTGAGCCGGGGGCACACCGTGGTGGCCGACCGGGTCGATCTGGTGGGGGAATACATCGGTCAGACTGCCCCCAAAACCCGGGAGGTCATCGAAAGCGCCCGCGGCGGGGTACTCTTCATCGACGAGGCCTACGCCCTAGCCCGCAGCAACGACGATGGTAAGGATTTCGGCCGCGAGGTCATCGAGATCCTCGTCAAGGAGATGTCCAACGGCCCGGGCGACCTAGCCGTCGTAGTAGCCGGCTACACGGAGGAAATGAGTCGGTTCCTGGACAGCAACACCGGACTTAAATCGCGCTTCAAACACCACTACGAGTTTCGTAACTTCCTACCGCAGGAACTTAGTCAAATTGCGGACTACGCTGCCGAGCAGCTCGGGGTACATCCTACCCTGGAGGCCAAAGCCCTACTGGACGAGACCATCACGCAGGCCTTCCGCAGCCGCGATCGCTCCTTCGGCAATGCGCGCTACGTGCACGACCTGCTGGAAAAAGCCAAGGTGCAAATGGCCCTGCGACTGATGTCCCGCGACGAATCCGGCACTTCGCATACCGACGACGCCCTGAGTACCATTCAGCTAGCGGACGTGCGGGCCATCAAATCCATTCGCAGCACCGAACGGCCCGCCATACCCGTAAACGAAGCACTACTCGCTGCCACCCTAGAGGAATTGGATCAACTAGTGGGTATGGAGAGCGTCAAGAGCCAGTTGCACGAGCTGGTACGTCTAGTACGGTACTACCGCAAGACCGGCCGCGACGTGCTCAACGCCTTCCAGCTCCACACGGTACTGGTCGGTAATCCAGGCACCGGCAAAACTACCGTAGCCCGTATCCTGGCCCTACTCTACAGCGCCCTCGGCATCCTCGAACGCGGACACATCGTCGAGACCGACCGACAGGGCCTCGTGGCAGGCTACGTGGGGCAAACGGCCGAAAAGACCACCAAGGTAATCGAGGAGGCGATCGGCGGGGTACTCTTCATCGACGAGGCCTACGCCCTGACGCAGTCCAGTACCTCGCAGCGCGGCGATTTCGGGGACGAGGCCGTACAAACGCTGCTAAAGCGTATGGAGGACCAGCGCGGTGAGTTCTTCGTCTGCGTGGCCGGCTATCCGGACAACATGGAGTCCTTTCTGAAGGCTAATCCGGGGCTAAGCAGCCGCTTCGACAAGATTCTGCGCTTTGAAGATTACAGTGCGGAACAACTCCTGGAGATCGCCGACCGTATGTTTCGCCAGCAGCGGGCGCAGCTCACCGCCTCGGCCCGCACCCACCTGGAGAGCTACCTGCGGTTCCTACATAAATTCCGGGATGCCTACTTCGGCAATGCCCGTACGGTGCGGCAGTTGGTGATCGACATCCTGCGCCGCCATGACCTACGCAAGGCCGAAGAGGTAGCATTGGGGGGAAAACCCCCTTCGGTAAAGATCCTAAAGGTGGACGTCGAACACCTCAAACTTGATACCCGGGAGCTGTCCATCCAGCGTAAACGGATCGGCTTCTAGCCTAAAATTCGGTAAATACCGATTCGTCCATCTCATCGGTCACTGCGATGTTGCCCAGTTGGAAGCGGCCTCCACGATCGCCACTCAGCATGATCCCATCGTACTCCCGGTAGCCGTCGTAGGGGGTTTCCATACTGGGCTCGGCATCGGCGGCATCGCGGAAAAACTGCCAGGTATTGATGCGGTAGCTGTCCTGGTCGACAAAGAGGCGGTAGCGGTTGCCCGGGGTGTCGCCCACGTCACGAAAGGTGAGCTCGAGTACCTCGGAGGGGCGGTTTTTAAGGGGATCGGTTTGCTCCCCCACGTACTTGAGGGTGACCCCGCTGTCCTTCAGCTTAAAGGGCTGCACCAACCAGTAGCTATCGTTGATGAACATGGAATTAGCGGACTGTAGGTAGAGCGAGAGGCTATCTGGGTTAGTCATCTCCTCCCCCTCCTTCCGCACGGCCCCCGTAAGGTCGTCGTTGCTGTAGTCGAGCAGGTACACGATATCCTTATCCGGCACCTCGATGCGCACGCGCTGTTCTTCCTTATCCCAGGTGAGGGTACGCACGTTGAAGAAATTCCAGGTAAAGAAGCGGGCGTCGTCGTAAGCCCGCCGGCCCCCGTGGTACTTGACGACGCTGTCGGCGATGGCGATGGCCCGCGCATCGGAGCCCGCAGCGTCGAAGCCGTCGGCCGGGGGATTGTCGTCCTCCAGAGGTGTTGTAGTTGGCGTACTTCCCGTGCTGCCCCCCGTGGCGGGATTGGTTTGGCAGGCGGCAAGCAGCAATAAACTGAATACTAGGGTGGTGTAGTGCATGTTCATGCAGGCCTTAACGGCAAGCTACCTGAGTAGTTCGGCCTCCAGGTAGACTGGCTGGTGGTCACTGAAGCGGAAGGCCTGATCGATGGTCTTGAGTTGCCGCAACCGAATGTCCGGGCTAGTAAGGTAGAAATCGATGAGGCTGACCTGGCTCCGGTGACGGTCGAAGACATCGTCACTTCGGCGTACCGTGGCCATGCCCGGATCGTAGGCCCATGTCCACCCCGGGGGTAGAAAGTCGAAGGCAATGCCGGGGGGCAGTTGGGTTTCCTCCACGGTCGGATTAAGGGAAAACCAGTTGAAGCCCGGGGGAAGCTGATTCCAATCCCCCCCCACGATGACGTAACGGCCCGCCGCATAGTCCGTCAGTACCCGCTCGCGCAGGTAGGCCATCTGCTGCCGCCGCACGGCCCCATCCTCGTCGTAGGCCGAAAGGTGGACGTTGTACAGGGCCAGTTCCTTACCCCAACTGGTGGGGAACACCTGCCGTAGGGCGCAGCGGTCCAGCTGAAACAGTCGCGTGGGCCAGGGAAACTCCCCCGGAAGTTGGAGCCGCTCGGCCGCGGCGGGCTGGTAACGACTCAGGGTCACGAGTCCGCTCTGCACCGCCCCGTAGTGATCCCAGGGCTGAAAGATCGGCAGCGGTACCCGTCTGACCTGAAAGTTTGTAGCGTAGTAGGCTACGTAATTCGGCAGGGTCTCGCGGGCCTGGGCCAGCTCATTGATGTAGTAGCTCCGACGGCTGGCACTATCTATTTCCTGCAGTAGCCAGATATCGGTCTGCGTATTCTGCAGCGTGAGCTGCTGTCCGGCTACGTAGCTGTCCACGTGCTCCCGCCTTGCCCTGGCCTTGCCCAGCTCGGTCCAGAAAAAATCGCCGCGGTTGTAGTACCAGTATTCCTCGGCCCCCAGTCCGCCGTAGCCGACGTTCCAGGTAGTGAGGGTTAGCAGGCTATCCTGGATCACCTCCGGCGCGCCCGCCGGGGCGTGACTGGGCGGTAAGACGGTGGCACCCCGGGGCTGCCAGTCGGTCACGGTTCCGTACACTAATAGCCCCCCCACGTAGAGTAGCAAGAGCAGAAGCGGCCAGCGCAGGAACTTCCACATACGACGCATGGTGCAAAAGTACGCGGCAAACCTTTGCTGCCTTCCCGCGTACCCTACACCATGAAAATAGCCCGCATTCCCTACGCCGAAGTACCCCAGTTTTCCGCGCGCGACGTTGCCTACGCTACCGGCTGGGAGGACCTGCGCCCCTTCTATAAGTACCCCGTCACGCTGGACGCCTTCGCTGACGTGCTGCGGGACCGTGCTGCCCAGCCGACCGACCGGGACCTTCTAGTGGATGAATTGGAGCGGCAGTACGCGGCGCTCTCCACCGGTGTTGCCCCGCCAGCCGCCCTGCAGCACCTGCGTTCGCGGCAAACTTTCACGGTCATTACGGCCCACCAGCCGGCTCTCTTTACCGGACCGTTTTACTACATCCTCAAGATTTGCTCCACCATCAATCTGGCGCGGCAGCTGCAGCAGCGCTACGCTGACTACACCTTTGTACCGGTGTTCATCACCGGAGGGGAAGACCACGACTTTGCCGAAGTCAACCACACCCAGGTGTACGGTAACCGGATCGAGTGGCAGACCGAAGCGGGGGGACCGGTGGGGGCCATGTCGACCGATACGCTCGCCCCGGCCCTGGCTCAGTTGAAGGACATACTCGGTGACCGGCCGACGGCCACGGAGATCTATGAGATCATCGAGCGCACCCACACCCAGCACGCTACCTACGGGGCGGCGTCGGTGGCGCTGGTGCACGAGCTGTTTGCCAAGTACGGACTGGTAGTGGCCGACATGAGCCGCCCGGCCTTCAAACGTGCCTTCGTGCCCATCATGGAGCGCGAGCTGTTCGACTCGGTGAGCCAGCCCCTGATCGAGGAGGCGCAGCGCCGGCTGGAGGCCCTGGGGTACAGCGGTCAGGCCCACGCCCGCGAGATCAACCTGTTCTACCTCAGCCCGGGGCGGCGCGACCGGATCGTGCGCGAGGAGGGCGCGTATCGGGTACTGGATACGGAGCATTGCTTCACGGAGGAGGAGCTCCGGCAGCAGCTACACGAGCACCCGGAACGCTTCAGTCCCAACGTGGTGATGCGGCCACTGTACCAGGAGCTTATCTTTCCGAACCTGGCCTACGTCGGCGGGGGTGGTGAGTTGGCCTACTGGCTGGAGCGCAGGGCACAGTTTGACGCCTTCGGCCTTAACTTCCCGATGCTCGTGCGCCGTAACTCCGTACTCTGGATCGACGGCGGTACCCAGCAGAAACTGGCAAAGCTGGAGCTAGATTACCGCAAGCTCTTTCGTGATGCCGACCTGATCATCCGTGACTACGTGGCCGAGCAGTCGGAGCACGAGCTGAGTCTGGCCGAGGAGCTCGGCGCGCTCCAAACTCTGTTTAAGGGCATCGCCGAGAAGGCCGAGCGCATCGATCCCACCCTGGCCAAAGCCGTACTGGGGGAGCACGCGCGGCAGGCCAAAACGGTGGAGAATCTGGAGGGCCGCCTGCGGCGTACCGAAAAGCAGCGGTTCGAAACGGCCATGAATCAGATCCGCGCGCTACGCGATAAGCTTTTCCCCGGGGGTGGTCTGCAGGAGCGGTACGACAGCTTCCTTAACGTCTATTTGCAGGAGGGCGAGCAGCTCTTCGAGGGCTTGATCGAACAGCTCGATCCGCTACAGGAGGGGCTGGTGGTCATTCAACCCTAGCCCAGTACAGTACCGGGCGGCAGGGCCACCCCGCGCAGGAAATCTTCGGTGCCCATCCGCTTGCGACCGGCCAGTTGCAGTTCCAGCACGTCCAGGTAGCCGCCGCGGCAGGCTATACGGAGGTTGGTTTTATCTTCGGTGAGCACTACTGTACCGGCTGCTAGCTCGTGCTCACCCAGCATGACCCGACAGCGGATGATCTTCAACTGGGTATTGTTCAGGGTGGTGTAGGCGGCGGGCCAGGGGCTTAGTCCGCGTACGAAATTATGTACCTCCCGCACCGGCCGGTCGAAGTCGATCCGGCACATCTCGCGGCTCAGTTTCGGGGCGGGCGTGGCGGCGCTATCATCCTGCCGTTGCAGCGTGTAGTTGCCCGATTCGATAAGGCGCACGGTCGCCAGCACCAGTTCGGCACCCTCCAGCATCATGCGATCGTGTACGTCGCCGGCCGTTTCGTTCTCGCCAATCGGCATGCGGTGCTGTAGCAAAATATCACCGGTATCGATGGCCTCCTGGATAAAAAAAGTCGTGGCGCCGGTCTCGCGCTCCCCGCGCATCACCGCCCAGTTGATCGGGGCCGCGCCACGGTACTTCGGTAGCAATGAACCGTGTAGATTGAAGGTACCCAGCCGGGGCATGGCCCACACCACCTCGGGCAGCATCCGGAAGGCTACGACGATCTGTAGATCGGCCCGCAGGGCTGCCAGCGCCTCGGCAAACTCCGCGGCCTTCAGGCTTTTGGGTTGCAGCACGGGGATGCCCAGTTTCTGTGCCGCCTTTTTCACCGGCGATTCTAACAGTTGCTTACCTCCCCGCCCGCCAAGTTTATCCGTAGCCGTCACCACCCCCACCACCGCGTAGCCCTCCTGCATGAGTCGGCGCAGGGAGGGCACGGCAAAGTCCGGAGTCCCCATAAAAACGATGCGAGGCTTAGGGTCAGTCATTCGGGCGGGGCCGCAGGTGCAGCTTACGTGGGAGGCGACCGGCGAAGATAGCCCCAGCCGCTACTTTGGCCGTACTTTATGCCCCCTCACCGCGAGTACACCGACTATGCAAGAATTCCACTGGACCAACGAGCAGGGCCACCGCATCTATGCCGTAGACTGGGATACGCCCAACCCGCGGGCGGTGGTGGGCATCATCCACGGGCTGGGGGAACACTGCCGGCGCTACGATGCCCTGGCGGCCTTCTTCCACACGCACCGGGTGGCAGCAGTGGGCTACGACCGGCAGGGCTTCGGTCGCAGCGAGGGGCAGCGGGGGCACGCGGCCAGCTATACCCACTACCTGGACGGGGTGGCGCAGTTGCTCGTGCAGTGCCAGCGGCGGTATTCGGAACTGCCGGTGTTTTTGTACGGACAGAGCATGGGCGGACAGCTGCTGCTCACCTACCTGATCAAACGTAAACCGCGCATCACCGGCGCCGTAGTGACCTCTCCCCACATCGCTACCGGCTTTAGGCCGAACCCGCTGGTCGTAGGGCTCGGTAAACTACTGCGGCGGGTACGGCCCAGCCAGACGCTCGACAATCAGTTGGACCTGACCCGACTGAGTCGGGATCCGGAAGTACAACGAGCGTACACGGCCGACCCGCTCAATCACCAGCGCCTCAGTGCCCAGGTCGGCCTGGACCTGCTCGAACGGGCGAAGTTTTTGCAGGACTATGCCGGTGGGCTGACCGTACCGACGCTACTGCTGCACGGCAGCGCCGATGGCATCACGGCCCACGACGCTACGGAGGCCTTCGCCACGCGCAATCCGGCCGGCGTACACTGGCGTAGCTATCCCGGTTTCTACCACGAGCTACACAACGAGCCCGGGCGGGAGGAGGTGCTCGGTGACATCTGGACGTGGATGGAAAACTTGCTGGATACCACGACGGATGCCAGGGCAAAGTGAAATTTCCTAGCCGCACCGGTCCAGAGAGGATCGTGGCGTAAAACGGCGGCAGCTGCTTACGGCGTGCACACGGTATCCGCGGCGACCGCAGCAACCGTGATTTAGATACTCAGCTTAGGGATGTACTGTGCTCGGGGAGTAGTCCCGATCAGTGCTACGGCGCTGCGGCGAGCGGCACAATTCCGTCGAATGCCCTAGCTTGGTACCAACGACACTTACCCCATCTTCGAGGAGCTACTTTACTCCTATTTGATTTTGTACCTATTTGTAAGCTAGTGCGAATAGGTAGGCTTTTGCTGAACGATGAGAGACCTGAGCGAACTCACTGCGCTCGTAGACACGACTATTTCCCTGTGTACCCACGACGATATACCTGCTGAGGCCGAAGCCCTCAAACTTCTGGACCTGCTGCGACAGCATCCCACGGTGGATGGGGCTACCGCGGCGGCTCATTTTGGACTGAATTGCGCATCGGTTGAGTTTGAGGAGCTTAAGGACCGCCTAAAGGTTAAACTCCTGGATGCCGTTACCTCCCTGGAGCATCCCGGTCTAGAGGCCCACCGGCGCGATCGGGAGTTTAGCTACGTCTGGAAGGTAATCGCGGTAGGCAAACAACTGCGCAAGCGCGTTGGCAGTGGCGTGCTCCTACCCTATCTGGAGGATGCCTACCGCCGGGCGGAAGAGTTCGAGTTTGTGGAGGCGGCCTATCTGTGTGCCGTGATGCTACGCCGACAGTACACCAACCGGTACTACGACGCGGAGAAGTACCAGTACTACCGCGAGCGCTCTACCTATTATCGCCGCGTAGTACGGGATTACCAGGACATTGTGACGGCCATCAATGACGTCTTCTACCTGCGTAACGCCCAGGCTCCCACCCAGGAAATACGGAAACTCGCTGAGGAGTCCCTTGCCCGTCACACGCACTGCGTGGCGGACTACAACATAACGATGATCTCCTATTTGGTTTTCCTGCTGGAGGTGAACCTGTACCTAGTGGAGGATGAGTACGCGGAGGTAATCCGGGTATCCACTGCGGCGCTACAGTACCTGGAAGCCCGCCCGCAGTCACTACCCACGATGTACCAGGTCTTCGAGGCCAACCTCGCCGTAGCCTACGCCCAGCTCAATGACTACCGCAACGGGATCATCTTCGCCCAGCGCATGCTAAGTAAGACCAACATCGGGGAGCATAACTACTTTAAGGTTTACGAGCTCATGCTCATCCTGGCGCTGCGCGCCGGTAAGTTTCAACGAGCCTACGAGATCTACCACAGCATTGACAAGGAAGCGCTGGAATCAAATATGGCCAGTTATTACCGTGAGACCTTCCGTATTATCGAGGCGTACCTCTTCTTGCTCGTGAAGATGGGTCAAGTTAAACCAGCCATCGGTGACACCACCTTCTGTCGCTTTCGCATCAAGCGGTGCCTCAACTCCTTCGAACATGCCCCCCAGGAGAAGGGCCACCGCAACGTCCACCTGCTCATCATCCAACTAGTAGACGATATCGTACAGCGCCGCCACCTGCAGTCCGCCCTGTCAATCGAGGCGGTGGGCAAGTACGTCCAGCGGTACCTAAGGGGTAAGGGCTACGAGCGGATCCGCTACTTCCTCCGGGCACTCGCCCAACTCTCCGAGCAGGGCTTCCACCGCGCCGCCGTCGAACGCCACACCGGAAAGTACATTCGCGCCATTGCCCGCTACCCCCTGGAGGAGTCCAAACTAGAGTACTACATGGAGCTCATTCCCTACGACCTGCTGTGGAAGCTGCTCGTGGAGGAGCTTGGCTACAAGCGCATTAAACTGCGGCGGCAAAAGGCCTAAGCTGTTGAAAGAGCGGAGGAAGAGGGATTCGAACCCCCGGTGCCTTGCGACACGTCGGTTTTCAAGACCGGTGCATTAAACCACTCTGCCATTCCTCCTGCGGTGGTACGGTAAGCGGCGGCAAAGATAATTACTATCTACTACCTTCGCGCCAGTTTACCCAAACCACTCCCCCATGCCCAAGGATACTTCCATTTCTTCCGTACTCATCATCGGGTCCGGCCCGATCATTATCGGCCAGGCCTGTGAATTCGATTACTCCGGGACGCAAGCCAGCAGGAGTCTGCGGGAGGAAGGGATTACGGTCACCATCCTCAATCCGAACCCGGCCACGATCATGACCGATCCGATGACGGCTGACCACGTGTTCTTACTGCCGCTGACCACGGATAGCGTAGAGCAAATCCTAAAGGAGATCAAGCCCGATGCGGTACTGCCTACCATGGGCGGACAATCGGCGCTGAACCTGGCCATCGAATGCGGCGAGGTAGGCCTGTGGGATAAGTACAACTGCCGCCTGATCGGGGTAGACCTGGAGGCCATCGAGCTGGCCGAAAACCGGGAGCTTTTCCGCAAGCACATGGAACACATCGGCCTGAAGTGTGCACCGGCCATGATTGCTAACTCCTTCCTGGAGGGCATGGAGGCAGCCCAGGAGATCGGCTTTCCGCTGGTGATCCGGCCGAGCTACACGCTGGGAGGATTTGGCGGGGGGTTTTGTTTTGATGAAGAGGAGTTTCCGGAGATGCTTCGCAGGGGACTGGACGCCAGTCCGACCCACGAGGTGCTGATCGACCAGGCCGTACTGGGTTGGAAAGAGTTCGAATTGGAGCTGCTGCGGGACGCGGCGGATAATGTGGTGATTATCTGTGCCGTAGAGAACTTCGATCCCATGGGTATCCATACCGGCGACTCGATCACGGTGGCCCCGGCCATGACGCTCAGCGACACCGCCTACCAGGATATGCGCGATCAGGCGATCCTGGCCATGCGCTCGATGGGCAATTTTGCCGGGGGCTGCAACATCCAGTTCAGTCAGAATCCGGAGACGGAGGAGCTAATCGTCATCGAGATCAACCCCCGCGTAAGCCGCTCCTCCGCCCTGGCCTCCAAGGCAACCGGCTATCCCATCGCTAAAATCGCCGCCAAGCTGGCCCTGGGCTACTGCCTCGACGAGCTCAAGAACCAGATTACCAAGACCACCTCGGCCTTCTTTGAGCCCACGCTGGACTACGTGATCGTAAAAATTCCGCGGTGGAACTTCAATAAGTTTCCCGGGGCGGACCATAAGCTGGGGCTGCAGATGAAATCGGTGGGCGAGGTGATGGGCATCGGTCGCAATTTCCTGGAAGCGCTACAGAAGGCCTGCCAGTCGCTGGAAAACGGACGGGCCGGGCTCGGCTCCGACATCAAGGAGTGGATCAAGACCGACGACATCCTGCACCGGCTCGAAAATGCGAGTGAGGACCGCATCTTCCGCCTCAAGGATGCCCTGCGCCTCGGCGTACCCCGCAAGACCATCCAGAAGCTCACCAAGATCGACCCCTGGTTCATCAACCAGATCAAGCGGCTGGTGGACCTGGACGCCCAGGTACTGAAGTACAACGTGCCCGACGATCTGCCGGCGCCCTTCTTCCGCCAGCTCAAGGAAGTGGGCTACTCCGACGCCCAGATCGCCTATCTGCTACGGGTGGATGAGGAGACGGTCACTAAGCGCCGCTACGAACTCGGCATCCGGCGGGTGTACAAAATGGTCGACACCTGCGCGGCGGAGTTCGAGTCTAAGACGCCCTATTTTTATTCCACCTTCGACGGGGAAAACGAAAGCGTGGTTTCCGACAACCGAAAAATCATTGTGCTCGGATCAGGTCCTAATCGGATCGGACAAGGTATTGAATTCGATTACTGTTGCGTACACGGACTTAAAGCGGTGCAGGAAGCCGGTTTTGAGTCGATCATGGTGAACTGTAACCCGGAGACGGTGTCCACCGACTTCGATACCGCCGATAAGCTCTACTTCGAGCCCGTCTTTTGGGAGCACCTCTGGGAGATCATCGAGTTGGAGAAGCCGGAGGGCATTATCGTACAGCTCGGCGGCCAGACTGCCCTCAAGCTAGCCGAGGAGCTCAGCAACCGCGGCGTTCAACTAATGGGCTCTAGCTTTGAATCCCTGGACCTGGCCGAGGACCGCGGGCGATTTTCCCAGCTACTCAAGGAGCTCGGCATCCCCTACCCCAATTTCGGCACCGCCAAGGATGCCGACCAGGCCCTTGACGTCGCTCACCGGGTAAAGTACCCCGTGCTGGTACGGCCCAGCTACGTACTCGGCGGCCAGGACATGCGCATCGTCATTAACGACGCTGAGCTGGAACGTCACGTGCTCTCGATCTTCAAGAAGGCACCGGACGACGAGGTGCTCGTAGATCACTTCCTCGACCGCGCCAAGGAGGCCGAGATCGACGCCATCTGCGACGGCGAGGAAGTCCACATCATGGGCATCATGGAGCACATCGAGCCGGCGGGCATTCACTCCGGTGATTCCTCAGCAGTGCTGCCGACCTACTCGCTGAGCGTAGATGCGGTCAATAAGATGCGCGAGTACGCCGAAAAGCTTGCTTTCGCCCTAAAGATCAAGGGGCTGTTGAACGTTCAGTTTGCCATCAAGACGGATAAAGAAACGGGCGAGGAGATCGTCTACGTCATCGAGGCCAACCCCCGGGCCTCCCGCACCACCCCCTTTATCGCCAAGGCCTACCGCGTGCCCTACCTCAACATCGCCACCAAGGTGATGCTGGGCACCCACAAGCTGTCGGACTTCGACATCAACCCCCAGCCCAGCGGCTACGCCATCAAGGTGCCGGTCTTCAGCTTCAACAAGTTCCCCAACGTCGATAAGCAGCTCGGCCCCGAGATGAAGTCTACCGGCGAGGCCATCCGCTTCGTCAAGGACATGACCGACCCCTTCTTCCGGGAGTTGGACCGTAATCGGAGCATGTACCTGACGCGGTAGCCGCACCCGGCAACTCAAATTGTACTCTTAAGCGATTGCGTAACTTGCGAGAATGACAAAAATAGATCGGTCGAGTATTGTCTATGAGAGTATGGATTTCTCCGTGCACCGGTACCACGCAATGATTCAGGCAGGGGTGCTAAGTGCTGACGACAAGGTTGAGCTACTAGATGGAAAGATTGTACCTATGAGCCCGGTGGGAAGACTACACGCAGCCTGCGTGCTAGGATTAAGTGAAATCTTCTCCGCCAGATTTCTTGGCAAATACACGCTAAAGTCTCAGGACCCCATTACAATAGTACCCTTATCTGAACCGGAACCTGACTATATCATCGCTCGCTATGATGTGGACCGCTACACTGCCGGTCATCCACAGCCTGAAGACATTCATTTATTGATCGAGGTGAGTGACTCCACCCTGGACAAAGACCGGAACTATAAACTCCGTCTGTATGCCGCGTCGTCTATACCAGAATACTGGATCATCAACTTAGTCGACCGGCAGTTCGAAGTTTATACGCAGCCGGATGGTGTCTCAAGCTACCTCGATCAACTTATTTACCGTGAAGGAGAGCGGTTTCAGCACAACCTACTCGGCGAGATTGATACAGTTGAATTTTTACCAAGAATAAAAATTTTGAGACGGGACTAGTCCAATAGCGCATACACCAGCTTACGGATGCACACGTCCTGGTAATTCATCTTGCGCCCGGTAGCCGCCGTGGCTCCCCAGTAGACTTTACTGTTGCCACCGAAAATCTCGTTGATAATATCTCCCGTATAACTGGCCCGCAGCGCTCCGTCGAGGGTCACCTTCAGGGTCTGGTTACCTGGATTCCAGCTGACGGTAAGGGGACGTTTAGCGCCATTTTCTAGGTTCCCAACATCTACCGGGCTGGCCAGCGAGCGGGCGTGGTGCAACTGTCCGTGGGCCATAATGGCCACGTGGTCCGCTGCCGGATCACCCAAATGGAAATTCTGGTAGGTATCGAACTCGATCCCCAGCGAGGGGTAGAGTCCGGCAAACCCCATTCCCTCACCCCGGTAGCCGGTCTGCATGGTAGGGTGGAACACAAACACGATACCGTCGGCTCCCAGCTCGTCGTTTTCCCCCAGCACCAGATCGACGGTGAGCTCGAAGGGGTACTCCAGGTCCAACGGATTCTGGAACCAGGCCGAGCCGGAGACGTAGGCTTCCGCGGGCGTAAGGCGGATACACTCCTCATTCAAAATACGTGCGACCCCACCGAGCTTAAACTCCTCCACGCTATTCTGGGCGGGGAGCGCGGGTGCCAGCAGCGTGGCAACGGCAACGAGAACGGCGACGAGGGAGCAGCGGTGCATAGGGGGTGCCCCGGAGGGATTTGTTGTAAAATAGGGATTAGTTGTAAATAGTTGTCTATCAGCGGACAGCGACCTGGGGAGTTTGACGGTGGATTGACCTGGCCGCGCAACGACCGGGCTACCTTCGTGTTCTTAGTGTACTTCTTGTCACCCCTCATCTCTTGCCGCATGAAAAAGTCCTACCTCCTCGCCATTCTTCTGGTTGTCGTAGCCGTCGTGCTCTTCTGGCAAACCGGTAATGCGACCTCGGAGTACGCCGATTTCGCCCGGGCCGCCGAGACCGGTAACAAGGTGCAACTCGTGGGTACTTACGTCAAGGATAAACCCACGGTGTACGATCCGCTGACGGATCCCAACTACTTCAGTTTCTACCTGGAGGATTTGGCGGGGGCCGAGCGCGAGGTCGTACTGCTGATGGGCAAACCCCAGGATTTCGAGATGAGCGAGAGCATTGTACTAACCGGCCGCATGCGGGACGATCGCTTCATCGCTAGCGACATCCAGCTTAAGTGCCCCAGCAAGTACAAGGACGAGGAGGCCATGATTAAGAACCTGACGGAGAGCTAAGCCTACATGGATATACAGTATCTGAACGAGCACCTCGGTCCCCGCTACATCGGGCACTTCGCCGTGGTGCTGGCCTTTTTCGCCGCTATCCTCAGTATGGGAAGCTACATCATGGCTACCCAAACCCGGGGGGAAGTACTGCGGAGTCGGAGCTGGCAGCGGCTTGGCCAATTGAGCTTTCTGGCCCACGGCGCGGCCGTATTCACCGTCATCGGCTGCATCTTTTACGCGATGCTCAACCAGTACTACGAGTACCAGTACGTGACGGCCCACGTCGACGGGGAGCTACAACAGCGGTATATCTTTTCGGCCTTCTGGGAGGGGCAGGAGGGTAGTTTCCTACTGTGGATGTTCTGGCACGTTATGCTGGGCTACGTCCTCATGGTGGTGGCCCGCAGCTGGGAAAAGCCCGTCATGGCGGTGCTCTGCTCAGTACAGGTGGTGATCGTCTCTATGTTACTCGGGGTACACTTCGGTTTCGGCGATGCACTGATCAAACTAGGTTCGAATCCCATGCTGCTACTGCGCGAAACGGTCAACGCGCCCATCTTCCAGCAGGCCGACTACGTCGAGTTACTACGCGGCAACGGACTCAACCCCAGCCTGCAGAACTACTGGATGACCATCCACCCCCCCACCCTCTTTCTAGGCTTCGCCAGCACCGTGGTTCCCTTCGCCTACGCGGTGGCCGGCCTCTGGACCGGTCGGCACCGGGAGTGGCTCGATCCGGCACTGCGGTGGAGCCTGTTTAGTGCCGGCATTCTGGGTATTGGCATCCTGATGGGGGCGGCCTGGGCCTACGAGGCGCTCAACTTCGGGGGCTACTGGGCCTGGGACCCGGTGGAAAACACCAGTCTGGTGCCCTGGCTGATGCTGGTAGCGGGTATCCATACTAATCTGATCAGCCGGGCCACCGGACAGGGCATCCGCGCCACCTACCTCTTCTACTTATTCACCTTCGTGCTGATCGTCTACAGCACCTTCCTGACCCGCTCCGGCGTACTCGGCGACACCAGCGTACATGCCTTCACCGAGATGGGACTGGAGGCTCAATTATTATTCTTCCTTGCGTTTTACTTTTTTCTAAGTTTGGGGCTGATGATCTGGCGGTGGGGCAGCATTCCCGTGCCGGAGCGCGAGGAGGCCACCACGAGTCGGGAGTTCTGGATGTTCATCGGTAGCCTGACCCTCTTCATGTCGGTGGTGCTGATTTTGGGCGCAACGAGTCTGCCGGTCTACAACGAGATCCGGGAGTGGATCAATCCGGCCTTCGACGGCCTCACCCTCACCGAGCCGGAAGCTCATCACAACCGCTTCCAGATCTGGATCGGCATCTTCATTGGGTTGATGAGTGGAGTGGCGCAGTACCTGCGCTGGCGGGAGCGCAACTTCGGTAATTACTTCGGCAAGTTTGCTCTTCGTACCGGTATTGCCATCGCGGGCACCGGTCTGCTCACCTTTCTCACGCTGCTCTGGATCCAGGCACCCAGTATCGCCTATAAATTACTCGTGTTTGCCGGTTGGTTCGCGATCTGGACCAACCTTGATTACTTGCTCTTCTTCGTGCGAAAGGATACCCGGGTAGCGGGTAGTGTGATCAGTCACGTAGGCTTTGGGTTTATGCTCATTGGCATTATGGCCAGTGCAGGTAATAAGCGCATAATTTCCCAGAATCAGTTTCTCATGGAGGGGCTCACGGAGGACGAGCAGCTTGCCCGGAGCACCGTACGCCTGTACCAGAACGTGCCGCTCGGCATGGAAGACTACGTGGTCAACTTTACCGGTGATACGATCGAGGGGCTGAACCGTCGGTACCTTATGGACTATAAGCGGCTGGATAAATCCGGCAAACCTGTGGAAGAGTTCCAACTGGCACCAAACGTACTCTACGACAAGGGTTTTGAGAATATCGCCATCACCAATCCCAGCACGAAGCACTACTGGAACAAGGACATTTTTACCGTAATTATGGGTTTACCGCCCGAAGAGCAGAGCGTAAAGATCCGCCAGGAAACCGAGGATAGCCTCCAGTACCGCGTCCTGCCGCTGAACGTAGGGGAGCGCACGACCTTCCGCGACACGGTGCCCATCCCCCAGCGCAACAGTTCCGTCATCTATACCTATGGCATTGAGCTGACCGATTTTTCCCGCTTGCCTACCCACCCCGAGTATACCCCGGAGCCGGGTGACATCGGCCTGAGCGCAGTAGTTCACGCAGAACGCACCGGCGGCATTGCCGCACACGACACGACGGCCACGGTAGCGCTGATCCTACGCGACGGACTACTCTACCATTACCCCGCCCAGCTCAATGATATGTCGCTGCGAGTGAAGATCGACGAGTCGGTCTTTGAGCAACTGCTCGTGCGCGACAGCGACCTGAATTACCAGGAGTACACCGTAGAGCCGGGCAGTACGATTACGGTCGGTGACCAGACGCTAACCTTCGAGCGCTTCGTTTCCCAGCCGCAGGTAGAGCACTTCCAGCCGCAGGACGAAGACATTTGGGTTAGCGCGCTGCTGACTACCCCCGACGGCCAGTCCATGCAACCCGTATTCTTGATTCGGGGAAAGCAACCGAGCGGGGTAAGGGACGAGATCACCAGCCTAGGTCTTTACGCCCACCTGGTGAGTATCAACCCAAATACGAACGAAGCTACCCTCCGTATCGCACAGCGCGACCCTAGTACCCGCCTTTCCATACCCCTGGCAGTCGCACCGCGTAGTTACCGTACCGATTACATCACCCTACAGGCCATCGAGTTTCCCGGCATCAACCTGTTTTGGTTCGGTACCATCGCGATGATGGTAGGCCTGCTCATCAGTATGGTGTACCGTATCAGGACGCGGCGGCTACCCGTAGCTGCGATCGATCGGTAGGGGGGCGCACTCCGGTGACCCTGCCGAGGTAGGTATGCGCCGCGATGTGGACGTACGGTAGCTGCACCTGGCGGTTACCAACTCGGAGCGGACGGTACTTGAGCGGTCCCCTGACCATGAACCACTCCCCCTTACGCAGGTGGCGGTGCAGATCGAGGGCCAGGGGTCCCCAGGCCTGACAGTGGTGCAGGGTGGTCTGCCCGCGGTCGTCCGTGGTACGGATCTGGATGCGGGTGAGGTCCTGCGCCTTCTCAGTACAGAAGTAGACGGGATCGGAGGCCACCTCCCCGATGAGGGTTAGACTATTCATGGTTGACGGTAAAGGGATGAACGGGCTCGGCGGCAATGCCGACGGAACGGGTGATGGAACGGGAAGACAGCAGGCGAAATTCCGAGAGGTGTATTTCGGCCTTGACCAGTACGGTGCCGTTGACGGTAAGCTTGCGGTTTACTAGTTTTCCGTGCACGAGCAGCGTATCGCCCCGCCTAGCGCGCCGGTGCAGCTGCGTTGCTAGGCCGTGCCAGCCCACTAGGCTGTGCACCTGGGTGTCCTGACCACTGTCCCGGCCACCGGCAGCATCTTGGTACAAACGCAGGCTAGCCCGGGGCGTGCCATCGGAGAGTGTGACCAGTTCGGGATCGTGCCCGACGCGTCCGATAAGCTGGATGTAGTTATGTAAAACCATGGGAAGGAAGAGTTGGTGATGCCACAAACCTCGGTCCCAGCACGACATCTAATCGTCAAGTATTCATATACTTGCGTTTATAATCGAATGAATACGTTTACGTACGCTTACCCTGGCTAGACCATGCGGCTGTGCCAGCTGTCCTCCAGGGGGCGCTCGAAGATCTGACGCAGTTCCCCGAGCTCCTTCACCAGGGGATCGAAGACAATACTCTCGTTGGTGAGTTGCCCCTGGGCGTAGAGAAGTTTAAATTCTTCGCGGCCGACGGTATGGATGGTGCCGCGCTCGTCGCGGTAGCTAAAGCGCATCCGGTTAAAGAAGTCTACGCCGAGCTCCGCACCGAGCTCCTTGACGAAATGTACGCTCCCGTCGATGGAGCAACCGCTGGCTTCGGCCTGGGTCTCGTCGACGGCCAGGACCAGAAAGCGGTTATGCAGTACGTCGGCCGCGGAGGTTAGCGACTGTTGGTGGCTCACCCACTGGCTCACGAACTCCTGAGCGCGGCTGCGGACGAGCCTAGTCTCCTGGGCGGTAAGGGCGCGTTCGGCGCCGTAGATCCAGATGCGACTTTCGGAGGCGAGTTGATCGAGGGGACTGCTCATAAATGGGTAGGATTGCGGCCGCAAAGATAGGTGCTACAGACTGCGTAGTTTGCCCCCCGATGTCAGACTCTATCTCCCTCAACAAATACCTTTCCAGCACCGGTATCTGCTCGCGCCGGGAGGCCGATGGTTGGATCGAGGCCGGGCGGATCACCATCAACGGCACGGTTGCCCGTAGGGGCAACCGCGTGGAAGTGGGTGACGCGGTGCTGCTCGACGGCAAGCCCGTCGGCGGCCGCCCCGCCCCGGTGTACCTAGCCTTCCACAAACCCCCCGGGGTCACTAGTACTACCGATCCTAAGGACCCGGACAACATCATCGACTACCTCAAGTACCCGCAGCGCATCTTTCCCATCGGTCGGTTGGACAAAGCCTCGACGGGCTTGATCCTGCTGACCAACGATGGCGACGTAGTTAACGAGATCCTACGGGCGGAGAACGAGCACGAAAAGGAATACATCGTCACGGTAGACCGGCCGGTCACGCCAGCTTTCCTGCGCGGCATGGCTGCCGGTGTGCCCATCCTAAACACCCGCACCGCCCCCTGCGCCGTAGAACGCCTTGGCCAGCGGGCGTTTCGCATTATCCTTACCCAGGGGCTCAACCGACAGATCCGCCGCATGTGTGCCTTTTTTGGGTATTCGGTGCTTACCCTCAAACGGGTCCGCATCATGCACATCGAACTCGGGGAGCTTCCGGTAGGGCAGTACCGGCTGATCGACCCACCGGTTGCACCTGCGGCCCCGCCCGGGTGACGCTCTAGGATGCAACTGAGCCCCCGAAGAGGTGTTAGGTAATTAACCTACTTTTGCAGCCCGAAACGACCCCCCCATGGGAAAAGAGCCCCTGAAAACCGTCATTATTGGATCCGGACCCGCGGGTTATACCGCCGCTATCTACGCCGCCCGCGCTAACCTCAGCCCCGTTCTGTATACCGGTCGCGAGCCGGGCGGACAGCTCATGATCACCACCGACGTGGAGAACTTTCCGGGCTATCCGGAGGGTATCATGGGCCCCCAGATGATGGAAGACCTGCGGCAGCAGGCCGAGCGCTTCGGGACCGACATCAAGTACGAGCTGGTGGATCGGGTGGACTTTTCCGGAGACGTCAAGCGTATTTTCACCGAGAGCGGCGAGGAAATACCGGCGCATAGCGTAATCATTTCCACAGGAGCTAGCGCGCGCTGGCTGGGGATCGAAAGCGAGCAGCGACTGGCCAACAAGGGGGTGAGTGCCTGTGCGGTATGTGACGGCTTTTTCTACCGGGGTAAGGACGTGGCCATTGTGGGCGCCGGCGATAGTGCCTGTGAGGAGGCCCTATACCTGAGCAATCTCTGCCCCACAGTGCACATGCTGGTGCGCCGCGACGAGATGCGCGCCTCGGCCATCATGCAGCAGCGGGTGATGAAGCAGCAAAACATCCGGGTGCACTGGAATACCGAGACCGAGGAGATCCTGGGCGATACTGAGGTGACCGGGGTACGGGTCCGCAACAATCAGACCGATGAGGTGACCGAGCTTCCCATTGCCGGTTTCTTCGTGGCCATCGGCCACATCCCCAACACCAAACTGTTCGAAGGGGTGCTGGAGATGGAAGAGAGCGGCTACCTGAAGCACGAGCCCAACTCTACCCACACCAACGTGGAGGGGGTGTTCGTGAGTGGGGACGCGGCCGATCACGTATACCGGCAGGCGATCACCGCAGCCGGCACGGGGTGTATGGCCGCCCTGGACGCGGAGCGCTACTTAGGGGAAAAGGGCGTCATCTAGCCTACCCCCTTCGCTTACTGGCCTGTAGGGTATTCATCAGCAGACTGACGACGGTCATCGGACCTACCCCGCCGGGTACGGGGGTCATGGCACTTACCTTGTGCTTGAGTCCGGCGTAATCCGCATCGCCCGCCAGGCGATAGCCCCGGTTACGGCTGGCATCATCGACCCGGTTGATGCCTACGTCGATAATTACTGCACCCTCCTTGACCATGTCCGCGGTGACCATTTCCGGAATACCGATGGCGGCTACGATTATGTCGGCCCGCAGGGTGTGGGATTTCAAATCCCGGGTACGGCTGTGGCAGAGGGTGACGGTGGCGTTGCCGGGGGAGCTTTTGCGGCTCAGCAGAACGGTCATGGGCGTACCGACGATATTCGAGCGCCCCAGCACCACCACCTCTTTTCCACTGGTCTCGATGCCGTAGCGCTCCAGCATTACCATGATGCCATTAGGGGTGGCGGGGAGGTAGGCATCGAGGCCCAGGGTCATGCGGCCGATGTTAACGGGGGTGAAGCCATCGACGTCCTTGCGGGGGTCGATGGCTAGGTTCACCGCGTCCTCATCGATGTGCTTTGGAAGGGGCAACTGGACGATGAAGCCGTCGACGTCGGGGTCCTCATTGAGCTCGGTTACGATAGCTAGCAATTCAGACTGGGTGATGGACTCCGGGCGGCGGATGAGGCTACTGCGGAAGCCGACCTCCTCGCAACTGCTCACCTTATTGCGGACGTAGACCTGACTGGCGGGGTTTTCTCCGATCAGCACGGCGGCCAGGTGTGGTATCTTACCGGCAGCCTGACGGATGGCGTCGACCTCTTCCTTGAGTTCCTCCTTAATTGCCTGCGCCAGGGCCTTACCGTCCAATACTTGCATTCGGTTCTACGTTTTGCGCCAAAGATAGCGCCGGTCCTAGCTTACCCCTCGCCTATGCTGCACCCCTACCCCCGACCTCTACTCACCGTGCTGTGTTGCCTGCTTACCTACCTCGTCACGGGGCAGGAAGTCGTGCGTATCGGTACTCAGCAGCCGGAGGTCCAGGTGTGTAGCGGTCGCTTTGTGGACAGCGGCGGAGTAGACGGACCCCACGCGGCGGCGGGCAGTCGGCAGTCCATCACGATTTGCTCGGACGGCGCATCGGCCGAAAACTCACACCTGGAGCTTTCCTTCGACGTCATTGACCTCAGCGGTACCCTGACGGTGCGCAACGGCCGGTCAGCGACCGCCCCGATCCTCCGCCGTATCACCGGGGCCAACAACTCGGAGCGCATCACGGTCGTGGCAACGGCGGCCAACGCCTCCGGCTGCCTGACGGTCGAGTTCGAGAGCACGGGAAATAGGGCGGGTTGGGAAGCGGGTATCCGCTGTGTAGCGGCCTGCCAACCCATTACGGCCGAGTTAGTAAGCAGCACCCCGGCGCCCTCCTCTGACGCGGACGGGGCCATCGACCTCTGCCTTGGCGATCCGGTCACCCTCACCGCCCGGGGGGTGTATCCGGAAGCGGGCATCGTCTACCCCCAGAGCGATGCCACCACTACGTTTACCTGGACTTTCCAGGATGGTACCGAGCGCCGCGGCCGCACCGTTACGCACCGCTATACCGAAGCGGGAGGCTACCTCCCCGAAGTCGTTCTTACCGACCAACGGGGGTGTAGGAGCCGTAACACCATCACGCAGCGCGTACGGGTGTCGGGACCGCCGATTGTCACACCGAGTAGGCAGCAGGAATTAGTGGTGTGTGCGGATGAGACCATCGCACTCGGCCTCGACGGTACGGACGATGCAGCCGTGACCTACCGCGCCTCTGCCCGCACATTTAATTTTGGCACCCCCGAGCCCCGGGCGGAGCGGGTGGTAATCCCGGAGACAGCAAACGATACGCTAATCTCCCGCCTACCGATCCGACAGTTTGCGGAAGGGGAACGGCTAGGCTCCGGAGATGGCATCGTGCAGATCTGCGTCGATATTGAGCACGACTACGTTGGCGATCTATCCATGTGGGTAACGTGTCCGGACGGTAGCCGGGTAGATCTGATGGTACGCGATCCGTTAGAACAGGGGGCACGGGGAGAATTCTTTGGCGATCCAAGTACCGAGCCCAACTCCCCCGATCCCGGCACCCCCGGCACCTACTGCTGGATCAGCTCCGGGGGGCCGACCATCGACGAGGTAGCCCGCTCGATTCCCAACGGTCAACGAATGCCGGAGGAGATACGCTACCGACCCGCCGCCGGCACCTTTAGCAACTTCAGCGGTTGCGTGCTGAACGGCGACTGGGAGCTGCACGTACTGGACTTGATTAGCGGCAATGGCGGCACCGTCTTCAACTGGTCCATCGAATTTCAGGAAAAGCTTTTGCCCCCCAACGAAGCGTTCACCGTTCCAATCACCGCAAGCCGGTTCCGCGATAATGGGCAACTAAGTTCCTACGCCGCCGACCGCATCACCTTCACCGGCACTTCCCCCGGCTTCGTCAACCAGATCCTGACCAGCACCGATAGCTTCGGGTGTAACTACGATACCCTGATTCCCGTCACCGTCCGTTCCCCCTACGCAGCGGATTGCTTCAGCTGCCCCCCCCCGGTCACCAGCCCACCGGTTGATACCAGCATCTGCCGTGGCAGCAGCTTCGTAGCCCAACTGGACCCCGGTATCGAAAGCGCGATCGACACGGTCCGCTGGCGGGCCAGCACCAACCAGGGCATCAGTTTGCTCAACGCTACCCCCGCTGAACCCTTCCGCTCCAGACTTACAGTCACCGACCAGGTGCCCACGATCTTTAACGAGCCCTCCGTCACCCTAACCGCCGTGTGCCTTGATTATCAGAGCAACGGTTCGCTCACCGGTCTGGCCCTCACCCTGGTTTCTCCCGTCGGTAGTCGACTACCCCTCGTGAGCCCCGGTCAGGTGAGTGGCCGCAGCTTCAGTAACTGCCTGGTTCCCGATGGAAGCCCCCCCTGGACGGCCCTGCGCGGGGAAGCCGTCAACGGAGACTGGATCCTGGAGGTCAGTGATACCAGCTCCGGCAACCGTGGTACGCTGATGAGTTGGTCCCTCGATCTCGTACGCCAGCCGGCTATCACCTACCGCTGGTCACCGGCCGGCCCCGAGCTGAGTTGCACGGACTGCGCCGCACCCACCATCACGCCCACCCAGGACCGGACGTACACCCTCAGCACCACCACCGCCGACGGCTGCAACGGCACGGCCAGCATCAACGTCACGGTCAAGGATATCACGATCGACTACACGGCCGACATTTTCGCTGGCTGCGCGGGACAGGACGACGGCAGCATCATCCTCACGCCGGACCGGTCCGACGCCGACATCAGTAGTTACCGGTGGAGCAACGGGGCCATGCAGCGCGACATTCGGAGTCTTTCCCCGGGCACCTACACCCTTACGGTCACGGCCCCCAACGGATGCCAGGACTCCTTCCGCTACACCGTACCCCTCCCCGATCCGATCGTCGTGAACGTCCTGGAGAACAGGCCGGCAAGGTGCTTCGGGGAGTCTAACGCCAGCATCACGACCAGCACCCGCGGCGGTACGCCACCCTACACCTATAGCTGGAGCGATCCGTCCATCGGTGCGGGCGGGGCCGCAGGTGCAATCCCGGCGGGAACGTACTCCCTCACCGTGACGGACGCCAGTGGCTGTAGCGCCGATACCGCCATCACGGTCACCCAACCCCTACCGCTGACCGCTACGCTCACCCAGACCCCAACGCCCTGCCGCGACGGCGCCTCCGGGGCTCTCTCGGCAACCGGCAGCGGGGGGACCGCCCCGTACGCCTTCCGCTGGTCGACCGGCGGTACCGGTTCCGAACTAAGGGACCTGGCTGCAGGACGGTACGGACTCACCATCACGGATGCGGCGGGCTGCACCTTCGATACTACGGCTACCGTGACGGAGCCCGACGAGCGATTCGTCGTCGTCATCGTGGACACCCTGCCTCCCTGCGCCGGACAAGCTAACGGGCAGGCGGCGGTCTTCGCCAGTGGCCCACAGCCGGTGAGCTACACCTGGAGTAGCGCAGAAACAACCGCACGGGCCAGTAATTTGGCAGCGGGGCCGAACGGTGTCACGGTAACCGACGAAAACGGCTGCCGGCAAGACCTCAGTTTTACCCTCAGCGAGCGCGACCCGGTTCAACCTACCATCAGTTTTGCCACCTCCAATCTTTGCGATGCCACCGTACCCCGCTACCTCCAGCTCGAACGGAGCTACGCGCGCTACCGCTGGTCGACCGGGGATACGACGGCCCGCGTGACCGACCTGGTGGACGGGGCCACCTATTCCGTAACGGTCACCACCACCGGTGGCTGTACCGGTGTAGATACCTTCGTGTACCGTGCACCAGCAGCGGTGTCGTTTACGGCGGCTATCACCCCGGTGAGCTGTTTTGGTACGCGGACCGGGTCCATCAGCATTGGTGACGTTACCGGCCCGCTGCCCGGCCCCTATGATCTGGAATGGGGCGAAAACACCGATTTTGCTACCGGTCCTACGGTCACCGAGCTACTCGCGGGCAAGTACGAACTAACCATTCGTCAGGGGGAAGCTTGCAGGCTAGATACCAGCCTTAGGGTAGGTACGCCCGAGCTGCTGATCCTCGAGACCCGAAAACGTGACATCAGCTGCTTCGCGGCGCGCGACGGCAGCATTCGCACCATCGTTTCCGGAGGCACTTTGCCCTACCGCTTCGACTGGTCGACCGGAGCGACCGCCTCCAATCTAGACAGCCTAGGGCCTGGTACCTACGCACTCGAACTCACGGATGCAAACGGCTGTCGGGAGTCCGCAACCTTGGAGCTGGATAGCCCCGGTGAGGTCACGCTCTCCGCTACCATGCAGGCCGGCACCTGCGGGGGTGAGGCCAGCGGACGCATCGACCTGGAGGCCTCCGGGGGGCAGCCGCCCTACCAGTACGCTCTAGACGGGGCCCAGTTCGGACCTACCCCCTCCTTCACCGGGGTGAATGAAGGCGAGTACCGCGTAACGGTCCGGGATGCGGCGGCTTGCACGGCCACTACCAGCGTTCTGGTCGAGAACGGACCTAAACTGCAGGTGGACCTTGGAGAAGACCTTGACATATCCTTCGGTGATAGCGTACGTCTCAACCCCATCATTACGGGAGCGACCGGTCCGGTAGACTACCTCTGGGAGGAAAGCGATCCCGGTACGCTAAGCTGTCTGATCTGCCCGGCTCCCGTAGCCCTGCCCCCCTACCTAGTACAGTACACCGTGAACGTGATGGATACCCTGGGGTGTACCGCGCGGGATGCGATCACCGTACGCGTGGAAAAGATCCGGGAGGTGGCCGTACCGACCGGCTTTTCCCCAAATGGCGATGGGCGCAACGATCGGCTACTGGTACACGGCCGGCCGGGTACGCGGGTGGAGGAGCTCCAGGTATTCGACCGCTGGGGCGGACAGGTTTACCGGGATGCGGCGGGTGACTGGCCGGTCAACGACCCGAACCGCGGCTGGGACGGGCGCGGTCCCGGCGATAAAGCCATGAATGCCGGGGTGTACATCTACAAACTCACCGTGATCTACCCCGACAATAGTCGGGAGACGCTGAGCGGACAAACCACCCTAATCCGCTAGTATGCGCACCGTAAGTCCAGCCTACCCCCCCCGCTACCTCCTCGTCCTAGTCTCGTGCCTACTGCTATGCACCTGCGCACGCGCCCAGGATGCCCGATTCAGCCAGTTGCACGCTACGCAGCTGCTGAGTAATCCTGCCCTGACCGGGGTGATGAACGCCGGCCTGCGGGTGACCCTGAACTACCAGACCCACTTTATGACGCTCGACGATACCGAAGGCTTTCGCAGCGTGGCGGCAGCGGGAGAGGTACGTCGACCCCTCGGACGGCAAAACTTCGTGGGTCTCGCCGCGCAAGTGCAACACGACCGGGCCGGTAGCAGCGATTTTGTACGTAGCCAGGGCCTAGCATCCGGTAGCTACCAGCAGCAGATAGCGCCCGGTCACTTTATCAGCGGCGGGGCCCAGTTGGGGGTGGGTCAGCGGGGGTTCGATCTGACCAAACTGTGGTTTTCCGATCAGTACTTCGTGGACCCGGTGACCCGGGCAGCCTACCTTGATCGCAGGCTGCCGAGCGGGGAGCCGTTCGGGGGACAGGGCAGCCAGTTGTACCTCGACGTGAATGCCGGAGTGGCCTACTTTGCGGGTCTGGGCGACCGGCGGGGCGTGTACGTAGGTGGCGCGGTATACCACCTGAACGGTGCCAATGTATCGCCCCTACCCGGTGAGGAGGACCTGCTGTTACGGCGTTACGTGGTACACGGCGGGGGGGAGCTACCGCTCGGGAAGGGTTACATGAGCGTCCTGCCGGCCGCACGAGTGATGGTCCAGGGGCCGAGCGTGAGTGCACTGGTGGGCGGACAGCTGCGGTACTCGGAGCGGCAGTGGCGGGAGGTGGCGTTGCGCTTTGGTTCCTACCTACAGCTGACCAGGGGGCGGGAAGAACGAATGGGTCTTGGGGCTATGGTGGTGCTCGTAGGGTTGGAGTACGATGCGTTTCAGCTAGGCCTAAGCTACGATTTGATGGTAGGTGCATTACGGCAGACTACGGCCAGCCGGGGTGGTTTTGAGCTAAGCATGGTGTACGCAAAGGAGAGCCAACGCAAGCAGCGGGTAAAGTGTCCAACCTTCTAGTGTACATACATTATTTGGAATATCCTCACCATATATCCTTCCAATTTTATATTATAATTTTCAACAGATTTATCTATTGAATTTATCTAATGGACTGAACGATCACTACCTTCGGTGTGTTTGGGCTATGCGCCTAACCACCACATCATGCAACACCACAATTTCGACAGCTCCAGCGAGCTGGTCACTTTTGCTGCCTACGAGGCGAACCAACGACTTCTTTACCTGACCTTTACCGGTCAGACCACCACCATTGCCTACCAAAACGTCAGCCCCGAACTCTTTGAGGAGCTGGTACGCTCCCCCTATCCCGACGTGTGTATCCGGTTCAAAATACAGGCGCAGCACAGCTTTCGCCGCGTAGAGCCATCCTTCGAGCCGATTCCGTCTACCCTGATCAAGTAGCCCTACCTTCGCCGCCGAGAATCCCTACCCTATGGATCGCGCGGCCCTATTTTCTCTCATTCGTCAGCGGCAGAGCTTTTTGTGTGTCGGCCTGGACCCGGACCCGGAGCGCCTTCCAGCTTCCTTTGGTGGAGATGTTCTTGCCTTCAACCGGTCCGTCATCGACGCTACGCGCGACTACGCCGTGGCCTACAAACCCAATACCGCATTTTACGAAGCCCTCGGACTCGACGGCATGCGGGTGCTGAGGGACACAATCGACTATATCGGCACCGACCATCTTATCATCGCCGACGCCAAGCGGGGCGACATCGGCAACACCTCGCGCTACTACGCCAAATTTGCCTTCGATACCCTCGGCGCCGACGCGATCACCGTAGCGCCCTACATGGGGCAGGACTCCGTAGGGCCCTTCCTCGACTACCCTGGTAAGTGGGCCATCGTGCTGGCGCTGACGAGCAATGCCGGGGCGGATGACTTTCAGCACGCGCTGCAGGACGGTAGTGAAGAACCACTTTACGAAAGAGTGATGCGGCAGGTGATGGCGTGGGGCACACCCGATCGGCTGATGTTCGTTTGCGGAGCCACCCGGGCCGAGAAATTTACCGCGCTGCGTCGTATCGCCCCCGACCATTTCTTCCTCGTACCGGGCATCGGCGCTCAGGGGGGTGATCTAGCGGCGGTGTGCCGCCACGGGATGAATACACGGTGCGGACTGCTGATCAACAGTAGTCGGGGCATCCTCTACGCCGATGAACCGGGGCGGGCCGCCCGTGCGCTACAGCAGCAAATGCGCTGGGCGTTGGAAAAATTCCTGCCCGAAGTTTCCTAGTAAGGAGGAACTATTTACCTTTGCGGGGTATTCAGGAAGGGTACACTAGCTGGTGGTTGTAGCTCAGTTGGTTAGAGCGCTGGATTGTGATTCCAGAGGTCGCCGGTTCGAACCCGGTCTTCCACCCAAGTCCGGACGCCTCCTCGCTTCGCGCAAGGGGGCGTTTCACGTTGGAGGCCTAGTTATTCTGTGGTTTGGGGCTGATGCCCAACCGCAGACTCACGATGTGGCTGTAGGTGGAACGGCCGTCGCTATCCCCCAGGTCGGTGTAGGCGTAATCCACGAACAGCTGACCGACCTTGAGGCCCAGACCCAGGGAGGGACGGGAGTTGATCGCCTCCACGTTGTCGAAGTCACGGATGCGCTGCAGTTGGCTCACTCCGGCCCGCACGAAGACAAACTTGCCGTAGTCGGCCTCCAGTCCGAAGGCAGGATCGAGACTGACCGGATCGGCGCTCACCAAGGTATTCCGCTTGCCATCGGTAGTAGCAATAAGGTCAAACTCGGCGGTAAGACCAATGCGCTCGGTTATGGTGAGGGCGCGAGCTACTCCAAGCACGAGGGTAGGATTAGTGGTCTCTACACTGTTGATGGATATATCGTTGTCCGTGATCGCTAACACGTCCCGCTCCGTATCGGTAAACGAAAAGCTCCAGGCGTTGAAGGTCGTGGTAATGTCGCGGCCCAGCAGGGCAAAGGTCCAATTATTCCGCTGTAGCTGCGCGCCCAGGTCCAGGCCGAAGCCCCAGCTCGAAGCGAACTCTCCGATGCTACGGTGAATCACCTTCACGTTACCTCCCACGCGGAGCGTTTGCTTGCCCCGAATATAGGCCCGGGCGTAGGTACCCAGGAAGGCGTA
The DNA here is from genome assembly GCF_965214665.1 of Neolewinella sp. Classification (GTDB taxonomy): domain Bacteria; phylum Bacteroidota; class Bacteroidia; order Chitinophagales; family Saprospiraceae; genus Neolewinella. The sequence goes on along the minus strand of NZ_OZ243970.1, from coordinate 898,601 downwards.
ATCGGCGGCCGAAAACTCCGTGATGTTATCGAAGTTGATGGTGCCATCCGCCTCGTAGAGGGAAAGCGTATTCGGGATCTGATCGATGCCGAAACGGATGAGACTGAAGCCCAGCCGCTGGTTCTTACTGCTCAGGGGGAGGGTCACCCCCAGGTAATCGTAGTTACCTACCCCCCCAAACCACTCGGCGTGCATAGCTCCCAGCTCCAGGCCCCGCGTGGCCTCAAGGCCGGCCAGACCGGCGGGGTTCCAGGCCGCGGCGTAGACGTCCTGCTGGGAGGCGACGACGGCCGTACCCATGCCGTGGGCGCGGGCACCAACCCCAATGGTCAAAAACTCATTGCTGTACTTCTGAGCGTATACTGCACCTACGGAAGCACTCAGCAGACCGCACAGCAGGAATAAGCGTAACGTTAGTTTCATACGTGGGGCATGGTAAATAAGGTGGTAACGTAAAACCGTCCGGCACGGTACCCGGGGGGAAGATAAACTGGATACACCGGCCGAAATATCCGTGGCCCGCTGGCGGCGCAGCGAACACCGCTGCGGCATCGTGGTACTAGTAAGCTAAACAGCCTTCATGGCCACCGAGTCCCCCCGGCAGCTTGCACGTCGGGTTAAGCGCAATTTATTCTTCATGCTCGTCGCGCTGACGACCATTGGCTTTTTCGGCCTCATCGGTCCGTTCCTGCTTACCTGCTTCTGGGGGGCGGTGCTGGCCATCATATTTTTTGGGGTGTACCGTAAACTGCGCGTATGGCTCCACGGCAGGGACGGGTTGGCCGCCGGCATCACCACCCTAATTGTAGTACTGTTCTTTCTGGTCCCGCTGGCCCTGCTTACCCTGGCGCTGGTGGAGCAGGCGATTGCGGTCTACAACGACATCGAAGCCGGTGCCTTCAACACCGAAGTCATCTTCGACTTTGTGGACGAGAACCTTCCCCGGGTGGCGGCCGCCCTCAGCGACTTCGGCGTCAGCACTACCGATCTGCGCGCCAACTTCAACGCGGCCGTTGGACAGGCCGGGCAGTACGCCGCCAACTGGGCACTGGCCTTCGGTGGGGGACTGCTCAACACGCTCATTCAGTTTACCCTGGTCATCTACCTACTGTACTTCTTTCTCGTCGACGGGTGGAAGATCGAGCGGGCGCTGGTGCACACCATCCCCATGGGCGACAACCGCGAGCGTACGCTTTTTAAACGCTTTGCCCTGGTGGCCCGGGCCACCCTTAAAGGTACCCTGATCGTAGCCTTTGTACAGGGCGCCATCGGGGGCGTGATGTTTGCCTTTCTGGGCATTCCCGCTGCCCTGTTGTGGGGGGTGGCCATGATGCTACTAGCGCTACTCCCGGTGGGCGGTAGTGCCATCATCTGGGTACCGGCGGCCATCATCATGTTTATTCAGGGTAACATCACGGCTGGCATCATCATCGTGGTCGTGGGTAGCCTGATCATCGGGTTGGTGGACAACTTACTACGCCCGTTACTGGTAGGTCGCGACACCCAGATGCCGGACTACCTAGTGCTCATCTCTACCCTAGGCGGGATTGCCATGTTCGGCCTCAGCGGATTCGTGATCGGTCCTACGGTAGCGGCGCTCTTTATCACCGTCTGGGAGATGATGGGTCGCGATTACGGCGGCCAGCGGGCCGTCATCGAGGACAGTCCGAACCAGGCTGCGGCTAAAGCCCCCGTCGACGAGACTCCTCCTGAAGCATCCGTAGTTCTCGACCCGCCTCGCCGGTAACCGAGGTGTTTTCCTGCGCCCGCCGGACCAGGTAGGGCAGCACCTCACGCACCGGTCCGTACACCATGTACTTGCTCACGTTGTAGCCCCCTTCGGCGAGATTAAAGGTGAGGTTGCCACTCATACCCAGCAGTTGAGAAAACCGGATGTTCGGATGATCACGGGGAATTTGCGCCTGCTGCATCGCCTCCAGTAGTTTGACGATGCTCCGCTCATTGTGACTGGCTACGCAGCAGGCGATTTCCTCCCGGTGCTCCAGGCAGTACGCAGCGGCGGCGTCAAAATCGCGGTGGGTAGATGCTAGGTTTGGCTGGATGGGCGTAGGGTAGCCCTGTTCTTCCGCCCGTCGTCCCTCCTTGACCATGTAGGCCCCCCGTACGATCTTGAGCGCAAACAGGTAGCCATCCTGGCGGGCCCGCAGGTGCGCAGCCTTTAGGTAGGGCAAGCGGTCGTGCCGGTATAGCTGACAGGTGGTAAATACCACGTGGCCCTCCCGGTTATAGCGACGCATGAGGTACTCGGCGATCTGGTCGATGCTGTGCTGGATCCAGCTTTCTTCGGCGTCTAGATACACCTCGCACCCGCGTTCCCGCCCCAGTTGACAGATCTGTTCGAGCCGTTGTACACCGGTCCGTAGGTCCGGATGGGGCAGTGCGGCGAAGTCCAGTGTCGTATCGTTAAAGCGCGCCAGCACCTCGAACGGAATCAGACTGGTAAGTTTAACCACCGAGCCGATCACGGCGGGAGTAGCGGCGGCAAATTCGGTGGCCCGCAGGCATTCCTGAAATGCAGCTTCCCGTCCTGCGGGAGTCTTCTTACCCTCCGCGCCGTAGTCCAGAATGCTACCCACTCCGCGACTCGCCAGCCGGGCGATGGCCCGTTGCGCCTCCTCCAGGGTGGTGCCCCCCACGAACTGCTTGTATAGGGTGTTTTTCACGAGCCACTCCGCCCCGGGCAGCCCCCAGTTCACGGTCTTGATACCCAGCGAACCCATGATGCGGGTCAGCCAGGGGTAGCCCATGAGGCGAAAAAGCCGGCGCGTACCCCGCAGCCGCTGGTCGTCGAGGTGACTGAAGGTGAGCTCCGTGTCGGCAAAATTGGGTAGGGATTGCTCCGCGTTCCAGGCCGTGCGGGCACGCTCAGCGAGGGGAAACTGGGCGGCGGGGCCTCCGAGGTCTTTCATGTCAGTAGGTTGATCGAATGGCGCTACACCATTCGGCAAGAAAACACGATATGTCAGAGTAGGTTGGTCGCCGGGCCGGTCTTTAGTCAGGATGTAATATCAGCCCGGCGAGCGGACTTATTCCCAGTTGTTCGTGGTAGGCCACAGCGACCGCCACCTCCCACCGCTGGAATAGGCGGTACCCGATTCCGCCGCTCAACTCGCTAGCGGCGGTGTTTAGCCCTAATCGCAGCACCACGACGTCGACGGGCTGGTAGCTGACGCCAAAGCGACCGTGCAACCCCCGTTCGGCGGCGAAGTGTAGCTCGGCACTCAGGTCGATCAGCTCACTCGGTCGGTAAGAAACTCCGCAGGCGTAGCTGTTCCCGATCAGATCCGTCCGGTCCCGGCGCCACACCGCCCCCGCCCGTAATCGCTCACTGACGCGGTACTGTACGCCCATACCCGTGCGCAGCGAGTGCTGGGGTGCGTGCTGCGGCGGTCGTATGCGGTGTACCCCGAGTGCGATACCGAGCGCTAGCCGGTCGGTAAGTCTGCGGGCGTAGAGCCCATCGACCAGCGTGGAGGAAAACCCTGCGTACCCGTAGTGGCTTAACCGTACACCTAGTCCGCCGGAAAAAGACGCCGCCAGGGAGGTTAGCTGTAACTCGGCCAGTCCAAAGCGCTGTTCCACCGTAGCGCGGGCGGCGGGGGCCGTCGTGTAGGCGATGCCGGCCGGGCTGGTCCACACCGCCCCCCCACCCTCCCGGGCAAGTCCGGTTCCACCCAGTGCACGGGTGGCTACGTCGGAGGTAGTGAATTGACCGCAAAGTGCGCTGCTGGTAAATGCCAACAGCAAAAGCAAACGTAACAAGACGGGTAAGGGTAAGTAGGTTAAGCCCCCGCAAGGTAAGGCGGACGCATAAAAATGCGGACCTTTGCGCGCATGACCCCCGCCCTGACCGCCTTTCAGCGCCTGCTCACCATCATGGACGAACTGCGTGAGCGGTGCCCCTGGGACCGCAAGCAGACCTTCCAGAGCCTACGCAAACTCACCATCGAGGAGACGTACGAACTCGCCGATGAGCTACTGAGCGAGAACCTTACCGGTATCAAAGAGGAGGTGGGCGACCTGCTACTCCACATGGTCTTCTACGCCAAGATCGCCTCCGAACGGGGGGCCTGGGACATCGCCGATGCCCTCCACACGGTCTGCGAAAAACTAGTCAACCGCCACCCCCACATTTACGGCAATGTCGTGGCCGAGGACGAGGAAGCCGTGAAGCGCAACTGGGAGCAGATCAAACTAGCCGAAGGAAAGGGCAAAAAGACGGTGCTCTCCGGGGTACCCACCGCCCTACCCGCCGTGGTCAAGGCCATGCGCATGCAGGAAAAAACGGCGCAGTTCGGCTTCGACTGGGACAATGTGGATCAGGTCTGGGAGAAGGTACGCGAGGAGCTGGAGGAGTTCCGCACGGCCGATACCGCCGCGGATCGGGAGGCGGAGTTCGGTGATCTGCTCTTCAGCCTCATCAACTACGCCCGCTGGCAGGGTATCGACCCGGAGACCGCGCTGGAGCGTACCAACCGCAAGTTCCGCCAGCGTTTTGAGTACGTGGAGGACCGGGCCGGGGAGGGCGGGCTGCGGGCCATGGAGCTATCCGCAATGGAGCGGCTGTGGCAGGAAGCAAAAAACGAAGTATCTTCGCCGCCCCTTAGGGCCGAGGGGGGAGCTAAAACCAAGTAGGGGACCCACTCGTTACACAACATCTAACCGGAACTCCAGGAGTAGCATGGATAAGATCGAGCTCAAAGTCATGGCCATCAGCCGCAGCGTCACCCAGTCGCTTAACTACGCCGTTGTCCTGGGTGAGCTCGACGGGCCCCGCCGCCTCCCCGTCATCATCGGCAGTACCGAGGCCCAGGCCATTGCCATTGCCATCGAGGGCATGAGCGGCCCCCGCCCCATGACCCACGACCTATTTAAAAATACCCTGGAAACGCTGCGTACCGATCTGCGCGAAATCATCATCAGCGACATCAAGGAGGGCATATTTTACGCTCGCCTGGTCCTGGACCGCGACGGGGAGATCATCGAAGTCGACAGCCGTACCAGTGATGCCCTGGCGCTAGCCACCCGCTTCGACTGCCCGATCTACACCTACGAGCTCATTCTACAGAATGCCGGTATCGTCCTGGAGGGAGAGACCGAGGAGAACATGCAACTGCAGGACGTAGCCGAGGGCGACGACCGGCGTAGCGGTCGCTCCGATAGCCTCAGCAGCTACACCGTCGGTGAGCTCAACGACCTGCTCGAAGAGGTCCTCGGCGAAGAAAACTACGAGCGCGCCGCCCAGATCCGCGATGAGATCAAGCAGCGCAAGAAGAGCTAAGCTGCCCCGCCCCTAGCCCAGCTGCTCCACGCTGAGTTTGCGGTCTACCTTACGAATGAGCCCGGCTAGTATCCCTCCCTTTCCGCCTACCTCCACGAAGCGATCTATGCCGGCAGCCTGCATACGTTGCACGGTCTGCGTCCACCGCACCGCGCCGGTGAGCTGCTCGATTAGCTTCTGCTTGATTACGTCCGGCTCCACACTCGGCTGAGCATCTACGTTCTGGTACACGGGGCACCCGGCCGGACCGAAGCGCGTAGCGTCGATCGCCTCCTTCAGCCGATCGCGAGCCGGCGCCATCAGCGGACTGTGGAACGCGCCGCCCACGGGTAGACGCACCACCCGACGGGCCCCCAGATCGGTAAGTACCCGCGTTGCCTTTTCAATGCCTACCTCCGTACCGGAGATCACGAGCTGACCGGGACTGTTATAGTTTGCCGGCACCACCACCTCCCCCAGCTCCGCGCAGGCCGATTCAATCATGGCGTCGTCCAACCCGAGCACCGCAGCCATCGTACCGGGCTCCGCATCGGCCGCCGCCTGCATGGCATCCGCCCGCTCGCTGACCAGCCGCAGGGCATCAGCAAAAGTGAGTACGCCGGCTGCCACCAGGGCAGAGAATTCGCCAAGACTGTGGCCGGCCACGGCAGCGGGAGCAGGTGTTTCTTCGGCAGTCAGGTAGGTGATTGCTGACTGCACGAAGATGGCCGGCTGGGTGATCTTAGTCTGCCGCAGCTCCTCCTCGCTCCCCCCGAACATCACCTTCGACAATGGATACCCCAGTACCTCATCGGCCTGCTCGAAGAGCGCCTTAGCCGTGCCACTCAGGTCATACAACTGATGGCCCATTCCGGTGAACTGGGCACCTTGTCCGGGAAATACGTAAGCAGTGGTCAAGGGGTAAAGGAGTTAAGGGGTAAAGGAGTTAAGGGGTGAGGGGGTTAAGGTACCCCATCTCCGCAATAATCCCGTCATAAGCCACCCCACACCGCCCTACCCCCTCCCCCAGACCGTACCTTCGCCCCATGAACCAGCAAAGCCTCTGGCGCCTCACCGCAGTCCTCGGCGCGCTCAGCGTAGCGCTGGGGGCCTTTGCCGCCCACGGCCTGCGGGAACTGGTCGGACCGGCCGAGCTCCTCACCTTCGAAACCGGGGTACGCTACCAGTTCTACCACACCTTCGCCCTGGGCCTGGCCGCAGTCGCCTACTACCTACCTACCATAAACGTCCACCGCCTGCGCACGGCGGCCTGGCTCTGGCTGTTCGGGATCCTGCTCTTTTCCGGCTCGCTATACCTGCTGAGTCTACGGGAGGTGCATGGCCTACCGGTCAGCTTCTTGGGGCCGGTGACACCCGTTGGTGGACTGTTGCTCATCGGTGGTTGGGTGGCGCTGTTCCTGGCACCCAGTCCGCGCCGTACCTAAACTGATACCCGTCATGCGCTACCTACTGTCTGCGGTAACCATCCTAGCTCTGGCGGGTGGCTGTAGGAGTACCGTAGGACCGGCAGTGATTCAGCCGCAGTACTACGCCATCACCGGAGCGCAGTCGGAGCGCAGCCGGAAAGCAGCCTGGGCAACTGGACCGCCGACGTACTCCTGGCCGCCGCCTGCGACCTCTTCGTGAAGACCGCTTATCAGCACCCCGGCGAGCGGGCTAACTCCACGGCTTTGCACCTGCGGACGCGGCAACATTATGACCTGCTAGTCTGCCTGAGCGACCTGGGGTACCGCTACCAGGACGATAAAGTAAGTGACGTGACCCTGGCCGCTGCCTCGCGCCATATCGATCTGATCCCGGGGGGCGGGGCGCGCAGGTGCATCGCTTGTAGCAATTTGCGGGTATAGGCAGTCGGTCCACACGGACTGCTTATGCCATAATTTCAGGTAGGGGCAATAGCGGCATGCCAAACAAGATTTTGTGAGAAAAAGGGCACGATCGTTTGTCATAGTGCCGTTGGAAGTCTCATATTTGCTTCACGCCCGGATCGCTCCGGGGGCTTTTAACTTCACAAGCAGCGACCGTTTACCGGTCAGTCTATGAACTCGGACACCCACCTTGCCCCCAGTTCTGTACGCTTGTCGCAGGCCGCTTACTGATCACTGAATTCCGATTTTACTTACTCTCCTCGGCGACCGCCCCGCCGTGGAAAAGACCTTTTACTGTGCAACTGGGAACACAAATGGATCATGCCGCCGTCTGGGAAAAATGCCTGCTCATCATACGCCAGAGCGTGGATCCGCAGAGCTATCAAACGTGGTTCGCGCCGATCCGGCCGATCGCGCTGAATAGTAACGAACTGACCATACAGGTCCCCCACCGGCTGTTTTACGAGTTTCTGGAGGAGCACTACATCGACGTGCTCAAGCGGGCCCTACTGGCTGCCCTGGGCACCGCCGGTCGCCTACAGTACCGCATCAAACCCGCGCGGCAGGAGGCCGGCGACTTCCCCGTCGGGAAGAACGTCGGCCACCAGGCCCCTACCCCCAGCAACCCCTTCGTGATCCCGGGCATGACCCGACCGCGCATCGAGAGTAACCTGGACGGGAAGTACACCTTCGACAACTTCATCGAGGGCGATTGCAATAGCCTGGCCCGGAATGCAGCCAAGGCCGTAGCCGATAATCCCAGCAATACGGCCTTCAACCCGCTGGTCATTCACGGACCAGTAGGACTGGGCAAGACCCACCTCCTCAAGGCCGTCGGTAACCGCATTACCGAGAAATACCCTCAAAAATCGGTGCTCTACGTAACCACCGATCAGTTCACCAACCAGTTGGTGACCAGCATCGGAAGTAATACCACCAACGAACTGGTCAACTGGTACCAGAACGTGGACGTGCTGCTGGTCGACGACATCCAGCAGCTCATCAAGCGGAAGAAGACGCAGGACGTATTCTTTAACCTCTTCAACGTGCTGCGGCAGACAAACAAAGCCATCGTGATGACCTGCGACCGGCCCATCATCGAACTCGACATCGAGGAGCGGCTGCGGAGCCGCTTTCAGTGGGGCCTGACCGCCGATCTGAGCGCCCCGGCGCTGGAAACCCGCATGGCAATCCTGGCCAGTAAGGCCAGCGCCAATGAGGTCGACATTGCTCCCCCGGTCATGGAGTTCATTTGCTACCACATTCAAAACAACATCCGCCAGCTCGAGGGCGTACTCAACAACCTGGTGCTACACAGCGGCGTCAACAACGGTAAGCAGATCGACCTGGAGCTGGCCCGGCAGGTGCTGCGCAATTTCGTCACCGAGATCAACCGCGAGGTGACCCCGGAGGTGATCCAGCGTACGGTGGCCGAGTACTACAACCTGGACGTGGACAAACTGGCCAGCGCCACCCGGCGCCGACACGTGGTGCTGGCCCGGCAGATCAGTATGTTCCTGGTCAAGCAATTTACCGACCAGAGTCTCAAGGCCATCGGACGGTTATTCGGCGGGCGCGATCATTCCACGGTGCTCTACTCCATCAAGACGGTGCGCGACCTGATCGAAACCAACGACGAGATCAAGAAGGACCTGGCGGACCTGGAGCGGCGTATCCGCGCCGGACAGGGCGACGGGCCCGGGGAGCTCTAGGTTTTGACACGCGGCTGAGCAACCCTGCCCGGCGGGCGTGGTTTTCTTCCAAACGCTCCGATGCTGCGCCCCCTGCTCTACTTTACGGTACTCGCCGTGCTGCTCGGCACCCTGGTCACTGCCTGCGGCAAGACCGAGCACCTACAGGGTAAGGCACTCTACGCTACCCACTGCAACAACTGTCATCTGGAGGAGGGGCAGGGACTGCGGCGGTTGATCCCCCCGCTGGCCGGGGCGGATTACCTGCGCGAAAACCCCGCCGCGGTAGCCCGCGGTATCCGCTACGGCATGCAGGGTCCGATGGTGGTCAACGGGGTGACCTACGACCACGAGATGCCGGGCAACATCGAGCTGACGGACTTTCAGATCGTCAACATCATGAACTACGTGCACACCGCCTGGGGCAATGATGTGCCCCTGGTGACGGTAGAGCAGGTACGGGGCTGGCTGGCCGAATAATTACGTACTTTGGCCTCCATTCCACTCACTCGGTGTTACGCTATGGCTCTACGTTTCCTCTGCTTTATTACGCTCCTTGTTTGGTTTAGCCCTACGGTTGCCGCCCAGGTGGATCCCTGTGGTTTGGTTTCCATCAGCAACGGCGACGAGCTGGCCATCTGCCAGGGGGAGGAGGTTACATTCAATCTTGCCCTCGATTTACCCGGCGCCACCGTGACCTGGTCGCCGGCCGGTGTCTTCGGCGATCAGGTGAATAGTACTAGTCCGACCATCGAGCCGGAGTTCAGCGGCTTTTACCGGGTAACCGCCAGCGGACCTGCGGGCTGCGTGATCAGCGATAGCGTCTTCATCGATGTCGACCGGCTGGTCGTGCCCCTGCTCATCGAGCCACAGACCGTGTGTCAGGGTAGTCGGATCAACCTTTTAAGCACCCCGGTAACGGATGTTGGAAACACCACCTACGAGCTGATTAGCGGAGGGGTGACCCTGGCCCAGGGTACCGATCCGAACTTCACGGTCAGGGTGGATAGTGCCGCAACCTACACCCTGGTGGCTACCTCCGAAAACGGAAGCTGTACGGAGCGGCAATCGGTAGCCCTTAAGGTCGTAGATGGTTTTTTCGATATTCCCCAGGATACAGTGTTTGCGTGTCTAGGCACCGACTCGATTACTCTGACGGTCATTGACACACCGGCCATGGACCGCATCATCACCTGGTCGCCTGACCGCTTCAGCAACGGTATGCCACAGGGTAACACCTTTCGCGTCGCCCCCACGGCCGACGTCACCTACTTCGCGCGCACTACGATCAACGGCTGTGAGCGCGTAGATTCCGTGGCCGTGCGTCTGGACAGCCTACCGAACGATCTGTCCTTGACGGTCGACCCCGAAAAAGACCCCTACTGTCAGGGGGATACCTTCTATGTTCGCACGCCCACCTTCGACGTGGGAGATTTTCCACTCATCGAATCTGATTGGGTAGATGCCCCCGGCCTGCAGTCGCCGCGTGAGCTACTGAGTGCAGTGTTCGTGGCCCAGGACACCGCCCTACTTACCCGAATTACCCGCAATGGTGCCTGCACGGATACCGCTCAGGTGCTGGTCAATGTGGTGGAGCCGCCGGTGGTCACTTTCTCCCCGATTGATCCCGTGGTATGCCCCGGCGAGCCGCTACAGATCACGGCCACCTTCGAATCCGGGGAGGGGACCTTCGACTGGCAGGAGGCAATGGGTACGCTTAGTTGCACGGACTGTCTTGATCCCATTGCCACCGTCAACACCGACATCGAATACACCATTGAGGTATCTTCCAGTGGATCGCAGTGCGCCTCCGACCTGAGTTATGCCATCACTGTGGACCCGGCGGTTAATCCTATCCTAACCGATGCAGTCAACATCTGTCCGGGCGACTCGCGGCAGCTGATCGTCGGAAATATCGATTCCACTAGCACCTACCGCATCACTGGCGGTGGCGTGGAGCTTACCGATCCGCTTGGCCTGGTTTCTCCAACGGAAACGACCACCTACACCATTGAGACCACCGGCGAGTGTGGCACCTTTACCCGCGAGATTACCCTAGTGGTGGGCGGCGCCTATTCGGTAACCGCCAGCGGTCCCGAGACAATTTGCGCCCGGGAAGACTTAGTTTTAAATGCCAGTGTGGATCCCGAGACGGAGGGTACCTATAGTTGGACACTACCCGGGGGAGTGGTACAAACAGGGCAGCAGATCACGGTGGTCGATCCGATCGCGGGTACGTATGCGGTGACCTTCCGCGATGCGGACGGCTGCGGTTCGTCGACGGATTCGCTGAGCGTGGAGATTCTGGACGACGACATAATACCCGTTATCCAGGGCGTACTGGACGGTGCCACGGTGCTGGCATCGGGAGGCACGGTATTCGGTGGCAACACCGTGGAGCTCACGGTTACTAATCTTCCGGCCGATCGCAACTTCACCTATTCCTGGTCGGGCAACTACGAGCCGGCTACGGGCACGACCAATCCGCTTACCGTGACCATTCCGCGGGTGCCGGACGGGCAGCAGCCTACGGACTTGGTCTACACCGTGACGGTCACCAGCGAAGATGGGGGTTGCACGTTTACGGATACGTATTCGCTGAACGTAGAGCAGTCGCAGGTACAAATTCCGGACTTCTTCACCCCCGATAACGATGGCCGCAACGATCGCTTCCGGATGTTCTTCAACGGGCAGATCAGTGACTACACCATGATCGTCTACGACCGCTGGGGGCAGAAGGTATTTACCAGCGACAACCCCACCGAGGGCTGGGATGGCACCAAGGATGGTACCCCCCAGAATGCGGACGTGTACCTCTACCTGGCCCGCTTTCGGCAGGACGGCGTGGAGGTAGAGGAAGAGGGTCAGGTAAGTCTGCTTCGGTAGTGCAGGCTAAACCGAAATGGTTACGGAAGCTTGAGCGGGAGAGTTGGCAGGCGGAGCTGATCATCTCCGGGCTCGCAATACTCGGCAGTTTACAGCTTCCAGGCTTGTTGCATGGGTTAGAAGAGTACTGCCTACTGAACTACGACCGGCATACCCTCTTCATCTGCTACATTGCAGCTACGTACTGGCGTATATTAGTAGCGGGCCTGATCGTACTGTTCATCTTCCACTTCATCGTAAGGGCGCTATGGATTGGGCTGGTGGGCCTCAACTCCGTATATCCGGGAGGATTTAGACCTAACGAGCGCTTTAGTCCACACTTTCAGCAGAAACTGCGGGAAGAGTACGGTGACGTCGACGGGTTCATTAGCCGGCTGGACCGTTTGGGCAGTGGACTATTCGGGATAGGCTTCGGTATTGCCGGTGTATTCTTGAATTTCGGTCTGCTGGGGGTGGTGTTCGTGCTGCTCCACGGCTGGCTAATGGGGCGGGGAATGAGCCCCGATAACTTGCTGCTCTACATCGCTTTGCTATTGAGTCCCCTGCTACTGCTATCGCTCTTCACGATGGTGTTGCATACTAAGAGGTACCGCGAATCTGCTTTTGCCCGCCGCTACCTCTGGCCACTTAGTAACTGGCAGTCCCGGTTTACCTATCCCATGGCTCGGCGCTACATCACCACCTCCCTCAACATTGTCACTAGCTACTACGCGGATTCCAAGGCGTTCGCCTGGTACTTCTTACTGGGTATGGTAGCTATGGTTGGTTTAGGTATTGCAAGTTCGCTCGGCACTAACAATATCCGCTTCTTTATCGACCCCGTTTACCACCGAATGGCCAATGATTCTACGCGGGTGGTTCCCGAGTTTGTGGAGGGCAGTGGCTACGGGGGCATATACTATCGGCCCGTGTTACCAAAGCCGGAGGACATATCCGGGCAGGTCCTGGAAGTTTGGGTACCCCTCCCCGCACGCGAACTCGTCGAGTTGGATGCCCGGTGCGCGATCAAAGCGGTAGAAAGAGGTGAACTAGAACGCACTGCCTACGATAACCTGCGCAGGCAGCGCACGCTAGACTGTGCCAAAGAGTACATGAGCATTCAAGTCAACGGAAAGGTCCTACAGGACTACCGCCTGGTACGCGAATACAAAAACAACGCCGCGGGAAGTCAATTTGGCGTCCGCGCCTTTTTGGAGCAGGTCCGCCTGAAGGATGGTCTGAACGTACTTGGTGTAGCGACGAACTACCCTCACGAAGACAGCGGCGCGCGCCGGGAGACCTACACCGTATTCTACCATGACGTGCAGAAGGCACGTTGATTTGGTAGGGAGGTGCCTCAGTATATAGCAAATTTTTTCGTACCTTTGCGCCCACTTTGAAACGTCCCTGTGGCACCAACGGGTGCCGTTGCGGTTCAAACCGTATGCCTTATGTCCACTCCAGCAGCATTTGTCTTACCCCTCAAGGGGCTTGGTAAAGGAATGTATGAGTACGATCTAAGCGTCGACCGGTCGTTCTTTGCGGATTTTCCGGAGAGCCCGGTGCAGTCTGCTACGGTCGATCTACACCTAACTGTCGACAAGCAGGCGCGCGAATTGGTGATCGACTTCGACTTCAGCGGAACGGTGGCTACGGCCTGTGACCGCTGCCTGGCCGATATCGACCTGCCCATTGCCGACCGTCGCCAGCTGATCGTGAAGTTCGCCGCCGAAGCAGAAGCGCCAGTGGATGAGGGTGACATTGTGTACCTGCACCCCGACACCAACGACTTCAACCTGGCGCCCTATGTGTACGAGATGATCGTGCTGGCCGTGCCGATGATCAAAACCTACGCCTGCCGGGAGGGGGAACCGCCCTACCCCTGCGACGAGGACCTGCTCAACCGGATCGAGGCCTCCTACGCCAGCGCCGAGGAGGCTCCCCGGGGCGACGAGCAAAACGAGGACAAACCCAGCCCCTGGGACGTGCTCAAAGATTTGAATAAGAACAACTAACGACTAAGTACCTTTACGCCATGGCACATCCTAAGTCCCGGATCTCAAAGCAACGCAAGCGCAAGCGGCGTACCCACTATAAGGCCACCGCTCCGGCCCTGACCACCTGTCAGACCACCGGCGAGTTGCACCAGCCCCACCGGGCCTACACTGATAGCGAGGGCAATATGTACTACAACGGCAACCTCCTGGTCAAGGCGCCAGAGATTGTGGTAGAGTCCGACGATACCACGACGGAGGACGAGGACTAGTCCCCGCCCCCGAACTTAATCAACCCTACAGCCCGCCGGCCCCGTGCCGGTGGGCTTTTCCTGTTTATACCGCAGCGGCTATCTTGCGGCCAAAGTCCGGCTATGCGCAAACAAATTATTCAGACCGACCAAGCCCCCGCTCCGGTAGGTGCCTATAACCAGGCTACCCTAGCCGGTGGCGTGCTCTACGTTAGCGGGCAAATCGCCCTCGACCCCGCCACCGGTGAGCTCATCACCACCGACATTGAGACCGAGACCCGCCGGGTCCTCGATAACCTCAAAGCTATCGTAGAGGCCGGAGGCAGTAGCATGGACCGCGTACTCAAGTGCGAGGTCTTCGTCAGTGACATGGAAAACTTCCGCCGAATCAACACGGTCTACGCTACGTACTTCGACGAGCACACCGCCCCGGCCCGTGCCCTGGTCCAGGTAGCCAACCTGCCCAAATACGTCAACGTCGAGATCAGTTGCATCGCCCTGGTCGACTAGCCGATGCGAGCCCTGATCACCTTTCTCCGCTTTGCCCGGGCCCATACCATCGTGGGTACCACTCTGTCATTACTGGCCCTCTACCTGATGGCAAGCCGGCACCTGCACACCCATGACTGGGGCGTGTTTGCCGTCACACTTTTCAGCTGCCTCTGCGCCAACGTCTACATCACCGGCCTCAACCAGCTTACGGACGTGGAGATCGACCGCATTAATAAGCCCTACTTACCACTGGCCAGTGGTGCCTACACTATGACCACTGGCTACCTGATTGTGGGGCTCGGTCTAGTATTCTCCCTCCTTGCCTGCTTTGTCTACCCCCCCTTCCTGCCCGCTACCGTGATCGCAAGCCTGGTGATCGGTACCGCCTATAGCGTACCGCCGATACGCCTCAAGCGCTTCCACTTCTGGGCGGCCTTTTGCATCATTGTGGTGCGAGGGCTCATCGTGAATCTGCTGCTGTATCTGCACTTCCGCTGGTGGCTGGGGGAAAACCCGGTAATTCCCGACACCGTCTGGTTACTCACCGCGGCTATCTTCACCTTCGGAGTGGTCATTGCCTGGTTCAAGGACCTACCGGATACGGAGGGGGATGCGGCCTACGGCATTCGGACGCTTTCGCTGGTGAAGGATCGACGGTGGGTATTTCGGGTGGGGGCCTGGGTGTTTCGGGCTACGCTGATTTGGGTGGCGATCGTCGCTTTCCGCGGGCAGCTTACCGGCATTTGGGTAGGGCAGCTGGTTTTGCTGCTTGGTTTTGAGGTGGCCGCTCGGCGACTCGATCTGGGGCGGCAGGCTAGTATCGCGCGATTTTACCAGAATATCTGGCTGCTGTTTTTTGCGGAGTACGGCATCTTTGCGGCTTTCGGATAGTACGGTGCTCCGGGCAGTACAATGCTGCCTCCGGCAGCGCCAGACGTAGCAGCCTCCCCCGATAACTATCGGGGCGAGAGCCGCCTTGGCGGCGACCGGAGTTAGACTAGCGCAGCCGGAGGCTGCATTTTGCTGCCGCCCCGATAGCTATCGGGGGAGGCCGCATTGTACTTACTTTGCACCTGCGACCCCGCCCCACAGAAACACCAGACCATGCCCCCACCTAAGCCCAAAAAACTAGCCCACCAGCTCACCCTCCACGGCGACACCCGCACCGACTACTACTACTGGATGCGCGAGCGGGAAGACCCCGAAGTAATCGCTCACCTCGAAGCCGAAAACGCCTACTTCGAGGCGAAAATGGACCACCTGAAGGACTTCCGCGAGAGCCTCTTCCAGGAAATGAAGGCACGCATCAAGGAAGACGATAGTAGCGTGCCCTACACCAAACGCGGCTACGTATACCGCACTGCCTACGAGCTCGGAGACCAGTATCCCCGCTATTTCCGTAAGCCGGTAGAACGTGGCGAAGAAGAGCTAATGTTTGATGTCAATGAAATGGCCCAACCTCATGAGTACTATAACATTGGGGGGCTGAGTGTAAGTGATGATAACCGCTACGTGAGCTACGGGGAAGACACCGTGAGCCGGCGCATCTACACCATCCACGTAAAGGACATGCTGACCGGTCAGAACCTACCGGACCAGATTCCAAATACCACGGGAAGTAGCGTCTGGAGTGCCGACGGGCAGTACCTCTTCTACTCGGTGAAGGACGCAGCTCTGCGGCCGTACAAAATCATGCGCCACCAACTGGGCACCGCCGCGCAGGACGACATAGTGGTGTACGAAGAGCGCGACGAGACCTTCCGCGTGTACGTATACCGCAGCAAATCGCGGAAGTACATCATCGTGGGTGCGTCCCAGACCGTGAGCACCGAATACCGGCTATTGGAAGCCACCGATCCCCTGGGCGAGCCGCGCGTCTTCCAGTTGCGGGAGCGGGACCTGGAGTACGGCATCGAGCACATTGACGACCGTTTCTACGTGCTGACCAACTACCAGGCCAAGAACTTCCAACTGATGGTCACCCCGGAAGATGAAACGGGGAAGGACCAGTGGAAGACGGTGATCCCGAATCGCCCGGACGTGCTGCTGGAGGGCTTGGAGTTGTTCCGCGACTACCTGGTGCTGAGCGAGCGTAAAAATGGACTCACCCTGTTACGCGTGCGACCCTTCGAGGGCGACGAATACTACCTCGAGTTTCAGGACGCAGCCTATATGGCCTACACCAGCGTCAACCCCGATATCGACAGCGAGGTACTTCGCTACGGCTACCAGAGTATGACCACGCCGCCGAGTACCTACGACTTCAATATGCGCACCCGGGAACAGACCCTGCTGAAGCAGCAGCCCGTACTGGGGGATTTCGACCCGGCGGACTACCAGAGCGAACGGGCCTTCAGCGAGTCGCGCGACGGTACGAAGGTGCCGCTGAGTATCGTGTACAAACAAGGTACGCCGCGCGACGGCACCGCCCCTCTCCTGCTTTACGCCTACGGCAGCTACGGCCACAGTATGGACCCAAGCTTCAGCATCACACGGCTAAGCCTACTGAACCGCGGTATGATTTTCGCGATCGCGCACATCCGGGGCGGGGAGGAAATGGGGCGCCAGTGGTACGATGACGGCAAGCTGCTCAAAAAGAAAAATACCTTCTACGATTTCATCGATGCGGCCGAGTGGCTGATGAAGCATAAGTACACCGCTGCGGACCGCCTCTTCGCCATGGGGGGAAGTGCCGGCGGACTACTGATGGGTGCCATAGCTAATCTACGTCCGGATCTCTGGGCGGGGATCGTGAGCCAGGTGCCCTTCGTGGACGTAGTGACTACTATGCTGGACGATTCCATCCCGCTTACCACCGGCGAGTACGATGAGTGGGGCAATCCCAACGAGGCGGAATACTATCACTACATCAAGTCCTACAGCCCGCTGGACAATGTAGCGGCTAAAGACTACCCGCCGATGCTGGTCACCACCGGTCTGCACGATAGCCAGGTGCAGTACTGGGAGCCGGCCAAGTGGGTCGCTAAACTGCGCGAATTGAAAACGGATAGCAACGACGTGCTCTTCCACACCAATATGGAGGCTGGCCACGGTGGCGCGTCGGGGCGCTTCGAGGCCATCCGCGAGGTAGCCCGCGACTACGCTTGGGTGCTGGACCGGGCGGGACTGGCCGATACGAAAACTCCCGCCACCGAATAGGGACGGGGCGGGAGCGCAACCTTAACTACGGAATAGCCAACAGTTTTTGGGATCAAATAAGCCGGCTGCTACTAGCCAGGCGTTCGGCCAGTTGGGGTTTGAGCAGGTTAACAGCATCAAAAATTAGCAATTCGTTGGAGGGAAAGGGCAGCGGCTGACTACCGATGCGGGTACGGCTGTCGGAAGTCAGGGCGCGCTCATCCCCCCGGAAGGTGCTGGCGTAGTGCTCGAAGATGGCCTCGGCGGATAGCTCGTCTTCATCGACCAGACGGTCGGCACGGAGGTTATAAACCTGGATGCTGCCAATGACCCGGGCCGATTTCTGCTGCAACACCTCGATCACCTGCGCCTGTACGATCACCTCGCGGGGGCGGGTAATATCGTTTCCTAGGGTGTCCTTCGCCACGTTACCGCGCTCGTCGAGGACGTATTCCTTACCGTCGACAATCTTGGCCTCGTCCACGTAGCGGCGCTCGGAAAGCTGATCGGGGCTGACGGCCACGTCACGCAGCACGATACGGGCATTGTAATCGTACTGGCGGTCAGCCCGGGGCTCCAAATCGAACTCGCGCCAGAAGTCATCCAGGTCACCGGGCCGTAGGCGCAATAACTCGTCCTGGATTTCACGGGGTAGATAGGCCCCACTCTCGTTGACTAGCTCCAACGTGACGTACACCCGACCTAGGTCACGGGCCTCGGCGAGTAGCTCGTGGCTATCGCGGTACCCCCGGTGGTAGTTGTCGACGCGGTCCAGGTAGCTATAGGCAGCGCGGGCGGCGGCTTTTTGCCCTTTACGCCCGGCTTCGAGCTGGGATAGCCCCTGCCGGTAGAGCTGCTCGGCGGCCTTGGCGTTGGCTTCAACGATCAGCCCCTCCACCTTCACGAAACGGAAGTTGGCCTTGCGCCCGTCCCTGTCGATCAGGGGAAGTAGAGGACGCAGGGCATTTTGCCGCCGCAGGATGTCGTCGTAAATGCTGTGGATGCGCACCCAGTCGGGCGAGCCGGTTTCGGTGAGGTACTGCGCCCGGTTAAGATCGTTCTCATTGGCCCGGTTGACGGCCTGCTCCAGGGCAGCTACGTACTTCGGGTTTTTCTTCTGTTTACCCGTGAGCCTACGCTGAGCCAAATCGATCGCTTGCTCGTAGTGACCGGATTCGACGAGCTCCTGTACGGAGGTACAAGCTGGAAACGCCAGGACCAATAGTCCCAGCAGAAGGAGCAATTGATGACGGTAGGGGCGCTTCATGTCGTATGCGTTTACGACAAAAGTAGGCCTGCCGACAGAGCGTAGGTGTGACGGTCGGGTTAAGGTAAATTAAGGTTTGTTAAGGCCGCGGCGGCAAGAAAATCTCGCCCACCATACAGCGCGCACTACCGCCACCGTAGCGCTCGATAGTACCAAGATCGGTGTGCAGAATGCGCATTCCCCCGGGCTCCAGCAGCGCCGCTACCTGGGCCGGGTCCAGTGCCGTGTAGGCAGCCGTCGACATCACCCACAGCGGTCCCTGTGGGGTGACCACCTCCAGCATATTGCCGGCAAACCGGTCCACCTGCTCCAGCGATAGCCCGACGATGCGCTTCCCGGAAAGCATCAGACTCTCGGTAAGCTTCGACTTCTCCACCGGGTCGGTCACCGCATCCAGGCACACCACGGCGTGGGTCGTGCCGAGGGCCATCATCACGTTCGTATGGTAGATGACCGCACCGCGCAGGTCATAGCCGTGGAAGGTGATCGGCTTATAGTCCATTCGCTCGCACCAGTCGTGCACCGCCTTGGGGCTACACCGCTGGGACAGGCAGGCGTAGGCGATACGCGCTCCGCGGTCGAGTAGTAATGAGCCAGTGCTTTCGAGGAACTGGCCCTCCGCTTCCCAGCCGCTCAGATCGATGCGATCAGCTAGTTGAAACTCCTGGCGTAGGCGTTCCACCACGTCGTCACGGCGTTCCAGTCTTCGCTGCGGCCAGTAGGTTGGATACGTCACCAGGGTACCGTCGGCGTGGGTAGAGAACCAGTTGTTAGGGAAAATGGCATCGGGCTTCACCGGTACGGGCGTATCCTCGACAACGGTCAACTCGACGCCCGCCTCGCGCAGCAGCTCCACGAAGCAGTCGAACTCCGCCACCGCCCGCGTGCCAATGGCGGCAAAGCTTTCATTGGCTACGGGCTGCTGAAAGGAATTATCGGCCACCGTTTCACTTGCCCGCGCAAAATTGGCCGGACGGACCATCAGTAGGTGATGTGTAGTTTGCTGCTCCATAGACTGGGACCGGCCCCTGTAGCCGGCGCTGTATTTTACCCGCAAATGTATAGCATGAAGTATCTCCCGCTACTCCTGGTGTTCCTCTACGGCTGCCGCGATGTGCCGCAGGTAGACTACGAAGCACAGAAAGAGGCGATCTACTCCACGGCCGCGGTGGTCGGTCCTCATCCCTTGGCGACTGAGGTAGGGGCCGAAGTACTACGCCGGGGCGGCAACGCCATCGATGCAGCCGTAGCCGTACAATTCGCGATGGCCGTAGTGTACCCCCGGGCGGGCAATCTCGGGGGCGGGGGCTTTTTGGTCTACCGCCCGGCCGCGGGAGATCCAATTACCCTCGACTACCGCGAAACGGCGCCCGCTGCTGCCAACCGCGACATGTACCTCGACTCGGCCGGCGACGTTACGGAGGGCTTGAGTACCCTGGGGCATCTCGCGGTGGGGGTACCGGGTACCGTAGCGGGCATCGCGGCCATGCACGAGCGCTTCGGCAGTCTACCCTGGACCGATCTGGTGCAACCGGCCATCGACCTGGCGGTGAACGGTTACCGGCTCAGCGAAGCGGAGATCGGTCGCCTTAAGCGGTACCACGCTGATTTTCAATCCCTTAACACCACCACGCCCTTCTCAGACAGTAACATGGTGTCGGGCACGCAGGTGCAACAACCGGAACTTGGGGCAACGCTGGTGCGTATACAGACCGACGGCCACGACGGATTTTACCGCGGGGAAACCGCCGAGCTCATCGCGGCGGAAATGCGTAGCGGAGGGGGCCTGATCAGTCTGGAGGACCTAGCCGCCTATGCCCCAAAGTGGAAAGCGCCTATTACGAAAGATTACAAGCAGTATACCATCATCTCTATGCCGCCCAGCAGCAGCGGCGGCGTTGCCCTGGCCCAGATGACCGAGATGCTGGAGGACTACCCCCTATCCGACTACGGCTTCCAGAGCCCCCGGGCCACTCAGCTCATGGTGGAGGCGATGCGCCGCGCCTACGCCGACCGGGCCGAGTACCTGGGCGATAGCGACTTCTACCCCGTACCGGTCGATAGCCTACTCAACGACGCCTACCTCCGCGCCCGGATGGCCGACTTCCGCCCCGATACCGCCGGCACCAGCACCGTCATCGCAGCCGGACAGATGGCCATGAAGGAGACCTTCGAGACCACCCACATCAGCATCGTAGATAGCCTCGGCAACGCCGTCAGCATCACCACCACCCTCAACGGCAACTTCGGCAGCAAGGTGATGGTCGATGGGGCGGGCTTTTTCCTCAACAACGAGATGGACGACTTCAGCGCTAAGCCCGGCGTACCTAATATGTTCGGACTCGTGGGCAAGGAGGCCAATGCCATCCAGCCCGGTAAGCGGATGCTCTCCAGCATGACCCCCACCATCGTCGAGCGCGACGGCCAGCTTTTCATGGTACTCGGCGCACCGGGTGGCTCGACGATTATCACCGCCGTCTTACAGACCTTCCTCAACGTCGCTGAGTTCGGCATGACCCTGCCAGAGGCCGTTGCTGCTCCCCGCTTTCACCACCAGTGGCTACCGGACCAGATCCTGTACGAGACCGGTGCCTTTAATGGAGGTACGCTAGATAGTCTTGCCGCTCTCGGGTACCAGTTTCGTGAGGTGGAGGCCATGGCCGTCGTCAAGGCCATCCAGGTACTGGAGGATGGTAGGCTACAGGCGGCGGCCGATGGGCGGAATCCGGATGATGATGTGGCGGGGTATTAGCCTTTTTTCAATGATGGAGGCGGTGGCGGCGGAATGTTAGGCCGTGATGCCCCGCCTTCTTCCCTGAACTCCCGTTCAAACTGTGGGGCGGTCCAGAGATCGACTTGGTACTTCTGCTTGCCGTAGTTGACCGCATTGAGCATCAATTCCGAGAGCTGATAGTGCACAAATGTGCCGGCCGGATAGCTGGCTACTTGGTCGGCTGGCATCTCTCGACCATTTACCCAAATACCGTATGCTGTTGATCCAGTCCACTCCGTTAGTTGGGTGGTAGTGGGAGCCTGGGGTGCTACCTGTGTGAGGTCAATCGGTGGTGGTGCGACGGTATCAACTATTCCCAGCGTCGAGGTCATCGGAGGCGGCGGAAGGGCAGGGCCCTCATCTCCCCGTAGTTCACGCCAAGCTTGCGCCTCGGTATAAATATCTACACGGGTCACTTCGCCAGGGACGGGACTGACGTAGTAGTGGGCGAATTGGTTACCACTATACCTCGAGAGTTGGTCAGCATGTACTCTTTGACGATTGACGTAGACTTGGTATCTGGGGGACTGCCACTCCGTCATCCTGGCCTGCTGCGGTACGCAAAAGGTGAATGAATGACCTCCCTCACTGTTTTCTGTCAAGTTGAAGGCATCCCCTACATCCGGTGCGCTCAGGGTCATTTCGTCTTCCGGCGGTTGCTGTGATGTGCGCTGTAAAGTTTTTTCTTCAACCTGTTCAGCGGTAGTAATAGAATGGGTATGATCCAATTGCTGCGCGTATGCTCTGCCCCCTAAAGTAAGGAGGGTTAGGGCCATACAGCAGGTGAGTAGTACACATCGGCCAAGAATCCGGCTGAATGGTGGAACTTGCGTTGTCATCATAGTAAACCTCTTTTTAGTCACGTGAAAGGAAGAGCCGCTCGCCAAAGAGTAGTCCTTTGATTGTAGCTGGAGTTGGTGAACAAGCTCGCGTTGGTAGGCATACGGATCGAATCCGGCGCGCACTACACTGCGGTCGGCGAGTAATTCATGGTTATCGCTGATTGCGCGCTCGTACAGCCAGATTACAGGGTTAAACCACCACGCAAGTTTTAGTGCCGCAACTATCAGGCGATCGATGGAATGTAGTTGCCGGACGTGGGTAGATTCATGGATTAGCACTGCACGACTAGGCCGAGAAGTTTCTGCACAGAATACCCATTGCAGGAAGGAGTGACTTGGAACTGCGTAAGGCAATATGACAAGTTGTACCCCATCCACCCAGTGTCGGGTACCCGTCTGTAGGCGTGTCCTAATGGACTGGAAAAAGGAACCCAAACGAGCAATTCCATAGCACACGCCCGCTAGGTAGATTAGCTTGAGTAAAGCGATCGTCAGCGTTATTCCATCCCAGGCAGTGCCCCCGAAAGATGTGTCAGCGGCCGCAGTATCATTTACCTGATAAGTAAAGGACCGCCCCGTGGCGTTGGGTAATGATGCATCTTCGACGAACACCGTAAGCACGGGGATCACAGGCACCAGGAAACTCCAAGCTAGGGCAATGAGCAAATAGGCCCGTTTGAAGTGCCCGAGTGCAAGGCGATCAAAGAGCAGATAGTAAACGGCGAGCAACAGTCCCTGCACGGCGGCTACCTTCAGGAGGTACATCGGCCAGCTCATTGCTCTTCGAGTTTCTCGTCGATCAACCGCTGCAATTCCCGCAGTTGCTCCCGACTCAATTTGGCTTCCCCCGTGAGGAGTGATGCGAGCTCTGTAGGCGATGAGCTGAAAAAATCCCTCACCATCCCCCGCAGCTGCCGCCCGAAGTAAACCTGCTTACTCACCAGCGGATAATACTCCCGACTGTTCCCGTACGTCCGGTACCCCACCACGCCCTTATCAATCATCCGCCGCAGCAGCGTGGCCACGGTAGTCTTAGCGGGCTTTGGCTCGGGCAATACTTCGAGCAAGTCACGCATAAAGCAGCGCTTCAGCACCCACAGGTACTTCATCAGTTGTTCTTCAGCCGACGACAAAGCTTCCATCTACTTTTGTAGTTGTTGTTCTACAAATGTAGACCTTTCGGGTCATAGTTGCAAGTCTGCCGGTTAAACCTCCAAAAATTTATTGCTTGGCCTACAAGCCCTAACCTTACGCAAGCGCCGCCAACGCCTCCCCGATCCGCTCTACCGCCGTGCGCAACTGCTCCTCACTGGCCGCGTAGCTGATCCGAAGGCAGTTGGGTGCTCCAAAGGCATCTCCGGTTACGGTGGCAACGTGGGCATTTAGTAGCAGGTACTCGGCCAGGTCGTCGGCGTTGGTGATAGTGTATTCCCCGCTGGATTTACCGAAAAAGGCGCTGACGTCCGGAAAGATGTAGAAGGCACCCTGCGGCCGGTTTACCTTCAGGCCCTCGATGCGTTCCAGGCCCTCGATGATGAGCTCGCGGCGGCGGCCAAAGGCTTCCTTCATCGCGTAGGTCGGACCCAGGTCGCTATTCAAAGCGTGTGCACCTGCGTACTGCGCAATACTGTTTGCTCCGCTGGTGCTCTGTCCCTGCAGTTTGCTACAGGCGTCGGCCACGTCCTGCGGGGCCCCCAGGTAACCGAGCCGCCAACCGGTCATAGCGAAACCCTTGGAAAATCCGTTCACGGTGATGGTGCGGTCCTTTACCTCAGGAAAGGTACCAATACTGGCGTGCGCCCCGGTGAAGTTGATGTGCTCGTAGATCTCGTCGGAAACTACGTAGACATCGGGATAGTCTAACAGCATCCGGGAGATCGCGGCGAGCTCGTCAGCGGTGTACACTGAGCCGGTCGGATTACAGGGCGAGGAAAAGAGAATGAATTTGGTCCGGTCCGTGATCGCGGCTGCGATCGCCTCCGGCTGTACCTTAAAATCCTCCTCGATACCGGCACCAACGATGACCGGTTTGCCACCGGCCACCTCCACCATAGCGGAGTAGCTGACCCAGAAGGGAGCCAGGATCACCACCTCGTCCCCCTCATTGAGCAGGGCATAGCACACGTTGGCGATACTCTGCTTAGCCCCCGTGCTGACCACGATTTGGGAGGGCGCATAATCGAGGCCATTTTCCCGCTTGAACTTATCGGAAATGGCTTTTTTAAGCTCCGGGGTGCCGGGCACCGGGGTGTACTTCGTCAGTCCCAGATCGAGGGCTTCCTTAGCGGCCTGCTTGATGTGCTCCGGGGTGTCGAAGTCGGGCTCGCCCAGGCTCAGACTGATCACGTCAAAGCCCCTTGCCTTCACCTCGCGACCTAGCTGGGCCATACGTAGGGTGGCGGACTCTTCCATGTGCTGGACGCGGTCGGAAAGCAGGGAGGTGGCGGTGGTAGTCATATCGGGAGTGGTTGTGCCGGCGAAGATACGTACCGTACCCGCGCAAAGAATAGGCGGGCGCCCCGATAGCTATCGGGGGCAGGTGCAAACAATTTCGTGAAGTGGAACGGCTAAGGGTATCTTACCCATATGTCGCAGGTATCGATCGGTTCGTATAAGCCCAGGCTGAGTTTCTGGCAAATCTGGAATATGAGTTTCGGCTTTCTCGGCATCCAGTTTGGCTTTGCGCTGCAGAACGCCAACGTCAGTCGCATCTTTGAAACCCTCGGTGCCTCGCAGGACGAGCTGCCCATCCTCTGGCTAGCTGCCCCCGTGACTGGCTTGCTGGTGCAACCCATCATCGGCTACTACAGTGACCGTACCTGGAGCGAGCGCTGGGGTCGGCGACGTCCGTTCTTCGCTGCCGGTGCCATACTGGCCACCCTGGCCCTGTTCCTGATGCCCAACTCCACCGCCCTGTGGATGGCGGTACTCATGCTGTGGCTGCTGGACGCCTCCATCAATATCAGCATGGAACCCTTTCGCGCCTTCGTGGGTGATATGCTACCCAACGAGCAGCGCAGCAGTGGCTTTGCCATGCAGAGCTTCTTCATCGGCACGGGGGCGGTGATTGCCTCGGCGTTACCCTGGATGTTTACCAATTGGTTCGGCGTGACGAATACGGCTCCGGAAGGGGCTATCCCGGATGCGGTACGCTGGTCGTTCTACCTGGGGGGCTGTGCCTACTTCCTGGCCGTGATGTGGACCGTCTTCAACACCAAGGAGTACCCCCCGGATAACCTAGCCAAACTACGCGCCGACAACGCTGGCGTCGGCATCTACGACGGCATTAAAGAATCGTTTATGGGCATCTTCAAAATGCCGAAGACGATGGTACAACTCTCGGCCGTGCAGTTTTTCTCCTGGTTCGCCCTTTTTTCAATGTGGATCTATATGACTCCGGCAGTAACCAGCTACGTGTACGGTACCAGCGATACCAACTCCGCCCTGTACAATGAGGGGGCAGACTGGGTGGGGATCTGCTTTGCGGTCTACAATGGCGTGGCCGCCCTCGTGGCCTTTTTGCTACCGGTAGTTGCCAAGCAATTGAGCCGCCGGGTGACTCACCTGTTAGCCCTTTTTTGTGGTGGTTTGGGGCTACTCTCCGTGCTATTCATCAGTGACCCTACCCTGCTGCTCGTGTCGATGGTGGGGGTGGGCATTGCCTGGGCCAGTATCCTTTCGATGCCCTACGCCATCATCTCCAGCATTCTGCCGGCCGATAAGATGGGCTACTACATGGGGGTGTTCAACTTTTTCATCGTCATTCCGCAAATCGTGGCGGCCGGCATCCTGGGTTTTATTCTGCGCATCTTCTTTGGCAATGTGTCGATCTACGCCCTGGTGATCGGGGCAGTGTCCTTTTTCCTAGCCGGACTGCTCTGCTTGATCGTGGATGATAATGACGTGGTGGTGGATTTTGCGGTGCCTAAGAATGCTATTGAGCCGATTACTTGAGCTGTAGTTCTTGATCTAACTTTTCTCGCAAAGGCCTTGCAGCCTTTGCGAGATAGGGCGCCCCTTCCAGGGACGTGCCGTGCGCAGTCAGGCTCGGTACGGGCTGTCCCTGGAAGGGGCACCCTTGGCAGCGGGGTCTGTGGCGCCGTCGGCGCGCAGGGCCCCGCTGCTTACTTACGCCGCGCTGCGATCTACCCCCCCACCCCCAACCAGTGCGGCACAAACACCACTACCGCCAGCAAGACCACCTGAATGAGCAGAAACGGCACGATACCCCGGTAAAGGTGCCCCGTAGTCACCTCCGGTGGGGCCACCCCCTTGAGATAGAACAGGGCGAAGCCGAAGGGTGGGGAGAGGAAACTGGTCTGTAGGTTAATACCCAGCAGGATACCTAGCCAAATCAGGTCCGTACCGTAGGCCACGAAGACCGGTGTCACCACCGGCACGATGATGAAAACGATCTCGATGAAGTCGATGAAGAAGCCGGCCACGAATACGACCAGCATCACCAGTGCCAGAAACTGATACTCCGGCAGGTCGCTGCGTTCGATCAGACCGACCAGATAACGGTCGCCCCCGAGCTCCCGGAATACGAGCGAGAAGGTCGTAGCCCCGAGCAGAATCATGAAGACCATACTGGTGAGGTGGGTCGTATCGCGGCATACGTCCTTCGTCACGGCCCACGTGAGGCGGCCCTGGAGTGCCGTCAAAAGGATTGCACCGGCGGCCCCGACCCCCGCCGCTTCCGTGGGAGACGCGATACCGGCAAGTATACTGCCCAGCACCACCACAATCAGTAGGAGCGGTAGGAAAAGACTCTGGAGGACCCCCAACAGCACGCTCCGATTCCATACGCGCTGCCGGTCCGGAGTAGGAAACTGCCGCGGACGAAGCACCCCCAACACCAGGATGTACACGATGTACGCAGCTACCAGCAGTAAACTCGGATACAGCGCCGCCCGAAATAGCGCCCCCACACTGACCTGTAGCACACTCCCCAGCAGTACCAAAACCACCGAGGGCGGGATGATCTGCCCCAGCGTCCCCGACGCAGCAATGACGCCCGTAGCAAGTGGTGCCGGATAGCCCTGGCGCAGCATCGGCGGCAGACTGATCAACCCCATCGTAATCACCGTAGCCCCGACAATACCCGTAGAGGCCGCCAGGAGCGCCCCGACCACGACTACGGAGACGGCCATACCGCCACGTACCGATCCGAATAGACTAGCCATACTGGAGAGCATGCGCTCCGCCAGTCCGCTTTTCTCCAGCATGATACCCATGAAGACGAACAGCGGAACGGCCAGTAGCACGGCATTGTCCATCACGCCCATCACCCGGTTGGGGAGGAGCGTAAGCACGCTGAAGTCGAGAAAACAGAGGGCGTAGAGCAGGCTGAGCCCCCCGAGCGTAAAGGCTACCGGATAGCCGTAGAGCACCAGCAGAAAGATGCTGACGAACAGGATCAGGGCAATAACCGCCAGACTCACGCCGTGGTGGGTTTACGGTCCCGCCACAGCAGCGCCAGTCCTTGTAGAAAAAGCAGCGCGGCGGCCAGCGGTACCACCGCCTTGATGGGGAAGTAGTAGGGAATGCCGTTCGGATTAGGGCTCCCCTCCCCCGCCGCCCAGGCCTCGGCGGCGTAGCGGGCGCTAGTGACAAAGAGCACCACGGCCCAGGGAAGGAGGAAAAAAAGCGCACCGACACGATTGACCAAGCGCTTGTCCCGCTCCCCGAAACGCTCGTAGAATAGGTCGACCCGCACGTGGCGGTCCTGCTGTAGGGCATAAGGAATACCCAGCAGAAAGATCAGGGAGAACAGGTGCCACTCCAGCTCGATCACCCAGGCGGCAGTGAGGGAGAGCAGCCAGCGAAGCAGTACGTCGACAACGACCAGCACGATCAACACCAGGTTGAGGTAGCCGGCCCAGCGACCCAGCCAGGTGACGACCGCTTCGACCCCGTGCATCAACCTATTCACTAGCGAGTAGCTGACGGGCAATAGCTGTCGGATCCGGGGAGGCGGCCTCAATGTGGCATAGCGGGGCTACCTCTTTGCGCTCCGCGTAGTGGGCGTAGGCCTTGTCGTAATAGACCAGGGCGATGCGACAGGCGGTAGCGTAGTCTTCCCGCTCCAGGGCGTCGAGGGCTGCTTGCAGCTGCTGTCCGCCGAGCTTTTTACGCAGCCGGGTAAAGGCAGCAACGAGACCTTGCCCGGGGAAACTCGCATAATCCCGCACCAGGTTATCGACCCGCCACTCCAGGGGCTGCACCAATTCGACGACCGGTGCGGCGACGAGCCGTTCGTAAAAGGCGTCGGGCTGACAGACCGTGCCGATCATGCGGCTCTCGTCTTCCACCCATACGGGGCGGTCGGTGGGTAGCGCGCGCAGCGCCGTAAAGAGCATGTTTTCGAAGGCCTCCGAGCTGGGTTGGGGCGCCTCGCCCAGTGCGCCGAAGGAAGAGCCTTTGTGGTTCGCTAAGCCCTCAAGGTCGATCACGGAGGCCCCCATTTTGCGGAGGGCGTGCAGTACCGAGGTCTTGCCCGAACCCGTCGGTCCACTCAGCACCCGCAGCGCATGGTGGGCCTCCCCCAGCCAGGCCCGCGCGTAGGTGCGGTAGGCCTTGTAGCCACCGGAGAGTTGGGCTACCCGCATCCCGGCCTGCTCCAGCAGCCAGCCTACACTGGCACTGCGTTGACCGCCCCGCCAGCACTGTACGACCACTCGTGCGGCGGGAGCGGCGTCGCGAGCTTGCTCCACCAGCAGCCGCATCTTACCTCCGGCCAGCTCCAGTCCCCGCAGCAGGGCGGCATCCGGACTCGTCTGCTTGTACAGCGTGCCCACCTCGGCCCGCTCGGCGTCGTCGAAGAGCGGCAGACTCACGGCACCCCCGATGTGTCCCGCAGTATACTCCCCCGGACTACGTACGTCCAGTAACACCGGCTGCTCCGGTAGGGCAAAGTATTCCGCGGGACTGAGTTTTTCCATACGCTACTGGATCGCGTCGTTGCGCCACAGGTGTACGAACTGGTGCTGGTCCCACCCGATGCTGATGAGGTCCAGGTCGCCGTCGCCGTCCATGTCGTAGGGCTGGGCCCCGAGGTGGCTCTCCTTGCCGCGGTCGATCTCCTGGCGGGTGAAGGTGCCGCTGCCGTCGTTGAGCCAAACTTGTAGGCTCAACTCCGGCCCCTTATGTTCGCTGGTTACGATGTCGGTGTCGCCATCCTGGTCGAGGTCCGGCAGACTCAGGTTGTTCATGCTATACTGAGTAACGATCTTTTCGCGCACCCAGCCGGTATCGCGCTGGAAGTAGGCGAAGAGGCTAGCGTCGGGCTCCAGGCCCGGGTAGCGTTCTTCGGCGATGACCACGTCGGTTGTGCCGTCGCCGTCGAGGTCGGCGGCCTCCACGCGGTCGGTGGCGTAGACGGTGGTGCCGATCTCGTGGCGCTGCCAGTCTTCGGTGAGCTTACCGGGGTTCTCAAACCACACCACTACGGTAGGCACCTCCGGGTCTCCCCCCGCGGTGCGAAAGCCGCTGACAAGGTCTAGGTCGCCGTCCGCATCGATATCGGCTACGCTGAAGCCTTCGTCGGAGGCATCCTTACCCGCTAGCGTGACGGTCCAGGGTGCATCGCTGCTGGGATCCAAAATGAAGAGTCCGCCTAGGCTGGCGTAGATCACCTCATCCCCTCCGTGGTCGCCAAACACATCGGCCACCTTATAGCCTTGTCCATTATGGTGCCCGGTGGCGGGTACCTGGGCGACCACCTGCCCATCGGTCCAGTCGGTGCCGTCGTCACTACTGGTGAATAGGTACACGTCGGGTAGGGCTTCGGCGAGAATGGCTGGCTTTCCGTTGTAATCGATAATCAGGTTAGCATCAACGTTGCGGCCCAGATCGAGTTTCTCCCACGGCCCGGTCATATTGTTACCGGGATTGAGGTAGACGTTCCGGCCGGAGACAATGTCCATATACCCATCGTTGTTTAGGTCGCCGGCGGCCAGACCGAAATAGCGTAGCCACTCCGGATCGTCGTAGTCGCCCCACATGGCCTTATTGCTGTCGACTTCGATGTAGGTCCAGCGGTCGGTGGGTAGGGTTGCCGTCGTGGTAGATTCGTCGCTCTCGTACCGGACGTTGGCGTCGTTGCCGCACCCCAGCAGCAGGTAAGCGGTGGCGAGTAGCAGGGCGTAGCGGTAGTATATCCTAGTCATCTATTTGCTGCCTTTAGTCTCGTTACGCAGTAGGTAGAGGGATTTAGCCTCGTGTTCCGGCAGGCGGAAGATGTCGTAGTCACCGTCGCCCTCGAAGTCGGCAACCCGGCCGTTGTAGATGCCGCCCTGGGCAATCACGTCCTCCGTGAAATTACCGTTGCCGTCGTTAGCGAGCACCATCACCTCGAAGTGATCGACGTCCAGGTTGACCGCCCGGCCCTTGTTGATACCGGTCACGATGTCCATATCGCCGTCCAGGTCCATATCGAAGACCTGTAGGGTGTGGGCGGCCGGAATGCTGTCTAAAATTACGGTCTCGGACCAGGTCCCATCGTCGCTACGGGAATACATCGCCAGCGGATAGCCGGCCCGCTCGCTGTGGGTGACGAACACCTCCGGGCGGCCATCGCCGTCCATATCAGCTACGGCATTCTTAGTACCGTTGGCGCTCCAGTCGCCGGTCTGGGTGTGCCACTGGGGGCTGAGCTCCTCGCGCTGCCACTCGCCGATCAGGTCCCCGCCGGGGTTCATCCAGACGTAGCCATTGGCCGCTACATCGACGTCGCCGTCGCCATCCAGGTCGCCCACGTCCATGCCCTCGTGCAGACCGGGGGCGGTCAGATCAGCCACCATGGTGGAGGTACCGTCCTCGTTGCTCCGGTGGATGCGCAGGTTTTCGTTTTCAAAGGTCAGCACGGCCAGGTCGTTACGGCCGTCCCCGTCGAAGTCGGCGATGCTGAGGTCCTTAACGGCACCGCGCGCATCACCCACGGTATGGGGGGTCCAGTCGGGAGCTTCGTACCAGAACACTTCGGCCTGGTCGGCGGCATCGTCCCATTCACCGGTGTGCTTGACCGCCAGCACGTCTACGTCGCCATCGCCGTCCATATCGCCGGTTTCCAGGTCGCCGGAGGCGAAGGTGCCGCCGGTGGGGGGTGCTTCGGCAATGATCGTTTCCTGCCAGATGCCGTCGGCAGTCTGTCCGCTACGGTAGGCCAGGTAACCGCCGTGGGCATTGTTGTTGATGTACACGGCGTCCATCAGCCCGTCGCCGGTGACGTCCCCAATGGTGAGGGCCCACCACGTATTGGCCGTATCCATGATCTCGTGGCTGGTGAAGGTCATGATCGGTTGCTGCTCTTCCGTGGGGTCTGCTTGGGCCGGGCTATCGTTGCCACAGGCGTACAGGGTGAGTAGGACGAGAAAACTAAGGTAGCGCATGAAGGTGAGTTAAGTCGGGCGGGGTCGCGGGTGCTACGGAGGTGGCGGCAGCGCGAGCACGTCGGTGGGGTAATTCGATGGATGTGGCACCGGCGGCCCCGCCCGCAAACCTGATCTACCAGGGGGGATGCCGGAAGGGGGAAAGATAGCCAAAAGCGCACTTACCTTTGCGGCCATGCGGATGACCGTTTTTTCCCGGGGGCCCGGATTGTACAGTACGCGACGGCTGGTGGAAGCCGGGGAACAAAGGGGGCACGAGGTGGAGGTAGTGGACCACGCCCTGTGCAGTATGTACCTGGGCGGGACGAAGAGCGCGCTTCTACACAATGGCTCCCCGCTGAGGCTGGGCGAGGTGGTCATACCGCGCATCGGGGCGAATATTACGAGTCGGGGCGTGTCGATCATCCGGCAGCTGGACGTGCTGGGCGTACCGCATACGCTACCGGCCGATGCGCTGCTGCTGGCCCGCGATAAAAGTTGCTGCCTGCAACAATTGACCGCGGCGGGCATCGACGTACCGCGTACGGTACTCTGTTTTTCGATCTTCGAGGCACGGCTGATCGCCAAAAAGCTAGCCCCCTTTCCGGTGGTGGTGAAGCTGCTGGAGAGTACCCACGGCGTGGGCGTGGCCCTGGCCCATAATATGTACCAACTCGAACGACTGGTGGAGGGCTTCCTGCAGTTACAGGACCGGGTGCTACTGCAGGAGTACATCCGCGAATCACGGGGAAGCGACATCCGTGCGCTAGTGGTTGGTAAGCGCATCGTGGCTACGATGGAGCGCACGGCCGCCGAGGGGGAGTTTCGGGCCAACATGCACCGCGGGGCCTCGGCGGTGCCGGTACAGTTGAATGCGACCGACGAAGCACTGGTCCTGCGCACCGCGGCCCTGATCGGCGTGGAGGTAGCGGGGGTCGACCTGATCCCCAGCAAGCGCGGTCCCCTAGTGATGGAGGTCAACGCAAGTCCCGGCCTAGAGGGCATCGAGGGCACCACGGGGGTAGACATCGCCGGGGCCATCATCGAACACGCAGCCAGTAAAGCATGAGTGAGATCACCCCCCTGACGGTCGCTAGCGGCGAATTTTACCCCGGTCAGTCGGGGGTGGTGGAGCTGGTGGCCGGACAGCTACCGAGCGGGAGTCCGGTGTCAATCAAAGCCCACGTGTTTCGGAGTTATAAGCCGGGGCCTACCCTGCTCTTTCTGGCCGGGGTGCACGGCGATGAGATCAACGGGGTGGAAATCCTCAGGCGTGGCCTGAAGCAAAAGCTATTCGATAAGCTAGTGGCGGGTACCGCGGTGGTAGTGCCGCTGCTCAATGTGTACGGCTTCGATAATTTTCGGCGTGATGTGCCGGATGGTAAGGATGTGAATCGCAGCTTTCCGGGTAGCGCCACCGGATCGCTGGCCAGTCGGGTGGCTTACGGACTAAGCAAAAACCTGCTGGCGCACTGTGACCTGGCCGTGGATTTCCACACCGGCGGGCGGGGCGTATTCAACTTTCCGCAGATCCGCTACTCGCCCGACGATGAGGGTGCGCTACGGGCCGCCGAGCAGTTCGCCCCACCCGTGCTGCTGGCCGCGCGGGCGCCGGTGAAGTCGCTGCGGCGTTCGGCCCTCAAGTCATTGGGGCTCTCGGTACTGACCTACGAAGGCGGGGAGAACCTGCGCTACGACGGGCGTAGCATCGCCGAAGGGATGGCCGGCATCCGGCGGCTACTCGAAGCCCGGGAGATGCTTCCACCCGCTAGCGGGGCAGACGAGCGGCAGCCCATACGTATAACCAATAGCAGTTGGGTGCGAGCCGGTCGGGCGGGGCTGTTTCAGTGGACGAAGCGGAGCGGGTACCCGGTCCGCAAGGGGGAGCCGATCGGCACCATCTTCGATCCGCACGGGGTACGGCCGAACAAGCGCATCCTGGCCCCGCGCAACGGCTTCATCATCGGGCACAACAATGCGGCACTGGTGGGACAGGGGGATGCGTTGTTTCACATTGGGTATTAAGTCGTCGAGCATGTCAGTACAGGTAGCAGGACTTACGAAGCGGTACGGCGATCAGCTCGCCCTGGATGGCATCAGCTTTGCGGCTAGGCCCGGGGAGGTGCTCGGTTTTTTGGGACCCAACGGAGCGGGTAAGACCACCACGATGAAAATACTGACCTGCTACCTCAGCCAGACCGAGGGCACGGTCACGGTGGCGGGCCATGACGTGACTACCGATAGCCTGGCGGTGCGGCGGGCGGTGGGCTATCTGCCGGAGCACAATCCGCTGTACCGGGACATGTACGTACGTGAGTACTTGCAGTTTGCCGCCCAGACCAACGGGGTGACGGACGCCAAGTCGCGCATCGCCCACCTCATCGAGCGCACTGGCCTGGGGCGGGAGGCGCACAAACAGATCGGGGCACTTTCTAAAGGCTACCGGCAGCGGGTAGGCCTGGCGCAGGCGCTGCTGCACGATCCGGCGGTGCTGATCCTGGATGAGCCTACGAGCGGGCTCGACCCCAATCAGCTGGCGGAGATCCGGGAGCTGATCAGAGAACTGGGGCGGGAGAAAACCGTAATCTTCAGTACCCACATCATGCAGGAGGTGCAGGCGATCTGCGACCGGGTGGTGATCATCGATCGGGGCCGACTGGTGGCCGACGACCCCATCGAGCGGCTGGAGCGGCGATTGCGGGGGGAGCGGTCGCTGCTGGTGGAGTTTGACCGCACGGTGGGGGTTGCGGAGCTGGAACGAATCGGGGGGGTCAAGCGGGTGACCGTGGTTTCGCCGCCGGCCCGGTATCGGTTATACCTCGAGCAGGACACGGAGGTGCGGGCCGCAGTTTTTCGGTTTGCCGTTGCCCATGACCTCACCCTCCTGACCCTCACCCCCGAGGTGCTGAGCGTGGAGGAGGTCTTCCGGGCCCTCACTACCGCCAGATAACTACCTTTAGCCCGTGATGAAGTGGCTCGTGGTACTGGTGTTTCCCTTCTGGCTGCTGGCCCAGGACCGCACCTTCAACGCGGATTTTCGCTTCGCCGACGGCGTATACCTCTCTAACGCTAGCCTGCTGGCCAACCGGCCGGACGTCTTTTGGGAGGGCATAGTCGGTGAGATGGTACAACTGCCGGATGACTACCGGGTGCAGGTCGACAACTTCGGTTACCGCGACCGCGACTACGTGCCCCCGTACGCCATTGCACTGCACGGGCTACCCTACTTCTTCGTGCGGGAAGACGGCAAGCGCGGTTTTCACGAATTTGCCGGTTTGCGTAGCGTGGGGCGCTACGCTACCCTACAGTACGATACGCTGATCCATAGCCGGCAACTGATGAAGGCCTATAATCCGGTCAACGGTCAGGTCTTTCGGCAGGGCTACGTGGAGCGAGACCGGCAGCGGCGCCTGTACCGGATACTGGATAGCGCGACCGGAAAGCGACTGTCCTTCGATCATCCCACCGTGATGCGCCTGGTAGCCCGCGAGGAGGACCTGGTGGCCGCCCTGGAGCGTACACCGCCGGACGATACGGCAAAGCTCCTCCGAGCCCTGGAGCTCTACAACGAGCGCCATCCCCTCCTGCTCCCTACCCGAACCCGTACCCCCTAGATGCTTGCCGTATACCGCAAGGAAATCAATGCCTTCTTCGCCAGTCTGATCGGCTACGTCGTGATCGGCGTATTTCTGATTGTGACGGGGCTGTTTCTCTTTGTGTTTCCAGAGACCAGCCTGTTGAACTACGGCTACGCCACCCTGGGTCCGTTCTTCACCCTAGCCCCGAACGTGCTGCTCTTTCTTATCCCGGCCATCTGCATGCGCGCCCTGGCGGAGGAACGGCAGACCGGCGCCATTGAGCTGCTGGTGACCCGTCCGCTGACCGACTGGCAAATTGTACTGGGTAAGTTTTTGGCCTGTGTGACGCTGGTAGTGATCGCCCTACTGCCTACGGTGTTGTACTACTATTCGGTCTACCAGTTGGGCGAGCCCGTCGGCAATATCGACACTGGCGGCACCATCGGCAGCTACATCGGTTTACTCTTCCTCAGCATGGCCTTCGTCGCCATCGGCCTATTCGCCAGCGCCCTGACCACCAATCAGGTGGTGAGCTTCCTGCTGGCCCTGGCCCTGTGCTTCTGGTGCTACTTTGGCTTCGACTACCTGGCCTCCCTGCCCATCTTCTACGGCAACGGCGACCGCCTCATTAGTAGTCTCGGCATGCAGGAGCACTTTCAGAGCCTGGGGCGGGGCCTCATCGATACCCGCGACGTGGTATACTTCCTGAGCGTCACGGCCCTGTTCCTGTTGCTGACGCTACTTAGTTTGGCGCGGCGGAAGTGGTAGCTTATCCCAGTATGCCCACCCCGCAAAATATCCTCCAACAGTACTGGAACTACCCCAGCTTCCGCCCCCTCCAGGAGGAGATTATATCGAGCGTGTTGGCGGGTCAGGATACTCTGGCCCTACTACCCACCGGCGGCGGCAAAAGTCTCTGCTTCCAGATTCCGGCGCTGGCCCTAGAAGGCGTGACCCTAGTGATATCTCCCTTGATCGCCCTAATGAAGGACCAAGTACGGCAGCTTCGTGAGCGCGGCATCGTGGCCGAAGCGATCTACAGCGGACTGCGCACAAGCGACATCGACCGCATCCTGGACAATGCCGTGTACGGGAACACGAAACTGCTGTACCTGAGTCCGGAACGCCTACTTACCGACCTAGCGAAGGAGCGTATCCGTCGCATGCCGGTCTCGCTCATCGCCGTGGATGAGGCGCACTGCATTAGTCAGTGGGGCTATGACTTTCGGCCGGCCTACCTGCGCATCGCGGAGCTACGGGAGCTACACCCCAAAGTGCCGCTCATCGCCGTAACGGCTACGGCCACCCCCGAGGTAGTGACGGACATCCAGGACAAGCTATCGTTCGGTAAGCAGCGGGGGGTGTTTCAGCAGAGCTTTGCCCGGGAAAACCTATCGTACATCGTCCGGCACCCGCCCGGGAAGGAGGACCAACTCGTCAAAATTTTGGAGGGGGTCGGAGGTAGCAGCATCGTGTACGTGCGCAGTCGCGGCCTTACTAAGGAGATCGCCCACAAACTTAGCCGCCGGGGCATCCCCGCCGCCGCCTACCACGCCGGACTCGAACCGGCCGAAAAGGACCAGCGGCAGGCCGACTGGATCGCCGATAAGCTACGCGTCATCGTAGCCACGAATGCCTTCGGAATGGGTATCGATAAGCCGGACGTGCGTACGGTGATTCACTACGGACCGCCAGACAGCCCCGAGGCCTACTTCCAGGAGGCCGGTCGCGGGGGACGGGACGGCGATCCGAGCTATGCCGTCATGCTCTACCATACGAGTGATGGAGAGCGGCTGCTGCGCAACTGGACCTATAGCTATCCGCCCATTACCGAAATAAAGCGCATGTACCGCGCCCTGGGCAGCTACTTGCAACTGGCCGTGGGTGGCGGGCAGGGCGAAACCTTCGAATTCGACCTTACGCGCTTTAGTCAGAACTTCGGCTTCGACATCCGTCAGGCGTACAGCGGACTCAAGGCGCTAGAGCAGTCGGGCTACATCATCCTCACCGAAGACCTCAAGCAAGCCGCCCAATTGCAGTTCGTCGTACCTAAGGAACGACTCTACGACTACCAGCTCAAAAACCCGCGCGTCGATAAGATGGTCAAGTCCATCCTACGCACCACCCAGGGTGCCTTCGTCAATCCGGTACAACTGCGGGAAGGTTCGCTCGCCAACTTCCTACAGCTTTCCGCCGAGGAGCTGCGCCGCATCCTAGTCAAGATGCGCGGTGATGGCGTAATCGACTACACCCCCGAGCGGCAGGGCCCGCAGGTGGTCTTTGTGGAAGAACGCATCGACCCCGATAACCTACGCATCGACGAAGCCCGCTACAATTTTCTAAAGGAACGCGCCCGCCACCGTATCGACACCATGATCGCCTACTGCGAGGGCGACGAGCAGTGCCGATCCCAGCAGCTGCTCGGGTATTTCGGCGAGCAGGACCCGCCCGCGTGCGGGAGTTGCGATGTGTGCCGCCGCCAGTCCGTGACGCCCCCCACCAACCGACAGGTGTACGATAAGGTCATGGAGCTGTTACAGCCACGGGGTGAGGTCAGTATCGGTACCGTGCTGCGGGCATTCAACGGCCTAACCAGCCCTACCGTGTCCGGATACCTTCAGGCACTGATCAACGAAGGTATCGTCATTAAAGACGGCGACAAACTCCGCCATCCGTGAGGATCATTTGCACCGTCACCAACGACCTGAGCCACGACCAGCGCATGCACCGCATCTGCAGCAGCCTCCAGCAGGCGGGTCACCAGGTGCAGCTCGTGGGCCGCCTTCTGCCCACTAGCATGCCCCTACCCGACCATCCCTACGTTACCCACCGCCTTCGTTGTCGGTACACCTCGGGCAAATTGTTCTACTTAGAATTTAACTACCGGTTGTACCGCTATTTAAACCGACAGCCAGTCGATGTAATTTGCGCAGTCGACCTCGATACCCTACTGCCCGTCACCCTGTTACGTAGTCGGCAGGTCAGGATTGTCTACGATGCCCACGAGTGGTTTAGTGAAACCCCTGAGGTGGTCAACCGCCCCGCCATCCGGGGATTTTGGCGTCAGCTTGGTAGATGGCTCGTGCCCAAAACCGACGCACGCTACACCGTAGCTCCGCAGCTCGCTCGGTTGTTAGCCGAGGATTACGACGCGCCGTTTTCGGTAATCAGAAACTTACCCGTAAAAGAAAATATTTTAAATAAAGAAAATTTTGGAGGAGTAATACTGTATCAGGGTATGCTCAATCCCGGACGCGGCGTTGAAACTGCCATCGCTACTCTGACCCTCCTGCCTGAGTGTAAGTTGTGGATCGTCGGCTCCGGCCCCGAGGAGGAATCGCTAAAGCGACTTACTGCCACCCTCGAGCTTACCGACCGCGTCTGGTTTGCCGGCTTCCACCCCCCGGCCAAACTGCCCGAGATAACCGCCAAAGCCTGGCTGGGCATCAACCTGCTCGCAGACTCTAGCCCAAGCTACTACTACAGCCTGGCTAACAAGGCTCTTGACTACATCCAGGCCGGTCTGCCGAGTATCCAGATGGACTACCCCGAGTACCGCAGCATCAACGAGCAGTACGGGGTATTTGAGCTGCTTACCAAGCTTACCGCAGCTGGGCTTGCCGCCCCAATTCAACGCCTACTAGATCATCCGGAGGCCTACACCCGTTTACGGGAGAACTGCCGGGTGGCGGCGGAGGAGCTTTGCTGGGAGCGGGAGGAGGGGAAGCTATTGAAAATTTATTCAGCTATTGAAGCTAGCCTACCAGACTAATCTTCCCCCCCTCAATCCGCAGCTTTAGCCGGTCGAAATTCTTCAGCCAGCCCACAAAATCCTCACCGAGTAGCTCGCGGCGCCAGCCGGAGCCGAGGATACTTTGGCGCACGCTCTCGTCCTGCTTCATGCGCTTGATGGCGTTGCGGGGCATCACCAGGGCGTGGCTGATGTCGGCCTCAGCGGCACGGTACTTCATGAGGAGGTACAACAGTTCAATGATCATATCATCGTCATCATCGTCCTGAGTTGAGCGCTGAATCTGCTTCACCACGGCCAGCTCTTCGGGGGTAGCGGGCGTAGTGTAGAAGTCGACGAACAGGTCGCCGTAGCGGCTCACGGTCTTGCCCGGTAGTCGGCGGTTCTCTTGCATGCTTTCCCTGCCGCCCCGCACGCCACGCACGAGCTGCCCGATGAGTTTGCTGGACAAGATCATCTCTTTGGAATAATTGCGCTGTTCGGCCTGGGCCCGGCGCCATTCGTAGAGGCGGAGCAGAAAAATACGCTCCTTGGTTTTGCCCGATCGCGCGATGTTGCTATTCAGCAGTTCGTGGTGCGGATCGCGGTAGTAGTAGTCGGGGTCCGTCATCAGTGCACACTCCTCCAGGGCCCAATCAAGGCGGCCGTTGGCGCGGAGCTTGCCGGTGATGGTGTCGTAGAGTTGGCGGAGATACACCACGTCGTAGAGGGCGTACTTAACCTGCTTATCACTCATGGGGCGGCGCGACCAATCCGTAACCGCGTAGCCCTTTCCGACCCGCTCGCCCGTCTCGGCCTCTACGAGTTTGGCGAAGCTGGTGGGATAGCGGTGCCCGATAAATGCGGCCGCCACCTGGGTGTCGAATACGTTTGCGGGCGTAATGCCGTGGGCCCGGTACAGCAGGCGGTAGTCGTTGTCGCCGGCGTGCGTGATTTTGACCACCGCGGGGTCCTGGATGATCTCCAGCAATGGTCCGAGGTCGTCGATGGCCAGCGGATCGAGCAAAAAGTACCCGTGCGCGCTGCTGATTTGGATCAGGCAGAGCAGGGTGTGGTAGCGCTTCTCGCCGATGAATTCGGTGTCGAAGCCCAGCCAGTCTATGTCGCGGTGCTGTTGCTTAAAGTTGAGGAGCCCTTCGGCTGTGTTGATGAAGGTGTAGTCGATACCGGCTGCGGTCATGAGAGGTGTTTCAAGTCAAATAGCCGTCCATTTTAGGGGCTACGTAAGGTGTGACGTACGCATACCGCGCGGGTCACTCTACGAGACTTAACATGATGTTACCGCAAAGGTTACACCCAACCCCCCAGCCCACCAAGCTGTTCCCGCTAAAATTTACCGTATGAAACTCACCAAACGTCTGCTCATCGGCCTGCTAGTCTTCGTGGTGCTGCTCGTGGGCTTCCTCCTGGCCGCTCCTCTCCTGTTCAAGGATCAGATTGTCGCCAATGTGAAGTCGGCCATCAATAATAACCTGAACGCCAGGGTCGATTTTGCCGACGCCAACGTGAGCTTCCTGCGCAGCTTTCCTGACATCTCGCTCGCTATCGACGACTATAGCGTCATCGGAATCGACACCTTCGCAGGCCTTCCACTCGTGACCGGCCGGCAGGCGCGCGTCGATCTGGGCTTTTGGTCCGTCGTAGCGGGCGACGGTAACTACAACATCGACGCCGTCACGCTCGATGCTCCCAGTATCAATCTGCTGGTGCTGACGCCGGAACTGGCCAACTACCTCATAGTTCCGGAAACGGAAGAAGCGGGCGGGGCCGCCGGTGCAACGCCTGCGGAGGAAGAAGCCGGTCCACTCCTCACCCTCGATCATTTCGCGGTCAACGATGGTAGTCTCGTATACGATGACCGTACTACCACTACGTACATTCAACTCACGGGCCTAGACGCTACGGGCGACGGTGACTTCACGGCCTCCGTCTTCGACCTCCGGACCATCGCTACCGCCGATGCCTTTACCGTGGCCCAGGGCGGCGTTACCTACCTCGATGAGGCCACCCTCAATGCGGATGCCGTGGTCAATATCGACGCCGACGCACTGCGCTATACCTTCAAGGACAACCGCGTGACCCTCAACGCTCTGGCCCTTGAGTTCGGCGGAAGCATCGATCTTCAGGAGAATGACGACATCGACTTTGACCTTAGCTACCAGGCTCCGGCCAATGACTTTAAGCAGCTCTGGAGTATCATTCCCGCCGCTTACACCGAGGGCTACGAACGCGTGCAGACTGGTGGCACCTTCACCCTACAGGGTACTGTCAACGGTACCTACAATGGGGATAAAGAAATGTACCCCGCCTTCACCATCAATAGCGACATCAGCGGCGGCAGCGTGCAGTACCCCGGCCGCCCGGTAGGCATCACCGGCATCGATGCGGCCCTTGCGGTCAATAGTCCGTCTAGCGACCTCGATCAGCTGGTGGTCGACCTACCCCGCTTTGACTTTACACTCGGGGGCGATCCGTTTGCGGGGCGCTTCCGCCTGACCTCACCGCTCTCTGATCCCAATGTAGATGCCCGGCTGAAGGGTACCCTCGACCTGGAGAAGTGGTCTAGTGCCATTCCGCTAGAGGGCGTCAGCGAGCTGGCCGGCCGCATCGTAGCGGACATTACGATGGACAATGTGCGCCAGAGCGCCATCGATGCTGGCCGCTACGCCGAGGTCAATTTGGCCGGCGATCTGTTAGTGAGCAATCTGGTGTATACCGCAGAGGGCACCCCCTCGGTACGCATCGCTCAGGCCAAGGCTGACTTCACCCCCCAGTACGTCGACCTCCAGCAGTTTACCGCCACCCTGGGGCGCAGCGATGTCTCCGCATCCGCTAAGATTAACAACATCCTGGCCTACTTCAGCCCCGAGCAAACCATGCGCGGCAGCGTGACGATGCGCTCCAACTACTTCGACGCCGATGAGTGGATGTCCGAGGAGGACAGCGAGCGGGTCAGCAGCCCGGCGGAATTGAATGCCACGGCTACCACCCCTACCCCAGAAACGGAAACTGAGGTGTTTGACCGCTTCGATTTTGACGTAGACGCTGAGATCCAGGAGTTGGCCTATGGCACGTACCGGCCGAAGGATCTGCGCGTGATCGGCAACATCAAACCAAACCGGCTCGAAATTGCCAATGCCGCCGCCACGCTGGAGCAGAGCAACTTCACCATGAGCGGCGTGGTCAGTAACCTGTTCGACTACACCTTCGACGAGGGGGTGCTGACGGGTGACCTTTCGGTGCGCTCGGGCTACTTCAGCGTGGCGGACTTTATGGAGGATGAAACTGCCGCTGCTACCAGTGATGCACCTGCGACCCCGCCCGCTGACGCTTCGACTGCCGAAACGGCCCCCATCCCCGTACCGCGAAATATTAACCTGAGGGTAGATATGGTAGCCGACCGCGTGCAGTATACCGACATCACGATGAATGACGTGCGGGGTACCATGCTGGTGCGCGATGGTGCGGTAGTAATCGAAGACGGCAATGCCAATCTGCTGGGAGGTGCCATGGGCTTTACCGGCTCCTACGATACAGCGGAGGGCGAGGAGCCGGGCTTCCACTTTTCGTATGATATGAAAAATATGGACTTTTCGCAGGCTTTCGGAGCGCTCAACACCTTTGCCATCCTGGCCCCGGTGGGTAAGTTTATCTCCGGCAACTTTAGCAGCCAAATGGTGATGGAGGGTAAGCTTGGGGATGACTTTTTCCCGAAACTGAACTCGATAGACGCCAAGGGGCTACTGCGCACGGCCGAGGCCCGCATCGCCTCCTTCAAACCGTTGCAGGTGATCGGTAACGCGTTGAACGTCAACGAGCTAAAGAACAGCACTACCCTGAAGGATATCATCGCCGCCTTCCAGGTCAACGACGGTAAGGTGACGGTCGAGCCCTTTGACTTCCGGCTGGCGGGTATCCCGATGCAACTGGGGGGTACCCACGGGCTCGATACCGATATGGACTACCGCATCCGGGCCGCCGTGCCCCGCACCCTGATCCAGGGCAATATCGTAACCGGTACGGCGCTCTCCGCCCTCGATAAACTGGCCGGCCAGGCCGGAAAATTGGGTCTTAATATCTCCCCCGGTGACACCCTCAACCTCAATATCAAGCTAACCGGCACCATCTCTAATCCGCGCGCCGGCTTCGATCTCTTGGGTACCGAGGGGGGAAGTGGCGATCAGTCGCTGGCCGGCTCCGTCACCGCTGCGGTGAAGGACCGGGTGCAGGAAGAGCTAGAGACTCGCAAGGAGCAGGTACGTAACGAGCTCGAAACCCGCGTCGACAGCGCTAAAGCCCTGGCCGGTGCGCGCGCCCAAGTCGTAGAGGATAGCCTACGTAGTGCCGCCGCCCAACAGGCCGATCGCCTAGAGCGGGAAGCCGCGAATAAATTACGTGGTGCCCTCGGTCTAGGCCGTGACAGTACGGCCACCGCCGGTTCGGATAGCCTAGCCCTCCCCGGTGCCGCCCAGGATGCGGTAGATGACGTGAAGAAGGAGTTGGAGAAGTTTAATCCCTTTAAGCGGAAGAAGAGTGGTGGGGGGGAGTGATTAGTCGTTGCCGATAAGCTGCCATGCGTTCCGGTACACTGCCGACCTTGGCTTACGCTGGCGTTTGTCATCTTCTACGAGATGAATTTCGCTGCCATAGGAGATAAATACTTTGGCCGGCATGACGTAGAAATTATGGGTAGCCTCGATGTAAAGCACAGCGAAGTCAAAGTCCTCAGGGAGGTAATTACTCCGAACCATCTGCCGCCGGTTTGTCTTCGTGCGCCTCACATCTACGACATAGTTCTTCTTGGCCTGATCGTACCAAGCATATTTTACCTGTATCCTGTATAATGATTGGTCAATATCTAGTACTAAGTCGTAGGGTAGATAATCCCCGATCGGTCTGCATACGCCCCATCCTCGTTTGAGCGCTTCGAGTACTACGGCCTGTTCTGCAATATCACCACGTTGTTTCGTCAGCATTTGCCGAAAATACGTGCCGACTAGCGGAAACGCAAAAAGCCGCTACGAACCGAAGTCCGTAGCGGCTTATGCCAAAGTAGCGGGGGCAAGACTCGAACTTGCGACCTTCGGGTTATGCGTACCACTATAGCTTTCGCTACGCCCGTCTGTACATAAGACGGATTTGATGGTCTGGACTTTCTCTTCACCGGTACGACGGGGGTCGTACTACGGTGTTCACCATTAAGTCTCTACACCTTCCCAGACTAAGTCCAGGCTTGGCTCGGGATTACCATACGAAAGGCTTCCCCGAATTTGATGAATATTCACCCAGGTGTTTCCACCAAGGCAGCCCAAGCAAGAAAAGCTGCTGAATCTTATTCAGTTCGTGCGGTGGGTATCACCACACAAAAACCGTTTTGACACGGCCAGTTAGACTTACAATCTTGAGCCCGACGAGCTACCAACTGCTCCACCCCGCGATGTAATTTTTACCACGCTACCATCGTAACGGGCTGCAAAGATAGAGACAATCCGCAAACGGCAAAAGTTTACGGTGATTTTTAAAAAACTAATCTTCGGCC
Source organism: Neolewinella sp. (assembly GCF_965214665.1). Classification (GTDB taxonomy): domain Bacteria; phylum Bacteroidota; class Bacteroidia; order Chitinophagales; family Saprospiraceae; genus Neolewinella. The sequence continues at coordinate 853,879 of NZ_OZ243970.1, read as the reverse complement.
TCGGGGGCGAGCTGGATGCGCAGACCATCGAGAGCATCGGTAATGCGAAGCTGGCAGCCCAGGCGGCTGTTGTCCTCGACAAAGAAGGCCTGGTCGAGCATATCCTCCTCGTCGTCGCTCATGTCGGGTAGCGGGGTGTCGGTGAGGATGTAGCAGTGGCAGGTGCTGCACAGGGCCATGCCGCCGCAGGTGCCCTTGACCGGTAGCTCGTAGGCCTTGCAGACCTCCATCACGTTCATGTTCATGTCGGTGGGGGCCTCCAGTTCGTGGGCCTCGCCGACGCGGTCGATGACGGTGAGGAGAATGTTACCGGACTCGGGCATAGCGGGAGAGGCTTGTGGGGGGGCGCAAATATAGCTTACCTTCGCGGCCGTTTTAGCGTAAGTGCCCCGGCATATGCCGTGCGGTAAGGCCATCGACTCCATGAAAAAGTACATCAATCTATTCGATTTCTCGCAGAAGGTGAACTACCGGATCGAGATCCTATCCGGACTTACCGTCGCCCTGGCCCTCGTGCCCGAGGCGGTGGCCTTTGCGTTTCTGGCGGACCTTCCGCCACTGATCGGACTTTATGCAGCCTTCGTGATGGGTATCGTCACGGCGGTACTCGGTGGGCGGCCTGGGATGATCTCGGGCGCCACCGGGGCGGTGGCGGTAGTGATCGTATCGCTGGCCCAGTCGCACGGCATCGAATACATCTTTGCTACCGTGGTGCTGGCGGGCATCATTCAGATAGTAGCGGGCCTTCTGCGGCTCGGTAAGCTGATGCGGCTGGTGCCCCACCCCGCTATTTTCGGCTTCGTGAACGGGCTGGCGATCATCATCTTTATGGCGCAGTTGGATCAGTTCAAAAACCCAGATACCGGAGCTTGGTTGACGGGGCAGTCATTGCTTTTGTTTGGCGGACTGGTGCTGGTGACTATGGCTATCATCTGGGGATTGCCCCGGTTGACCAAAGCCGTGCCGGCCTCGCTGGTCGCCATCCTGACCGTGTTTGGAATCGTAGCCGCGCTCGGAATCGAGACCACTACCGTTGGTGACCTAGCCAGCATCGCCGGGGGCTTTCCGCCCTTCCACATTCCACAGGTGCCCTTCTCCTTCGGGACGCTGAGCGTGATAGCGCCCTATGCACTGGTCGTGGCCGGGGTAGGACTTATCGAGAGCCTGCTTACGCTCAACATCATCGATGAGATCACTGAAACGCGGGGGCGGGGTAACAAGGAGGCCGTGGCTCAGGGCGCAGCCAACATCCTATCGGGCTTTTTGTCGGGTATGGGAGGCTGTGCGATGCTAGGTCAGTCGCTGATCAACATCAGTGCGGGCGCGCGGGCGCGGCTCTCGGGGATCGTAGCGGCGATAATGCTGCTGGTGTTTATCATGTTCGGGAGCAGCCTGATCGAGCTGGTGCCGATGGCGGCGCTCACCGGACTGATGATCATGGTAGCCGTGGGCACTTTTGAATGGGCGAGCCTACGCACCTTCGGTAAGATGCCGAAGTCGGACCTACTGGTGATGGTCCTAGTGACCCTGGTGACCATCTTCCTGCACAACCTGGCCCTGGCCGTCATCGTTGGCGTCATCATTGCGGCGCTCAATTTTGCCTGGGAGAGTGCCAAGCGTATCCGAGCCCGCAAGCACGTGGACGCGCAGGGGGTCAAGCACTACGAGATTTACGGTCCGTTGTTCTTCGGCTCGGTGGCGGTGTTCAATGAGAAATTCGACGTGCTGGGCGATCCGGACGAGATCGTGATCGACTTTCGGGAGAGCCGGGTGGTGGATATGTCGGCCATCGAAGCCCTCAATAAACTGACCGAGCGGTATCACCGCGTGGGTAAGCGGGTACACCTACAGCACCTCAGCAAGGACTCCCGCCAGCTGCTCAATAAGGCCGATGCGATCATCGAGGTCAACCTGGTCGAAGACCCCACCTACAAGGTGGCGGTAGATCAACCGGCCTAACAACGCGCTATCTTACCGGTTTCAACCAACGCATATGCCCAAGCGGATCGGTATTACCGGAAACATCGGGGCGGGTAAGACCACCGTCTGTCGGGAATTCGAGCGACTTGGCGTGCCTGTCTACTACGCCGACGATCGGGCTAAGCGCCTTATGGTGGAAGATGCCATGCTGCGCGAGGCGATCAGCGGCCGCTTCGGACAACAGGCGTACTCAGCGGGCGAGCTCGATCGGGCCTACCTCAGCAGCCAGGTCTTTGGCGATGCACTGGCACTAGCTGACCTGAATAGCCTGGTCCATCCGGTCGTGGCCCGCGATGGAAACTCCTGGCACCAGCGACAGACACATCCCTACACCCTCCACGAGGCGGCCATTTTGTTCGAAATCGACGCTGCCGCCAGTTACGATGAGGTCGTGGTGGTAAGTTGTCCGGTAGGGGAAAGGCGCCGGCGGGTGATGGGCCGCGACCAAATCAGTGCAGCGCAGTTCGCGCAACGCGCTGCTAAACAGTGGTCGGACGAGCGCAAGGAAGCGGCGGCGGACTATCTCATCACGAACGATGGGCGTACCCTGCTACTACCCCAAATTCTGGTCCTCGACCGGCAGTTCCGCACTTAATGCGTTACGTTATCGTTTCCTCAGGACCAATACCGGATCCTATGCGCTTTCTGAGCCTTCTGTTCGTTGTTTATTTGTTTACCGCCTGTGCCTCCGAGTACGCAAGCGACGATGCCCTGATAGATAGTACCTATGCGATTGCCGGTCAGCCCCAAGCCGTGAGCCAGGCGCTGATGGCCGAGCCGGATACCGTGCCCCTACCGGATGCCGGCTACAACGACACGGTGGCAGGTAGTGGGGAAAACGCACCTACTCCCTACGGACTAAAAATTGACGAGGACGGAGCCAACTACGCCGAGAGTAAGGGGGCTACCGCTTCCACCGACCGTGCACCCGCGGCCGCGGCCCAACAACTGCTGAGCGGACGCTGGGTCAATACCGACGACGGGCAGGAGCAGGTGGAACTCACGCCCACCCACTACAAAACCTACTACGAAGGGGAACTGCTGGTGGAGGAAAACCTGGAGTTTCACGGCGTATGCCCCGATGCCTGTAGCGGGGGGGTGAGTACAGGCAAGCCCTGCTTTACAATCTCCGGACCGGCGCAGACGGATTGCTACGGCATCGTGCGCCTGGATGAGGACCTGCTGGAGCTGCAACTGCTGGGGGTGAGTAACGAAACAATCGTATATCGGAGAGCGGACTAAGGAAATGGGGAGAATGGATAGCGAAACCCAACGTCCAGCGTATATAACTCCATGAAGTATACCCTTACCCTGCTCCTTGCGGTGGTTGTCCTGCATCTCGGGGCGCAACTGAACACGGAGCTTGTCGGGAATCTGGACTACGAGGTTGATGTCAACGACGTGTGGGGCTACGTGGCACCCGACGGCACTGAGTATGCGCTGCTGGGACTCTACGACGGTGTGGCGGTGATATCCCTGGCGGACCCGGCCAGTCCCGTAGAGGTAGCCCGGGTGAGAGGGCAAGATAGCAACTGGCGGGACATGAAGACGTACGGAGAGTTCGGATACGTAGTGGCCGATGAGGGAGATGCCGGACTCACCGTGATCGATCTGCGGAGTCTGCCGGACAGTATCTCCTATTCGACGCAGCAGTATACGGTGCCGGATTTCGAGCGGGCCTTTGTGCGGGCGCACAATCTGTACGTGGACAACGAGCGGGGGCTCATCTTCACTGCGGGAGGAGATCGGAACCTGAACGACGGGGGTATTCTAATCTTTGATGCGGCGGCCGATCCGCTCGCGCCCCCACTTGTAGCCGTGGGGCCCGAGACCTACGCGCACGACGTGTACGTGCAGGACGGGGTGATGTACGCCTCCGAAATCTACCGGGGAGAGCTGGCCCTCTACGACGTGACTGAGCTGACAAATATTACCAAGCTGGGAGTGACCCCTACCCCATTTGCCTTTACGCACAATGCCTGGGCTACGGCGGATGGGCGGACGGTCTTCACTACGGACGAGCGGGCCAATGCCTCGGTGGCTGCCTTTGATCTATCGGACTACGGAGACATCCGGTTGCTGGATGAATACCGTCCGCTGAGTAGTTTAGATACGCGCACCATTCCCCACAACGTGCACGTGATCGATGACTTCTTGTCGATCAGCTACTACACCGACGGGCTGCGGGTAGTGGATGCCAGCGATCCGGCAAACCTGATCGAGGTGGCTAACTACGATACCTGGCCGGGAGCGGACGGGGGGTTCAACGGAGACTGGGGGGCCTACCCTTTCCTTCCTAGTGGCCTCACCCTGGTGTCCGATCGGGCTACCGGACTCTACGTGATCGACGTAGATTATAAACGGGCGGCGCGGTTAGCCGGAACGATCAGCAATGCAGTAACCGGAGCACCGATCAACGGGGCGGAAGTGGTGATTCTGGATGCTTACCTGAATAGGGGAACTACGAATGCGGCCGGGCGGTACGCTACCGGGGTGGTCGTGAGTGAAACGGATACCTACCGCGTGCGGGTGAGCGCTCCCGGCTACTTCGCCGATACGGTGAGTGTCCGGCTGACCAGCGGGCAAGAGGCGGTGCAGTCGGTCGCGCTCGAACCACAAATTGTGGCGACCACCACGCTCTCCCTGCGTGATCGCATTACGGACGAGCCCATCGGAGAAGGGCAGGTGTTACTGGTACGGGATAGTCTACAGTATCGTGCGGTGGGTGATACGCTGGCGCAGGTGACGCTCACCGATGTACCAAGTCAGGGTTACCGGCTCACGGCAACTGCCTGGGGCTACCGAGAACTCCGTATTCCAGAGGTGGAGGTCACCGCGCTAGCCGATACGGTGCTCTACCTGGAGCGCGGCTACGCGGATAGCTTCATTAGTGACCTGGGCTGGTCGGTCACGGGGGATACTACGGCTGGGGCGTGGCAGCGTGGTCCTGCCGGGGATGTACAAGACCTAGCCTACCTGACCGGGCGGGTGGATTCGTTGACGGGCGATACCATCGGTGTGGTGAGCGGGCGCACTGTACTGGTGTCACCGTACATTGACCTGAGGGCTTACCGGGATAGTGCTATTCTATCCTACGCGTACTACGTGGTGAACGAAATTCTTGATCCCGGTGACTCGCTGCGGGTGGAGCTGGCGGGGCCGGCCGGTGCGGTGCTGCTTGCGGCGTACGGTAGCACTGGGGGCGAGTGGTTGAAAGATAGTATTGACTTGATTGGAATGGCGGGTTTATCCGATTCTCTACAGCTGCGGATTTCGGTGGGAAAGCAGGGAGCGGACGGCAGGATCGAGGCGGGCTTTGACGACTTTTTCATTCGGGACGGGGACCTGACTGCGCCGGTTGGGCAGGTAGCTTCCGACCGGGTCGCGCTGCGGGTGTATCCTAATCCTAGTGCGACCTACTTTACGTTGGAACTACCGGCTGGTCTAACTACCGGACCCAAGCTAGAGGTGTACGATGTGCGGGGAGTGCTGGTGGAGCAGGTTGCGGTGCCGTTGGGAGGCCGGCGGATCAACTTTGGGGCGGCGCTGCCACGTGGGGGGTATGTGGTGCGTTCGGGGGGAATGGTAGTTAGGGTAGTGAAGTGGTGAGGGTACTTGAACATTACCGCTCAGTGATTGAGCGTCATAAAATTTTTTGTTTTTGTTTTAGTTTTTATAAAACAAATACTTACATTTATGGCACACTACACTACCATGGCAGCCACTACTCCACGTTTCACCGCAGCTTATCTACTTAATCGCCTGACCGGAAGTGATGGCGGTACGGCGCAAGTTTTGCGTAACGCCGCGGATCGGCAGCAGTACCTGACCCAGCTCAGCAGTAAGGGGGTGGCCGTAAAGTAATCTCGGTCAGCTACCTTCGGGGGTGTGAAGCGTAGATCTTGTGCCGCCCTGCTGGTTTGCTATCTGCTTATTGTAGCTACCCACCTGTATTATCCGAAGTGGCAGCAGCCCGCAGGGGAGGCTACGATTAGCTACGATGTGTCAGGGTACTATATGTACCTGCCGGCGGTGTTCATCTACCACGACCTGCGTGAGCTGAAGTTTCTGCCGGATGTCATCGCGCAGTACCGGCCGACCGACGATCCGTATCAGGCGTTCACGACGCCAGATGGGGACCGGGTAATGAAATATAGTCTGGGGCAGTCGCTGTTGTACGCTCCCTTTTTCGGTTTAGCCCATGCGTATGCAACCGCGAGTAAGACTTACCCCGCGGACGGCTTTTCCCTACCCTACCAACTGGGAGTATCGCTCAGTGCGCTATGCTTCAGCTTTCTGGGACTTTACCTCCTGTGCCGCGTGCTGCGTAGGTACTACACCGACGGGGTGGTGGCCGTGACCCTGCTGCTGATCACCTTTGCAACGAACTACCTCAACTATAGCGCGATCGACGGAGCGTTGACGCACAACTACCTGTTCACGCTCTACGCGCTACTAATTTTGCTCAGCGACCGGCTGTACCGTCGGCCTCGGCCTCGGTGGACTAAATTTGCTGGTATCGGATTGCTCGTAGGTCTGATGGCCCTGGTGCGTCCTACCGAGGTACTTGCCGTACTGATTCCGGTCTTTTGGGGAGTGGGGATCGATCGGGAGGCTCTGCAGCAGAGACTCGTCTTCTTCGGGCAAAATGGTGCGAAGATTGGGCTGGCGGCTGTGCTATGCCTGGCGGTGGGCTTGCTGCAGCTAGTGTACTGGCACTATGCTTCCGGAGACTGGATGGTGTACAGCTACCAGGATCAGGGGTTTGACTGGCTGCGTCCGCACATTCGCGAAGGGATGTTTAGCTACAAGGCGGGCTGGTTGACCTACACGCCGGTGATGTGGTTTGCGCTGCTCGGGTTTTTACCGCTTTACCTGCGGCGGCAGGGTACTTTTCTAGCTCCCGTGCTACATACGGCACTTTTCATTTACGTGGCCTTCGCTTGGAGCATCTGGTGGTACGGGGGAAGTTTGGGACAGCGGACGATGGTGCAGGCCTATCCGGTACTTGCCTTTGCGCTGGCCGCAACGGTAGCCTGGGTGGCTGAGCGACGGGCAGTTTTGCGGAGCTTATTTGCGGCTGTATGCCTCGTTTTTGTAGCCCATAATCTTTGGTTTACTCACCAGGCTCACCGGGGCGGGCTATTCGTGACGGAGTGGATGACCGGCGCGTACTACTGGCGTACTCTATTTACCTTCGAACGGGACAACGATAATTTTTTGCTCCTCGATAATCCCGAGTACTACCGCGGACAGCCCACTAGCGTAGATACTCTATACATTAATAATTTCGAGGGTGGGGACGGCCGCCTCTGTCCGCAGCTGGCTTCCTTTTCCGGGACTGCGGGCTACTGCGTATCCGACTCGGTCCAGAACACCCCGGAGTTCAAAATTGAAGTTCCTCTGGCGCGTCGGCAGTGGGTAGAGGTATCGGCGGACTTTCTCAGTAGCGGACCCCGTTGGAATATTCACAACAGCGCGCAATTGGTGCTGCGGTTTCACCGGGACGGCGCGGTAGTTAAGGAAAATATCGTCCGACTGCACCGGGTGCTTAATGATGAACCCCAACGAAGGGTCAAACTTCAGGCACGTGCCCCCTGGGATGGAGCCGACGCCGTCGGGGTACTGGAATGGAACGGTGGGGCGGCCCAGCCCCCCTTAATCATGGATAATCTGGTGATCGTTACTCTCGATTAGATAAGGTGCGGTCAAGATAGAAATCGCGTAGTAGCTCGGCCGCGGGCTTCCCCCCGGGTGTATAGCCACGATCTTCCGTGTCCCAGCGGTCGGCGTAGCCCAGGTAGCTGGGCCATTTCCAAACGAACATGCCGGTGAGGCGACTGGAGGCGCTAGCGGCGGTAAGCAGGGCCCGGTAGCTGCGTTCCTGATCGCGCACGCTGGCGGGTCGGTCTGCGGCCTCGGCGTGGGGGTTGATCCAGGCGCCCGCTACCGAACGGTACCCTACCTCGGTGAGCCAGAGGGGGCGATCGGTAGCGGTACTGATACTATCGGCTAGGTGCATCCACCTTGCGGCAGCTGCGGTAAGTTGTACGTCGGTCGCGGAAGCGGTACCGGCCAGGGGGTAGTAGCTGTTAAGTCCAATTACGTCGAGATCGCGCCAAAAGGAGATGTTTTCAAACTCCTGTCCCCAGTTTGCGGCGTAGGTCAACTGACCGCTGTACACCTTCCTTAGTCGGGCGATCAGCTCGCGCCAGCGGTCGGGATGCTTTAGGGTAGCCTGGACGAGCTCGGTGCCGATGCAGAGGGCGGCCACCCCCTCGCGCTCGGCCATGCGGGCGTAGTGGGTGATCCAGCGTTCGTAGGTGGTAAAAAAATGATCCCACTCGGCTGCGGTGGCGAAGTCGACCTGCCCCGGCCAGGCTCCTCCGACCCATATTTGGGGTTTGAGGAGTACGGCTAAATCGCGTGCCTGCGCCTGCCGGATGGAGTAGATAACGGCCCCGTCGTTTTCGGAGCCTGCATCCGTAGGTATGGGCAGTGTGCCAACGCGATCGGCAGCGGGCATATAGGTGTAAGGGACGATAGACACGGCGTTGATGTTCAGCGTCATGAGGCTATCGAGTGAGGGGGCGACCTCGCTGCCACCGTAGCCATTGTAGACGCGGTAACCCTCGTGGGCGAAGGTCATTCCGGCGTAGAAGCTCGGGAGCGAGTTCGTCACCTTGGTGGTGGACAGGAGCTGATCGGCTACTAAGTGTAGTTGACCCGCCCCGAACTGCACGGCGGCCATGTCGCCGCGCCGCAGTCCAATTCGTTCGACCGAGGGGTAAAGGAAGACTTCACGCAGATGGGGTACGGAGTCGCGATAGGCTTCCAACCGTGGGAGCAGACTGTCAATCACATCCGGCGAAGCGCCATCTAGGGCGTAAAAGTTTAGGGTATCCACCTGCCTTACCGGCTTACCTGGCGGCGGTAGCACAATCTCGCGTTGCCGATCGTAGGACCATCCCGTACTTTCGTAGTCACCTAGTCGCAGCGTCCCATCACTGGCGGTAATCTCGTAGGCCCACTGCCCGCTGAAGATGCTCCACCAGTTTTCGGTCGCGGCCCTGCGTAAGTCCCGCACAAGCTCCGAGGGGTCCTCACCGATCCGCAGGCTGACACTCACGGGCATGGTATCCGAGGCGTTGAGTGGACTCAGTAAATTATGAATGACTAAGTGTTCTCCTACCGTGTAGCCCAAGTCGTCGAGTGTAGGTCCGAGGGCCCGCCCCAACCCCTCCGGCAGCTTGGTCCCAACAACAAGGGCCGGCAAGGTCGGATCATAATCTGCGCACTCCCTCAGCACCAGGTTTTTGTCCCGTGGCCGCTGGCGTACCGTTTCCCGGGCCCAGCCAAGTAGTGCCGAATCGGCAGAACAGACGATCAGCTGCCACGTACTGGCCCGCAGATTAGCTCGCTGCACCGTCCTACGGTCGGGGGGTGCCTTGCTTTCGGTGGGTGGGATCGCCTGCCGGTTACACTGCATCGCACCCGCGACCCCGCACAGTGCCAGTATGAGGTATAGTAGCAACCGCGTCACTGCTCCCGTAGCGCTTCGGCGATTCGGTCGGGGTAATCGGTGATGATGCCGTCAACGCCCTGCTCACGTAGCTCGCTCATCCGTGCCACCTCGTTGACCGTCCAGGGGACAATGCGCATACCCAGCGCCCTGGCCTCGGCGATCACCGCCGGGGTAAGGGGCTGCTCCCAGGGGCTGTAGATCGCCGGTACGAAGCCGAGCGCCTCCATTTTAGCAGCTACTCCACCGGGCGCCTCATCGAGGTAGGCCAGCTGTAGACCGGGATCGCGGTCGTGAATAACGGCCAGGGTGAGCGGATCAAAACACTGGAGGGTAACCAAATTGGGGTGGCCCCAGGCCAGAACATCCTCCACCACGAGATTGACGAACGTAGCGCGGTCGGGCACCAGCTCCGGCTCCCAGTCGGGCTGGTATTTGAGCTCGATGTTGTAGCGGGGGGAGGGGCGGCCCTGCTGTACGCAGTACTGATCCACTGCGGCAAATACTGCGGCCAGGGTAGGCTTAGTGGCCGGTCGGCGGGCCTGCTCCGGGAAGCGGGGGTGAGGGCGCAGTCCACAGTCGTAGGCAGCAATCTCCGTAACGGTCAGCTTGCGTAGACTGATCTGTCCGGTGATAGAGTCTCCCTGCGGCGTCTGGCAAATCGTGGGCTCCATGTACGGATCGTGACTCACGACGACCCGGTCATCGGCCGAGATGACTACGTCTAGCTCCAGAGTGACCACCTGCGGGTAGCTCAGGGCACGCAGGAAGGCCGGGATGGTGTTTTCCGGGAGCAGGCCACGGGCACCGCGGTGGCCCTGCCAGTCGAAGGGAGGACTACTCGCGGTCACCGCCACGGCGTGACGGTTGGAGCTACAGCAGAGCAGAAGCAGGAGGGCAGTATATTTGAGTCCATGAAGCACTTCGTCGTTCTTGTTTTTCTACTGGCTGGTAGCAGTTTCGTTTCGGCCCAAGCCACCGACAGCCTGGCAACCGACGGTATAGATGCCAAGATAGCCCGTCTGCTCGAGCTCAGCGGGGCCGAGGCCCAGTTTCTTGGTGCGGTCGACAATATGATGGCCATACAGCGGCAGCAGATGGATAGCAGCGCGGTACCCGAGGAGTTTTGGGATGAGTTCAGTCGCGAAATTCACAGCGAGGGCTGGCAGCTCATCCTGCCCGATTTAACCGCCGTGTACCGCAACAATATGACGGAGGAGGAGATTGACTACCAAATCGCCTACTTTGACAGCCCCCTGGGTCAGCAGATCGTAGCTAAGCAGGGCACCATCATGCAGCGAAGCATGGCCGCCGGCCAGCAGTGGGGTGTCACGATGGCCACCCGGGTCGGCGAGCGACTGCAGGAGGCGATGGAAAAAGAATAACGCCTATGCTCGGCCACTGGCTTTTCTGGGTAGCGGCCCTGTTCGTCATCATATTTGCGCGCTACGTGGCCTTCAGCGGGGGCTATCATTACCTGCTGCGCAATCGGTGGCGGGATCGGTTTCGGCACCGGATTTTTCACTACGAGGTAGGAGCGGGTGCGCAGGTGCAACGGGAGGTGGGCCGATCCGCCGTGGTGTCCCTTATCTTTGCCGCCTTCGGAATTTCCGTCCTGGTGCTCTGGCAACAGGAGTGGACCAAGCTCTATCTGGAGCTCGACACGGCACGGGACTGGGTCTGGCTCTTCCTCGGCCCGGTAGTGTTCCTGCTCGCCCAGGAAACCTACTATTACTGGATGCATCGCTGGATGCACCGCCCCGGCGTGTACGAGCGGGTGCACCGCTGGCACCACGAGAGTATCGAGACTACGGCCTGGACGGCGTTCAGCTTCCACCCTACGGAGGCAGTGCTACAGGCCGTGTTTCTGCCCCTTAGCGTGCTGGTTATTCCCCTGCACGCATTTGCATTTTTGACGCTACTGGCCGTGATGACGCTATCGGCCACCATCAATCATGCCGGCATCGAAATCTTTCCCGCCAGTTGGACGCGGCTACCCCTGCTGCGCGGACTCATCGGCGCTACCCACCACGACGCCCACCACAAGCAGGCCCGCCACAACTTTGGGTTATACTTCACCTTTTGGGACCACTGGATGGGTACGGAGAGTCCAAAGTTTCGCGAACAGTTCGAGCGGTATACACGGAAGATGGAGGCTAAGGATAAGGCGGAGGCTTAGGTGTAGGTTTAAGTATAGGTGCAAACCCAGGCCCGGTAACTGAAGATTTGTTCTCTTCGCAGTTCCACCTCGCGTTCAACGATCCATCCACGTCGAGTTAAAGCTTCAGTGTAGTGGGGCGCGAGGTGTTGTTGGGGGTGGAGCGCGTCTCCGGGTAGGCCGCGGAAGAGGGGCAGTAGCCAAGCATGGCGGTGCACGTCGCTGGAAATAACGAGCTGGGTACCCGGCCGGGCCAGGCGCGTCAGGGTGTCGAGACTTTTTTCCCAGTCCGCTACGTGATTGATGGCGTTGAAGCAGTAGATCACGTCAAAGGGAGTGGTGAGTTCGGTTTTTTCAAGGGCTTCCGGTACAAACTGCACGCCCGGATATTCGTTGGCGGCAAACACGGACAGTCGCTCGTAACGTGGGAGCAGCGGATCCAGTGCGGTCACCCGCTGCCGCTCGTGTAGTAAGGTGAACACCCCCGCCGGTCCGCAGCCTGCGTCGAGTACGTGGGCACCTGCGATAATCGTGACATCCAATTGATCGAGCAATCGCCACCAGTAGGCTTTTTTGCTGCTCAGGTAGTGCGTCGGCGTCTGCCCCCGGAGGTACCACTGCCACCAGCGTAGTTCGAGGAACTGGGCGGTGCGCCAGCGGAGGGTAAGCAGCCACTTCATCGGGCGTAAGGTATTGACTTTGCGGTGCGGGGTAGGATGCAACATCGATTCACCACCGAGCCTTTACTATAGGGCGGTTGCCCCACATAAACGTATCTAGTGATGAATGACAAAATCAGTAAATCAGGCGGCGTCCACCTCGCTTTCGACCCCGTGTTCAATCAGGAAGGCGAGCCGGAGAGCTACCAACTCTACCTACTCAACGGCTCGGACCATAAAATCCTCTTCGAGGTGAAGGTGCGTACGGGCGATACCGGCCGCTTTAATAAATTCGGCCCCCTACCCGCCGGTGAGAAATTACAACTGACAAAGGTGGCTTACCACTGGCTGAATGAACGCCTTACCATTGACCTCGACGTACGCGCTGCCGTCGAGGGCGGTACCGGACCCCGGCACTACCAGCAACTTAAGATCAAGCCCAAGCAGTTTTTTAGCAGCTACCGCGAGGTGCCGCAGCTGAGTCGGGGTGCCCACCTATACACGGTGTTTCCCCGCGTCGATTCCAGCTCGGTTGCAGAACGCAGTACGGGGCCCAGTCTCCGGGAATTGACGCGGGCGCAGGTAAAAAAGCAGACCGCTACGACCGTTGCACCTGCGGCCCCGGCCGCTGATTTGCAGGCGCGCGTAGATTTTCAGGGCACCCTCGATCTGCACCTTGCGGCGCTGGTCGACGATCCCGCCCGAATTCCGAAGGCGGAGGTACTCGCCACCCAACTCCGGGCGTTTGATCACTACATCGATCAGGCCCTGCGGCTGGACGTGAAGCAGGTCTACATCATTCACGGCGTAGGCGATGGGGTGCTCAAGGCGGCTATCCACAAGCGGCTGGAGACGGTGCCCTTTGTGCGCAAATTCCACAACAGCTACCACCCGCGCTACGGCTACGGGGCCACCGAGGTACTCTTTGAATCGTAACTTACCCCGCCCTAACCGATACCGTATGAAAGCCCTCCCCTACCTGGTCCTGCTGCTCGCCCTCGGCTCCTGTAACAAGGCCAAAATCACCGAGTTGGAAACCAAACTCAGCAGCGCCGAGAGTGAAAATCAGCTCATTCGTAGCCAGCTCGAAAACGTGCAGCGTACCAATGGCGACCTACTGGCCCGCATGGAAGACCTCAGTGTGATCTCTAAGGAGGGTGCCACCAGCATCCGCGAGAGCATCAAGGGCTTCAGCAGCCAGACCGAACGGGTCAACGAGCTGAACCGGAGCATTCAGCGTAAGGATAGTCTGAACCTGGCGCTGGTACAGAATCTGAAGCGAAGCCTCGACGATATCAACGATGAGGATGTGCAGGTCAACGTGCGCGGCGGCAAGGTCTTTGTGAGTATCAGCGACCGGCTGCTCTTCGCCAGTGGATCGAGCCGGCTCAGTCCCGAGGCGTCCAACGTGCTCGATAAGGTGAGCCGGGTGCTCAACGACCACCAGCACATCGACGTCATCGTGGAGGGCCACACCGATAACGTACCCGTCAACACCGGCTCGGTCAAGGATAACTGGGAGCTGAGCACCATGCGGGCCGCCTCCGTGGTCCGTCAACTGGTGAGTGAATTTGGTGTGGATCCCTTTCGCCTCACCGCTGCCGGCCGGGCCGACAATGACCCCCGCGGCGACAACAACACCCCCGAGGGCCGGGCCATGAACCGGCGGACGGAGATCGTCATCACCCCCGCCCTCGATGAGTTCTTTAACCTTGCGCAGGATCCAGCGCAGGCGGGCTAGGCAACACCAGGGGCGGGGCCGCGGGTGCCACTACGATGCGGGGCACGGCGAGCCGGGCGGTGATAAGCCGGCGGCAGGCGCTGTAGCCGTCCTTCACCGGCAGGATAAGCTCGGTCTCGACGGGCAGCGACTGCATGTGGCGGTCGTCGATCTCGCGTAATGGCCAACTGCGCTCGCTTTCCAGGGTGACGGTGAGTACCGTACGGCGGGCATCGTAGCTCGCTTTGACCACCCGGGCTGCGAGCACTTCCCCCCGATTGCCGTGTAGCCGCAAGCTACCGGCGGTGAAGTTGCCACTCGCATCGAGGGGGTTCTCGCGGTCCTCGACATTAACCGTGAGGTGCCACTGAAAAGCGTATTCCCCGCTATTGCGCCGGCGCAGTTCGAAGCGGGTACCGGCCAGCTCCACCAGGGGGTGGGCGGAAGTATTCATGCGCTGCTGGACGGGGATGCGGAGCTCCGGCATGCCGTCCCTGGCGGGTAGAAGAAGGTCATAGGCGACAGTAACCGGTTCCTGCTGCTGACTATCTTGAAAGAGCGATGGCTCGGTCTGGCCCTGTACGGTGAAGTTGAGCCCCGCCTCGGTGGCTAGTACGGATAACTCGGGACGCTCCCGGTAGGCGCCGCCGCGTACATCGGCGATGGTCCAGCCGGCATTGGCCAGGGCATCGGGCAGGCCGACGAGCTCGACGGAGTGGCGGTGGGTAGCGGCCTCGCGCAGGGGGACGGCGGTGGCGCTTACGGCGGGTAAACTGGCAAAATACGCTGCGAGCTGCTCCGGGCCCGGCAGAGCGGCGAACATGGCCTCGCGTGTATAGGGACCGGTGAAGTCGGTGTAGACGATGGTTTCCCAGTCGCTGGCCGAAAAGCTGTTTTGGTTCTCGCGGCGGTGCGTGAGGCTGCTGTTGATGCTGGCGCTGAGGGGCAGGTTAACGTTGACCCCTACGGACTGCTCGGCGGCGATCACCTCCTCGGCATCGGTGAGGTGCTTGATCAGTACGCCCTCGAACTGGCGAAGGTAGTAGGCCCCGGCACGAAACTCGGGGTGCTCCAGGTAAAACTGCCAGAGGCGGGCCATGAGGGCGGTGGTGCGCTCGTCCCCGGCACTGAGCTGCTCGGCTAGGGGGCTCTGAAAGGAACCGGCCATCGCCAGGACGCTACTGCTGCGTTTGGCATCGGTGTCAAGGGCCGCGGCAAAGGCGGCGTAGGGGGGCTTGAGACCGGCATCGAGGGCGGACTTAAGGTAGCCGCCGCAGTTTTTGGTGAGCACGAAGCTATCGAAGCCATCGCGGGGCTCGGGTAGTGTACCGGTCTCACCGTCAGCTACGTAGAGCAGACTGCTAGGACTATAGCGGATAGCATCCAGCGGGGCGCTGATCTCGCGCTCGGTAAACACGTAGTTCATCAGGCTGCCGCCGTGGATATCGGCCTTTTCCACCCGGGTGCGCAGGCTACGCTGACCGAGAAACTTTTCGATGGTGGGCGGAGTGTAATCGCGCTTTCCGTCGGCCTTCGTAAAGCCGCAAAAGTCGTAGTGCCGGGCGAATACATCCTGGAGCGCGCCGCCGAGAAACAAGCGGCTATAGGCACGCTCCGGGGGCCAGGTGGGTTCGTCCCTGGTGCGACGGCGCTGGGCGTCAAGTAGGCTCGGCAGCGCGATCAGCAGCAAAAGGAACAGGACGAGTAGGGGGCGGCGGATAGACATGACTCAGGCGTTGGACGCTTTAAAGCGTCCAACGCCTAATACCCACCACCTATTGCCGGTGCTTGAGGCGGACGGCGTTACCAATCACCACCACATCGGAAAAGGCCATAAAGAGGGCCGCCCACATGGGGTTGAGGTAACCTAGGGCTGCCAGGGGAATGGCCACGATGTTGTAACTGAAGGCCCAGAATAGACTCTCACGGATGGTCCGTACGGTCAGTGCGGCGATGTGACGGGCCTGCACCAGCAGCGAGATATCGTCACGCATCAGCACGACCTGGGCTGCGTCGAGGGCAACGGCGCTAGCGCCCCCCAGGCTGATGCCGAGGTCGGCCCGGCTGAGGGCGGCAGCGTCGTTGATTCCGTCACCGACCATGGCGGTGGGCTGCGATTGGCTCAGTGCGGTGATGCGTGCGAGCTTTTGGTCGGGGCGCTGGCCGGCGTGCACCGTTTCGATACCGACGGTGCGGGCGAGGCGGTCGGCCTTTTGCTGGCGATCGCCCGTGAGCATGACGGCCTCGACGCCTTCCTTGCGCAGGGAGTCAATTACCGCTGCGGCGCCCTCCCGCACCTCATCTACCAGGGTGAACGAAGCCATTAGCTCGCCGTCACGGGTAAGCACCACATCGGCCTGCTCGTCGACGCCACCGGAAGCACCCAGGAAGAAGGCGCCAGCCGTGATGCCGCTACCCGCCGTCTCGTGTACCGTGTACGCACCGGCAAAGGCTCGGTAGGCTTTACGCTGTGGGTCAGCCAGTTCCTGCTTCCGCAAAAAGTCGCGGATGGAGCTCGCGATGGGGTGGGAACTGTAGCCTTCGAGCTCGAAGATCAGTCTGCTAACCAGCGTAGGATCCTGTCCCTTGGCTACCCGGTAGTCGCCCACTCTAAGGGCCCCGGTGGTCAGGGTGCCGGTCTTGTCGAAGACCATGGTTTTGATACCGGCCAGCTTTTCTACCGTGCTCCCCCCCCGGATGAGCACGCCCGCCCTGGCAAGTCGCCCTACCCCGACCATAACGGCGGTGGGGGTGGCTAGGCCCATGGCGCAGGGACAGGAAATGAGTAGCACCGCGATGGCATTCATCAGCGCCTGGGTAGGGGTGGCGTAGCCGGTCAACCAGCCGATGAGGAAGGTCAGTACGCTGATGCCGATCACTACCGGTACGAAAATCGCACTGATCCGATCGGCCAGTCGCTGTAACTCTGGCTTATCCGCCTGGGCGGTCTTGACCAGATCGATGATCCGCGCCAGGGTGCCGTCGCGGTAAGCACGCGTCACCTCCAGGGTGGCCTGGCCGTAGACCACCAGACTTCCGCCGAGCAGCGTATCGCCAATTGTTTTCTCTACCGGTAGGCTTTCTCCGGTGAGCATCGATTCGTTCACCGCTACCCCACCCTGGCGGAGGATGCCGTCGAGCGGAATTTTGTCGCCCGTGTTGGCCCGCACCTGCGTCCCCGGCCGCACCTGCTCGACGGGGAGTTGTACTAGGGTGCCGCTGGGCATGACGGCGGTGACGCGCTCGGGACGTAGCGCGGTGAGGGCACCAATGGCCGTGGTGGTACGCTGCACGGCCCGGGCCTCCAACCAGTTGCCGACCAGCACCAGGGTGATAATGGTAGCGGCGGTTTCGAAGAAGTAAAAGCGGGGCTCCCGGAGCGCTAGGCCGATCATACTGTAGACAAAAGCGGCCGTTGCGCCCAGGAAGATCAGCACGTCCATATTGAGCAGGCGCTCGCGTAATCCGGCGAGGGTGGAGCGGCCGAAGTGAAGTCCGCCGATGAGATAGACGGGCAGGGCCAGGGCAAACTGGGTCCAGCCGTTTTCCAGCCAGGATACGTTAAGACCGGCGACCATGAGGAAGTGGCCGAGCAGGAGGGGCAGGGTAAGGGCAGCACAAATGAGCAACCGTTGCTGTGCGGTGAGCCCCCAAGAAGGGACGGATTCGGAAGCCGCATCGTCCACTACCCGAAATCCGAGCTTGTGAATACCCGCCCGGATGGTAGCGGCGTCGGCGGCAGCGTCATCGCGGCGGTAACGTACCTCGCGGGTTTGGAAATTGACCAAGACGTCCTCCAGTCCCTGGCGCTCGAGGTAGCGATGGATCGACTGCGCGCAGTTGTTGCAGTCCATCCCGTCAACCCGGAGTTCTACAATGTCGGTATGGCTACTCACGAACTAAAGCGATTGATTTGCTTTCTACTGGGAACGCCCCACGGGCGTAAACAGTTACCACAACTTACAGCACATGAAGACGCTATCTCCCCTCCTTTTACTCCTCGCCCTATTCGTATATGCCTGCGGTGGCGACACCAAGGAAATGGACATGGACCAGGGCGGTGTCGAGGAAGAACACGGCCGCGACCTGATCGGCGACGGCAACCCCGGCAGTGAGAACATTACCCTCACGGACTTTCCCGAGTCGACCGACTTCCCCAACGCCAGCATCGATGACTGGACGTACCGGGGAGCTACCTTCAACTACGAGGTCAGTGAGTACGAGTTTGCCAAGCAAACCCCGGATGCCGATGACATCATGTGCGCCAACTCCGCCCAGGGGCAGCACATTCACCTCATCATCGACAACGAGCCCTACATCGCCAAGTACGAGCCCACCTTCGAGCAGGATATGTCCGACGGCCAGCACTATATCCTCACCTTCCTGAGCCGTAGCTACCACGAATCCATCAAAACACCCGCCGCCCACCGCGCCGTCATGGCCAACGTGATGAACGGAGGGTTCGACCAGCCCACCGAGATCACCGATCCGATGCTGTTCTACAGCCGCCCGAAGGGTAACTACGTCGGTAAGAAAGAGACTGAGAACGTCATGCTCGATTTCTACCCCGTCAACGTAGAGCTCGGAGATGAGTACCAGGTCCAGGCCACCATCAACGGCAAGGAGTTCATGATCGACGAGTGGAAGCCTTACTTTATCGAGGGACTGCCCATGGGGGAGAATACCGTGACGCTCACCCTGATGCGCGGCGACAGCATCGTGGATGCTCCGTTAAATCCCGTGCGCCGCACCTTCACCCTGGAGGCTCTTCCCGCTGAGGAGGCCACCGGAAAGTAGGC
This sequence comes from Neolewinella sp., assembly GCF_965214665.1. Lineage (GTDB taxonomy): Bacteria > Bacteroidota > Bacteroidia > Chitinophagales > Saprospiraceae > Neolewinella. Next base: position 835,041 of record NZ_OZ243970.1, on the reverse strand, counting down.
CGCTTACTCAAAGCGAGTGATCTCCCCACTTTTGATCCGGCTCATGTAGCTGGTCAGGGCCCGTCGTACGTTCGGCATCAGGATATACAGTCCGGCAACGTTGGGAAAACACATGGCAAAGATCATGGCATCCCCGAAGTCAAATACTGCACTGGCCGAGATCGCCGAGCCGATGACGACGAAGATGCAGAAGATCACCTTGTAGATGGCCTCGTTGGTTTTAGACTCGCCTAAGAGGTAGGTCCAGCACTTCAGGCCGTAGTACGACCAGCTGATCATCGTGGACAGGGCGAAGAGAATAACCGCTACCCCCAGCACTAGGGGGAACCAGCTGATGACGCTCTCGAAAGCCGCGGAGGTGAGGGTGATATCCCCTACGGCGTCGTTGACTTTGTTCTCAAAGGCCAGCTCGGCACCGTAGCCGCCGTAGTTCGTAATGATGATGACCAGGGCGGTCATGGTGCAAATCACCACCGTATCGATGAAGGGCTCCAGCAGGGCCACGACCCCCTCGCTGATGGGCTCGTCGGTTTTGGCCGCTGAGTGGGCGATCGAGGCCGACCCCACGCCCGCCTCGTTACTGAAGGCCGCCCGGCGGAAGCCCTGGATCAGTACGCCGATGATGCCACCGTAGAGGGCATCCGCATTGAAGGCTCCCCCGAGGATGGTGGCAAAAGCCGCCGGGATGTCGGTAATGTGGTAGGCCAGTACGACCAACGCACCTAGTACGTAAATACCGACCATGAAGGGTACCACCTTGTCGGTGACCTTGGCGATACTCTTAATACCACCCAGGATGATCAAGCCTACGGTGATGGACATAGCCAGGCCGAAGATCCAGCCCCGCCCGTAGAAGAAGCTCTCCGTGCCACCCGTGACCTCGGTAAGCTGCTGCGTAGCCTGGTTGATCTGCACCATATTGCCGCCCCCGAAGCTGCCGCCGATACAGGCGATGGCAAACATCACGGCCAGCACCTTGCCGAGCGTAGCCCAGCCGGGGCCCTTTTCCTTCAGTCCTTTGTCGAGGTAGTACATCGGTCCGCCGGATACCGAACCGTCGGCGTGGACGTCGCGGTACATCACGCCCAGGCTACATTCTACGAACTTCGAAGTCATGCCCAGCAGGCCGGCCACGATCATCCAGAACGTAGCTCCCGGGCCGCCGAGTGCTACGGCGTACGCTACCCCGGCAATGTTGCCCACGCCCACGGTGCCCGATAGCGCCGCGGTAAGCGCCTGGAAGTGACTCACCTCCCCCTGGTCGTCGGGATCGTCGTACTTGCCCCGCACCACGTCCAGGGCGTGTTTGAAGCCCGTGATGTTGATGAAGCCCATGTATACGGTGAAGACCGTAGCGCCGACGATGAGCCAGGGCAGTACGAAGGGAATCTCGATCCCCCCCACCGGTACGGTGAAGAACACGATGGACTCCACCACCGCCGTGACGGGTTCGAAGATGGCCTGGAGCCGCTCGTCGATGGTTGCCCCGCTGGTACCAACTTCTTCGATGAGCTCCTCTTCTGGTTGCGCCAGGAGAAGCAACGGACCGATAAGCAAGAGGAGGGTAGAGAGCAGGCGCTTGTACATACGGGGAGTGTAGTGTGGGAAAAGCGCAAGGTAGCAACTTATGTAAAAGGCACAAACCGCCCCCGGGGGCTTTTGCGTAGAAGCCAGTACCTTACGCACCCGCTATGCCCACCGCCCCTACTGCCACCGATTCCGAGCTCCTGAGCGCCCTGCGGCGGGGGGAGGCGGCGGCCCTCGATGCGCTCTTTCGCCGCCACTACGTCGACCTTTGCCGGGTGGCCCTACGCATCGTGAGCGACGAGGCGGCCGCCGAAGATATCGTGCAGGTGATGTTCACCAAGCTCTGGACGCGTCGCGCCAAGCTGCCTCCTGAAATCCCTGCCGTCGGCCCCTACCTGCGCCGTAGCGTGCGCAACCGCAGCCTGAATTACCTGCGCGACAAAAAGCGGATGCCGGTCGACGAGGGCGAGCTGCCCGAGGTCTCGGCCGACGAGCGCAGCCAGCCCGGGGCGGCCCTGGAGACCGAGGAGCTCAGCCACCGCCTGCACCGCGCCATCGACCGGCTGCCGGAGCGCTGCCGACTAGTATTCGTGATGAGCAAGGTCGAGGATATGAGCCACCGTGAAATCGCCGAGGGGCTCGACATCAGCGTCAAGACCGTAGAAAACCAGATGACCCGTGCCTATAAGTTTCTCCGGGAATGGCTAGCTTTCGTCCTCCTTTTAATCGCGCAGAATGCCTAATTTGCTACCGCCCCGTCAGCCAACGGACCAAAGCCGGCCAAAAGCGACTCACCCCTTGGGGGGCAGCAGCTACCTTTGGGGTCCTACCCATGAAGCGACCACTCACACCGCGTTATGAGCCTGAATAATGATGACATCGACCGCTTGGTCACTACTTACCGGGAGGATTTCACCCCCGACGTCGAGCAGGGGCTCCGCCGGCTCCATGCGGAGATGACGGTGGTGCGTCCGCTGCCCACCCGTTCCAGGCCCACTTCCCGCCGTCGGTGGTTCAGTATTGCCGCCGCCGTAGCCGTGATTGTTGCCTGCCTGGCCGTGTTTTTTCTCCAGGGCGATGGTCGCACCCACCTGAGCAATCCCGACCGGGCCCAGGCAACCTTTACCCTACCCGACGGCAGCAGCATCACCCTTCAGCAGGGCGCGTCGGCCAGCTACGACCCCACCACTTATGATGTAAGTGCGCGAGACCTGGAGTTGAGCGGTCAGGCGTACTTCGAGGTGCACCCCGATGCTACCCGCCCCTTTTTGGTCCGGCACGGTGGGGGAGAACTTCGCGTCACGGGTACGGCCTTTAACCTGCGTACCGACGGTGCACTCATGGAGGTAGAAGTCTCTCAGGGAGCCGTCGTGCTGGAGCAGGATGGCAAGTCCATGCAAGTAGCCGCTAACGAATGCGGCCTGATCGCTCCCGGTCAGCCCATGGTACACAAGCCCGCTCCTAATCTAAACCACCACGCCTGGCGTACCGGCGAGCTCAAATTCGATCATACGCCGATTGATGAGGCCCTCACCTATTTCTACGACAACTGGGCCATCCGCTGTACCTGGGCCAACGATCAGGCCTGCCACTATACGGTAAGCGGCAATTACCGGGGCGGGGACGCAGGTGCCGTACTGGCCGATATAGCAAAGCTGGGTGGGGCCACCCTGCGCGCCCTCGACGATACCGGCAAGCATTACGAGCTCAGCGGTCCCTGTACGGAGTAAACCCCTACCCCCATGATCCGGCCCCGCTTACTCTTGCTTTTGCTGGCGGTCGTCCCCCTTTTCCTTACCGCGCAGTCCGATAGTGAGCGGTACGGCCTTCCCCGCCGGGTCATGCCCCTGGAAAAAGCCCTCATCAAACTCAACGAGGCGGGCGCAAATTTGAGCTACCGCCCGGATCAGCTCCCTGACCTAGCTATTCGCGTACCTGGCGGCAGGCGTACCCTCGACCGCTGGCTCAACTTTCTGCTCCGCGATACGGAACTGAGCTACCAACGGGGAGCGGCTGGCTACCTCGTCTTACTCGATCCTAACCTACACAGTCGATCCTTTAATCTCTACGGTTCAGTTACCGACGCGCGCAGTGGCGAGCGGCTGATCGGTGCAACCGTCCAACTGGCCGGTGAGGCAGTCGGTACCCACACCAACGAATACGGCTTCTATACCCTACCGACCCCCGGCGGTCGGCATCGGTTGCGGGTGACCTACGTAGGTTATTCACCCGTGGAATTGGAATTCGTGCTGCGCAGTGACAGTCTACTCGAGCTGGGGCTCGAACAAAACCGCGAGCTGCCCCAAATTATCGTAACGGCGAACGGGACGGTCTCCGAAACCGGATCCTACCTGGAGACCGGTACCCGCATCGGGCGGGCGGAGGTAGCCCAGCTCGGTGGCCCGGGTGGTGAGGACGACCCGCTTCAACTCGCTCGTCTGCTGCCCGGTGTGACATCGGGATCGGACGGGGTAGGCGGCGTGTTCATCCGCGGCAGCGAAGCCGGGCACAACCTGATCCTACTCGATGGGGTACCGGTCTACAGTCTAAGTCATGCGGGTGGGCTACTGAGCATATTTAGTAACCAGGCAATTCGCCGTATCGATTTGTATAAGGATGCCCTACCCGCCCGCTTCGGGGGCCGCATCGGCGGCGTACTGGACGTACATACCCGCGACGGCAACCTTTACCAAAACGAGTTTACGATCGGCACCACACTGCTGTCCACGCAGGTAGCCGCGGAGGGGCCGATCCAGGAGGGCGAAAGTTCCTTCCTGCTGACGGGGCGCTACTTCTGGGCCGGCAACCTACTGCGCCGCTTTAGCGAGGAGTATAAATTCAGAAGGGGAAAAAGCGGCTTTACGGACTACACGGTATACGACCTGAATCTAAAGGTCAACCAGCGCGCCGGCAAGCGGGGACGCGTGTACCTCAGCGTCTACTCCGGCCTCGATGACTACGCCAACCTTAGTGTACAACGCGATACCCTGGAACCGGTGGTTTCCGGCGAGACGGTGTTCAAACACTCCAAAGTCTACAGCCGCCGCGAGCTAGTCCAGTGGGGTACCACCGTCGCTGCCCTGCGCTATAACCACGTCTTTAATGACCGCACCTTCGGCAATTTCCGGTTGAGCTATTCCAATCTTGCCACAGAGTCGGCCTTCGAGCGCTACGATAGCCTCACCGAGGTGAAAAATCGTGACGTAGCAGGCTCGATTTACAGTGGCCACTATAATTCGGGGATTCGCCAACTGGGACTAGCCTTCGACGGGCAGTACACGATGGGTAGCAACAGCCTACTGCGCTTTGGCGTCGAAGCGGCGACCCACCGCTTCGACCCACGACTGGCCAGTGGAAAAGTGAGCCTGGAAACCTTTGCTACCGCCCAGGAAAGCCTGGCCGATACCGTGCACCGCCCCCTGCAGGTAGTAGCCTACGGCTCGCAGGAGGGTCGGCTGAATAACGTACACTATCGCTTCGGCCTACGGACCAGCGTCTGGCGGAACGACGGCAAGAGCTTCCTTTCGCTTTCCCCCCGCCTGTTACTGGCCGGACCGGTGAGCGAGCGGACCGACTGGCAGCTGAGTTATGACCGTACCGTGCAGCAGGTCCACCTACTGAACAGCTTCATCATCGGACTGCCCAGCGATCTTTGGGTGCCCTCCACCCGGAGCATTGCACCGGCGACCGCGCAGCAGTTTAGTGGAAAACTGAAGCACCGACCGGATGCGGCCTGGAGTTTGGAGGGCACGCTATACTACCGGCGGATGCGCAATTTGGTGTCATATGCCGAGGGGGGACAAACCAGCATGAGCTGGTTAAACAACCTCAGTCAGGGCAGGGGGCGGGCCTACGGGTTGGAAATGCTACTGCAACGGAACCGGGGCAAACTGCGGGGCTGGTTGAGTTATACCCTAGCGCGGAGTGAGCGCAGGTTCGGCCGCGAGATCAACCAGGGCAATCTTTTTCCCTTCCGTTACGACCGCCGGCACGCCCTTAACGTTCTTTTAATTTATCAGCTCGGAGAGCGCACGACGCTGACCGGTAGCTGGCGCTTCGAGACCGGCCTGGCCTATAGCCTGAGCACCGAACTGGTCGACAACTTCACCGATCCGAACGGTCCTGATCTGCCCGTAACGAATGAGCGTAACGGCTACCGCCTCAAGCCCAATCACCGCCTGGACATCAACCTACACACCATCCTGGGCAGCAAAAGCGGTCGCTTTACCCACTCGCTGGACGTGGGGCTTTACAATGCCTACGACCGGCACAACCCGGTGTATTACGATACGCGCAGGGAATGGACGGTGCGGGACAATCGGCTTCCGGAGGAGACGCAGAGCTACCTGCAAATCTACATCGCCCCCCTACTACCCACGCTGAGTTACCAGCTCACCATTTCGGGGAGCGGACGGTAGGTCTTTGGAAGATAGCGTACAAAGGCGTATTTTTACTTTCATGCCAGCGCGCTTCCTTACGGTTATTCGGGTGGCGGCCGCTCTTGTGGGTGGTCTGGTACTCCTATCGTGCGAAGAGCCGGTCGAGCTCACTATCGAGCAAACCAAGAGCCGGCTGGTAATCAACTCCAATTTCCTTCCCGGCGAGCCGGTCAGTCTACGGATCTCCGCCACGCGGCCGGTTGGTGGTCCGGTGGCCGCCGCGATCACCGATGCGGTGGTCACCCTCTACGAGGGAGATGAACTGGCCGAGGAACTTGACTATCACACCGATGAGAGCGGGGGCCTAGGAGGCCACTACCGCACGAAGCACTTTCGCCCGCAGGTAGGTCAGCGCTACACGGTCCACGTCAGGGCCCCGGGATACGATCCGGTAACCGCCGTCAGCAGTATACCGGAACCGGTACAACTGACCGGACTACAGATCGTAACCCTCAGCAGTGCCGTGGCGGACAATAAGCTGACCTACGACTTCACGCTGCTGGTGGAGTACGCCGATCCGGACCACGAGGTCAATTATTACGATTTGCGCGTGTACCAGCGGGTAACGCCGTATAAGTTAAGCGACGACGGGGACACGATCCGGATGTCGCCCTACCTCAAAACGGTGAGTACGCCGGCGTACGAGGCCGGCCAGGCCGAGACAATTAGCGTGCTGCTACAGGATCGGGGACCGCGCGGCGGGGTGCAGGTGCATCTACGGAGTTACCTTGACCCGCGGCAGGAGCTACTCGGGGAGATCGTTGCGGAGCTGCGGACGGTCAGTCCCGAATACTACTACTTTCAACGCAGCCTCGGGCCCGACCTGAGTGGCGTGAGCGGAGGACTACAGGAGCCCATCATTCTGTTCAACAACGTAAGTAGCGGATTGGGCATATTCGCCGGTTATACCTCGGTGCAGCTAGCCTTACAACTCGTCGCCTCGCTCTAGGGGATCACGTTGAACGGGAACAGTGGGCAGCTTACGGGTTACAAAGGTTTCCGCCCAGCGGTCGTGCAGCGCTCTACTCCAGGGATCGAGGATCATCCAGACCGAGGAGAACACCGGAAAGTTGTTGCATAGGTTGACGGCAAAGCTCTGGTTCAGCGGGTAGTAGGTGATAAAATTGACGTAACGCTGTAGGTCAGCTACCTCGGCAAGCTCCGAGGAGTCGAATGCACGAATGAGCACAAACAACGAGGCAAATTGCGATACGGCGAAGGGCAGGTAGCGCACAAAGCTCTGATTGAGTGTGATGCGGTAGTAGGTATGCCGGTCGACCACCCGCTGCTTGAGTAACCATTTGCCCACCGTGGCGCCGAAGCGGGCTTCCGTCAGGGGCTTGTAGAGAAATTGCAATACCCAGATAGCAACAACAACACTCAGATTCGGCCGAACCACCATGACGTAGTAGGTGGGAAAGATGAGGACTAGTAGCACGACCTGGTCGATGAACCAGGCCAGAAAACGCGGCAAAAATCCCACGGTGGGTACCGTGGTGGGATCGGGCAGGTCGGTGTAGCTGTTGGTAGTGATCACGTGGCTAGCTTAGCTACTATATCGCACGCGGCCTGCTTTGGTTTGTTGAAGGCTCAGACAAGTGGCGACAAAAAGCGGATGTAGGAGTATCAATTGTGCAGTACGACGGTACCCAACTCCCTGGCGAGATCAGCGCGTAACTGCTGCAGTTTCATCTGTACCTTGAGGTGGGTTCGGAGCTGATCGAGCTTACCCTCCTGTTCAAGTTCTACGATCTTGGCGGCATTTTCGCGGGCCTTGCGCTCAATCTTTTCCATGCGGAAGATATACAAAAAGGTCTCGGCAGCCAGGCGGTGGTTGTCCTCCGGTAGCTTCTGCGAGAGGTGCAGCCCGTACATCTCCTTCCAGTTGGGGCTGTAGGTGTAGGGACTTACCGCGGCGTCCACCGCCAATTTACGCAGCGTAAGATCGGGCTGACTGGCGTACCAACTCGGGGCAGGGGTCTGTCCACTACGTACCTGCTCGGTCACGGCCGTTACCATATCTCGGAAGGCTGGAGCATCGAAGGACTGGAGGAGGTCGGCCACGTTACTGGTTAGGTAAGCAGCAATGGTCACGCCCGCTTCCTCATCGTACCACTGGTGACCGTGCCGTACGAGTAATTCGACCAGGTGGCGTTCCTGAAAGGAATGACCGGCGGAAAGGGCAGGGGCCTCGGTAGCGGGTGCAACGAAATCCTGCCGGGCAGCGGGCGGAGCTTCCGGGCTACCATCGGTATCGCCGGCCCAGCCCGGCTCCCGTAAACCCGCCCAGTCATCGTCGTGTGCTCCGTCGGAGGTGTTGCCGCCGCCGCCCGCGCGGCGCTCGCGCCGCGCTTCCCGCTCCTGCTCCTTGCGCTGCGCTTTGCGTCGGTCGCCGATGGCTTTGTTCACCAGATTGACAAGAAGGGTCTCGTCGAGCCCCAGGCGGGTGCTGAACTGCTGGAGGTAACCGGCTCGTTTGAGTGGATCGTTGACCAGGGCCAGGGTGCTACTGACATCGCGGATGGCCTCCGTACGCTTGCCCACGTCATCGCCGGCTTCTTCCAGCAGAAGATCGGCCTTGAAGAAGAGAAAGTCGTGGGTCGTATCCTGTAGGTAGGCCTCGAAACTGGTGATACCCACCTCCTGCAGGTAGCTGTCCGGATCGTGGCCATCGGGTAAGACCACCACCCGCACGTTCAGGTCATTTGTGAGCAGTACGTCCACGCCGCGCAGGGCTGCCTTGATGCCGGCCTTATCGCCGTCGTAGAGCAGCGTTACGTTTTCGGTGAAGCGCTTCACGAGCCGGGCCTGCCCACCCGTAAGACTCGTACCGGAGGTGGCAACGACATTTTTGATGCCGTTCTGGTACAGGCTGATGACGTCGGTATAGCCTTCCACCATGTACACCAGGTCGAGCTTACGCACCGTCTGCCGGGCCTGGTACATGCCGTAGAGTACGTCCGATTTGTGGTATATCTCCGTCTCGGGACTGTTGACGTACTTCGGTGCCTTGACGTTCTGCTTGAGGATGCGACCGGCGAAGGCGATGGGCTTACCCGCTACGTTGTGAATGGTAAACATCACGCGGTCGAAGAAGAAGTCGCGGCGGTTGCGCACGAGTCCGAGCTTTTCGAGCTGCTCCTCCTTGTGGCCGGCGGCGGTGGCGGCTTTGTACAGGCCGTCACGCTGGGTAGAAGCATAGCCCAGGCCAAAGGTCTCGATGGTGTCCTTGCGAAAGCCCCGCTGCTTGAAATATCCCAATCCAATACTCTTTCCCTCTTCGGTGTGGTAGAGCTGATCGGCGAAGTACGAGCGGGCGAAGTCGTTGGTGATGAGGAGGCTTTCGCGTTCCTGTAGCTCCTGGCGTACCTCCTGGCTGACCTCCTTTTCCTCTAACTGAATATTATACTTTCCGGCGATCCACTTGATGGCATCCGGGAAGGAGAGCTGCTCGAGCTCCATCAGAAACTTTACCGGGTCGCCCCCTACCCCACAGCCGAAGCACTTGTAGATGTTCCGGGCGGGGTTGACGTTGAAGGAAGGCGTCTTCTCATTATGGAAGGGGCACAGGCCCATGTAGTTGTTCCCCCGGCGCCGCAGATTGACAAAATCCCCTACTACATCCTCGATACGGGCGGAATCGATTACCTCCCGGACGCTGTCTTCCGTGATCATGGCGTAAAGGTACGGACTCAGATCGTCGGCTAAGTGTCAGACAGTAGCATAACCGGATTCATAACTCGCTGACGGTCAGAAGCCTTAAGGCTTTTTTAACCAAAGCAGCCGGTTAGGGATGCATACTTTTTTGGTCCCCAATTGTCTTAATAGTACACCGCGGCGCGGCCCGCTTACGACCGCAAGAATTTAATGGGTGTTCTCATAGTGTGTGGACTGTCCCGGCTGCCTATAGGCGGACCGGGGCAGTTTTTTAGGGGGCGGTGGGTACCTCACCGATCACTTGCAACTGTGAGAGGTCCGGGCTGGGTTTGCCCCCGGCATCTTCCAGCGTGATCGCGAAGGCGGCGGCATTGGGTATGAAACGCACGTCGAGCAGGGTATCGCTGGTGAGCTCCTCGTCGAGGACTCCGAGGTCCTGCGGGCCGTTGGCGTCGATGGCCCAGAGCTGATACTGCTTACCGGCAGGTGGAGCGGGCAGGTTAGCGGCGGAAAAAAGCACTTCACCGGCCTGCTGATTGTAGAAGACGACAGCGCGGCTGTCCGGGGCGTTATCCGATCCGGCCAGCACGATCCCCCGGGTGTCTGCATCACTGAGCAGGGCCAGTTGCTGCCGGTTCTCCTGGTTGTTGTCGCGGATGCGCTCACAGTCCTGTTCGAGGGTAGTGAAGCGTTGCTGCAGCTCGCCGATGGAGGTACCACGGCGCTGCGCCTGTTGGTAAAAGTAGTACAGACCGAAGAGGGCCATTCCGAGCGCCAGGGCGAGCAGCCACAGCGGCCAGTTAGGCCGCCTGGGTGGTGGCGGATCATTTTTTGCGGCTGTGGGTCGGGCGGCGGCCGTGGTCGTCGGCAGCGCCGCGAGCACGGCCGTCAGCGCGGTGGGTGCCGGTGGGGTGAGTTGACCGTTGAGGATGGCATACTCTTCCAGCGCCAACTCAATCTCTTCGATCTCCTGCCGTACGTCGGGGTACTGCTCGGCATACGTCTCCACCTGCCGACGCTCGTCGGGGCTGAGGCGGTCGAGAACGTAAAGTTCCAGAACGCCGGAGTTTATGTATGCTTGGATGTCCACAGGTTGTTAAAGAGAGAGTTGGTAGTTAGATTAGAATAAGGCGATAACTAGAAGAATGATGAGTTCGTTTTTGAGCAGTTCGCGCAGTTTTTGCAGGGCACGGCGTGACCGGGTCTTGACCGTACCCAGGGGCAGATCAAGAGCCTCGGCAGTTTCGGCCTGCGTGTAGTCCTTAAAGTAGAGCAGGTCAATTATCGACCGGTAGTTGTTGTCCAAAGCGTCAAGCAGCTTCGCGAGTCCGATGTGCTCCACGGGCATCGTCTCGCTCAAGGTGGTATGGTTAACTACGATGGCGTCAATCCCATCGGTTTTGCCATTTTGTCGGTAGCCCTTAGAGCGCACCCGGTCAATGGCCGCATTTCGGGCAATGCGGGCCATCCAGGTGAAGAGCCGACTCTTGCCCGGTTCGTAGGAGTCGGCGTTTTCCCAGATGCGCAACAGGACGTCCTGCAACACCTCTTCACAGATCTGTGGCTCGGTGACAATCCGGCCGATAATATTGTTGAGGGCACCCCCGTAGTGGTCAAAAAGGTAGCGCATACCGGCCTCGTCCTTCTTCAACAGAAGTTCGAGAAGGGTATCTTGCTTGTCCTGATTGGCCGGTGAGGGCATACTGGGGGATAAAATTAATGCGGCGCGGCGCAGGTGCAAAGTAAGTTATTTTTTTTGCTGACCAAGGGAAATAAAGCTATTCGGACGTGAATTCACACGTCTCCTTCACCGTTGGAGTACTTTGTGCGCCGGCAATAACCTACGCACGGATGAAAAAAAGCTACGCATGAAAGCGGTTCTCGGTGGTATTGGGATTGGCCTGGTGTTTCTACTAGGCTGGTTAATTCTCCTCAGTACCCACGACGAACGTGCCTCGGTAGCGATCGAGCCGGCTGCCGCACACGCAGCAGCTGTCGATACATTAACGTATGCCCTGCCCCAGCGGGTACACCCCATGGATCTACATGGCCCCTTCTCCTTTGCCGGCCAGCCCCTGCCCCTGGAGAACTTCGATGTGCGCGAGCGGCTCGACCTGGAACTGATGCGCAACGCCTACTTCCACCGCAACACCTTACTACTGCTCAAACGGCGGCGCCGCTTCTTTCCTACCCTTGAGCGCGTCCTACAGGAGGAAGGCCTTCCGGACGACCTCAAGTTTCTGGCCGCCGCGGAGAGCGGACTGGATAATGTGCGCAGTCCAGCCGGAGCCCGGGGGGTCTGGCAGTTCATGGCCCCGACCGCCCGGGCCTTCGGACTGGAGGTCACCGATGAGGTAGACGAGCGCCTCGATCTGGAAAAGAGCACCCGGGCCGCGGCGACCTATCTCCACGACTACTACCGGCAGTTCGGCGACTGGCACAAAGTCGCCGCTGCCTACAACATGGGTGGTCCGAACCTCAAGCGATGGCTAGAAAAGCAGCGCGCCGAGGAGCTTGTGGATCTCGACATCAACGGAGAAACCATGCAGTACCTCTTTCGCATCGTAGCCCTTAAGACCATCCTCCAACACCCCGAGAAGTTCGGCTACTACCTGGAGTCCAAGGACGAGTACCCGGCCCTAGACCGCTACCGTACCGTTACGATCACAACTTCCGTACCCAACCTGGGCGACCTGGCCCGCGCCGAGGGTACTACCTACCGCATGCTCAAACTGTACAACCCCTGGCTAGTCTCCGGGAGCCTAACCGTACGCCCGGGTAAGCAGTACGAGGTGCGCATTCCCCTACCGTAGTCGTGGCTTTAGCCGCACCACTCCACTATATTTCTCCCATGCTAGCCACCCTCCTTAAACCCTACGCCCACTATACCCGCCGCCGCCTTGTTTTCCAGGCCGGACTGGCGGTGGAACTACAGGAAGAAATCCGCCGCGACCTGGTACGTACCGCCCAGTATACTGCCTTCGGGCGCGACCACGATTTCGGGGCTATCCATACCTATACGGATTTCAAGCAGCGGGTGCCGATCGGCGACTACGAGGATTTTCGCGACTACGCCGAACGCATCAAGGCCGGCGAACGGGACGTGAGCTGGCCCGGTCGGGTGCGCTACCTAGCAAAGACAAGCGGTACGACCAGCGGCATAAAGTACATTCCCCTCACCCACGAGAGCCTACCCAACCACTTCGGTTCGGCCCGTACTGCCCTGTTTAACTACGTAGCCGAAACAGGGCATAGCCGCTGGCTGGACGGCAAGATGATCTTCCTGAGCGGGAGTCCGGAGATGGACGATACCAATGGCATCCCCACCGGCCGACTCTCCGGTATCGTCAATCACGAGGTGCCGGCCTGGCTGCGCCGCAGCCAGCTGCCGAGCTACGCGACCAATTGCATCGAGGACTGGGAAACTAAGTTGGAGCGCATCGTCGACGAAACCCTGGCGGCCGACATGCGCCTCGTCAGTGGGATACCTCCCTGGGTACAGATGTACTACGAGCGGCTACTGGCCCGCACGGGCAAAGCCACCGTAAAGGAAGTCTTTCCCAACCTGGAGATATTCGTCTACGGCGGGGTCAACTTCGCGCCCTACCGCGATAGCCTGGAGCGGCTGGTGGGTGAGCGAATCCCAAGTGTAGAGACCTACCCAGCCAGCGAGGGGTTCCTCGCCTTTCAGGACAGCCAGACCGAACCGGGTCTACTGCTGAATACGGCCAGTGGCATCTTTTTTGAATTTGTGCCGGCTGACGAAATAGGTAGGGACCGGCCAACCCGCCTGTCGCTCGGAGAGGTGGAGCGCGGCGTGAATTACGCCATTATACTCAGCACCTCGGCCGGCCTATGGGCCTACAACATCGGCGATACGGTAGAATTTGTCAGCATGGCTCCCCACCGTATCCGCATTACCGGACGCACCAAACACTTTATCTCCGCCTTCGGGGAGCACGTGATTGGCAAGGAAGTGGAAGAAGCATTACGGGAAGTAGCCCCCCAGTACGGGGTCGAGGTCACCGAATTTACCGTAGCCCCGCAGGTGAATCCAGCAACTGGGTTACCCCATCACGAGTGGCTGGTGGAATATAGCCAGCCGCCCACCGATGCAGAAGGGTTTGCTGCGGCGCTCGACCGGGCAGTGGTCCGCGCTAACAGCTACTACCGGGATTTGATCGAGGGTAAGATCTTACGTCCGCTCGTAGTGACGCCCCTTCCCGCCGGGGCGTTCCGCCATTACATGAAGGAGGAGGGTAAACTAGGGGGGCAGAACAAGGTACCCCGCCTGGCCAACGACCGCAAACTAGCGGACGCCCTGGGGAATTCCTTAGCTTAGCGGCCAATTAGACCGAGCCTATGAATTGCCGAGTGGTATTGAGCTTTTGCCTACTGTGTTGCACCTGCGTACGCGCCCAAACCTTCTCTTTCTTGAGCGAAGAGCAGAACGCCTTCGTGCAGCGGGAGGTAGAACGGCTGACGCTAAAGCAGAAGGCCGGGCAGATGACCCAGGTGGCCATTGACTTAGTATTCGAAGGACCGACCTACGTACTCACCGTGCCCCCCGTGCTCAGCGAAGAACGATTGGACCGCGTAGTGGGGGAGCTCGAAATTGGGTCCATCCTGAATCACCCGAGCCGGACCTACCCCACGCCGGCCGAGTTTAGGCAGTACATTGGCGCGATCCAGGAAAAGGCCATGGCCACCACGGGGGTGCCGGTGCTCTACGGGCAGGACGCGATCCACGGCGTGAATTACGTCAGGGGGGCCACGCTTTACGCCCAACCGCTGGGTGTGGCGGCTACGTTCGATACCACCCTGGCCCGGGAGCTAGCCGAGATCACGGCCTACGAGATGAAGGCGGCAAGCATCCCCTGGAACTTCAGTCCGGCCATGGACGTGGGGCGCCAGCCCGCCTGGCCACGCAACTACGAGAGCTTCGGCGAAGATCCCTACGTGAACAAGGTCTTCGGACTAGCCATGCTGCGGGGCTACCAGGGTGAAAACGTAGCCGACTCGACGAAGGTGGCCGCCTGCCTCAAGCACTTTACCGGCTATGGCTCGCCGCTCAGCGGACGCGATCGCACCCCGGCCTACCTGCCGGAGCGCCAGCTCCGGGAGTACTACCTGCCGCAGTACCAGGCGGCCATCGACGCCGGCGCGCTGAGCATAATGATCAACAGCGGAGAAATCAACGGAGTGCCGGTCCACAGCAGTAAGGAACTGCTGACCGATATCCTGCGCGGAGAGATGGGCTTCGAGGGACTGCTGGTGTCCGACTGGCAGGACGTACGCTACCTCTACGAACGCCACATGGTGGCCCGAGACCTGAAGGAAGCCGTCAAGATGGCCATCGACGCCGGCATGGACATGAGCATGACGGCGGTGACTACTGACTTTCCGCAGGTCGTCGTAGAACTGGTGCAGGAGGGACAACTCACCGAGTCACGCATCGACACCTCCGTGGCCCGTATCCTGGCCGTAAAGGTGGCCCTGGGGCTGTACGATAAACACCTCTGGGATCCCGAATCCTTCCCTGAGTTTGGCGGCGAGGCGTACGGTCGACGGGCGCTTCAGTCGGCGGAGGAGTCGATCGTACTACTGAAGAACGACGGCCTACCACTGCCCATTAAGCCCGAGCAGCGTATCCTGGTGGTGGGCCCTACGAGCGATAACATGCGCAGCCTCAACGGCGGGTGGACCTACAGCTGGCAGGGGCAGGAAGCGGATACCTACTTAGCGGACTACAACACCATCCGCGAGGCCGTGGAGCGGGAATTCCCCGGCCGCGTGACCTATACCGAGGGGGTAGGCTTCGATACCCTCATCGACATCGACCGCGCGGTGTCGCTGGCCCGCGCATCGGACATCATCGTCCTCTGCGTGGGAGAGCTCTCCTACACCGAAGACCCCGGCAACATCAATAGCCTGGTGCTGCCCGCCGTACAGCGCCGGCTCTTCAATGCGCTAGATAGCCTCGATAAACCCCTCGCGCTGATCATGACCGCCGGTCGGCCACGGCTGATGACCGGCATGGCCAATCGCTCCGAAGCCGTGCTCTTTGCCCCCTACCCCGGTCCCCGGGGCGGCGATGCCATCGCCGGGATTCTTTCCGGGCGGGTCAACCCCAGCGGACGACTCCCCCTCACCTACCCCCGCGAGCCCAACGCCCTGGTATTGTACGACCACAAACCTACCGAGGCACGTAACGGTACCTACAATCCACTGTTCGAGTTCGGCTACGGCCTCAGCTACACCGACTTCACCTATGCGGATCTAGCCCTCAGCAGCCGCGTGCTCAATCCGGACGACACCATGACCGTCAGCCTGCGCGTCACCAATGCCGGGAACCGGGCCGGGCGGCATTCCGTATTGCTCTTTTCCAGCGATCTGGTAGCCAGCATTACCCCTAGCGTGAAGCGGCTGCGTAAATTTACCAAGCTCCACCTCGAACCCGGAGAGTCGCAGACGGTGACCTTTCAGCTTACCCCCGAGGACCTCGCCTTCGTCGGCCGCGACAACGAGTGGGTGACCGAGCCAGGTACCTTCCGCCTGATGGTGGGGGAGCTGGAGGCGGAGTTTGATTATGAGGAATGATCAGGAATGGTCGGCCGACGACGACTACCGCGCCTTAGCCTCCCGCACCATCGCCTTCACCGCCTCCCGCAGCTCCACCGCGTCGTACACGATGCCATCCTTAATGGTATAGCGGATGCCTTCGGTCGTGGTCACCTCGTTATCCTCCGTCAGGCGCGTGGTACCGGTGCCGTAGAGCACCTTTAGGTCCGCCAGGGGGTTATCGGCTACCAGCACGATATCGGCCAGTTTGCCGGGCTCAATGGTGCCGATCCGGTCCTCCATCCCTAGGGCTTCGGCCCCATGCAGAGTCGCGGCCTGGATCACCTCCAGGGGGTGGAAGCCGGCCTCGCGCAGCAGCTCCAATTCGCGGATGTAGCCGAAGCCGTACAGCTGGTAGATGTAGCCGCTGTCGGAGCCGGCCGTGACCCGCCCGCCGCGGTTCTTGTACTCGTTGACGAAGATCATCCAGAGCTGGTAGTTACGCTTCCAGTTCACCTCCTGCTCCGTGCCCCAGTGGTGCCAGTAGCTGCCGTGGCTCACGCGGCTCGGCGCGTAAAACTTCATCAGGCTGGGCAGGGTGTACTCCTGGTGCCAGTCGGCATTGCGCGCCCGCATCACGTCGCGGTTCGCATCATAAATATTGAAGGTGGGGTTGATGGTGAAGTCCAGGGCGATGAGCTCGTCCAGCACCGCGTTCCAGTGGTCGCTGTAGGGGGCGGCGGCCTGCTCCCAGAGCTTTCCGGCCTCCCCGAACCGGTGCTCCTCGTTCTGGTAGTTGTAGTCTACCGAATAATCCTGCACGTTGCGGTCCTCGAAGAGCGCCTCGGGCAGGCCGTACCAGTGCTCCATGGTGGTCAGGCCGGCGCGGGCGGATTTCAGGACGTTCCACTCCCCCACGTTGAGCTGGGCGTGGTGGCAGGCGCTGCGCAACCCAATTTCTTTGTTTATGGATAAAGCAGCCTCCATCAGATCGGGGCGCAGACCAAACAGCTTAATGCCATCGGCTCCAGCCGCTTTGTTGGCCCGGATCCATTCACCTACCTCCTCGGTAGTGGTAAAGGGCTCCTCCCGGCCCATGCCGAAGCCCACGTAGGCCATGATGCGGGGCGCGACGATCTCATTGGCTTCCGACCGCCGTTTGTGCGCCAGCGTCCACTCCCGTCCGTTAAAACTTCCCGGCTCGCGCACCGTGGTGATGCCGTGGCCGAGCCAGAGCTTGTATACGTAGTCGGGCGTTGTACCCTGGGCGCGGCCACCGGTATGTCCGTGCATGTCCACGAACCCGGGTAGGGCATACATACCCGTGGCATCGATTTCCCGTCCACCGGCTTTGAGTGGTGGCCTACCTGCTGAGTCGATCATCACCCCCGGGAAGCCGACCGTACGGGTGGAAACAATACGGTTGCCCTCGATCACGATATCCACCGGTCCGATCGGCGGCGCCAGGTTCCCATTGATCAGGGTCACCCCGCGGATAATTAGCTGGTTGAAGGGCCCCTCCCCGAACTCCCCCCGGGGCGCGGCATCCGTCATCTGAGCTAGTACTAGGGCGGGGCCGCAGGTGCAAACGAACAGCAGAAGGCGAAGGGTAGATCGTGGCATACGGCGAATGTAGCACATTCCCTTACCTTTGCGGGCGCCCAACCGAACCAGCGACCCGCATGAGTAAGCGTAAAAAGCAAAAAGGCCGTAGTAGCAGCACCGTGGCCGAGCCGGCCCGAGCGGCCGAGCCGATCCGCGTGGTGGCTACGCCAAAGGTGACCGCGGAGCGACGGGCGGCGACGGCGACGGCGGCGGCAACTACTACCGATGCGGAGCGCAGCACCCGCCCGCTAGTCTTCGGTCGCGCTACCTATCTCTGGCTGGGTGGCGGCTTTCTACTGGTCGTCATCGGATTTTTATTCATGATCGGAGGACGTGGTGATGACCCGACGGTATTCGACGAAAGCGTCATCTACAGCTTTCGGCGCATCACCCTTGCACCGATCATCATTCTCTGCGGCCTAGGCGTGGTCATCTACGCGATCTTTAAAAAGTAGGCTGTGGCGGACATATTGCGCGCGTTGGTCCTGGGCATCGTACAGGGCCTTACCGAATTCCTGCCCGTCAGTAGCAGTGGGCACCTGGAACTGACTAAGTGGCTATTCAACGATACTAGTCTGGCCCAGGATAGTATGCTGATGACCGTGACGCTCCACGCGGCTACGGCGCTGGCCACCATCGTGGTATTCCGGCGGGACGTTGCCGAGATACTTGCTGATCTGTTCAAGTTTGGGTGGAACGGGGGTACGAAGTTCGCCCTTCTAATCATCGTGAGTATGGTCCCGGCGGCTATCGTGGGGGTGATGTTCGATGCCGTACTCACCACGCTATTTGACCGCCAGATCGTGCTCGTAGCCCTGATGCTGGTGGTGACCGGCTTACTTCTCTTTCTAGCCGATCGGGCCAAACGCACCGAGAAGAGTGTAGACTGGAAGGATGCCGTACTCATCGGCATCGCTCAGGCCATCGCCATCCTACCCGGTATCAGTCGCTCGGGCGCTACCATTTCTACGAGCGTGCTGCTGGGCATCGACCGGGAGAAGTCGGCGCGTTTTTCTTTCCTGATGGTCGTACCGCTCATTCTGGGCAAGATGGCGAAGGACGTACTCGACGGCGACTTCACGGCTACCAGTTCGGCCGTGGAGTTGTCGGTAGGCTTCGTGGCGGCTTTTCTCACGGGCATCGCCGCCTGTGTCTGGATGATCAAACTGGTCAAAAAGGCAGAGTTGAAGTACTTCGCTTATTACTGCTTCACGGTGGCCCTTATCGTGCTTGTCATTAAATCGCTTGCGGCTTAGGTCCGGCACCTATACCTCCCTATGCTTTCTCCTACGACCAGCCCCCCCTTCGCCTTCCGGGAGGGGGCCATGTTTCTGATCGACAAACCGCGGGGCTGGACCAGCTTCGATGTCGTCAACAAGCTGCGCTGGCGCATCCGCAAGCACCTGGGCGTAAAGAAATTCAAGGTCGGCCATGCCGGTACGCTGGATCCCATGGCTACCGGCCTACTCAATCTCTGCGTCGGCCCCTGGACGAAGAAACTTCAGGAGCTGGAAGGCCTCGGTAAAGGCTATACCGGAACGATCAGGCTCGGTGCCACCACCCCATCTTACGATGCCGAGACGGAGGAGGATACCCACTACCCTACCGAGCACCTTAGCCTCAAACTACTCCGGCAGCACACTCAGCAATTCACCGGCCTCATCGAGCAGGTACCGCCTATGTACTCTGCCATCAAGGTCGACGGTCAGCCGCTCTATAAGCGGGCCCGACGGGGGGAGACTATCGAGGTGAAGGCCCGCTCGGTGGAGGTGAGTCAGTTTGACCTCAGCAATTTTACCGGGGCTTCAGTTGATTTCGCGATCAGCTGTAGTAAGGGGACCTATATCCG
Source organism: Neolewinella sp. (assembly GCF_965214665.1). Lineage (GTDB taxonomy): Bacteria > Bacteroidota > Bacteroidia > Chitinophagales > Saprospiraceae > Neolewinella. Next base: position 815,403 of record NZ_OZ243970.1, on the reverse strand, counting down.
CTCCCTGGCTCACGATCTGGCCCGGGCGGCGGGAAGTGGCGGGTACCTGACGGCGCTACGGCGTACGGCCGTGGGCCCCTACCGGGTGGAGGATGCCTGGGTGCTGGAGGAGTTGCTGGAGGCTATTTCCGTGTAGCGACGGCTTGAGCCGTCACGCTGCCTGGATCACAAAGCAGCGTGACGACTAAAGTCGTCGCTACACGTCCGCCTCCTCCCACGCTTTCGTACGCTCGATGGCCTTCTGCCAACCTGCATACCGTCTGCTGCGCTCCTCCTCGCCCATCTCCGGCGTGAACTCCTGCCCGAGTTGCCAGGTAGCAGCCAGATCGCCGCGCTTCCAGAAGCCCACGGCAAGGCCGGCCAGCATGGCAGCCCCCAGGGCGGTGGTCTCTACGATACGCGGCCGTTCCACGGTCGTGCCCAGGATGTCAGCCTGGAATTGCATCAGGAAGTTATTGGCGCTGGCGCCCCCGTCTACGCGCAGGGTCTTCAGCTCCGTACCGGCGTCCTTCTGCATCGCTTCGAGGACGTCCTTGACCTGGTAGGCTAGGCTCTGTAGCGTAGCCCGCACGATGTGGGCTTTGGAGGTACCCCGGGTAAGCCCGAAGATGGCCCCGCGGGCGTACATGTCCCAGTACGGGGCCCCGAGCCCCGCAAAAGCAGGGACCACGAACACCCCCCCCGTGTCCTCCACCTTGCGGGCGTAGTACTCGCTGTCGGGGGCCTCGTCGATAAGCTTGAGCCCATCGCGCAGCCACTGGATGGCCGCCCCGGCAATGAAGACGCTGCCCTCCAGCGCATACTCCGTCTTGCCGTCGATCTCCCAGGCGATGGTCGTCAGCAGACCGTGTTTACTCGGCACCGCCTCCGTACCGGTCTGCAGCAGCATAAAGCAGCCCGTGCCGTAGGTGTTCTTGGCCTGTCCGGGTTCGAAGCAGGCCTGACCGAACAGCGCCGCGTGCTGGTCGCCGGCCATGCCCGCAATCGGGATCGAGCCCCCGAATACCTCCGTCTGCCCATACACCTCGCTGCTCGACCGCACCTCCGGCAGCAGCGCCCGGGGCACCTGCAATTCCCGCAGCAGCCGCTCGTCCCAGTCCCGCTTGCGGATATCGAAAAGCATGGTCCGGCCGGCATTCGTGACGTCCGTGACGTGCGCCTTTCCACCGGTCAGCTTATACACCAGCCAGCTATCCATCGTGCCGAAACAGAGCTCCCCCCGTTCGGCCCGCACCCGCGCCCCCGGCACATTCTCCAGGAGCCAGTCGATTTTCGTGCCGCTGAAGTAGGCGTCGATGACCAGTCCGGTAGTCTGCCGTACGTGGTCCGTCAGCCCCCGTTCTTTGAGCTGGTCACAGCGGCCCGCCGTACGTCGGTCCTGCCAGACGATGGCGTGGTGGATCGGCTCACCCGTTGCCCGGTCCCAGATGAGGGTGGTCTCCCGCTGGTTGGTGATGCCGATGGCCGCGATGTCCGAAGCAGTAGTTTTGGTGCGCTCCAGCAGTTCGCGCACTACGGCGGCCTGGGCCGTCCAGATCTCGTTCGCATCGTGCTCTACCCAGGCGGGTTGGGGGTAGTACTGGGTGAATTCCTTCTGAGCGGTACCTATGATAGTACCGTCGTGGCTAAAGAGGATGGCGCGGCAGGAGGTCGTGCCCTGGTCAAGGGCGAGTACGTAACTAGGCATGATCGGCGATGGGTGTGTGCCACAATATAGGCACCCCCGTATGAGGCCCGCCTAGACCCGCTCGGCCATAACTAGCTGCTCGTAACGCTCTAGCAGCCGCTGGGCCAGTTCGCGGCGGTCGTAATGCCGGTGAAATGCAGCGTGAGCGTTACGCCCGATTTGTTCCAACTTGCGGCCGCGGCGGATGCAGTCCTCGATGGCCAGGAGAAATTGGGCGGCGGTATCGGCAATAAATAAATCGCGGCGGTTGCGCGCCCGGATACCCTCCAGCCCCACGGTAGTCGTAATTACGGTCCGGCCCAGCGACATGGCCTCCAGAATTTTAGCCCGCATGCCACTTCCACTGAGTAGGGGCACGACACTGATGCTGTGCGCCGAGACGAAGGAGCAGCTATCGGCTACCTCGCCGTGTACGACGACCCGGTCCATCCGTAGCTGCTGAATGGCGTGGGGCATATTGCGGCCGGCAATATGAAACTCCAGGTCCGGAAAGCGGGCGTGTAGCTGCGGCCAGACGTCATTCAAAAACCACTGCAGGCCCTCCAGATTGGGCAGCCAGTCCAGCGAGCCGATAAAGTGTAGGCTGGGAGCCGTGGCGTAGCTGTCGTAGGTGGGCGGACCGCACTTAGTCTCCAGCCCAATGGGGAGTACGAAGGTCTCGCTACGGCACCCCAGTCGCTCGAAGTGCTTCTTATCGCGCGGCGTGATCGGCAGCAGGAGGTCGTACTGATTGAGCTGGCTACGCTCGTAGTCCCGCAACTGCTTGGTGAGGTGGCGCAGGTACCAGCGCTTGGGGGCAAAGCCGATGTTCTCGCTACAGCGCTCCCAGATTTCGTGCTCCACGTTGTGCGACCGCATGACCACCTGGGCGTTGGAGAGCCGGCGGATGGTGCTGAGGTAGGGCGCCAGGTACAGCGTTTCGAGCTGGACGATGTCAAAGGTAGCTTCCCGGAGCCAGGTGCTCAGGGCCTCCCGGTAGGTATCCTGGTCGAAGCGGCTGATGTGGTAGGAGGTGCCCCGTACCAGATTGGCCACGGCGTCGACGGGGCTAATGGCGTTGTCGACCGCCACGGTACGCACCTCCTGGTAGTGATCCATTTCCTCGGGCAGATCGGTACCGGCAAAGTAGTGCTTGGAGGTATTCATCGCCAGCAGGCTGACCCGGCAGCCTAGCTCGCTCAGGCTTTTCGTGAGTCCGTGGATGGCCAGGCTCTCCCCGTCCTTCAGGGGGAAGGGAAACTTCTTGGTCAGGACGAGTAGGTTCATACTAGGGTGGCGTGGCGGGGGGTAGGTCTTCTGTACACTCTGATAAGCGCAGGTAACCAAACGTTGCCCCGCCGCAAAATTATTCCCAACGGTCGTTGGCGGGGTCGTCGTCGTACATCCTGCCCCGTGCATTGAGCCGCACGGACTGAATGGCTCGTTGGTCAAGGTCGAGCGTAAAGGAATAGTTCGGTGCCGTCCACCCCCAGTCGGGGAGAACCGTCCAGTTTGTCGCGTAGGCGGGCTGTGGTTTTTCACCGCGTAGGATCTGTGGCGCGATGTAGTAGTACTGCTGCGTACTATCCTTCAAGCTCACGGTCACCTCCAGGGGCATCGGCATCCGTCCCAGCCGCTGCAGCTCGATGCGGGTCCGGGTACCGCTACTGTCCACGTTGACCACGGCGTAGTCGGCGTAGTTGGTGCCGTTGATCCAGTATTCCCAGTACCAGTCTAGTTCCAGCCCACTGCACTTTTCGGCCACGCGAATGAAGTCGTTGGGGTTGGGGTGTTTGAAGCGCCAGTCGTGGTAGTACCGCTTGAGGGTACAGTCGAAGGCTTCTTCGCCGATGATGTAGCGGAGCTGCTCCAGGAAGACCGCGCCGTTGGTGTAACTCGCCACCCCGTAGGCGGCATTGGTGGCAAAGTGGTCGGCGTGGGTACTCAGCGGCTCCTGCAGTCCGGTGCTACGGAAGCCCCGCAGGCTCTCGTAGGTGCGCGCGTGCGGGTTCTCGGCTACCTCCCCCGGAATGAGCCCCTCGGCCCGTAGCTGGTTCATCACCTCGCTGCTGGCCCAGCTCGTGAAGCCCTCGTCCATCCAGGCGTAGAGGCTCTCGTTGGTGCCCATCAGCATCTGGTACCAGGTGTGCATCAACTCGTGCACGGATACGCCGACCAGGCTCGTCATGCTGCGCTGCCCGGTAATGAGCGTGGCCATGGGGTACTCCATGCCCCCGTCACCCCCCTGGATAAAACTGTACTGCTTATAGGGGTAGGGACCGTAGTGGGCATTGATGTAGGCAAAGGCCGAGTCCATGATCGGCGGTAGTGCCCGCCAGTTTTCGGTGGTCTCCTCACCCGGCTGGTAGAAGAAGTTGAGCGTGGTACCGTCCGACCGCCGCAGCGTATCGTGAGCGTAGTCGGGGTCGGCCGCCCACACGAAATCGTGCACGTTGGGGGCTACGAAGTGGTAGCTTAGTCGGGCCGGCCGCTCAGCCGGGTCGGGCGCGTAGCCGTAGCCAATCTCCCCGGGGTTCTGCAGGTAGCCGGTGGCTCCCACTACGTACTTGCTATCGATATTTATGGTCACGTCAAAATCGCCCCACACCCCGTAGAACTCGCGGCCGATGTAGGGATTGGCGTGCCAGCCCTGGTAGTCGTACTCGGCCAGCTTAGGGTACCACTGCGCCATGCTGTAGTCGATGCCCTCGGCGTTGTCGCGTCCGCTACGGCGGATTTGCAGCGGCACCTGGGCGTCCCAGCTCATGGTGAATACGGTGCTATCACCCGGTAGGATTGGCTCGGCCAGGGCCACCTCCAGGATGGTCTCCGCCTCCGTATAGGTGAGCGCCTGACCGTCCTGCTCCAGCGTTTTTACCCGCAGATAGCCGATCTCGTCCGGAGTGAGCTTACTGATACGGTCGTTCACGCGGTCGTCGGCGTCCGGCAGGGTCAGGTTGCGCAGGTCCATCTGGCTCCCCGGCTGAAAGGCATTGAAGTAGAGGTGGTAAAACACGCGGTCGAGCGTATCCGGCGAGTTGTTGTGGTAGGTCAGTCGCTGGGTACCGGCGTACTGGTGGGCAGCGGCGTCGAAGTCGATGTCCATTACGTACTCCACCCGTTGCTGCCAGCGGTCGGGCTGCGCAAACAGAAGGGCGGGGCCGCAGGTGCAAAGCAGTAGGAACAGGCGGTAGAAAGCTCGTGGCACGGGGTCGAATTTTGTGCGAAGGTAGCTTGACTACTGCTTTCCCACAGGGCCTAAGAATCAGCTATCAGTTCGAGTTATCTCGCCGCGGCCGTAGCTCCAGACAGTGCCTTACTTTGTAATGGGGTGAACATAATAGCTACTAACCCACCTATTGTGAATACGGGCAACACCCAAACAACATAACTCACGAACCTCATTTCCACACTTATGGCCATTTCTACCAATCCCACACCTGCTCCCGCGCCGCGCCGCCCCATTCGCGACACCGCCGAGACCTACCCCCTGGAATACGCTGCCTTCAATCGGGTACGCTGGGGAGCGATCATCGCCGGTACGCTGATCGCTATCGCGGTCAGCTTCGCACTCAACCTGCTGGGCGTAGGTATCGGGCTGAGTACCATCAATCCGACCACCGAGGCCAACCCGTTTTCCGGCATTGGCACCGGGGCCATCATCTGGTACGTCGTGGCTAATCTCATCGCCCTATTCGTAGGAGGCTACGTAGCCGGCAGACTCGCAGGGTTTCCCAAAGAAACTACGGCTGGACTACACGGGGTGCTAGCCTGGGCGCTATTTACCCTGCTGAGCCTGTACATTCTCAATTCCGCCGTAGGCCGCGTCTTCAATATTGTGGGTTCTACCATCTCCACCGTGGCCTCGGCTACGGGTAGTGCGGTGGGGGCTGCCGTACCGGATGACCTCGGCCAGCGCATCGAGCAGGGGCTACAGAATTCGGACATTAGCCTGCAGAACATCCGCCGCGAGGCCTTCCAACTCCTAGAGGACACGGGGAAGCCCGCTCTCGATCCCGACAACCTGGAACAAGATGCCCAGGCTGCAGCCAACACCGTAGAGCGCAACGCGGGTGACGTGGCCAGCAGCCCCTACGGAGCCGGTCGCGAGGTTAACGACATCATCGACCGTATCGCCCAGCGTGGGGAGAACGTGGTCAACGCCGCCGATAAGGACGCACTGGTGAATGTCATCGTGGCCCGCACCGATCAGACGGAGGCCGAGGCTCGCCGTACCGTCGACGGTTGGGCGCAGCAGTACCAGGAAGCAAGGGCGGCCGCCGGACAAAAGCTCGAGCAGCTGGGTGAAACGGCCGAGGAGGTAGGGGGTGACGTAGCCGACACGCTGGCTACCGCCTCTATTCTCGGATTTCTCGGCCTGCTGGCAGGTGCCGGAGCGGCTTTCTTCGGGGGTACGCTGGGACGGCCCCATGACCTCACCCTTTCCGCTGACGGCAAAACGGTAAATGCCGCCGACGTAAGTTAGTCAACTACCGGTCCTGCGGCCCGTGGCTGCTGTGTAAGGCATCCCTTCCTATCTTTGCGGCTCGCAAGACTGATGTATGCCCACACCCCAACCCCGCCGCCGTACTTACCTACCCGTACTCATCGGACTGGTCGTGCTCGCCGCCGGCAGCCGCCTGCTACCCCACTGGCCAAACTTCGGACCCGTCGCAGCGATGGCCCTATTCGGAGCAGCGGCTTTTCCCCGCAGGTGGATGGCCTGGGTGGTACCCTTCCTGGCGCTTTACCTGAGTGACCTTGCGCTGAATAACGTGCTGTATAGCGAGTACTATACCGGATTTTACTGGGGCTTCAACAGTTGGGTGTACCTGGGTTTTGCACTTACGGTGATACTGAGTTTCGGGCTACTACGTGGTAAGGAGTTCAGCTGGCTGCGGCTAGGCGGGGTGACAATTGGGACTACGCTGCTCTTTTTCCTGCTCACTAACTTTGGCACCTGGCTGGGCTCGTCGCTGTATCCACGGTCGGTGGCGGGACTGCTAGCAGCCTATACGGCAGGACTTCCCTTCCTGCTCAATAGCCTGGCGGGTGATGTCTTCTTCGCCGGTGTACTGTTTGGCGGGGCGCATTACCTGCGTACCGCCGGTCACCCCATCACCCAACCGGAGGGCATCTAGGGGTATGAAGTGGAGCGGCTGGTGGGTCGTCGTAGTGCTGGCGGGGGTCCTTCCCTGCACCTGCGTACGCGCTCAAATTGTAAACATTGAGGACCAGCGGCGGGGATTCGATACCCTGGGCTGGTACGGGCAGATCGACCTGGGCGGCAACCTGACGCGCAACCAGAATAAAGTAGTGAGTCTGAACGGCAACGTGCGCGTGGACCGTAAGGGCACCGATCAGGCACTCCTAGCGCTGGCCGATTACCGGCTAGTACAGGTGAGTGGGAACAACGCCTTGAATGCGGGCTTTTTGCACCTACGCTATGCCCGCTACCTGAGTGAGGTATGGCGCTGGGAGGCCTTTACGCAGGTGCAGTACAATGAGCAGTTGCGGCTGGGGCTACGCACCCTTATCGGTACCGGGCCACGGCTTAAACTGATTTCTAGCGGGAAAAATCGGGTCTACCTGGGGGTATTGTACATGTACGAATACGATGAGGTGGCCGAGGGCACCATTACCTACCGCGACCACCGGCTGAGTAGCTACCTGAGCTTTTCGCTCTTTCCGCTGCCTAATGTGGTAGTTAACAACACGACCTACTACCAGCCGGTGATCCCGGATTTCCGGCTGCCGCGGCTGTCGAGTATCACCTCCCTAAGTCTGCGGCTGACCGACCGGCTGGCCTTTAACACCAAATATAGCATCACCCACGACGCGCTGCTGGTGCAGGGACTGGAGGACGTACCGGCCACGACCTACGAATGGAGCAACGGATTGCGCTACAGTTTTTAACTTAGGCGAATGGATAAACTATTCCTCCCCCTCCTGCTTTGTACGCTGCTAGTGGCCTCCTGTACCACCGAACCGAAACCCACCACCATGCGCAGCGCTGACTATCCCGCCATCCCGGTGTCCTACCCCGAGACGCGAACGGACTCCACGGCCGATGATTACTTCGGCACCACGGTACCCGACGAGTACCGCTGGCTAGAGAACGACAATAGTGCCGAAACCAAGGCCTGGGTCCAAGAAGAGAATAAGGCTACCTTCGGCTACCTGGAGCGGATCCCCTTCCGCGAGGCCATCGAGGAGCGGCTCACCGAGCTGGTGAACTACCCGCGGCTGTCCAGTCCGTACAGGGTGGGCAAATACTACTTCTACTCCAAGAACGATGGACTACAGAACCAGTCGGTGATCTACTACAAGGAGGGAATGGACGGTCAGGAGAAGGTCTTCATCGACCCCAATGCCCTTAACGCCGAGGGCACTACCAGCATCAATTTACTCGGCGCCGATAAGCAGAACCGGTATATGGCCTACAGCCGCAGCGATGCCGGCAGCGACTGGACGAAGATCTACATCCGCGAGATCGCCACCAATCAGGACCTCGACGACGAGCTTGAGTGGGTTAAATTCAGCGGAGCGGGCTGGTACGGCGACGGCTTTTTCTACAGTCGCTACCCCGCCCCGGCCGCGGGGGAGGTACTCAAGGGCAATAACACCAACCACTCGGTGTACTTCCACCGCCTGGGCGAGCCCCAGCGCACCGACCGCCTGGTGTACGAAGACCAGGCCAACCCTAATTATTACCACTACGGAGGTACCAGCGAGGACGAAGACTACTTCATCATGTACGCCGCCCCGGGCACCGATGGCTTTGCGACCTATTACCTGCCGCTCGATGACAGTGGTACCCTACCGGCAAAGATCGAGCCCATCGCGCTGTTTTCGGATACCAAGAACAAGAGCCAGGTCGTGCACACCGCCGGCCGCGACTTCTGGGTGCACACCGACATCGGTGCCCCCAACTACCGCCTGGTCAAAATCAACCTCGACAAACCGGGGAAGAGCAACTGGAGGGAGGTCATCCCCGAGGCGGAGAACCTGCTGCAGGGCGTCAATACCGGCGGTGGCTACCTCTTCGCCAACTACCTGGAACGCGCCACCGACCGCTACTACCGGCTCAATTACGACGGCGACGATAAGACCGTCATCGAGCTGCCCGGCGTAGGCTCAGCCGGCGGCTTTGGGGGCAAGGAGGAGGAAAAGGAGCTCTTTTATGTCTACACCAGCTTCATTTATCCGCCCACGATATTTTCGTATAACGTAGCGACTAACGAGAGTAAGCCCTTCTTCCAGCCGGAGCTGAAGTTCGATCCCGCCGAGTACGAAGAAAAGCAGGTCACCTATAGCAGTAAGGACGGCACGGAGGTGACGATGTTCCTGGTGCACAAAAAGGGGCTGGAGCTAGACGGTGAAAACCCTACCTACCTCTACGGCTACGGCGGATTCAATATCAGTCTGTCACCGAGCTTCAGCGCCATGCGCATCCCGCTGCTCGAAAACGGTGGCGTCTTCGCCATGGCGAACCTGCGCGGCGGCGGGGAGTACGGAGAGGAATGGCACCAGGGGGGGATGCTCAAGAATAAGCAGAACGTATTTGACGACTTCGTTGCCGCCGGCGAGTACCTCATCGAGCAGGGGTACACCAGTAAGGAAAAACTCGCTATTGCCGGAGGGTCCAACGGTGGCCTGCTGGTGGGAGCGGCCATGACGCAACGGCCGGACCTGTTCGCCGTGGCCTTCCCGGCCGTTGGGGTGATGGACATGCTACGCTACCACAAGTTTACCGTCGGCAAGGGCTGGATCCCGGAGTACGGGAGCAGCGAGGACTCCAGCATGTTCCCCGTACTGCGCGCCTACAGTCCGCTGCATAATCTGGAGCCAGGCACCGACTATCCCGCCACCATGATCACCACCGCTGACCATGACGACCGGGTGGTACCGGCCCACAGCTTCAAGTACGCGGCAAAACTGCAGGCCAGTCAGGCCGGCGAACGGCCGGTACTGATTCGGGTAGAAACCGACGCCGGCCACGGGGCGGGTAAGCCCATCAGCAAGTCGATCGAGGAGCAGGCCGACATGTGGAGCTTCTTTTTCTACAATACCGATGCGCCGGTCAGCTACGGGGTGAAGGGATGAAGTCTAGATTAGACTTCTGCCAGCGTGCGCTCTAATGCCTCCGTCCATCTGAGGTAGGTTCGCTGCATGTCTTCCCGCCGGGCCTCATCGGGGGTAATCGAGGCTACTACCTCCTGGCGACCTACGGCAGCGGCCAGGTCTTCACTTCCTCCCGCCGCTACACTTGCAGCCAACGCCGCCCCTACTGCTCCGTTGGTATTGTGTACCTCAATGCAGGCACCGGTCAGGGTAGCCACCGTCTCGGCGAATACCGCACTCTGGAACATATTATCATTGCCCACGCGGATGGTACTCAGGTCCACGCCGAGCTCCCCCATGATGCGCATGCCGTACACTAAGGCAAAGGCCACCCCCTCGATACCGGCCCGCACGAGGTGGGCCCGGCTATGCCGGTTAAAGTTGAGCCCCCCAAGGCGTGCACCGATGTCCTTGTTCTGGAGCATCCGCTCCGGCCCATTGCCGAAGGGTAGAAAGTACAACCCATCGCTACCCACCGGCACCGAGGCCGCTAGTTCTTCCATTTGATCGTAGGTGGTATCCTCCCCGCACACCTGCTGCCGGATCCACCGGTGGGCGATGCCCGTACCGTTGATGCAGAGCAGGATACCGATGCGATTCTGCCCACTGTCGTGATTTACGTGGGCAAAGCTGTTGACCCGCTGTGCGGGGTCGAAGGCCAGCTTATCGGTCACCCCGTACACCACCCCGCTGGTGCCGGCCGTAGCAGCGACTTCACCGGGCTGAGTGACGTTCAGGCTGATGGCGTTGTTGGGTTGGTCCCCGGCGCGGTAGCCGACGATGGTGCCCGCAGCCAGACCGGTTTCCTTAGCCCCCTGCTCACTCACCTTCCCCTGTACTCCTACGGCGGGGACGCGGGTGCAAAGCTTGTTGGTGTCGAGCGCCATTTCATCCAGTACCAGTCCGGCCAGCTCGTTGCGCTTAAAGTCCCACATGACCCCCTCGCTTAGTCCAGTGATGGTCGTGGTGGCATTGCCCGTCAGCCGCAATGCGATATAGTCACCGGGGAGCATAGCGTGGGCGGTACGCGCGTAGTTGTCCGGTTCGTGATCGGCTACCCACTTAAGCTTGGCTGCCGTAAAGTTGCCGGGACTGTTAAGACAGTGGCTCAGGCAGCGGTCCTCACCGATTCCGGCGAAGGCCCTGGCACCGGTCTCCACCGCCCGCCCGTCACACCAGATGATGGCCGGACGGACCACCTCGCCTGCTCCATCCACCAGCACGAGGCCGTGCATCTGGTAACCGATGCCGATGGACCTGATCGACTGGGCCTGCACCTGCGTCCGCGCCAGAATATCCTGGGTGCACGCGATGACGTAGCGGTACCATAGCTCCGGGTCCTGCTCGGCCCAGCCCGGCTGGGGGGCCTGCATGCCCATTTCTTCCTGCGGGGCCTGTACGCGGGCCAGTACCTTGCCGGTAGAGGTGTCGACCAGGGCGGCCTTTACGGAGGAGGAGCCGATGTCGTAGCCGATGCTGTAGGTCGCCAAGGTGAGAAGAGTTTGGCGGGCAATGTACGGAGCGCGTTTTACTTCCGTTTACGCTGCTTGCCCTTGCGCCAGGGGGGGTCCTGCTTCCAGTCGCCGGCCATGATGCAGCCGTAGGGCATGATGCGGTCTACGACCGTACCGAGGCCGAACTCCTCCATTTGCCGCTGCACGGTGTCGGCGTCCTTATACGCGCTCGGTAGCTCGCTGATGTCGATAAAGCCGGAGTAGAAGCGCACGTCGATCCCACGAGTCTCCCGCTCGAAGATCTCCTGATCGCTACGACCGGCCTTGCTGCGCTTGTGGGCGCTACGGCTCATGTTGCGACCCGCGCCGTGGGGGGCAAAGCCGAGATTGGTCTCCGTAGCCTCCCCGCGCACGACCAGGATGGGCTCGGCCATGTTGAGGGGGATGAGCCGGAGGCCATCGGTGCTATCCGGCACAAAGTGATCGGCTAGTGGGGTAGCCCCCTTGGCGTGGTAGAACGTCTCGCCGTCGCGGAAGACGAAGTTGTGCTCGTTCCAGACGCGACCGTCGACGGGTTTACCTACGGCCGCCGCGATGCGGGCGTGTAGGGCGGCGTGGTTCAACTTGGTCCACTCACGTACGATCTGTAGGGCTTCCCAGTAGGTCTTACCAATCTCCTCGGTGAAGGGGATCCAGGCGTTAACGGACTTGGTTTTTGGGCTAAGCTCGCGCCGGAAATTTTCCGCTACGCGCATACCCTGCTTATAGAGGTAGGCGCCCAGTCCCCGGGAGCCGTGGTGGGTCACCAGGGTGGTGTGCCCGGACTCGGCGGAGCGGCCTACGTACAGGAAGTGGTTGCCGTCGCCCTGGGTGCCGAGATGGGACTGGGCGAGCTGCCGACTCTTCTCGTCGTTCAGAAAATGGTTGGCGGCCATGCGGTCGGCCAACTCCCGCGGGAGGTCGAAGCGGTCTTCCCGGCCGCCGCCACCGAAGTGGGTGATGGACTGGGCAGCGTCGAGTACGGTCCTGGGGTCGGCATCGCCGAGCTTGGTCATCATCACCGAGCAGCAGACGTCGGCGCTATGCATGGCGGGGTGGATGGCGTTTTTGGCGGCTACTACCCCACCGACGGGGATTTGCCCCTTGGCCCCGGTGGGGCAGGCGTCGGGCATCACGGCGGCGGTGACCACAGTCGGCGTCCTCATCAGCTCGTCCATGGTGGCGAATACCGACTTGACGTTCTCGAGCTCCTCGTTAGTCTCGGCGCGAATGTTGCGGTAGTAGGGCTTACCGTAGGGGTCGGGGTCGATAGTGCGGGGGCGGTGGGCTTCGAGGTAATCGGTCAGGGTTTCGCCCTCCAGTGCGTGGGCGTTGATGTGCGCTAGGGCTTCAGCAAACCATTTTCCGGGTTTGTAGCCCAGCGCGATGAGGTCTTTTCCGGTGATCATAGATGAGTGCTTCGTGGTGAATGTGCGGATGGCTAACGGGATGGATTGCCGCAAAAGTTCCCCTTAGGATGCTCCGCTAGTTAATGTGGTACTAAAGTCGAGAAAACCACTACGAGGCGGCCGGGAAGTAGCGTCATTCATTCAATCAATTACCGCTTCAATCCACAACCTATGCGCTACTCCATACTGATCATCCTTTCTCTGACCCTATGCTCCGGCGTGAGGGCTCAAGACGCACGGAACCGCGAGCTCGGTCTCCGCTTCACGGGCCTAGAGGACTTCGACCTGATCTACAAAAAGTCGCTTACCGAAGACACTTACCGCCGCTACCGCTTCTTCACTGGTCAACTCACGTTTATCGACGTCGAGGGCACCAGCGTCGGGGCATTCAATGCAGGGGCGTCCATTGGGAAAGAGACGCGCCGTACCATCGCCGATCGGGTGCAATTCGTGCGCGGTCCGGAATTCTTTCTATCCCTCGGTCTTAGCACCACCGACGATGTTTTCCTGGCCACGGTACAGCCCGGCATTGGTTACGTACTGGGCTTTCTCTACCAGGCCTCCGACCACTTCCTAGTGGGCATCGAGACGATTCCCAGCGTGAGCCTGCTCTACGGCAACGGGGATGCCCGAGTCATTAACTTCAGTGCCGGTTTCAGTTCCCAGGCGGTGGCCCTGACGGCCGTATATCGCTTCACGAACGAGTAAAACATTTACCCCACCGGAGCCGATTTATGGTATGTCATCCGTGAACGCTCCCTCCTCCCCCATAATCCTGGCCGGTGCTACCGGCAATCTCGGCCGCCAGATCGGCCAGACCATCCTCCAGGTCGGCGGCACGCTGCGGGCTATCGTCCGACCCGGCACCGCCGCGGAGCGCACGGCGGACTTGCGCAACGCGGGGGCGGAGATTCGCGAGGCGGACTTCACCAAAGTCACCGAGCTGACCGAAGCCTGTCGGGGCGGTAGTTGCGTGGTTTCTGCCCTGGCCGGACTCCGAAAGACCATCGTCGACACCCAGACCAACCTGCTGGAAGCAGCCGTCGATGCCGGTGTACCACGCTTCATACCCTCCGACTTCAGCATCGACTTTACCCACTTGCCCCGGGGCACGAACCGCAATCTCGACCTGCGCCGGGAATTCCATGGTATCCTCAACGCAGCACCCATTCGTGCTACCTCCGTGCTCAATGGCATGTTCGCCGACCTGCTGACGGGGGAAGCTCCCCTGGTACTACAAAAGATCAATCGCGTACTTTACTGGGGGGATGCCGATCAACCCCTTGATTTTACCACCATTGCCAACACGGCCGATTACACCGCCCTGGCGGCGCTCGACACCGATACCCCCCGCTACCTACGCGTAGCCGGCGACACCCTCACTCCGCGCCAACTAGCCGATGCCGCTACCGAAGCCTTCGGTAAGACCTATAAGGTACTCTGGGCCGGCGGCATCGGTGCCCTCACCACCCTTATCGACGTAGCCCGCCTGGTGGCCCCCGGCAGGGACCAAACCTACCCCGCCTGGCAGGGCATGCAGTACATGCGCAACATGCTCAGCGGCCGGGCCAAACTCTACGACCTAAACAACGATCGCTACCCGGCTATCCGCTGGACCCGCGTGGCCGAAGTCCTGGCCGGCACCGTTCCCGAACAGCTCACCCCCGAACTCAGTCTCTGATCGACACGTCTGCTTACCTACCCACCGGTGCCGAGGCCCTGCTCATCGCCCTGGCTACTCCTTCCCCTCAGGGCCCCATTGGTATCCCCGTGCTGCTCTGGGGCCGTCCCGGCGTGGGTAAATCCAGTTTTATTGAGGGACTGGCCAACGACCAGCTCCGAGTCACTACCCTCATCGCCTCTATTCACGATCCCACCGACTTCAGTGGGCTGCCGATCCTGGACCAGGGTGCGGTACGCTACGCCGTTCCCGAGTGGGTGAATCAGTTCGCTAACTACCCCGCAGGTATTCTTTTTCTCGATGAGCTAAGTACGGCCCCTCCCTCCGTACAGTCTGCCCTACTGCGGGTAGTGTTCGAGCGCCGGGTGGGCTTTCAGGATCTCCCGGCCGGGGTGCGTATCGTGGCCGCCGCTAATCCCCCGGACCTCATGGTCGGTGGATGGGAGCTCTCCCCGCCGCTGCGCAACCGCTTCGTCCATCTGCAGTGGGAGATCCCCGAAGCCCTTTACATCCGTTCCCTTACCCAGGGCTGGCAGACTGGCACCCTGCCCGAGATCGACCCCGCAGAGCACCGCCGCCGCTTGCCGGACTGGAAACTTAGGATCGGTGCCTTTTTGCGTCTGCGCCCTAACAGTCTACACAGCTCTCCGGAAGACAACCCATACGGCTTCGCCAGCCCCCGTAGCTGGGATTTTGCCGCCGCCCTGCTCTGTTCGTGCGACCTTTTGGGGTACCGGCTCGGCACTGGATCGGCCCGGGCGCAGACCGTCATCCTCAACCTTCTCAGCGGCTGCCTGGGCGAGGCCACCGCCATCCCTCTGCTGGAGTACCTCACCCATCTCCGGCTCCCCGACCCTCGTGCCGTGCTGGCCGGTGAGACGGACCTCGAGGTGAGCACCCTCGATGACGCCGAGCTCTACGTTATCTTCCTCGGCCTCAATGCACACTTGCTGGACGCATTCGGTACCGACCGGCTCGTATCCTACTCCAGCCGCTACCTCGACCTCACCGAGCGGGTGTTCCATGACGGACGCCGCGACATTATCTTCGTCCCCCTCAAGGAGCTTGCCCGCGCCGGCTGGCTCAACAAGTTAGTGGCGGGGTCGCAGGGGCAACCGCAGGCGAACGGCACTGCCCACCTCCTTGACCAGATTAGCTCGGTGTTTAGCGATCCAGCCTTTAGTGAGTTCGTCGATGTCCTCAGCTAACTCCTTTGCCCGGCTGGTGGAGCACATTCGCTTCGCCCGGGCCTACGCCGCCGAGCAGTTGCCGTGGTTTGCCCCCGCCCTGTTTCGTTGCCGCATCATCGTCACGCCGCGGGTGGACGTGGCGGCCATTGACCTGCACTACAACGTGTACTGGAATCCCGAGGTAGTAGCCGATATCTGGCACGGTCGCGACCGGCTGCGGGCACTGGGTGAACTGGCCTTTCTCTGGGTGCACGAGATCAGTCACCGGCTGCGGCAGCACGCCGAACGGGCCCCGGGCCGCGACGCCCGCCGCTGGAATATCGCCTGCGACTTCGAGATCAACGACTCCGACTGGGAGGGGCTACACATGCCCGCCGCTTACCCCGGCATGCTACCCGAACAGTTCAGGTTTACCCGGGGGCAACTGGCCGAGAACTACCTGGCGGCGATGGACGCGAGCGAGCAGACGTACGACTTTCGGATCGATGAAGGTAGCGGCGTACACGGACAGGCGCGCGCCTGGGAGGAGGGCGACCGGCAGGAGCTCAGCCCGCTCGATGAGGAAATCCTACGCCGCGAAGTGGCCCGCCGTACCCGCGAGGCCGAGGCGGATCGCATACCGGCAGGTTGGCGCGAGTGGGCCACCGAAGTGCTCGGTAGCCGTACCGATTGGCGGCAGCGGCTCGGCCACCGGATGAGTGTGGCGATACAGCGGGGCGTGGGCGCGCGCACCGACTATAGCTACGCCCGGCCAAATCGGCGCCAGTCGGTGTACCACCCCATCCTGCCCCCCAGTCTGGCGGGTGACCGCACCGCGCGCATCGTCATCGTAGTAGATACCTCGGGTTCGATGGAACCAGCGGACCTCCAGCGAGCACTCAGCGAAGTCGCTGCCGTCATGCGGCAGTTCGCATACCCGGTGACCATCGTTCCCTGTGATATACAAGCTTACGAACCGGTTCGCTTGATCGCGGCCGAGGAGGCCTACCGGCTCAACTACCTACCGGGCGGCAGCGGGACGGACATGGCCGCCGGCATCCAAGCCGCCCTGCACCTGCGGCCCCGCCCCGATGTGGTGCTGGTGCTGACGGACGGGGAGACGGACTATCCCACTACTGCCTATGCGATACCGGTCGTGTTCGGTATTTTCCGTACGGAGGGCGAGCAACTTAAGCTGCCCCCCGACCCACCGTTCGGAAAGGACCGGGTGGTCGTCATCTAAATTGCGGTTGCCGCTGTTGACACCTCTGCCATGTCGCTGCCTACCCACTCCATTTCGCTGCCTACGCCCTTTGGGGAAGCCGCTTACGGTATCACGCTAACTGCGGCGGGAAGGGTGGAGGACGTGCAATTGCCGTTAGCGGGTCTACCGGAAAGCGTGTACAAACTCACCTACGGACCTAGTTGGCGCGATGCAATTGCCTACTTCGAACGACTCGGTGCTACCCTAGCCTACCGTATTGAGGCTGTACTGTTTATGAGCGTACAACCAACGGAATTAACGGGCTTAGTTACTCATTTTCGGTCTACCGGGGGAGCCGGAGTAGCAACGAGCGAGTATGGCCGCTTCTGGGCCGCCCACGCTCAGTGGATGGGCGTATTTGCGTTTCGGCAGCGGGTGGTGGACAAAACACTGCGCAAGCTACTTAAGGTGCGCGACGGGCAGCAGCTCATAGCACTTGAGGCTCAGCTGTTTGATTTCCTACTTACGCTACTTGGCCTCGAATTTACCCAGACCTCGGAGCTGGTGTACCAACTGATCGGCAGCTTCCGCACCGAGCGCGCCCGCACCTACCTCCTGGGGGAATTGGAGCGGCCGGGCCGTCACCCCTTTGCCGCCGATCTACTGCGGGGGCTGGAGCACTTCTGCGATACCGCGGATACGCTACCGCGGCTGCGGGCGGTGTACCAGCGGGGTAAGTTCGCCGGGCAGCGGGTAGAGCAATATGTCCGGGGGCTGGCCCGCTTCGAGCAAACCGCGGTGCTACCCGATCTTTTGGAGGTACTAGGTGCCCAGGGTAGCTACGTCGACGCGATCATAGGCGTGTGGCAGTCCTTCGGGCTTGATCCGGATTATATGCAGGAGCAGCTCGTAGCTCAATTCACCCGGGAGCAGGACTATTACGTGCTCGATGACCTGCTGCAGGCAAGCCTCCGTCTTTCGCAGACGCCGCGGATAGACCTGGCTACCCTTAACGCCAAACTTGAGTCCCCCGCCTTCGTCGACCTGCCGCCGGTAAACTGGCCGCAGCAACTGGAGCCCGGCTGGCGGGAGCTGCTGCGGCGTACGGGCTACCCTATGGTAATGGACGTGGTGACTCAGTACCTGAGCTCCCCCGTGCCCCGCCTACAGCGCAACGCGGTCCTTCAGCTCAAAGCCTACCGCGAGGATGCTACTGAAAACCTTCCACTACCCTACCCCATCGAGCGCCGGCTGCGGGAGCTGCTCACTTCCCGTTACGATAAGGTCTACGTGGAGGTGATGAACATCCTGGGCGCTCGCCCCACCCCCGTACTGCGGGAGCCGGAGAGGATGCTGGATGCGATCCTAGCTATCAGTATCGGCTCACGTTATCGCTTCGTAGTACTTACGGCCCTGCGGCGGGTAGGTAATGGTACCGCCCTACGGCAGCGCGCCCGGCAGTACTACGCAGGCCTTCTGGCGGGGCCGCAGGATGCAGCGCAACTCGAACGACTCACGGCCTGGCTCCCGTTCCTGAGTAAGTACCTGGGGGACATCGGCGACCTACGCGCTGCCCTAGATGGCCGAGAAGGCGGTGCTACCGGCTAGCTCGGTAAACTGTACGGGTAGCACGCCGGAGCCCCCCTGCTCGGTGGTGTACACCCCGTAGATGCTGTCGACCGCCTCCATAGTGAGCTTGTTGTGGGTCACGATGATGAATTGGCTATCGCGGCTAAATTTTTTGACGATGCGGTTAAACTTGGCGATGTTGGCATCGTCGAGCGGGGCATCGACCTCATCGAAGATGCAGAAGGGGGCAGGCTTGAGCAGATAGAGGGCAAAGAGCAGGGCGGTAGCCGTGAGCGTCTTTTCGCCGCCGCTGAGCTGATTGATGGTCTGCGGGCGTTTGCCCTTGGGTTTGGCGACGATCTCGATGCCGCTTTCGAGCGGGTCCTCCGGGTCGAGGAGAATGAGGTCGCAGTTGTCGTCCTCGGTAAAGAGGCTACGAAATACGTCAATGAAATACACCCGTACGCGATCAAAGGCGTCCAGGAATTGGGCGGTGGCGGTGTCCTCGATCTCCCTGATGGTTTTGACTAGCGTATCCTTCGCCGCCAGGATGTCGTCGCGCTGTCCGCTGATGGTCTCATGGCGCTCCTTCATCTCATCGTAGGCCTCGACGGCCATGGGGTTAACCTCGCCGTAGTTGCCGATGCGGCTGCGCAGGCGATCTACTTTGAGTTCCAGGTCGGCTACGGTGCCGGTCCACTCCTCGATCTCGATGCCGGCGAGCTCGGGCAGGGTAAGGCTGAACTCGATCTGGAGCCGCTCCTCCACCCCGTTAATACGGAAGCGTACGTCGGTGAGTTTTTCTTTGAGCTGGTTGACGCGCACCTGGGCGTCCTGCCGCTGGCGGTTTTCGCGGCGCAATTGGTCCTCCAAGCCGTTGATTGTCGTGCGGGCGGCAAAGTAAGCCTGCTCGGCGGAGTTGAGGGTGGCCTGATATTCGGCCTTGTCGGCGTAGAGGGACTCCAGATTGCGCTGCAGGTTCACCTCCTGGTCCTCAAACTGACGGGCCTCGCGGGCCAGGTCCTGAAGTTGCTGGCGGTTGGCGGTTTGCTGGCGGGCAATTTCCTCGCGGCGGTTGTGGCGAAAGCTTAGTTCGCGCTCTAGGTTTTTGACCCGGTTTTGCTGCTGGATGTACTGAATGTTTTCCTGGTTGTACTGGGCGCTGGCTGCACTGAGCGCTTCGCTCAGGCGGCGGTAGGTCTCGTCGGTACCGGAGACACTTTCGCGTAGGGTGTCGATGCGTGCGGTAAGGGTGGTGAGCTCCGCTTCGATCTCGGTGTTGCGCAGTTGCAGGGTTTCGACCTCGGCACTAAGGCGTTCGTTGGTGGCGGTGGTATCGGTATCAAACCGGGTGAAGCCCTCGACGCGGGCCTGTAGTCCGGCGCGTTGCTGCTGTAGCTTACTGAGGCTACGCTGCTGCTCCTGGATCTCTCGGTCGAGGCGTTGCTGGCGCAGTTCCTGGAGGGATTTGCGCTCGGTCTGTACTTGCTGCGCTAGTCCCGCGGCGGTGGTTTCAGCTTCCCTAATGGTCGTGGCCAGGACCTGTAGATTCTTCTTCCGGCCGATCTTCTTGCCCTCAAAGAGACCGAGGGAGCCACCAGTGAGGGTGAAGTTGCGGCGGATGTAGCGGCCATCGGTGGACAGTAGGGTCTGCCCCTCCAGCGGTGGTTCGGGTAGCTCTTCGGTATCGACGAGGTGGACGTCCGTGAGGAGTCGATCGACCAGGGGTTGGTAGGGTGGATCGACGGTAACCACTGCGGCGGCGGGTCGGGCATTTGGGGGCGTCGAAGCCTCCTGACCTAACTCCTTTAGGTTGGTTGCTGGAACAGCTTCTAGGACGAAGAAATTGGCCTTCCCCTTCTGCCGTTCACTGAGGAGTCGAAGCGCGGCTACTGCTTCTCCGGTAGTGGCGACCACGTAGTAGTTCAGGTAAGGTTCCAGGTAGTTTTCGATGGCGGCGCGGTAGGCCGGCTCTACCAGTAGGAGGTCGGAGAGCAACTGGGGGTCCGTGGTCCAGCCGGGTTGCTTACTCAGGTAGCGGATCGACTCCGGGAAGCCCTCCAGGCTATCGATCATACTCTTGGTGAGCTTGTATTCGTTGCGGCGGGCGTCGAGGGTGCGGTTGATGCGGCCGAGCTCGGTCTGGAGGTGCTCGGCGTTGGTTTCCGCAGTGGTGATGGCACCGCGGCGTTCGGCTTCCTTTTGTTCGAGTTGCTCGAGTTCAGCTTGCCGGACGGCCTCGTCGGCTTCCAACTGCCGTAGCGCTTCCTGTAGGCTTTCGCGCTCGCCGCGGCGGTCGGCCATGTCGGCGGTGTTGCGCTCGATCTGGAAGCGGTAGTTCTGCACCTGGTTGCCGTTGATGGCCCGGCGTTTTTCGAGCTCGAAGATGCGGCGTTCCTCCTCCTGCTGCTGGCGGAGGTGGGCGTCGAGCTGAGATTTGACGCCGGCGTGGCCGGAGCGTACCTCATCCAGTGCGGACTGGGCCTCACGGAGCGCATTCTCCCGCTGCTGCTGGGTAGCGACGGCCGTGGCGAGTTGCGCTTGTAACTGGTCAATCTCTTCGGTCTGCTGCGCGAGTTGGGTGGTGGCGGTGGCCAGTTCCGTTTCCAACTGCTTGGTCTGCCGGGCTACGAAGGTTTTGCGTTGCTGCAGGAGTTGTTTGTCGTTTTCCTGGCCGCGCAGCTCACCGACTAGGGTGTTGAGTTTGCGCTGTCGCTCGCCGAGCAGTTTCTCTTTATCGACGTGTTTAGCGCGGGCTTCTTCCAGCTGCGCTTCCAGGGTGGTAATCTTACTATCTACGGCGCGGTAGGCATCCTCCGCCTCGGTGGTTTCCTGCTGAAGGCGGGCCTGATCGATACGTAATTTTTCCACGCGGATGCCGGTCAGTAGCAGGCTAAGTTCGCGGTACTGGGTCTTGAGCTCGCGGTACTTCCGGGCGCGGCGGGCCTGTTTTTCAAGGCTACTGAGCTGGCCGGCGATTTCGTGGAGGACGTCTTCGATGCGGTCGAGGTCGTCCTCCGTACTTTTGAGCTTACGTAGGGTTTCCTTCTTGCGGTTCTTGTACTTACTCACCCCGGCGGCCTGCTCGAACATGCGGAGGCGGCTGTTGTCCTTATCGGCCAGGATATCGTCGACCATACCCAGGGCAATGATAGCGTAGGAGTTGGACCCGATGCCAGTGTCCAGGAAAAGGGTACGGATATCCTTGAGTCGGCACTGCACGCCGTTGAGCCGGTATTCGGAGTCGCCGCTGCGGTAAAGCATACGGGTGATGGTGACCATATTATACTCCGTGGGCAGTAGGTCCTTGTCGTTGGCAAAGGTCAGACTCACGGAGGCCAGGTTCCCTGCCTTCTTCTGCTTGCTGCCGTTGAAGATGACCGAGGTCATCTTATCGAGTCGCAGCTCGCTGCCCTTCTGCTCGCCGAGCACCCAGCGGATGGCATCGACGATATTGCTCTTGCCGCTACCATTGGGCCCTACGATACCGATGACGTCGGCGTCGAAGTTGACCACGGTCTGGGTTGCGAAGCTTTTGAATCCCTTAATGTCGAGTTGCTTCAGCCGCATGGCGGGCGAAGGTACGTGTAGCGAGGGCTACAGATGGCGGGTACGCACGTAGAACTCCCGGTCGCGGACCCCAAAGGCTTTAACAAGTAGCGGGCTCACCACCACGATCACCCGCGGGTCATAAGCCTGCTCCGGGATGCGGCCCACTACGCGGGCATAGAGCGTCTTGCGGCTACGCGGGTCGGTCACCTCTACCAGACTTCCGATGGGGGCCGTGCGATGCAGTACCATGAACTTACCCGGATCGCCGCGTTTGGTCCAGGCTGCCTTGCCGTTGGCGGCCTGGAGAGACTTGGTGGCGGCAGCGGCTTCCCATTCGGAGCGCAGCGTATAGTTACGCAGGATGTAGGGGTCTTCGACGCGGCGCTGGCTATCGCGGGGTACGCCGTCGAGGCGGAGGTACCCAATCTTGAGTACCTGTCCGGGACTGAGGTGCTGGGGGTCGACCTCGGGATTAAGCTGGCGGATGAGCTGGTCGTCGTCCTGATTGAGGGTACGGCGGGTCAGGCCATACAGCGTTTCCCCGGGGGCCATGCGGTAGCGCACGGGTACGAACCACGCCACGCTGTCAGGACTGAAGCTACTACGGATCGCGGTGGGGGGAATAGCTACGGTGACCCGGGTGCCGGGAGTGTAGCCCTTGCGCAGGGTGGGATTGAGCCGGTAGATCTCATCAAGGGTATAGCCGTAGAAGCGGGCCGCGCCGTAAAGCGTCTGGCGCGGAGCGAGGTAGTGATCGAACAGGAGCAGACCCGAGGCGGGATCTTGGTGTAGCACGACCGTATCCCGGGGGAGCAGAAAATACAGACTATCGCCAGTAGCACCTATGGAAAGCGACAGGCCAAGGGTAAGAAATACGGCGAAAATGTACTGGGTCACAGTAGCAGACGTTGGGACTAATGCAGGGACGAAGGTACGCCGCGGGGTCCAACCAAATAGGCTTCACCTTGTTTCTGTAGTGTAAGTGCCCGCAACGGCCGAATATTGTTGGCGTACATCGGCGTTTTGTCAGGCTTTTTTGGCAGTCGCCCCGCACTGGCACAGTTCTTCCCCATAGGTATTAACTTTAGGGCCTAGCTGTAGCAACGCGGCACCGCCCGCTTTACTACTAACTCCAATATCATTAAATGCCACATCCTCCACAACGGGAATTTAACCCGGAAATAAAACAGGCCATGGCCCGGGGCAAGCAGGAGGCCGAAAAAATGGGCCATACCTACGTTGGCCCTGAACACCTGCTCCTCGGCGTACTAAGTATGGGTTCAAGTCTAGCCACCCGCGTACTGCGCAACCTGGCCGTGGATATCGATGCGCTAGCCGACACGCTCCGTGAGAATATCCAACGCAACGGAGGCGAAACCAGCAGCCACTCGATCTCTCGGTTACCCCTGAGCGACAAGGCCGACCGGGTGCTCAAGGTCACCTTCCTGGAAGCCAAGGCGCTCAAAACCTCCCAGGTGAGTCCCGAGCACCTCATCCTATCTATTCTACGCAATAAGGAGCTGCCCGCAACCAAGATCTTGCGGCAGTTCGAGGTAGAATACGAAATCTACAAAGCAGAACTCGATTACGTGAAAGACGAAAAAGATTTTACCGAAGATGAAACCCTACCGATGAACCAAGCCCCTGGTGCCGGGGAGGAAAGTTTTGAGGATGATGACAGTGGGCGCGGCGGACAGCGCGGCGGCCGCGGTCAGGGAAATTCTAAGTCCCGCACCCCCGTACTGGATAATTTTGGCCGCGATATCTCCGCCCTGGCCGAGGAAGATCGCCTGGACCCCATCATCGGCCGGGAAACCGAGATTGAACGCGTCAGCCAAATTCTGAGCCGCCGCAAGAAGAACAACCCCATCCTGATCGGCGAGCCCGGCGTAGGTAAGACCGCCATCGTGGAAGGTCTAGCTCTACGCATCCGCGACCGCAAGGTGAGCCGCACCCTCTTCGACAAGCGCATCGTGATGCTGGACCTGGCTGCCCTGGTGGCTGGCACCAAGTACCGCGGACAGTTCGAGGAGCGGATGAAGGCCATCATGACCGAGCTGGAGAAAAGCCGTGACGTGATCCTATTCATCGACGAGATCCATACCATCGTGGGTGCCGGCGGTGCTACCGGCTCCCTGGACGCCAGCAACATCTTTAAGCCAGCCCTGGCCCGGGGCGAACTGCAGTGCATCGGCGCCTCCACGCTGGACGAGTACCGGCAGCACATCGAGAAAGATGGAGCCCTCGACCGTCGCTTTCAGAAGGTCCTCGTCAATCCGCCGAGCGCCGATGAGGCCGTACACATTCTTAATAACATCAAGCCGAAGTACGAGGAATTCCACAACGTGGACTACTCCGACGATGCCATCGAAGCCTGCGTGAAACTGAGCGACCGGTACATCACCGACCGCTTCCTGCCCGATAAGGCTATCGACGTGCTCGATGAGGTTGGTGCCCGTACTCACCTGAAGAACATCACCGTTCCGGCCCACATCGAAGAGGTAGAGGCCAAGATCGAGGAGGTCAAGGAACAGAAGAACTCCGCGGTCAAAAACCAGCAGTACGAGCGTGCCGCCGACCTACGTGATCAGGAATCCAAGTTGCAGCGCAGCCTGGAGGACGCCAAAAAGCAGTGGGAAGAAGAAGCCAAGACCAAACGGTACCCGGTAGGCGAGGAGGATATCGCCGAGGTAGTCAGCATGATGACCGGTATTCCGGTCCGCCGGGTAGCCCAGAACGAGAGCAAAAAGCTCGTGGGCATGGAAAGCGATCTGCAGGCTGCGATCATCGGGCAGGACAACGCCATCACCAAGGTGACCAAGGCCATTCAGCGTAACCGCGTCGGCCTTAAGGATCCCAGCAAGCCCATCGGCACCTTTATCTTCCTCGGACCTACCGGGGTGGGTAAGACGGAGCTCGCCAAGGCCCTGGCACGGTACATCTTCGATAGCGAGGAGAGCCTGATCCGCATTGATATGTCGGAGTACATGGAGAAATTCAGCGTCAGCCGTCTGATCGGCGCGCCTCCCGGTTACGTGGGCTACGAAGAAGGCGGCCAGCTTACCGAAAAGGTACGCCGGAAGCCCTACAGCGTGATTTTGCTCGACGAGATCGAAAAGGCGCACCCGGATGTGTACAACATCCTACTGCAGGTGCTCGACGATGGCCAACTTACCGACGGCATGGGTCGCAAGGTGGATTTTAAGAACACCATGATCATCATGACCTCCAATATTGGCGTCCGCCAGCTCAAAGACTTTGGTCAGGGTGTAGGATTTGCCACCAAGGCCCGCACGGAGAACGCCGAGGAAAATTCCAAGGCGGTGATCAACAATGCCCTGAAGCGGACCTTCTCGCCCGAATTCCTCAACCGGATTGACGACGTGGTCATCTTCAACAGCCTGGGTCAGGAAGAGATCTTTAAGATCATTGACATCGCCCTGAGCGATCTGTACAAGCGCCTGATCGGACTGGAGTTCAGTCTGAAGCTGGACGACGCTGCAAAGAAGTTCGTAGCCGAGAAGGGGTTCGATCCGCAGTTCGGTGCCCGCCCACTTCACCGTGCCATCCAGAAGTACATCGAAGACCCGCTTGCGGAATTCATCCTCAACAACAATCCCGAGGGTGGTGCACACCTCATGGCGAAGATGAATGAGTCCGCCGACGGGCTTGTAATCGAGCAACAGGAGGCCGTAGCTTCCGAAGAGTAGTCTTCCCGCTCGGCTGCCGACTTAACCACCAGTTCAAACAATTTTACCTTTACCCCCTTACATTTCTATCACATAACACCAAGCTATTGGCTAAGAGAAGAGGCGGCGGCCGCAATCGCTACGTACGCAGAGAAGAACCAACCCCCCAATTCCGCATCAACGACATGATCCGGGTACCCGAGGTACGCCTCGTAGGCGATAACCTGGAGCAAATCAGCGAGCAGCTCGGCCGCAAGGTCGAGAGCGGCGTATTCGACATTCGTGAGCTTAAAGGATGGGGCCGCGACCTCGGACTCGATCTCGTGGAAATCAGCCCGAACGCTAGTCCGCCGGTAGTGCGTCTGACGGATTACAAGAAGTTCCTTTACGAGAAGAAACGTAAGGAGAAAGAGATTCGTAGCAAGGCAGTTAAGACCGTCATCAAAGAGGTCCGTTTTGGACCAAATACTGACGATCACGACTTTGAGTTCAAGGTACGCCACGCCCGCGGTTTTTTGGAAGACGGGGCGAAGGTGAAAGCCTACGTACATTTCCGCGGCCGCTCCATCGTCTTCAAGGACCGTGGGGAGCTGCTCCTGCTGCGCTTCATGAAGGAGCTCGAAGACCTGGGTGCAGCGGAGGCCATGCCGAAGATGGAGGGCCGGCGCATGAACGTCATCATCAGCCCGAAAAAAGTGCAGAAAAAGTCGAAATCTAAGGCAGAAAACGACGCGTAACGCATTCTGCTGGTGTACTGACGCCCATTCGATCGCTTCGGATGGGCGTTGGTATTTTATAGCGTCTGAGACGTAGCACCCATGGCACAAATTAAAACCAGCACCTTCGCCTCCAGCCACGCCCGCGTGGTGCAAACGCCGCAGGACGGCCGGCCGGAGTTCGCCTTCATCGGCCGTAGTAACGTCGGCAAGAGCAGTCTCATCAATATGCTGGTCGGACGCAAGGAGCTCGCTCACACCAGTGGCAAACCGGGTAAGACACAGCTCATCAACTACTTTCTCATCAACCACAGCTGGTACCTCACTGACCTGCCCGGCTACGGTTACGCGGTGCAGAGTAAAAAGACCCGCGGTAAGTGGGAGGCCCGCACGGAGAAGTACTTCCTGAACCGGCAGACGCTAGTAGCCGCCTTCGTCCTCATCGATAGCAACGTACCACCCCAGGCCATCGACCTTGAGTTCGTCAACTGGCTCGGAGAGCACGGGGTACCCTTCGTGCTGGCCTTCACCAAAACGGATCGGAAGAAAAGCCGGCAGGGGGGCAGCGTGGACGATTTCAAGTCCGAACTCCTCAAAAGCTGGGAAGAGCTGCCCCCGATTTTCCTGACCAGCGCAACCACGGAAACCGGCCGCGAAGAAATACTGGAGTTCGTAGAAACTACCCTGCTTTCCCTTCCCTGGCCGTTCTACGGAGAGCCGAAGTGATAGGTCTGACCGCTACCTTTGCCTCCTTTGCCGAATTATGGTAATTTGACGGACCATGAGTGCTAACCCTACCGAAACTTTCCTACCCCCACCCGATTTTGAGCGGGAGGGAAAGCGGTACGATCATACCGCGCCGGAGATCCAGGACTGGGCCATCTATAAGCTAAGCGAAGACCGGGAGCAATTCGTTAATATTCTGGAAGCCGCCAGTTGTCAGCGCATCCAGCAGGAAAGTGGCGACGCGTTGCCGGACGTACTCAGCAAGACCATCTTCAGCGAGCAGGAACGCACCCGCACCGAACCCTGGAAGGTAGATCCCCCCCAGGAGCGCGCCTACTGGAAGCGCCTGGCTAAAATGCTGGCCACGAAGAGCCTGGACGAAGATGAACCTACCACCGCCGAGCAGGCGGCTAAAACTATCCTGCGCCGGATCGTGAGTCGCTACGCCGAGGAAATCGTCGGCACCTTCAAAATTCCCACCTTTCGCTTCGCCCGGCGCTTCCTGACCTTCTTTTTCGGCCGCTTGCTGAATGCCGCCAGCGGCCGCACCTTTACCAGCCTATTTTCTAAAAAGGTCCTGCTGCAGGAAAAACTCATCGTGCGGGGATACGTAGAGCAGGTACGCGAGCTGAGCAAACTGGGCACCGTAGTCGTGGTACCCACCCACTTCAGTAACCTCGATAGCATCCTCATCGGCTATGCCCTGGATCAGGTGGCGGGCCTCCCCGCTATGTCCTTCGGCGCCGGGCTAAACCTTTATAACACCGGCTACACCGCCTACTTCATGAACCGTCTGGGGGCTTACCGCGTCGATCGCCGCAAGCGCAATCCCATCTACATGACCACGCTGAAGACGATGAGCAAGCTACTCATCCAGCGGGGGGTACCTTCCCTGTTCTTCCCCGGAGGGACCCGCTCACGTAGTGGGGAATTGGAGACAAAACTCAAGCTGGGACTACTGGGAACCGCCGTCGAGGCCCAACGCGCGCGCTACCAGCAGGGGCGCAACGACAAGGTGTTCATCGTGCCAGTCATCCTGAGTTACCCCTTCGTACTCGAGGCCCAGTTCCTGATCGAACAACACCTGCGCAGCGAGGGCCAGGACCGCTACATCAAGGCCAAGGATAGCTTCCACTCCCTACGTAGCATCTTGAAGTTCGTATGGGGAGTATTCAGTAAGGGCAACCAGATAACCATCTCGCTGGGGCAACCCCTGGACGTCGTGGGTAATCGCGTCGACGTCCAGGGCAAGAGCTACGCACTCAGCGGCAGACACGTCAGTACACGCGAATACTTTCGCAATCAGCACGGCGCGATTAATAAGGACCTACAGCGCGAAAGTGAGTATACCCGCCTGCTCGCCAACCGTATCGTGGAACGCTACCACGCCGATGGCATCGTCCTACCCAGCCACCTGGTAAGCTACGCCGCTTTTGCCATGCTAGAGCGCACGTTTATCAAAGACGACCTGTACGCCATTTTGCGACTCCCCGCCGAAGATTTCTACTTCCGCAAGGATGCCCTGGTCAAGGTAGTCACTCAGATCCGCGACCGACTACTCTCTATGGAACTGGAGGGTAAGGCCAAGGTCGCCAACGAGCTTCGTGAAACGCCCGACCGTATCATCGCACATGCCATCGACAGCATCGGCAACTACCACATCGACAAGCCGCTACACTACGATACCAAGGGGCGGCTAATCAGCGATAATTTCTCCCTCCTCTACTATTACCACAACCGCCTAGCCACCTACCGCCTCAAGGGGAAGGTGCGGTGGCCTAAAGAGATGATCGGGGACGAGCGAAGGGAGTAACCGTGTGCATTCCCGGAGCGTAGTTGCGCTGCGTGATCAGCTGGACGAGGCGGTCATACGCTCCGGCTTCCGTAAAATCGGTATCGCCCACATCAAGCACCACCACCGGCAGGTGAGGCACCGACCGAAAGTAACGGAAGTAGGCTGACTGTACCGATGCCAGGTAGGCATCCGTTATACCGACCTCGAACGGTCGACCCCGCCGCCGGATATTTGCCTGAAGTGCTGCTACCGGCCGGTGCAGGTATACCACCAGGTCGGGGTCCGGGAAGCCGGCATCCATCACGGTAAACAGCCGGTTAAATAGGCGAAACTCCTGTTCCGAGAGGTTGTTGCGGGCAAAGAGTAGGGTTTTTACGAATAGGTAATCAGCCACCGTACCCGCCTGCGTAAACAGTTCGCGGTGGGCCAGCTCCGCCTCCAACTGCTTATGCCGCTCGGCCATAAAGAATAGCTCGACCGGAAAGGCGTAGCGAGCGGAGTCCTTGTAGAAAAGGGGCAGAAAGGGATTGTCGGTAAACTGCTCAAGAATCAACCGGCGACCGAACTGCACCGCCAGCCGCTCGGCCAGCGTCGTCTTACCGGCTCCGATATTGCCCTCGATCACGGTAAAGGGGGGAAGCGTCATACGTACTTTTGGGGAATGGCAAAACTAACCCTCTCGCTCGGATCGAACCTCGGCGCACGCAGCAATGCCTTGGCCGCCGCCCGCGAGGCGATCGACCTCCGGCTGGGGACCATCACCTACCGGAGTGCAATCATCGAAACAAAGGCCTGGGGAAATACCCACCAACCCGAGTTTCTCAACCAACTCATAACCTGCTCATTAGGTGCTTTCGGTGAAACTGCGATCGAGCCTACCTATTTACATCGTGTTCTGGATACTACGCAGTCGATCGAGGCTCAGTTGGGTCGCGTGCGGGATCAGCCCTGGGGGCCGAGAACCATTGACATCGACCTCATCTTTCTGGACGACATCCGCTACGAAGACCACCGGCTAAGCCTCCCCCACCCCTGGTGGCGGCAGCGGGCCTTCGTGACCGATTTGCTACCCCCCGGCTTCGATCCTTACCTCCGTATTCTCGATCCGGCTCAGCTCGGGTAGCTCACCGGCCAGGTAGCGCTCCACCACGGAATCGATCGCCCGCTGCCGCCCGTCGACGCCGTAGTTGATATAGTCCTGCACCAGTACCCCCCCTACCCGCCGTTTATTGATCGCCTGGCGAAAGCGGAGCCCCCCCTCCTCCACGGCAAAGTTGTAGGCCAGGTAGTCCAGTTCCCCACTAGCACGGTCAAAGAAGTAGTGGTATGCGTCATCGAAGTCCGTACCCCCACCCTCCCGGTCAAAGGTCACCGCTAGGCGGTCATAGACCTTACCATCAATTGCTACCGAGTCGAGTAGCTCGGCGTTCACCGCCGGGTCACGCAGTCCGTAGGGCAGCATGAAGAAGTAGCGTACCGAGTTGACCGAGCCGGCGTAGGCTATACTATCCTTAGTAGTAAGCGAATCAGGTCGTCCATCCCGGAAGCGTTCCAGCCCCTCGTTCGTAAGTACATCCCTGATCGCGCTACCCGTCGAGTCAATGAATTCCCGCGTGTAGCTGAAGGTCCCACCCCGCTTATCGACCCCGTAGCTGCGGTCGCGAAACGTGAAGGTCAGCCGTGCCAGGGTATCCCAGCCGTTCATCCCGTGGGCGGTGATGGCCCGCTCGATGAGTTGCCCTGCCGTAAGAGACTCAGCGTCTTCCGGGTAAGCGGGGGCGGGGCCGCAGGTGCAAAGCAGGGCGAACGGGGCCAGCACGATCGCTGCAAGAAATGGTCGCATCATTTTACCTTTTTGGCCGGGGGGCGTTAACGCAGCGTGCGGTATTTCCTGGTAGCATTCCTGGTTCTTCATTCACTTTGCACCTGCGGCCCCGCCCAAGGTAACGACGGTGGGGCGGATCGGGAAAAGTTGGTCAAGCGGGAAGCCCTGTTTCATGCCGCCTACGAGCAATTAGATGCCGCCGTGCTGGACCGTATCCTAGCCCCGGACTTTACGATCACCTACCGGACGCCTCCGGTCACGAAGGGTAAGGACCAGTTCCTTCGTGAACTCTCCGAGCTACGCAACGTGTTTCCAAATCTGCGGCTCCACGTCGATAGTCTCACCCTCACCGGTGACGATACCGCTCCGGTGGGTAGTGGTCTGCGTACCTTTTCCTGGACCTACGCCGGTCAGCCCGGCAGCTTTCGGGAGGGCTACCGCCACCACTGGCGCTGGGAGGACGGGCAGTGGATGCTGAGTGCCGCCGAAGTACTGCCCCCACCGCTGAGCGAATGATCAGCCTACTCCAGCCGACGCGCGAGGAACTACGGAAGCTCCTGCTGCGGGCGGAACGGGAACCCTTCCGAGGGTATGCCATTACAACCGCGGCCCTGCCCCCCCGCACGGTAGCGGATGAGGCGCTGCGGCTACCGATCGCGGCGCTACGGCCTTACCGCTGGACTGCCCCCTTTCTGATAGTGTCTGACGAAAGGGTCGTCGGAAGTATCGGAGGAAAGGGCTTGCTGGAGGACGAGGACGAGGTAGAATTGGGCTACAACGTAGCGCCGGCCTACCGGGGTCGGGGTATAGCAACGATCGCGATCGGAAGCTGTGTAGACCTACTGCGGGCGGACGGCTGCTGGCCGCTGGCCCACGTGGAGCCCCATAATGAGCCCTCCCGCCGGGCGCTTCGCCGCAACGGTTTTGTCGTGGAGGCGATCGTACGGCTGCCGGATAGCCTTGATCTGGAGCGGTGGCGGCTACCTGATCAGTACGACCCCCCCCTTGAGGGCCGCGACGTCGCCCTGTGAGTTGCGGTAGGTGACGTCCCAGAGGTAACCGCCGCCCGGGCTATTGGAGCCCTGGAAGGTGCCGTCCCAGGAGCCCTCGAAATCGAGCGTCGTGAAGACCATCTCCCCCCAGCGGTTCCAGATGCGGAGGCGGTAATCGGTAGCGCCCTCCCAGAGTCCCTCGGGCATCCACCGATCATTGACACCGTCGCCGTTAGGCGTAAACGCATTCGGGGCGGTCACGGCGTTGGTGAGGTAGAGGTTGATATTTTTGGTAATGCTGTCGCGGCAACCGCTGGGATGGGCCACCAGTTGATTGATGTAAATGGTGGCGGTATCCCGCAGGCGGTAGTCGAACTCGGCCAGGGGCGTAGTGAAGAGCTGATCGCCGGCATTATCCGTGATCGTATAGCGGTAGCTATTGGCTCCTATGCTGCGATCGGTGACCCGGAAATCGGGAAATGCATTGGTGGGCTGCTCGGGTGAAAAGCCAAAATCCGCTACGGGAGATTCCCGCACGTCGATCAACTCCTCAAAGATGGTATCGACGAAACAGCCTATGGGGGAAGTCACGCCCAGGTAGACGTCGTACCGACCCGGCAGGGCGTACTCGTGGATAGGATCACGCGCATCGGAACTTCCCCCGTCGCCAAACTGCCACTCGAAGGTATAGTCGTCGTTGATGGGGATCGAGCGGTTGACGAAGAAATTGGTGTAGGGGGCGCAGCCGAAACCGTTACTAGGCTCCAACAGCAGGGTGCGGGGACTGGGAAAATACGGCACCTGCTTGGTGATACTATCCGCGCAGCCATTTTCGTCCGTGACGGTAAGCACCGCATTGAAGTTGCCACCCCGTTGGTACTGGTAGTTTGGCTCGGGACTGATGGAGCGGCTGCGCGCCGTGGAATCCCCGAAGTTCCAGCTGTAGCCGGTGATTCGCTGTCCGGATTCCGTGGTGCTCAGGTCCGTAAACTGCACCGGCTCGGGGTCGCAGACGATCTCGCTGACCTCAAAGTCGGGGTCGAGGCCCGGCAGGACTTCCAGGAAGAACTCCGCGGTGTCCTTACAGTTTTCGGCGAAGGAACTGCGGTTGAGGAACATTTTGCCCTCGTATACCCCGCGCTGATTGATACTGGTGACGAAATTGCGACTCGTACCGGTAAGCAGCGCACCGCCGGGACCGCTTAGCTCCCAGTCGTAGGACGTGATGGAGCTTTCCAGGGTGCTCTGGTTGACGATGGTGTTCGGCCCGAAGCCGCACTGGGTGATGTAGAACCGGCCCTGCTCATCGAGTTCCGTTTCCAGCAAATCGGCCTCGACGGTAGAGCCGCAACGGCTCACGCTGAGCTGGAACTCACGCTTCGTCTCGCTCAGCAGTACCGGTATACTATCGCGGCTCCACTCCTCTACGCAAACCGCGATGACGTGCGTGCCGGGATAAAGGGGCCGGCCGGATAACTCGCCGGTGAGGGGGTCGATGCGAAGTTCACTTCCGATGCCGAGTTGATTATTGACGTTGTACCGAGGGGCGAGATAGGTGACCGAGGTATAGGGGTAGGGGCTTTCTACGGTGGGAGCCAGGTCATCGAAGGTAGTCGGCGTGCGGGCGGGGGGATTGAGGCCGTCCTGCCCCGCACCCACCTTGGCATCACACATTTTGTAAGCGAGACTGTCATTATCGTTGTCGGTGGCCCCCAGGTCGATACGAAAATCGGCGTTGATACAAATAGCAATGGGCGGGAAGATATTGAATCGCGGACTGCTGTTCGCTGTCAACTGAGCTTCCGGCAGTATCTGGATAAAGTAGGTAGCCCCGATGCTGTTCCCGTTGAGTAGATTGCGGATGCTCTCGTTGCGGCAGCACCGCTGGTAGGCAATGGTATAGGGGTTAGCCGATACCGGCAGTTCCAGGAAGAACTGATAGGTCGCCAGCTCCTGGCAGACCGGTTCGGTAAGTACGAGGCACGGATTGCCCAGATTGACCGCTACGTCTTTAAAACCAGTGAAGGGAACTGCAAGACTTGCGTACTGGGTCAATACCTGGTCGCCATCGTAGACCGTGATATGCATCGGGGCTGATTTCTGCGATTCCCCCGGCAGCACCACACAGGTTTCCTTGGGTGGCTGTCGGGGCAGCTCATCCCCTCCGTCAAAGCACGCACCGCCCCGGATGCAGTCCCGGTACACATTGAGGAAAACGTGGTAGCGGCGGATACCGGTACTGGGGTCGTCATTCTTCCACCCTACGAAAAGGTACTGAAACTCACCCCCCACGATGTGATCCGCCCACAACCCGGCGGGTGCGAAAAGCAGCAGGAGACTGGCCACGGCTGCGCTGCGAAACAAGCGGCAAAGAATGGGACGCACGGTGAAAGTTTAGGGACCAAAGCAATCTTAGCGGCAAAATACAGTTTGATTTCCTGAATGGACCGGCATGAGTCGGCCGGCGGGTGTCGGTCAGCCGTCGCTACTCCATTTGCCGGGTCTTTTGGCCCACGGCACGTTCTGTACACCACCTTTTATCCTCTTGGATGAAGGTATAACCCATCCGAATGATCGGAATCTCTACCCCCGCTTCCATGCACCCACGGATGCCGCCCCGCGGCATCGGTGCCCTGCCCGCCCTGCGCGCTGGTGGTCTGGTGCTACTCCCCACCGCTAACCTCTGGCAACTCATCACCGATGCGCGGCAATTCAGCTCCGTCAAACGGTTGCTCCAGGTATGCCCCCCTACGTCCACTAACCACCCGGAGCTCATCTTCGGCGACCGCGACGCGCTGCTGAGCTGGTTCCCGCAGTTGCACCCCAAGCTCGATACCCTGCTGAGCTACCACGGTCGCACGCTGACCATCCTTACCCCCGCGACGAGTCTGGTACCGGATGCCTTCGTCAATCAGCACGACGAGGTGGCCGTGCGCCTGGCTATGGACTCCTTCTGCTACCGCCTTACCGAAGACCTGGAGGCCCCCCTGGCGGCCGTGCTGGCCATGGGCGATGAGGGTGCCGGTCTACCGACGCGCTTCGGCAAGATCCGTTCCGACGTTCTGCGGGCTTCCGATTTCACCGTGCAGCGGCGGCAGCGGGAGGACCTCGACTCGGCCCCCGCCGTACGGGTACGCATGCGCGGGGGTAGGCTGGAGTTTTTGTAGCCCCCCGCCGTATCTTGGCCCGCCCCAGCCAAGTGCGCCTCTATGATCGACCAGCTCGAAGCCATCTTTCACCGCTTTAAAAACCTGGAGGAGCAGCTCTCCGATCCCGAGATCATCACCGATCCGGACCGCTTCACCAAGGTCAATAAAGAATACGGGAAGCTCCGACCGGTTGCGGACACCTACCTCCAGTACCAGGACCTCACCGATAACCTCGCTACCGCCGAAGCTATGCGCAAGGATCCCGATCCGGAAATGCGCGAGATGGCCCAACTGGAATACGAAGAACTGCGCGAAGCCAAAACGGAGCTCGACGAGCGGGTGAAGGTCATGCTTATCCCCAAAGACCCGGAGGATGAGCGCGACATCATCATGGAAATCCGTAGCGGCACCGGCGGCGATGAGGCGGCCATCTTTGCCGGCGACCTCTTCGATATGTACAAACGTTACGTCGACACCCAGGGCTGGAAGGTCGAGGTGATCGACGAAAACGAGGGCACGGCCGGCGGCTACTCCAAGGTAGTCTTCGAAGTGCACGGCGACGATGTCTACTCTAGCCTCAAGTTCGAATCCGGCGTGCACCGGGTCCAACGCGTACCCAAAACCGAGAGCCAGGGCCGCGTCCACACCTCGGCGGCCACCGTGGCCGTCCTGGCCAAGATGGAGGAAGAGGACATCAACATCAATAAGGCCGACCTGAAAATCGATACCTTCCGCGCCTCGGGAGCCGGCGGGCAGCACGTCAACAAAACCGAGTCTGCCATCCGTATTACCCACCTGCCCACCGGCATCGTATCCGAGAGCCAGGACGGTCGCAGCCAGCACAAGAACAAGGAGATCGCCATGGCACAGCTTTACCGCCGCATCAAGGATGCTCAGGACTCCGCCGCGGCCAGTGAACTGGCCAGCGCACGTAAGTCCCTCGTCGGCAGCGGCGACCGCAGCGAAAAGATTCGCACCTACAACTACCCCCAGAATCGCGTCACCGACCACCGGATCAACCTCACCCTCCACAGCCTCGATAAGATCGTAGCCGGCAACCTTGAGCCCATTATTGAAGGCCTGCAGGTCGCCGAGAATGCCGAGAAAATGAAGGAAGGCATATGATCCCTTACCTGCTCCTGCCCTTCCTAGTGTTCCTCAGCGCTGCATCCTGCGGCCCCGGCGAAGCTGCAACTGCTGACCCCGCCGCAACTACCGGCCGCGAGGTAGCCACCGTGATCCTGGTGCGCCACGCCGAAAAAGAGCCGGGCGACGATCCCGTGCTGACCGCCGCCGGCACCACCCGGGCGGAACAGTTGCGTGATATGCTGGAGGAAGTAGATCTGGCCGCGGTTTACGCTACAGATACCCGGCGCACCCTAGCCACCGCCGCCCCCACGGCCACCGCCCACGGGCTAGACACCCAGCCGTACGATCCGGCCGCACTCGACCAACTGGCCGGCACCCTACGCCGTAATTACACCGGTAAAACCGTGCTGGTCGTCGGCCACAGTAACACGACCCCGCAGCTGCTCAACGCCCTCCTCGGTAGTGACGCGCGGCTATCCATCGGCGAGGAAGACTACGGGAATCTGTTGGTGGCCTCGGTACCCCGGTCGGGTCGTGGCACCCTGCTGCACCTGCACTACTAGGCCGGATTGCAGTCGCTAATTGCCTACGGTTTTGCCCTCACCACCCCTGTGCTAGCCACCCTTGCCGCGCGCCGGGGGTACCTACCGGCCTGGTGCAGCGGTATCGTACTTTGTTATGCCGCCGGTATCCTGCTGGCCAACCTGCGTCTGCTGACCCTTCCTGCCGGACTCCTAGAAGATCTCGCGGGCGGTAGCATGCTGATTGGTTTACCCCTGCTGCTACTGGCGGTGCGCCCCCGAGAGGTACTGAGGCATGCACCCCGGATGCTGTTAGCGTTCGGTCTCTGCTGCCTGGCCGGCCTCACGGCTACCATCTGTGCTACCTTGCTCCTGTCCGATACCGTGCCCGATAGCTGGAAGGTTGCCGGTATGCTCACCGGGCTCTACACCGGCGGCACGCCTAATGTACAGGCTATCGGTCTGGCCCTGGAGGCCCCGGCCGATTACCTGGTACTGATTCAGGCTGCGGATGTGTTGCTGGGGGGGGCGTATCTGCTAGCGCTCATCACCTTTCTCCCCTCGATTTTTGCCCGCATCTTCCCCCCCACACCACAGCATACTGGGGGCGGGGCCGCCGCGGGTGCCACCGAAGTGGAGGAGCGGGTACCCTTCCTTCGGGGAGCCATTCAGCTGGTAGCGGCCGCAGCGATTACCGCCACCGGGGCCGGACTGAGCTACCTCGTGACGGGCAGTGCCACCTCCCCCACCTTCCTGGTGCTGGTTGTGACCAGTTTAGGACTCTCGTTAGCGCTCACGCCACTGCCCCGGTGGCTGGGCGACACCTACCCCCTGGGCGAGTACTTCGTGCTGATCTTCTGCGTGGCTATCGGATTACTGGCGGATTTCCGTACCCTGGTCGACCACGGGCTGGAACTACTGTATTTTTCAGCGGTTGCCCTGGGCCTTACTACGTTATTGCACTTACTGCTGGCGAAACTGGCCCGGGTGGATCGTGACACCTTTATTCTGAGCTACGTAGCGGCGGTGTACGGACCGGTGTTCGTGGTACAGGTGGCTGCCGCCATTGGCAACCGTCGGCTTCTTGCCACGGCGCTGGGCGTATCCCTGCTAGGGTTCGGGATCGGCAACTACCTTGGCATCGGGGTAGCTTGGTTGCTTCGCGGCCTTCTTACTTAGGCGCGTACGCGGGCCCGGGCTGCTGATATGACCCTTACCGCTGAACAGGTTCGCTAACCGAAAGCGAGGGCCGTTGTAGGTACTCAGGAACTCTCCGGAGCGCTCGTAAAGATCGTCACTTAGGAGTAAGGCAATGGGGCGCAGGGGCTCGATGTGAGTGAAGATGATTCGTACCATAGCCAGGAGGGGAATGGCCAGAATGATTCCGGCGATGCCCCAGAAGAAGCTGCCGATGATGACGGCTATGATTGCAGCTAGCGCATTGATCTTTACGCTTCCACCCAGCACTTTCGGGGTTATGAAGTTTCCCTCCACGAACTGTACCGTTACGTACAGGACCACCACGAGTAGAGGTTGCCATACGCTCTCCGTAGTGGCGATCGCAAATACAAAGGGGAGCAAGCCCCCGACTAGGGTACCGATGTAGGGGATGACGCCAAGCACCGCGGCAAGGAAGCCCCAGACCAGAAAGTAGTCCAGTCCGATCGCAAATAGCCCGGCACTGTTCAGGATGCCGAGGATCAGCATCACCAGCAGCATCCCCCCGAGGTAGCTCTTGGCGATCTGCTGTACCTCGTTCAGGGTCTGGAGGCCTTCCTGCTGGTCGCCGTCGCTGAGCTGCCCGAGTACAAAGTTCTTCACGGCCGTGCGGTACAGGAGAAAAAAGAAGGTGTAAATGGCGACCAGGGAGAAGTTGGCGAGTAGTACGCCGCTGGTGGAAAGGCCGGTGGAGACGATACCCAGAGGCTCGTCACTCACGCTGGTGATCGCCTGATCGATGTAGGTCTCGACCTCCTCACCGGAAAGTCCGAAGGTGCCCCCGCCGTACTCCGCCCACTCGTAGAGGGTTTCCTGCAGACCGGCGTAGATGTCATCGGCTTCGGTAAGAATACCCTGCACCTGGTTAAAAAAAAATAGGATGACCGCGACGACCAGAATGGTAGCGGCGGTGAGGGTAAGGATCACCGCCAGCATACGGTGGTGAATGATGTGCTCGAACCAGCGGCAGGCGGGCTGTAGCATCAGGGCAAAAAACATGCCGTAAGTGAGGGGGATAAAAAAAGAACTGCCTGCGTAAAGTGCGTAAAGCACAATACTCAGGCAGATCAAAAAGTGCGCGATGCGCTGAAAGCTCACCCCTTGGTGAATCTTGCCGGGGGGCTTGATGGATGGTAGGGGTTGCGGCATTAGTCCTCAGGTGCGCTACCTCCCTTGTAGTACTGCATAAAGACGAACCCGATGATGAGGACAAAAACCAACGTTTCCATAGCTACGAAGAAGCTATTCATCATCGCGTCGCCGAAGCTATCGTTGTCGTTGAGGAATTGCTCGAAGGCCCACTCAGGTTTAATCGCTGCCAGGGTGATATTACCGACCGCTAGTACGATGGTTGCCCACGCACCAATACGGAATAGCAGGCCGATCTCGGCCTTAAAGACGGCATTACTACTGTAGATCGCTTCGGCGTACTGCTTGGTCGCATACCAAACGATGGGGATAATGAGCAGGTGCTTGGCAAAGCGCACACTAAGCGGTAGCTCTACGGTAAGGGCATTGACGATGAGTAGGTAGATCGCAACGGCCACGCCCAGTAGGATACCGTATTTACGCCCCTCCTTATCTACATTGAAATTATGGGCAACGGGCGCATCCAGGTGCGGTGGGTTCTCGTGCGAAGTGGTCTCGGTTGTTTGGGCCATATGGGTGTAGTTCGATTGCGTTCGGGAGTAAAGTTAGCCTAAGTACTGCTTACGGGTGCGTTCGAGCTCCTGAAGTTGCAGTTCGAGTTGGCGGACCCGCTCACTCTTTTCCTCAGCGGTTTGAAGTTCGTCGCCTACGTTTTCACGCGCATCTTCAATTTTTCGCTGGTATTTATCAATCTTATCCTCGTACTTCTCAATCTTCTTGCGGGCCTTTTCGGCGTCCTTGGACGCATCCTGCGAGTCGTCCCGTAGATCAGCCAGCTCGTCGCGGGTATCGGTAAGCTTCTCGTCGAAGTAGCGCTGGTAGAAATACGTCCGAAATTCCTGTAAGATTGCCGAAGCAGTCTGGTAGTCACCCTCGTGGTTGGTGCGGGTGATTACGTCATTTTCAGCGTAGGCCAAGCTGAGGTTCACCGTCGTCCGCTGCTCGTTGCCCCCCACGCTGGAGTACACGTCGAGGTTCTTATCTCCCAGACTGCGTACCGGTACCTGCTCGGCTAGATAGGCGATGTTGTCGCCGTCCTTATCTGTACGGTCGATATCGATGTCGTAGCGCTCGTCCCAGAAGTCATCCCAAATGTCGTACACCACATCTACGGGTGCATCAAGCTGGATCGACATCGAGGGCAGCGTCATCTTATCGTAGGTGGTAGTGCCATCGGTGATGGTAGCGGCCTGCTGCGCGGAGACTAAGCTGGAGCAAAGAATCAATAACGAGAGGGTGAGGCGAATCATAGATTGGATTTGTGTTGGTCGTCGTAGTGGTCGTTGCGATCCTGGGGCACGGTGGCGTAGCGGTCGGCGCGGTTGACCCAGATCAGAATCTCCTGGTGCTGAGCGTGTAGAATTTCTTCAGCGAAGTCAAGGAGTTGGGTATTGCCCAGTGCTTTCTCGTAGGAGTGGCTGAGCGCCTCCTCATTGTCATGTGCCATACTGGCTAGCTCCACTACATTTTTTGCCTGCAGGGCACGGTTGAGGGCGGCTTCCTGCTTCTTGAACACGGTCTCCGAACTGCGGGAGGGAGTATGTACCCCACCGGAAATATCGGCCAGAATGCCATTGAGTTTTTCCAGCATGGCCTCGTGGTAAGCGGCCAGCTCATCGAAGTAGTTAGCGGGAGTTTCCTCATCGGGCCGCAGCGCGGTGGCAAAATCGCGGTAGTAGCTGGCACTTTGGCGGTGCAACATCGCAATTTCGTTGATGATCGCGTCGGTGCCCTCGGGCCGAACTTCGTACGTTGACTTGTTAATATCGGAATTGTTGTCCATAGGTGTTAGGCTTTTTCTACTTCTGATTCTAGTTTCAGCACGGCGTCGCCGTCATCTTGTTTGATGTATAGCGCCTTGTTGCCACTTTCCCCCTTGCGGGTGATTTTGCTGCCTTTGATAGTTTTAGTAATCTCCTCGGTGTAGGTTTCCTCGACGGTGCCGGTAGCCTCACCGTTGGCATATTTCCACTTCACCTTACTTCCTTTACGGATCATAGCCTTGACATTTTAGGATAAAAAAAACCCGGTGGAGCCGGTTGTTAGCCAAACTCCACCGGGTGGTTGCTTGTGGTAACCGCTAGTGCTTACTCCAGGTCACCTTCGGGGTCGAAGGTGCGCTCTACGTTCTTGAGCAGATCGTCGGATTCACGCTTGAAGTCAGCCCAGCCTTGTTTGGCATCACCCTTGAAGTCTCTCCAGCCGGCTTCCATGT
This sequence comes from Neolewinella sp., assembly GCF_965214665.1. GTDB lineage: Bacteria > Bacteroidota > Bacteroidia > Chitinophagales > Saprospiraceae > Neolewinella. Next base: position 774,452 of record NZ_OZ243970.1, on the reverse strand, counting down.
TGTTACCGACCCGGTCCATACGGTCGTCGATATCGCTGCGGTAGCCTTCCAGCTCGTCGTACTCCTCCTGCATCTCGGCCTTCATCTCGTCGTCGGCACCTTCCATGTCGCGCTCGAGCTCCGTCATACGGGCATCAATGTTGGCACGCGCGTCGCGGAAGTTGCGGTCGAGCTCGTTGCTTTCGTCGCGGACCTCGGCGCCCATGTTGGCAACGGCATTTTCGGTTTCAGCAGCTACCTCGTCGGAGGCGTTGTCCGCGGGGCTGCCTTCGGCACAACTATAAAATAGGCCGCTAAAGCTAAGGAGTAGAGCCAGGGTGATAATACGCATTTTCATAATGTAATACTTTGATTAGTGGATGGGCCCAAGTGCGGGGCGCGGTGGTAAGGTGATTTGGTTGATTGAGTATGTTGCACTCTCTACCGCTAAAAACAGGAGATCACTCGGGATGTTCGGTGGAGAGCATCTCGGAGAGTTTCTCGCCCCCCTTGATCCCAAAATCGAGGGTGCGGATCGGGAAGGGAATCATGATGTCATTTTCGTCGTAGGCGCGCTTGATGGCCATAATGGCCTCACTCTGTGCTTCGAGGAAATCCGCCTGGCCACTCTTACGGTCGGACAGCCAGAACCGCAGGGTATAGTTGATGGAGCTATCGCCGAATTCGTTGAAGAAGAGCTCGACCTTACGGTCCTTATCGTAAGCGACCCTGGCCTTGACGGCGTCGAGGGTGATCTGTCTCACCTTCTCCAGGTCATCGCCGTAGCTCACGCCGCAGGAAAGATCCACCCGGCGCATGCCTAGTTTGGTGTAGTTTTTGATGGGCTCCTGGGCTACAATCTTGTTGGGGATCATGACGTCCTGCCCCTGGAGGGTCATCAGCGTGGTATGCCGCAGGGTCACCTCCTGCACCTTGCCGAAGTAGTCGCGCACCTCGATGAGGTCGCCTACCCGAAATAGGCTACGTACCGAGAGCAGGATACCGCTGAAGAGGTTGAGGATGGGATCCTGGAAGGCCAAACCCAACGCTAGACCGATCACACCGGCACCGGCCAGTAAACTGGTTACCACTCCCGTAAGGTTGAGGACCGATAGGGTGAGGAATATGAAGGCGAGCACCAGCAGCGCAGTCAATACTGAACTCAGCAGGCCGGCTACCGTAGCATCGTGGATCAGCCGCCGGCTGATCTTGTTGAAGTACTTCTTCATGAAGCCCGTCACCACATAGCCCACTACGATGACAATGGCCGCTAGTAGGAGATTAGGCAGGTTACGCAGGATCAGCGCCCACCACCTCCGTAGCTCGTCAAAGAGTGGCTGAAAGTCGAGCTCGAGCCCGAAAAGATCGAATAGGTACATAGAATGCGTTGACTAAGATGGTGTATAACTGCGCTTGAAACGGTGTGTTCAACCCCCTACTGCCCAGTCGCGGCGCAGCTGCTCCAGGTCCACGGCCACTACTCCCGGCCGGGCGATCACCTGGGCACCGGCCACGTTGGCCAGCGCTGCGCCCTGCGGTAGGGTCATACCGGCGGCCAGGGCACAACCCGCTACGGCGATGACCGTATCTCCGGCCCCACTCACGTCGGCGATCCGCCGCGCCCGGGTCGGGTGAATGGCCGAGCGCTCGCCGTCGTGGGTATAGATGCCGTGCTGGGATAGGGTAACCATCACCTGCTTACACCCCAGTCGATCGAAGAGCACGGCCGTCGCACGGTCCAGGTCCGCAACTACGGGCTTCACGGCAAAATCCAGCTGCTGCTGCACCTCGCGCAGATTCGGTTTAAGGAGATCGATTCCCCGGTAGGCCCAAAAATTAGTGGCTTTAGGGTCGACCACGATCCGTACGTCGTGCTCGCGCGCCAGGGCAATGAGTTGGGCGATCAGCGCCACCCCCAGCACCCCCTTGTTGTAATCCTGTAGGATGATGAGGTCCAGACCCGGACCAGTCACATACCCGGCAATCAAATTATACAACTTCTGGGCTACCGTGCCCACCAGCTCGGCGGCACTTTCCCGGTCAATGCGCAGCAATTGCTGATCCTGACTCATCACGCGGGTTTTGACGGTGGTGGGACGGTCAGGATCGGCTACGATGAAATCCTGGGAAAGGCGGTGAGCGGTGAGGAGTCGGCGGAAGGACTCGGCGTTTTCATCCACGCCGGTTGCACCTGCGACCGCGCCCCAGGCACCTAGGGCGGTGACGTTAAGGGCCACGTTGGCCGCGCCTCCCAGCCGGTCTTCCTGCCCCTGGTAGAGCACCACGGGCACGGGGGCTTCGGGACTGATGCGGTCGACCCTACCGCTGAGGTAGCGGTCGATCATCACATCCCCGACGACCAGGACGCGCAGGGCGGAAAAATCGGGCAGGGCGGGCACGCGGGTGCTAGGCGAACACCTCAGTGCCGGCGAAGTGGAACTGCCCCTCCATAGCGGCATTTTCGTCGCTATCGCTGCCGTGTACGGCGTTCTCCCCGATGCTGCTGGCGTACTTGGCGCGGATGGTACCGACCTCGGCTTCGGCGGGATTAGTGGCCCCGATGAGCGTGCGGAAGTCGGCTACGGCATTTTCCTTTTCCAGGATGGCGGCTACGATGGGTCCGCTGCTCATGAACTGCACCAGCTCGTCGTAAAAGGGACGGCCCCGGTGGACGGCATAAAACTCTCCGGCCTTATCGGTGCTGAGCTGGGTGTACTTGAGCGCGACGATCCGGAAGCCCGCCGCGTTGATCTGGGCAAGGATAGCCCCGAGATGGCCGTTGCGTACGGCATCGGGCTTGATCATGGTGAAGGTACGATTGGTGGCCATGCGGGCGGGGGTAATTTGGTAAGGGCCGCAAAAGTAGGAAGTTTTGGCCACCCCGGCATTTTTTCGGACCTTTGCGCCTTCGTCGTATTCTCCCCTATGCTTCAGCCCATCGAGGCCGCTCGCCGCCTGCTGGCTACCCGCCAGGACATCGTAATTTTCAGCCACCGCAACCCGGACGGTGACGCGGTGGGCTCCAGCCTCGGACTGCTGCACTACCTGCGCGGCCGGGGCCACGGCGTGACTATTCTGCTACCTTCCGGCTATCCGGAGTTTCTGGGCTTCCTGCCGGACGTACAGCAGATCCTCATCTACGATGACCAGCCGGAGCTGGCGGAGCGCTGTATCGATGCCGCTACGCTCTTTTTTTTGCTGGATTTCAATTCCTTCGACCGGGTGGACAAGATGGCCGAGCGCATGAGTGGCGATGACCGGCCGCGGATCATGATCGACCACCACCTGCACCCGGAGCCGATCGCCAACCCCATATTTAGCCGGCCGGAGCGGAGTTCGACCTGTGAGATGGTCTTTGAGTTCATCGATGAGCTAGGCGATGCGGCCCTGGTGGACTGTACAATTTCGGACTGCCTGTACACCGGCATCCTGACCGATACGGGGGGGTTCAAGTACAGCACCTCGCCCCTGCTTTTCCGCACGGTGGCCCGGCTGCTGGAGGCGGGTACGGACGCCTACAAGGTGGCCGATCACGTATGGAACAATATGTCCGAGAAGCAGCTGCGCTTGCTGGGTCACTGCCTGGCCAACCGCATGGAGCTCCTGCCGGAGTTCCGAACGGGCCTGATCTACCTGACCAAGGAAGATTACGAGCACTTTGACATTCAGCGCGGGGATACCGAGGGGGTGGTCAACTACATCCTGCGCATGCCGGAGATCATGGTGGCAGCGTTTATCCATGAGCAGCCTACTATCGTAAAATTGAGTCTGCGCTCCAAGGGGAGTATGGACGTACAGCAGATTTGCAAGGCCCTCTTCCGCGGGGGCGGCCACCGCAATGCGGCCGGGGGGGCGAGTTTTGCCCCGCTGGGCTCAACCATCAATCGGTTCAAAAAAGCTCTGCCCCGCTATGCGGCCGAGATCGAAGCGAGTTACCACGAATTCAATAACCAATGAAGACTATGCGCAATCTACTATTCACCCTTCTGGCCGCCGTGACGCTGCTGGCTGCCGGCTGCAACGCGGAGGCGGGCAAGGATGGCATGCAAACTACCGAGGCGGGCAACCGCTACACCTACCTGACCACCAACGACGAGGGTCAGCTCGCGGAACCCGGCGAGTTCATCTACTTCAACGCCATCCTGAAAACGGAGGGTGATAGCGTGCTGATCGACACAAAGACGGCCGGCGGCCCACCCCCGGTGATCCAGGCCCTGTCCGACTCCATCGTCACTGCCGATACCGGTCCGGTAGAGGACGTGCTGCGTAAGGTCCGGGTGGGTGAGCGCGTGCTGATCCGCGCTAACCTGGAGAACTTCCCCCGCAAGCCCCCGGGAATGGAAAACGATTCCGTACTGCTTTACGACCTGGAGGTGACCGAGATCATCGACCAGGACGAATTTAACGCCCGCCAGGAAGAGGCCGCCCAGGAGGCACAGGCCAAAGCCGAGGAAGTGCGGGGTCGTATGGATGAGCGCATGACCTTCAGCCAGCAGGTATACGAGGACTACCAAGCCGGTAAGCTCGACGGGGAGATTCAGACTACGCCGAGTGGTCTGCGCTACATCATCCACGAGGAAGGTAGCGGTGCGGAGGCCGAGCCCGGCAAGACCGTATCGGTACAGTACATCGGGCGGCTCACCTCGAATGGCGAGATTTTCGACCAGAGCTTCGAGCGCGGTTCGTCCATTCAGTTCCCGCTCGGCGCACAGCGCGTGATCGCAGGCTGGGATGAGGGCATCGATCTACTGCAGGTCGGCGACAGGGCTACCTTCATCATTCCCGCCGCGCTCGGCTACGGAGAGGGGGGCACGCCCGATGGCAGTATTCCTCCGGGGAGCGAACTGATGTTTTACGTGGAGTTAGAGGAGGTGCTTTAGGAGCCCCGAAACACCGCCGGCCGCTTTTCTACAAAGGCGGCAGCCCCTTCTTTGAAGTCCTCCGTCATTGTGACGGTACCAAAGGCCCCGGCCTCGGTGGCGAACGCCTCGGGGTTAGCATAATAGGCATTGATGGCGCGGATGGATTCGCGAATGGCGACCGGCCCTTTTCTCCCGATTGTAGTAAGAAGTTCGACGGCTTTGACCCGGGCTTCCTCCTTCGTGGGTAAGACATGGTTCACCAAGCCAAGGCGGTAGGCTTCTTGCGCGTCGATCATGTTGCCGGTGAGGATGAGCTCCGTAGCTTTCCCCTTACCGATGTACTGATTGAGGCGCTGGGTGCCGCCGTAGCCGGGGATAATGCCCAGGTTGACCTCCGGCTGTCCAAATTTAGCCTGCTCGGTGGCAATGCGCAGGTGACAGGCCATGGCGAGCTCGCAGCCGCCTCCGAGAGCGAAACCATTAATGAGGGCAATGACGGGGACGTGAAAGCGCTCGATCTGGAAGAGGATCTCGTGCCCGCGGTGCGCCATAGCTGCCCCGTTGCCGTCTTCCGCTATCCCCAGAAATTCTTTGATGTCCGCCCCGGCTACAAAGGCCCGGTCACCGGCCCCGGTCAGGATAATACCGTGGAAGCGGTCCTGCCCCCGGTAGTCACTGCTGAAGAAGCTGTGCAGTTCGTGCAGCGTCTTGGTATTAATGGCGTTGAGGGCCTGGGGGCGATTGAGGGTAATCGTCAGGATACCGTCCTGCTGATCGAGGAGAAGATTTTCGTAGTCCATGGCGTCAAGATAGTACGCCGGGGCTAGTCTTCGAACTCGTCCTTTAGCTCCTGGAGGTAGCTATTCAAACGCTCCATGGGTTTTACGATGGCGACGCGGCCGGAGCGGACGAACTCATATAGCCCGATCTGCCGCAGCTCGGTCAGTAGCGCCTCCGTTTCGTACTCGTGGCCGGTCTTCTCGATCACCACGTACTCCGGCTCGATCAGCAGCACGCGGGCGTTGTGCCGGCGGATCATTACCTCCACCCGGCTGCCGTTGGTGAAGACTTCGATGGGTACTTTATAGAGTGCGATCTCCTGGTAGACGATGTCGGCATCTTCATAATAAAAGGCCTTTAGTACATCCACCTGCTTATCCAGCTGCGCTACCAGTTTGATGACCATTTCCTCGGTCACCTTCACTACGATGGTAAAGCGGAAGATGGACTCGTCGCTACTGGCGCTGGTTGTCAGGCTACTGATGTTCAGATTGCGCCGGTTAAAGATGCCTACTACGCGGGAGAGAAGGCCGGTCTGGTCTTCAGTAAAGACGGTAATCGTATAGTTAGTCATGGGAGTTGCGGGGTACGGGGTGACGGGGTCGTCACTGCTTTGCTTAAAGGTCTTCCGCAGCAAGAATGACCTCACTCACCGCCTTGCCGCTGGGCACCATCGGAAAGACGTTATCCTCCTTAACCGTATGCAAATGGAGCAGGTAGGGGCCGTCATGGGCGAGCATTTCAGCAATGGCTCCCTTTACCTCGCTGGGGTCCCGTACGCTACGGCCGGGTACGCCGAAGCCTCGAGCAATGGTGACGAAGTCCGGATTCTGCAACTCGACCGAGCTGTAGCGCCGCTTGTGGAAGAGCTCCTGCCACTGGCGTACCATACCGAGGTAATTGTTGTCGAGCAGCACGATCTTGACGCCAACGTTCCACTGGGCGCAGAGGCCGAGCTCCTGGATGGTCATCTGGAAGCCGCCGTCACCGATGAAGGCCACCACCTCGCGGCTGGGGTCAGCGTATTTGGCGCCAAAGGCAGCCGGCAGGCCGTAGCCCATCGTACCCGCCCCACCGGAGCTCACCCACTGGTCGTGCCCCTTGTACTCGTAGTAGCGGGCGGCCATCATCTGGTGCTGCCCGACGTCGGTGGCCACGATGGCCCGGCCCCCGGTCTGCCGGCTCACCTCACGGATCACCTGGCCCATGCGAATCTGTCCGTCGGCCGTGGGCGTGATGGCCTCATCGATGACGCGCTCCCGCTCGATGCGGGCACACTCCCGGAAGCGGGCCACCCAGTCGGGGTAGCTGCGCGACTCGATTATGGGCAGCAGCAACTCGAGCACCTCACGGGCATCGCCGAGCACGGGGGCGACAGCCTGTACGTTTTTGTTTAGCTCGGCGGGGTCGACCTCGATATGGACCACCCTGGCGTCGGGGATGTACTTAGCTAATAGGCCGGTCACCCGGTCGTCGAACCGCATACCGATAGCCACGATCACATCGGCCTCATTCTGCAACAGGTTAGGTCCGTAATTGCCGTGCATTCCGAGCATGCCGGTGAAGAGCGGATGGTCATTGGGGATGGTGCTGAGTCCGTGACAGGTTACGCCCACGGGTATGCCAGATTTCTCTACGAACTGCCGGAAGACCTCCTGGGCGTGGGCGATATGAATACCGTGCCCAGCTAGGATCATAGGCCGCTCGGCCCCATTGATTAGGCGAGCGGCCTCCCGCAGTTGCTTACGCTTCGGTTTGGTGTGGGGTACGTAGCTGCGGATGGCTAGCGTCTTAGGATACACGAAGTCTACCATCGCCAACTGGGCATCCTTCGTGATGTCGATTACGACCGGCCCGGGGCGGCCGCTATTAGCAATGAAGAAGGCCTTCTTGAGTACCGGACCGATCTGCTCCGGCTTGGTAATCTGGTAGTTCCATTTCGTGACCGGAATGGTACTATTCACCACGTCTACCTCCTGGAAAGCATCGCTACCGAGCAGAAAGCTGGCGACCTGTCCGGTGATCGCTACGATGGGCAGCGAGTCGAGTTGGGCGTCGCAGAGTCCCGTGATTAGGTTTGTCGCCCCCGGCCCGGAAGTCGCCATACACACCCCCGTTTGCCGCTTGATCCGGGCGTACCCTTCCGCGGCGTGGATGGCCCCCTGTTCGTGGCGGGGCAGGATATGGGTGATGCTGTCCTCGAAGTCGATCAGGGCATCGTATACCGGCATGATCGCGCCGCCCGGGTAGCCAAATATGGTATCGACCCCCTCATTAACCAGGCACTGTAGTAGGGCGTGGGCACCACTCATGCGGACGGCGGCGGGTAGGGGCGGGGCCGCAGGTGCGGGGCGGGTGGCAAGGGTATTCATACTACGTAGTTTATGGCAGCTAAAGGTCCGTGACACAGCCCAGCGAGGCACTGCTGACGCACTTAGCGTATTTCTTGAGGACACCGAAGGTGGCCCTGAGGGGGGGAGCCTGCCAGCGGGCGCGGCGGTCGGCGAGCGTTTGCTCGTCTAGCTCCAGGTTAATGAGGTTTCGGTCGGCGTCGATGTTGATGATGTCGCCATCTTCAACCAGGGCCAGCAGGCCGCCCACCTGGGCCTCCGGACTGATGTGTCCAACCACAAAGCCATGGGTGCCGCCACTGAAGCGGCCATCGGTGATGAGGGCGACCTGTTTGCCCAGGCCCTGTCCCATAATCTGGCTCGTAGGTTTGAGCATCTCGGGCATGCCGGGGCCGCCCCGGGGACCACAGTAGCGAATCACCACTACATCACCGGCCTGGATCTGCTTATGGCTGATGGCCTCATTGGCTTCGGCCTCCGAGTCGAACACCCGGGCCGGGCCCATGAAGTGGGTACCCTCCTTTCCCGTGATCTTGGCCACGCTACCTTCGGGGGCAAGGTTGCCGTACAGTATCTGTAGGTGACCCGTGGCCTTGATGGGAGCGTCGAACGGTTTGAGGATCTCCTGTCCGGGGCGTAAGGATACGGCTTCGATGAGGTTCTCGGCCAGTGTCTTACCCGTCACCGTCATACAGTCACCGTGCAGCATACCCTGCTTGAGCAACTCCTTCATCACGGCCGGTACGCCACCTACGTAGTAGAGATCCTCCATGACGTACTTCCCGCTAGGCTTCAGGTCGGCCAGGAAGGGCGTGCGGTCACCGATGCGCTGGAAGTCGTCGATCGTGAGGTCCACACCGGCAGTACGTGCGATGGCTAGCAGGTGAAGGACGGCGTTGGTGCTTCCGCCCAGTACCGTGAGCGTCACGATGGCATTTTCGAAGGCTTCTTTCGTTAGGATGTCCAGGGGCTTGAGGTCCTGCTTGAGCAGGTTGAGCATATACTCCCCCACCCGGGCGGTATCGGCGCGCTTATCAGGGTGGTTGGCGGGTATGCTGCTGTTATAGGGAAGCGCCAGGCCGATGGCCTCGATGGCCGTAGCCATGGTGTTGGCCGTATACATGCCCCCGCAGGCCCCGGCACCCGGACAGGCGTGGCGGATCACCTCCGTGTACTGCTGCTCACTCACCTGGCCGGTCTGGTACTTGCCCAGTACCTCGAAGGCGGATACCACGTCCAGCTTTTCGTCTTCGTAGCAGCCCGGACTGATCGTACCGCCGTACACCAAAATAGCCGGACGGTTGAGCCGGCAGAGCGCGATCATGGCCCCCGGCATGTTCTTGTCGCAGCCGACTACGGTGACTAGGGCATCGTACCACTGGGCACCGGCTACGGTCTCGATGCTGTCGGCGATCACATCACGGCTCGGCAGGCTGTACCGCATCCCGTCGGTGCCCATACTGATGCCGTCACTGACGCCGATCGTGTGGTAGATGAGTCCCAGCAGTTCGTGCTCAGCGTTCACCCCATCCTTGACCTCCGCGGCCAGATCGTTGAGGTGCATATTGCAGGGGTTACCCTCCCAGCCGGTGGAGACGATACCGACCTGGGCCTTGTCCATATCCGCGTCTGTGAGTCCGATGCCGTACAGCATGGCCCGGGCCGCGGGTTGTTCGGGGTTGTTGGTGACGTTGCGGCTGTAATGATTCAGGGGGCGAAGCATGGGGTACAAGGTACAAAGGCAGGGGGCTGCCCCTAGCATCGCCTTTCCCCAATTTTACGATGCCCGCCCGCGCCTAATAGTGCCGTTTGTCTAGGCGGAAGGTGGCCTGTAGGCCTAGTTGGAAGGTTGTCAGGTTTATCTTTACGTCTTCCAGCGGGGTGTTCGTATCGTCGGTGAAGGTGATTCCAGTCTGTAAATTTGAAATCCCGTAGCGTACCGCTGCCAGGGGAGTCAGCGTCAGCAAATTACTCACACCAAAATCGAGCCCCACTCCCCCACCCACGGTGAAAAGGGTACTACGGTCCTGACCACTAAACTGATGGGACGCCACACCGGGACTTAGCTGAATAAACAGCCCCTTCTGCAACTGTGGGCCCTGCTTGCCAAACGTCGGACAATTACAATCAGTCCCCAGATCAAACACGTATACATTGGTCTTAAACTGAATTCCAATTTCGTTAGCGTTAAAGGGCCTGTCGTGCAATTGCTTAGCAAAGTATACGGTAGGCTGAAACTCAATCCGCTTCTTCGGCAGCCGAAACCAGTAGTGGACCGCTCCCTCCAGACTGTTTTCGTAGGGCAGTACCTGATCGCGCACCATGCCCGGGTAGTCTCGCGTCCGCAGCTCGTTCATATTATAAAAACTGCTCACACCAAACTGGGCCGAAAGACTCTGGCAGAGTACGAGCAGGATAAGTGACACAAAAAGTCGCATGCTGGAAAGATTTTACCGGTAACGCTTTAACGGCGGGCTTGGGTGTGGGAGTGTAGAGGGGCCCCTGACCCCTTAACATATCAAACCAAACTACCTAACTTACAAAGGGTTAACTTTGGGACTACTCAACGCCCCCCCATTGCTCTGCCTCATGCTTTCGCTTAGTCTGGTCCTCTCCGCCGCCGCCGCCGATACGGTGCCACCGGCTGCACTCGACGGGCCTTACCTATTTTACGGCGAGGAGGGCGTGATAGCCTGCTGGGCGAATACCGAGGAGCGAACCGCCGAGCAGCAGGCATACACCGCAGCAACCGCTACTACCCTACCCCATTTTACGACCTTCAGACCGGAGCTGGTCGACCTGGATCGCGACTTCTCGCCGTTACCCGCCAAGCACTACATGGGAGTGAGCAAGATCGTAGCCCTCAGTGACATCCACGGTCAGTTTGAAACGGGACGTAAGCTGCTGCTGGCCAACGGTGTAATCGACCAGGACAACAACTGGAGCTTCGGCACGGGCCACCTCGTAGTAGTGGGTGACATCTTCGACCGCGGCGATCAGGTCACCGAAACGCTCTGGCTCATCCACAACCTCCAGGTACAGGCCACGGCAGCCGGTGGCACGGTCCACTTCCTGCTAGGCAACCACGAGACGATGGTCCTGGAGGGTGACGACCGTTACCTCAACGCGAAGTACCTAATCACGACCAGTCTGCTGGGCAAATTTTATCACGAGTTGTACGGCCCGGACACCTACCTGGGTCGCTGGCTACGCTCCCTCCCCCTCGCGGTGGAGATCAATGGCACCGTATTTATCCACGGCGGCCTGAGTCGGGAGCTTGTCCGTGAGGTCAGCGATATCGGCCGCATCAATCAGCTGTACCACGACTACCTAATCGACGCCGAAGACATGAACGAGGTCCTTAGCGGAAGCCCGCGGATGAATCTCCTACACGGTCGGCTCGGGCCCCTCTGGTACCGCGGCTACTTCAGCAAGAATACCTTCACCGAGCGCGACCTGGAGTACGTGCTGCGCAAGACGAGCGCCGACCGTATCGTAGTCGGCCACACCAGCTTTACCGCCGTACAGGGCTTTTACAACAATCGCATCATCGCAGTCGATTCGAGTATTAAATTCGGGAGCCTGGGTGAGGTACTCATCCTGGAGGACGGCGGGGCCTACCGCGGCACGATCACCGGAGACCGCATCCCCCTGACTACCGAAACGACGAAGTAAACCGGCCTACTGCTGAAACGCGTACTGCACCAGGTTAGCCCCCATTTGGAGCGCCGCGGCGCGAATCTCGGGCGTATCGTTGTGCACCGCCTGGTCCTCCCAGCCATCCCCCAGGTCGCAACTAACCGAGTAAAACACCACCAGCCGATCCTCCCACAGAATACCGTAGCCCTGCGCCGGATCGCCGTCGTGCTCGTGAATCTTCGGCAGTCCGTTCCTGAATTCATAGGTTTGGTGGTAGATCGGATGGTCGAAGGGCAACTCTACCAGCGGTGACTCCGGAAAGACCTGCTCCAGCGCCACGCGTACGTAGGGGTCCATACCGTAGTTATCATCGATGTGCAGAAACCCGCCGCCAATGAGGTAGTTGCGCAGGTTTTCCGCCTCGGCGCTGGAAAACACCACGTTGCCGTGTCCGGTCATGTGCACCCAGGGGTAGTCGTACAGTTCCGCACTGCCTACTTCCACCGTCCCGTAGTCCGGGTCGAGCTGGGTACCCAGCGCCTGGTTGCAGAAGCGCGCCAGATTGGGCAGGGCGGTAGGATTGGCGTACCAATCGCCACCACCATTATACTTAAGCAAGCCCAGCCGGAGCTGATCAGTCGTAGGGGTGGCAACAGAACTGGTCAGGGCCAGGGTAAGTAGAAGTACAAGGAAGCGCATGGCTGGCTAACGCACAAAAGACCTACGTAGATGCAGCCAAACACCAATCAGTCTAATCACTCAGCAGTCTGATGACACATTTCTTTAGGCAAGAAAAAATTAACCACAAAGAGCGCCGAGGGACGCAGAGACCTGGCGGCCCACGCCTCTGTGTATCTCTGCGTCCTCTGTGGTTAAGACAATGTGCCGCCAGGCACATCAATCCTTCCACGGCGAAAGCCTACCAACTAAGCGACTCGACCGTATGCACCGCCACCACCGCCGCAGTCTCCGTACGCAGTCGGTGCGGACCCAATCCGGCAAACACAAAACCCACCGCCCGCGCCAGCTCCGCCTCTCCTCCACTAAATCCCCCCTCCGGGCCCACCGCCACCACCGTATCCGTATCCGGGCGCACCAGATCACGCAGCAGTCCACTACCCCGCTCTCCCAGGTAGGCTAAAAACCGATCACCGCTCACGCTTCCCACCGCCTCTGCGAAGGGTAGTACCTCACCCAGCTCCGGCAGCCACGCGCGCAGACTCTGCTTCATGGCAGCCTCCAGTACCCGCTCCAGCCGGTCGTTGCGCAGCCGCGTGCGCTCGGAGTGCTCGGTGAGGATGGGCTGAATACGGTCCACCCCGATCTCCGTAGCTTTTTCCAGCACCCACTCAAACCGATCAATATTCTTAGTGGGAGCAACCAGCAGGGTAAGAGAATGCTCGGCGCGGGCAGTTTCCTGGCGGGTCTGCACTACGGTCAGTAGACAGCTCCGTTTGTCGATCTGATTAATTTCGGCCTGGTACCAGCCCCCCCGACCATCCACCAGATCAAGCGTGTCGCCGACGCGCTTACGTAGCACCCGGGCGGCGTGCTGGGCTTCCACCTCGCGCAGGGCGTAGGGACCTATCACTATGTCCGGATCGTAAAAAAGCTGCACCTCCCCTAGTTCACGGCCACCACGCCGTTGATCTCGGGCAGACGGCTCTTCAGGGTCTGCTCCACGCCGGCCTTCATAGTCATGGCGGTCATGGAGCAGCCGTTGCAGGCACCGAGCCACTTGATCTGTACGATCTGCTCATCGCTCACGCTCAGCACCTCGATGTTACCGCCGTCGATGGCCAGGTGGGGGCGCACCTCGTCCAGGGCGGCATCGACGCGGGTAATCAGGTCCTGTCGTTCGGCTACAGTCATTTCTCTGGGCGGCTTTGGTAACAAATGTAAACAATTCGGGGCGGAAATAAGGTTGCCGCGGCCGCGGGTGCCAGCTTGGTGGTATAGGTAGTATATTACGGGGCCTAGCAAATACGCGATCCTATGCCCCGGTTTTTACTTTGTGCCCTTCTCCTAGTGGCTTGCACCTGCGTGCGCGCCCAAATCAGCTCCGGAACGATCGACTACGTGGAGCATCGGGAATTTGAGGTGTGGGAGGGGATGAGCATAGACCAGAAAAAAAGGGTAGAGAAAATGAAGGCCGAGGGCGCCTTCGACCAAACCGGACGGCTGACCTTTTCGCAAGCGGCCTTCAGCTACCAGCAGCTACCCAAAGCACCGGACCCCAATAACCGCCGTGGGTGGTGGGGTGCGGACACCGAAAACCCCGATGTGTACTACACTAGTTTCACCGACAGCCTGGTGACCGATCAGCGGCAAATCATGGATCGCGGTTTCATCATGGAGGACAAGTGGCTGGTGCCGGAGTGGGAAATCCCGGCAAACCAGCAGCTCAACATGGCCTATACGCTGCCGAGCAAGCTGGCCTTTGCCGTCTCGCCGGAGGGGGATACGCTCACGGCCTACTTTACGGAGACCATCCCGCTCGGCATCGGTCCGCGGGGCTACGGGGGACTACCCGGTGCCATCGTCTACCTTAAAGTGGAAAACGAGGGGGCGTACACGGAGTATACCATGGCTACCATGCAGCCTAATCCCCCCGACCTCAGCCTCGAAAAGCCCAGCGAGGGAGACAAAATCACCCGCGAGCGTTTCGAAAAGATCGCCGCCAAACGCCGCGAAGCCATGGAACGGCGCCGGCGGGGGTGGGAACGTGACTATTAACTACCTCCCCACCATGCGACACCTCACCACCCTGTTTTTGTTATTATCCACCTGCCTGGCCTACGGGCAGACCGCCGAGATCAGCGCTACCGTCGTCGATACTACCGGCACCACCCTCCCCGGTGCTAACGCCATCCTGCTGCGTACCTCGGATACGCTGCTGACCTCCTTCGGCACTACGGATACCAAGGGGGAGTTCCTGATGGAAAAGGTGCCGGCGGGGGAGTATTTGCTGCGCGTGAGTTTCCTGGGCTTCGAGCGGCCGGATCAGGCCATTACGGTGACGGCCTCCGATCAGTACCTGGGCCTCGGCGAGCTCACGATGTACCCCGCCGGCTTTCTGCTCAGCGGGGTGGAGGTGACGGCCGACCGCATCCCCATCCGTATGAAGGGTGATACGATGCTCTATGATGCCGGGGCCTTCGCGGTGGGTGAGAACGCGAAGGTGGAGGACCTGCTGCGACGCCTGCCCGGCATGAGCATCGACGCTAACGGTCAACTGACCTGGCGAGGTAAGCCCGTGCAGGAGATCATGATCAACGGTAAGCCCTTCTTTGCGGGCAATGCCTCGCTGGTGACACAAAACCTAGATGCCAAGGCGATCAAGAACGTCGAGGTCTTCGACCAGAAATCGGATGCTGAGGAGATTACCGGGGTAGAGGATGGGGAGGAAAACACAACGGTCAATCTGGAGATGAAGGACGAGTTTAAGGCCAAGGTTTTCGGGGAGCTGTATGCCGGTGGGGGAGTGGCCAGCAGTGATGAGGCCGATCCACGTTACGACGCCGGGGGCAAGCTGTTTCGGATTAGTGACGAGACGCAGATCGGCATCCTGGGAACCATTAATAACGTGAACCGGGTGGGTTTTACGGGGGATGAGATTCGGGGGTTTAACCAGAGTTCCGGTCGGGGAGGCTACTTTAGCTGGGGCGGCGATAGTGGGGAGCTACCCTACTACGATGGCGGGCAAACGCCGGGGCAGAACCGCAGCATCGCTACGGGCATCAACTTCGGGCGATCTATTGGGGAAAACGGCCAGCTCAGCCTGGACTATACCCTCTTCGACCGGCAGCAAACGCAGTCGCTCACGCAGCGGGAAGCTTTTACGCGCGCTGACCAGGAGCGTCAAATCACCTCGGTGCAGACCGATGCTTCCAGCAATTACAGCCACCGCCTCGGTTTTGAGTACGAGCAGGAGCTCGATACGACCTCTCGGCTCTCCATGGGTGGGGCCGGCTTCCTAACCGGCAACGCCAACCGGGGCCTGGCCCGCACTCAGATCCGCAACGCGGATGGGGAAAGCAGCGACTACACGGTCAATGAGCTGACCGATGGGAACTCCCCCGGGGGCAATTTGTACGCCCGCTACAACCGCCGACTTGGGTCGAAGGCCGGCCGAACCTTTGGGGCAAACTTTTTCAGCAGCTACCGAGATAACCAGACCGACCTAGAGGTACTTACCGAGGGGCTCAACGAGGACCCCAATGCCACGCCGGCCTTTGTAGGCTCGCTCGTTAACGGCCTACAGTTTCAGGATCGGCGCACGAACTCATTCAACTTCAGTGGTCAGTCCAGCTACGTAGAGCCCCTGACCAAGAAACTAGGACTAGAGACCGAAGTAGGCTACGAATACGACGAAGATGAGGGCAATTTTACGTTTCGTCTCAATGAGCAGCGCACGACCAACCTTCTCAACCGTCGATGGACGGCGGTACAGGCCGGTGGCAGTCTAGTCTACCGCTACGGAAAGAACAACAACGTGCAGTGGGGTGCAGACTTCCAGCGAGCTACCCTGGCGCTGAGCGGAGACACGGTACGTGAGGCCTCCTTTAACTATCTACTACCTAATTTCAACTACCGCATTCGCAGTGAAAAGGGTTTCTACGGCCTCCGCTACAATGCCGATGTGCAGGTACCCAACGTCAGTCAACTACAGACCATTGCCCGCCCGTCCGTGACCGGTCGCGTCACGGTCGGTAATATCAATTTGGAGCCCGCCGTGCGCCATAACTTCAGCGCCAATACCTGGTACAACGACCAGTTTCGGGCCATCAGCGCCAACGCCTACGTCTACGGGGCCTACACCGACAACGCCTTCGGTAACAGCCTCACCTTCACCCCCGGCCAGCAGGTCTACCAGACGATCAACGTGAGTCACAATTGGAACTACGGGCTGTACCTCGGCACCACCATCGGCATGGACTTCATCCGCGGTGAGCTGCGCGTAAACGGCAACGGGGGCAGCAGCCGCGGTCAGGGCTTCGTCGACGGGGTGGCGCGCACTAACATCACGACTAACTACAGTGGCACCGTCGACGTGACCACCGAGTTCAACGATAAGTCCTTTCTCAAGGCGGGCTACACCTACGCCCGCAATAGCAACCGCTTTGATGATGCGGAGAGCCAGGACATTGTCACCGTTACCCACGACATCGTTACCCAGTTCGAGCTCGAATTGACCGAGGTGTGGCGATTTGAGTCGCGCTTTCTGTACCGCATCTTCGAGGCCGCCGCCTTTGCCGGGGCCACGAATATTCCCGATCTGCGGGCTAGTTTCGAACTACGTCCGTTTAAAACCAAGAGCCACTACTTCGTCATCGCCGGGGAGGACCTACTCAATCAGAACACCATCATCAACCGCCAGGCGCAGGCTTTCGTGACCTCGGAGACGATCAGTAATGGATTGGGACGGTACTTATTAGCTACTTTTCACTACAGTCTCTAGGGGAAAATTGAAAAATCCCTTGCGCAACCAAGGAACCCATTCTATCTTTGCACCGCTTTAGCAATAAAGCATGGCTGAGCAGCCAGCAGACGCGGATGTAGCTCAGTTGGTAGAGCGCAACCTTGCCAAGGTTGAGGTCGCCGGTTCGAACCTGGTCATCCGCTCCACACTCGACGAAGCCGCTTTCCATTACGGAGAGCGGCTTTCGTCGTTTCATATCTTTGGTCCCTGCCCTATCCTGCCGCCATCCGACGCCCCAACTCCACTACCCTGCTCTATCTGCTGCTGGCTGCGGGCGGCATACTTTGGACGATCAACCTGGTCTACAACCGACCGCTCTTCATCGACGAGGCCAACGTGGCCCGTAACCTCTTCGACCGGAGCTACGCGGGGCTCTTCCTACCGCTCGACCACGAACAGTACGCGCCGCCGCTGTACCTGGTGCTGACCAAAGCTCTAGCCGACACCTTCGGCTACCGGGAGCTCGTGCTGCGCCTTCCAGCATTTCTGGGTGGTTGGTTAGGAGTATACGGAGTATGGAAAGTTTCTAAGAAAACTTTGGATGAGTACTGGACTCTGCTACCCCCTGCGCTGCTGTTCGGTAATGGCATCGTGCTACGGTACGTCACCGAGGTGAAGCCCTATGCCTTGGATATGGGCATCGCGGCCTTGCTACTTACGTTGCACCTGCGGGCGCGGCCGCTTTTTCCCCTTCTTTGGCTGGTGGTGGGGATGGTGTGTCCGTGGGTATCACTACCTAGTGTGTTTGTGCTGGCGATGGTGGGGCTGCGGGGACTACAGTATAACTACCGGCAGTGGGTAGGTCCGATCGTAGGTTGGTTGCTATCCTTCGTGGTGCTGTATGTGACGGTGCTGCGGCCCTCGGTGGGCAGTGACTACCTGAACGATTTTCACCGCGACTACTTCCTGCCGCTGGTGCTGGATGGGGAAGGACTGGCGCGGCTGGGGCGTATTGGGTACCGCTTTCTACGCCTGAGCTTCGGGGTGACCTGGGTGGCGCTGGTATGGGGGGCGCTGCTGCTGCTGGTCGGCCTATTCATCCGTCCGCGACTGTCATGGTTGTTACTGCCGCTGCTGCTCGTCGCATTGGTCTCCAGCTTCCAATACTACAGCCTCATCGACCGGTTGCTGCTCTTCGTCCTTCCGGGGGTATGGCTATTTGCGGCGGCTAGCGCACGAGCCTTAGCCGATAGGGTGGACCGTAAACCCTCGTGGGCCATCGTGGGCCTATCGCTACTGATGGCGGGCGGCGGCAACGTATGGAGCAAGTTCTACTCGCCCGAGCGCACCAGCGACGGGCGTGAACTGGCGATGCTGGCCCAGGTTCCCGATGCCTACGTGCATCCGAGTGCGGTGCCGGTGGTGGATTACTACGCGCGCATCCATCCGGTGACGCGGTATCGGGCCACACCGGTAGGGACCACGTTACCTGATCGAAAGGCTGACTCCTACACCATACTATTCGACGTGACGACGGACCCGGTGACCTACCGGCAAGCTAGCGAGGCAGCAGAGCGGGCGGCGGCGCGCGGGTGCAATGCGGAGGTAAGGGAGCTATTCCGCGCCCGGGTGGTGGAGGTCAGATGTCGCGCACGGAATTCCGATCCGTAACCACTTCCAACAACTCCCGGAGGAACTGCACCTGGCCGGGGCTGAGGCGATTCTTCAAGGCGTCCTTCACGGTAAGAAAGGTGCCTGATTCTAATTCCTTGAGGCGCTCCTTGAGCTCACCGGCATCCTCGTAGAGCATCTGCTTAAGGCTGGGGATCTCGTGCCAGTCGCCCTCTACGGCCACGGCTTCCTCGCGGTCGGCGGCGGGTTCTAGGGCAATGAGATCGGGACTGTCGGTATTGAGGTCACCCTCGGGGAGGCCCCACTCGTCAGACTGCTGGGTCAGAAACACCTCCAGGCCACGCTCGCGAAACCGGTAAATAATCAGGCGGGCTTTTTTACGGAGTCCCATACAGTATATGTTCAGCTACCTAAGTGGCGCGGTCGGCAATAGGTTCACAAAGGTAAACGTTGGTGGGTGCCGTTTCGTTACCTCACCATAAGCTACCGTCATGAAGAATCTGATCGTTTTACTATTGCTAAGTCCGTTCTGCCTGCTAGCGCAGTCTACCGAGACCGCCCTGGAGGGCGCCTGGGGAAGCTCCTTTGCCGCCGCGGACGGCGGCGAGAACACCCTGAGCATGATCGTCCAGGACGGTTACTTCGCTATGACGGCCTACGGCGATACGAGCGGACAGTTCATCGCCACCCTGGGCGGAAGCTACACCGTCACCCCCGATACCTTTTTCGTGACCTATGAGTTTGACTCTTCCACGCCGGAAAACGTAGGCCGTACCGTGGCGATGCCCTACACCGTCACCGGTAGCCTACTGGTCTTCAACGGCGACAAAGCCTGGCAGCGCGTCGACGATGGCGCGGGGGAACTTGCCGGCGCCTGGGAGATCACCGGTCGCAGGGAGAACGGGGAAATGCGTCGCCGGCCCGTAACCGGTCCGCGCCGGACCATGAAAATACTTTCCGGTAGCCGCTTTCAGTGGATCGCCTACAACACCGAGACCGCCGAATTCATGGGTACCGGTGGGGGCACCTACTCAGCAGATGACGGACAGTACATCGAGCGGATCGGCTTTTTCAGCCGCAACCCGGAGCGGGTAGGCAAGCAACTCAGCTTCGACTACAAGATTCGCAATAATGAATGGCACCACATGGGCGTGAGCAGCGACGATAAGCCGCTGTACGAGACCTGGGGACGCCGCCCGAAGAACGAGTCGAAATAGCCCCAGCAAGACTCGAACTTGCATTTTCGGTTTAGGAAACCAACGTTCTATCCCTTGAACTATGGGGCTCGGTAGCTAGGACCGGCAGGGCGGCAAATATACTACCCTGCTTGGCTACAGGTCCTCGGCCGGAACGAAGTTAAGCGCCGCCCCGTTGATGCAGTAGCGCAGACCGGTGGGCTCGGGTCCGTCGGGAAATACGTGCCCCTGGTGGCCGCCGCAGCGGGCGCAGCTGACTTCGGTACGCTTCATACCGTAGCGAAAATCACTGTCCTCAGTGACATAGGCGGCGTTGATCGGTTGGTAAAAACTGGGCCAACCCGTGCCGGACTCAAACTTGGTCTCGCTACTGAACAGGGGTAGTCCGCAGGCGCGGCAGGCAAACACGCCGGCGTGCTTTTCTTCATTGAGCGGACTGCTGAAGCTGCGCTCCGTACCGTCTTCGCGCAGGACGTTGTACTCCTGATTGGTCAGTAACTCCTCCCAGTAGGCGTCCGTAGTGTCTAACTTTTCTACCTGACCTTCCACGGCGGGCGGGTCGTAGCGGTAGTCGGGGCGGTCCTGCTGGGGGCTGGCGGCTACGTCACTGGATGCTACCGTAGTTTGGGTGGTAGAATTGCAGGCGAACAGGACGGATAGAGCGGGCAGGAGGAGGAGGTAGCGCATGTAGTGGAGCTTTGCCTAGAGAACACCCCTACCCGGCGGGGCGGTTCAATGCCGCTTGGCGGCGTAGTGTTACCTTCGCCCCGCCCAACCACCCAAGCCGCATGAAACACTTCCTCACCACCCTAGGACTTGCCGAAGACAATGACGGCAGCAGCACCGGACAGCAGGGTGCCCATAACTCCGATCGGCACCTCGAGAGCTACTCCCCCGTCGACGGAAAATTCATCGGTCGGGTCAGCGTCACCACCCCGGAGCAGTACGAGCAGATCGTAGGCACGGCCTCCCGTGCCTTCCAGCACTGGCGCATGGTGCCCGCGCCCCAGCGTGGCGAGATCGTACGGCAGTACGGTGATGCACTACGCGCCAACAAAGATGCCCTAGGTCGATTGGTCAGCTACGAAATGGGCAAGAGCCTACAGGAGGGGTGGGGCGAGGTGCAGGAGATGATCGACATCTGTGACTTTGCCGTTGGCCTGAGTCGGCAGCTCTACGGACTCACCATGCACTCCGAGCGCAAGCTGCACCGCATGTACGAGCAGTACCACCCACTGGGCATCGTGGGCATTATCTCGGCCTTCAACTTCCCCGTCGCCGTCTGGAGCTGGAACGCCATGATTGCCCTGGTCTGCGGCGACGTCACGATTTGGAAGCCGAGCGAGAAAGCCCCACTCTGCGGCGTGGCTTGTCAGAAAATTTGGGCAAAGGTGGCCGCCGCTAATGACCTGCCGGAGGGTATCTCCTGCCTCGTCAACGGCGACTACACTGTCGGTGAGCTGATGACCAAAGACGAGCGTGTCCCCCTCATCTCTGCCACCGGTTCCACCCGTATGGGGAAGATCGTCGCCCAGACAGTAGCCGGTCGCCTCGGCAAGACCCTCCTCGAGCTCGGCGGCAACAACGCCATCATCATCACCCCCTCGGCCGATATGGACCTAGTGCTCACCGGCGCGCTCTTCGGCGCGGTGGGTACCTGCGGACAG
Organism: Neolewinella sp.; assembly: GCF_965214665.1. Taxonomy (GTDB): domain Bacteria; phylum Bacteroidota; class Bacteroidia; order Chitinophagales; family Saprospiraceae; genus Neolewinella. The sequence continues at coordinate 752,924 of NZ_OZ243970.1, read as the reverse complement.
CGCTGCACCAGTACCCGCCGACTCATCATCCACGAAAGCCGCTACGAAGAGGTGCGCGATAAGCTCGCCGCCGCCTACGGACAGCTCTCCATCGGTGATCCCCTCGACGAGGGCAACCACGTTGGTCCGCTGATCGACACCGCTGCGGTAGACACCTACCTCAAAGCCATCGAGGGCATCCAAGCCGAGGGGGGTAATATGGTCGTCGAGGGTGGTCGCCTGGAGGGTCTTGGCTCCGACTGCTACGTCAAGCCCTCTATCGCCGAGGTCAGCACCGACAGCCAAATGGCGCAGCGCGAGACCTTCGCCCCCATCCTTTACTTAATGAAGTACGCTAACTTGGAGGAGGCCATCGCAATCCAGAACAGCGTCCCCCAGGGGCTCTCCTCCGCCATCATGACCACCAATCTGCGGGAAAGCGAGCGCTTTCTGAGTGCAGCGGGTAGCGACTGCGGTATTGCCAACGTCAACATCGGCACCAGTGGCGCCGAGATCGGCGGGGCCTTCGGCGGCGAAAAAGAGACCGGCGGTGGCCGCGAGTCCGGCTCCGATAGTTGGAAAGCCTACATGCGCCGGCAAACCAACACCATCAACTATTCCACCGAACTCCCCCTGGCTCAGGGCATTACCTTCGATCTGCAGCCGATCTAGCCCAGGCCAGACATCGGAGGAGCGCTACGCGACACCTCCGATGACGGCCCTTACCCCTTAACCTCCTAACTCCTTTACCCCCTAACCCCTTGACAACCTATCACCTTGTTTCCGGCGGCTGCGGCTTCGTGGGTCGCAATATGGTCAAGCGGCTCTACCGCACTACTACCGATAAGATCATTTTCGTCGATAACCTGAGCGTGGGCACCCACCCTAGCACCTGGCTGGACGTAGATCAGGTACGTAAGGAAGGCGACCTGGAGGTGTACGGACCGGACGAGCGTCTGTTATTCCTACATCAGGACTTCCGCAAGTTTCTGCGCGACATCATCGACGACACGAACTTCATCACCAACGCCTACGCACCGGACTTTACCCGCTTCAGCGACGTCTTTCACTTTGCCGCCATCGTCGGTGGCCGCTCCACCATCGAGGGCGACCCCATGAAGGTGGCCCTGGACCTAAGCATCGACGCTGAGTTCTTCTACTGGGTCACCCGCCACCAGCCCGACCGCACCCTCTATCCCTCCAGTTCCGCCGCCTACCCCATCGACCTACAGACCGAGGGCGACGCCATCGCCCTGGCCGAATCCGACATCAACTTCAAAAAGATGGGCGAGCCGGACATGACCTACGGCTGGAGCAAGCTCACCGGCGAGTTCCTAGCCAAGGTAGCCGCCGAGTACTACGACCTCAGGGTAACCGTTATCCGCCCCTTCAGCGGCTACGGCGAGGACCAGGACCTCTCCTACCCCATCCCGGCCATCGCCGCCCGCATTGCCCGCCGCGAGGACCCCGTCGAGGTTTGGGGCACCGGTCGGCAGGGCCGCGATTTTGTACACATCGACGACGTGCTCGACTGTATTTTCTTCGCCATGGAGCGGGTCACCGACGGTACGGCCATCAATATCGGGCGGGGGGAGCTGCTAAGCTTCATCGACATCATCCACACGATGTGCGATATCGAGGGCTATTCTCCCGAGATCAAGCAACTGTTGGACAAGCCCGTGGGCGTCTTTAGTCGCTATTCTAATATGGATATGGTGCACGACATGGGTTGGCGGGCTACTATCTCTGTGCGTGAAGGTATGCGCCGGGTACTTGAGGCCCAGAAGGGGTTAAGGGGTTAAGGGGTTAAGGGGTTAAGGGGTTAAGGGGTTAAGGGGTTAAGGGGTTAAGGGGTTAAGGGGTTAAGGGGTTAAGGGGTTAAGGGGTTAAGGGGTTAAGGGGTTAAGGGGTTAAGGGGTTAAGGGGTTAAGGGGTTAAGGGGTTAAGGGGTTGCTTATAGAAAAATTTTCATATGGAGGACTGGTTTGATTTGGTCGATGATGGGCAAGCTTATGTTTTTCAGGACCCACCAAGTTCGTACGGCCAGGGCGTGTCGGACAAAGCGTCCTACATAGAAGGTATGCGTAGGCGTATGAAAGCTGCTGCTGTTGCGGTGGTAGACTTTATGGAAAGCTCAAAATCCACTCCTGCGCTGAATGTGATTCGTTACCAGATTATAAAATCAGCTACTTCGGCTGCCGCAAACTACCGTGCTGCCTGCGTGGCTCGTTCTGGGAAAGAATTCTTTGCAAAAATGAGTATTGTGGTGGAAGAATCGGATGAAACAGTTTTCTGGTTGGAGGTACTGTACGCATCCCGTATCAAGGTCGATAAGGATCTGGTCATTTCTTTAGGAAAAGAATGGAGAGAACTGACGAAAATGGTATCAGCAGCCCGTAGATCGTACCGTAGTAATCGCAGCTAACCTTAACTCCCTAACCCCTTGACTCCCTAACCCCTTGACTCCCTAACCCCTTAACTCCCTAACCCCTTGACCATCGTTTGCTTTGGCCCCGGCCCCAAATTCAAAGGCGGCATCTCCAACTACAATACCTCGCTGGCTAAATCCCTGGACCGCCACGGCGACTGTGACGTACACATCGTGAGCTGGACACAGCAGTACCCCGCCATCATTCCGCGCGAGTTTGTCGATAAGACTAGTAAAACTGATCTGCTCGCCGGTACGGACATCAAGGTGCAGTACGTCACCAATTACAATAACCCCCTAAGCTGGCACGAAACCTACCGCCGTATCGTGGCCCTGCGTCCGGCCAAGGTCATTTTTCAGTGGGCCATTGCCATTCAGGGCCTGCCGCTTGGCTATATCGCCCGCCAGTTGCGGAAGCACCCCGAGATCGAAGTGATCTTTGACCTGCACTTCGTGATCCAGAAGGAGAACAGTAGCCTGGACCGTCGTCTCACCCGCTTCGGTATCGCACCGGCCACCACCTACATCGCCCACGCCTACAAGACCGTCGAGGAGCTCAAAACCCTCTTTTCCCAGCGCGACTTCGCAGTCAATGAGGCGGGGACGCGGGTGCAGGGAAGGACCACCGTCATCAAGCTCTACCACCCGATCTACGACCTATTCTCCCCCAACCCCGCCTTCGACGTCCAGTCGTTCAAGCGGGAGAACGACCTGCGGGAACACGTCTTTCTCTTTTTCGGCTTTATCCGCAAGTACAAGGGACTCCACAACGTGATCCGTGCCTTCGCCGAACTGGCCGGGCGGCGTGACGACGTCAGCCTTATCATCTGCGGCGAGTCCTTTTGGGATACCCTCCAGAACGACAAATGGAGCACTAAACTCAAAAACGCCCTCTTCGGCTTCGCCAAAAAGCTCTTCCTCGCTAAGGCTGACGACGAGCGCGACTACCGCCCCCTGGAGCTTCTCGACACCCTTGACATCTGCGACCGGGTGATGGTGAAGAATGAGTTTGTCGCCAACGAGGAGGTACACAAATACTTTCAGGCTAGTGATGCGGTGGTGCTCTTTTATTCCTACGCCACCCCCTCGGGCGTGGAGAGTATCAGCTACAACTTCTTGCTGCCAGCCGTGGCCACCCGCGTCGGTCACTTTCCGGAAACGATCAAAGACGGCTTCAACGGCTACCTCGCCGAGCCCGAAAATATCACGGATATGGCCCGCCAATTAGAGCGTGCCATAACCGAGCCCATTGCCCGGGAAAATATCCGTGCTACTACTAGTGAGATGAGTTGGGATAACTACGCGGCGGCGATTCTGGCTTCGTAGTGGTGGCTTTAGCTGCACTACTCCAGCACATACTCTTGCCTTCCCCCCACATACGTAGCCAATACCTCCGTTTCCAGCACCTCCGCATCCGTACAACTACGCAGGTCATTCGATAGCAACACGAAGTCGGCCGCCAATCCCGGCACCAGCGTTCCCCGCACATCCTCCTGAAAAGCTGAGTAAGCAGCGGCGGCCGTGTAGCTATGTAACGCCTCCTCGCGCGTCATGGCTTGCTCGGGAAAGAAGACCGCCTTACCGTCGGCCCGGGCGCGGGTGACGCTGGCATAGTACGACTCGATGGGATTAACGTCCTCCACGGGGGCATCCGTGCCGTTGGTGACCACGGCGCCGGCGTCAAGCAGACTGCGCCAGGGGTAAGCCCCCGTACGGGCGCGCTCGGTACCCAGGCGGGTCTCGGCAAATAACGCATCGGAGGTACAGTGGATACCCTGCATGGCGGCGATAACACCCAGCTCGGCAAAGCGGGGGATATCGGCCGGATCGATGTGCTGGGCGTGTTCGATGCGCCAGCGCCGATCGGCTTCCGGGGTGACGTAGTTGGCCATCAGGTCGAGGGTCTCGCGGTTGGCCCGGTCGCCGATCGCGTGGACGCAGAGCTGCATGTCGTGGGCGAGGGCAAGCTGGGCGATACTATCGACTGTGGCTACCTCGGTGGTGTTCTGCCCCGTAAAGCCGGGGTTGTCAAAGTAGGGCTCCAGCAGCCAGGCGCCGTAGCTACCCAGCGCCCCGTCGAGTTCCGATTTGATGGCCGAGCATTCGAAGCGGTCGCCGTAGTGCGGCAGGCCCTGCATGTTGCCGTTCATCTCTTCGTAGGAGTGACGTAGCATCACCCAGAGGTTAAGACGCAGGCTATCCGCGGCATCCAGCTCCTTGTACCACTCCACTTCCTGAAACTTGGTGCCGGCATCCTGAAAGGAGGTAATACCGTTGCGCAGGCACTCCTCCTGCACCGCGCGGATACCGGCCAGCCACTCATCCTTACGCGCCTCGGGGGTCATCGTCTGTACGAAGTTCTGGTAGGCGTCGGTAATCAGGTCCATAGCCCGCTCCTCAAACACGCCGGTCGGGTCGCCCACAGGATCGCGTAGGATGCGCCCGCCGCGTGGGTCGGGAGTTTCGCGCGAGACGCCCGCTAGGTCCATCGCCTTTCGGTTAGCAAACAGCGCGTGCCCACTTGCGTGGCGCAGCACCACCGGATGCTCCTGCGTCATGGTACTGAGCTCATCGTGGATGGGGTAGCCACCGATACTGTGGTCGTGCGGCCGGTCCCACTTTTCCTGGTGCCAGCCGCGGCCGGTAATCCAGTCGCCGGCGGGCGTCTCCTCGGCGCGCTCTGCCACCATGGCTACGATCTCGTCCCAGCTGCGGGAGCGTAGGAAATTGAGGTTGCGTAGGCTGCTGCCCAGTCCGCTGAAGTGGCCATGTCCCTCGATGAAGCCGGGCATGAGAAAAGCCTGCTTGGCGTCTACGCGTGTGGTGCTTGGACTTAGGTAATCGGACCACTCGGTCGTGTCGGTACCGATGGCCTGGATGGTGCCGTCGGAGCTGACTAGCAGGGCGGTGGCGGGGGGGAGATTCTGGCCGGGCCAGATGGTGGCGTTGTGGATTAGGAGGGTGGCTTTGACGGTTTCAGCAGTAGCAGGCGTCTCAGAACAGCCTGCCAGAACCAACAAGGCAAAGCAAGTGGACAGGTAGTGTAGTTTTAAATCCATGGCACAGGTTACGAAAATCGTAGATTCTTAGCGCAGCCGGAGGCTGCATTTTGCTGGCGCCCCGATAGCTATCGGGGGAGGCCGCATTGTACTGAATGTACCCACTCCGCTGCCGGAGGCAGCGGCTAACGGCGCGGTCATAGACCGCTTCGTACCTTGCCGGCAATGACGACGAACGGAACTTTTATCGTAGAAGGCGGCCACCAGCTTAGCGGCCAAATTATTCCCCAGGGCGCCAAAAACGAAGCCCTCCAGATCCTCAGCGCTACCCTACTTACCGAAGAGCCGGTGCTGGTGCAGAACCTACCCGACATTGAGGACGTCAATAAGCTGCTCAGTCTGCTCAACGGACTAGGCGCGGAGGTCGAGCGCATCGACCGGCAAACCGTCCGCGTCACCGCCGCCAACATCGACCTCGACTATGTACTAAGCGCCGACTACGTGCGCGACGCCCAGCGTATTCGCGGCTCCGTTATGCTCATTGCCCCCCTGCTCAATCGCTACGGCCGCGCCAGCCTACCCAAACCCGGCGGGGACAAGATCGGCCGCCGCCGCCTCGATACCCACCTGCTCGGGCTGCAGGCCCTGGGTGCCAATTTTAACTTCGATAGCGAGCGGAATATCTACGCCTTTGAGACCGAGAGACTGAAGGGCACCTTCATCCACATGGAGGAGATCAGCGTCACCGGTACGGCCAACGTGTTGATGGCCGCCGTACTCGCCGAGGGGGAAACGATCATCTACAACGCCGCCTGCGAGCCCTACCTACAGCAGCTTTCCCACATGCTCAACAGTATGGGCGCCAGGATCGAGGGCATCGGCTCTAACCTCCTCAAGGTACAGGGCGTCGACCGCCTCAGTGGGTGCACCCACCGCATGCTACCGGACATGATCGAGATCGGCAGCTTCATCGGACTGGCCGCCATCACCCAGAGTGACATCACCATCAAGGACGTACGCCTGGATATGTTGGGCGTCATCCCCCGCACCTTCGAGAAGCTCGGTATCCAGTTAGAGTACCAGGGCGACGATATCCGCGTCGTTCCGCAGGATAACTACGAGGTGCAGAACTTCCTCGACGGTGGCATACTCACCATCTACGATGCCCCCTGGCCCGGCTTCACGCCCGATCTGATGAGCATCGCCCTGGTGACGGCCATTCAGGCGCGTGGCTCGGTGTTATTTCACCAGAAGATGTTTGAGTCGCGCCTCTTCTTCGTCGATAAGCTTATCGACATGGGGGCCCAAATTATTCTCTGCGATCCGCACCGGGCCACCGTCATCGGGCTAGACCGCCGGACGCCGCTGCGGGGTATTCGCATGACCAGTCCCGATATTCGGGCCGGGGTCAGTCTGCTCATCGCCGCACTTTCCGCCGAGGGCACCAGCCGCATCGACAACATTTACCAGATCGACCGCGGTTACCAGAATATTGATACCCGACTGCGGGCACTGGGTGCGCAGATCGTCAGGGAATAGGCCTATGCTACTGTACAATATCACGAACAAGATCGACCACGCCGTCCATGACGAATGGCTGCACTGGATGCAGCAGGCCTACATCCCCCACGTGATGGAGAGCGGCGTCTTCGAGGACTACAAGCTCAGTCGCCTCCTGGGGGTCGATGAGTCCGATGGCATCACCTATGCCCTACAGTTCACGGTCTCCAGCCGCCCGGCCTTCGATATCTACCAGGAGAAGTTCGCCTACGGGCACCAGCAGATGCACGACCTGCGCTACAGGGGCAGCTTCGTCACCTTTCGCTCCGTACTTGATGTCGTCGATCAGGGGGTGTAGCTCAATCGTACAATCCCAGCAACAACCAGTCGGCCAGCAACTGCCGGTTCGCCGCGCTCACGATCCGTACCTGGTCGCTGGCATTAGCGATGTTAGCCAGTTCCAGGTAGACCGCACTTGGCTTGGTCTCCCGCAGCATATGCAGGTCGCGGTTACTGACGGTGCCGGCGTAGCCCCGTCCCGGTCGGTACTCATCGTACTTCTCCTTTAGCATCTCCAGGATGCGGTCGGCGCGCTTCTGGCTCACTAGGTCGCCCTCCGGATAGTACAGAAACACGTCGAGCTGCTGCCCCCGGTGGCGGCTGTCGATGTGGATGGCAATCATGGTCTGGTCGGTGAGTCCCTTAGCTAGGTTTTCCTCGTACAGCGCATTGACGATATCCGAGCGCTGGAACAGCCGCAGCTTTTGATTTCGGGGTAGGCTAGCTCCGCCCCAGACGGTCTCGTCCCTGTCCGGCGTAAGGTACTTATCGTCGCGGATGCCGTCGTTCTCGTCACGGACGATCATGTAGGGTGTTCCCCCGTGCTCCAGAATGTTGCGGCACAGCCGCAGCGCTACGTCATAGGCGTACTCGTCCTCGGCCAGCATGTGCCCGCCGCGCCGGCCTACCGCACCGGGGTCGGGCCCGCCGTGACCGGAGACGATGTAGAAGATCCGGCCGGCGAGGGTGCGGTCGATCAGGGGGACCTTCGCGTAGGCCGGACCGAAAATATTGAAGGTGCGGGGGGCTACCGTGGTATTCTGCTCCGGCACCTCGAAGGTCGGGCGCTCCTCGTCGGCTACCGTAAGCGGACTCACCTCCCCAATGGTACTACAGTTGTCGATGTGATAGGGTACGTACAGGAGCCCATCCTGCCGGTAGTCCCGACTCCGCAGCCCGAGCTCCAGCATCCGCGTATTGTAGGCCTTGATGGCCACCGCCCGGTCCCAATTTTGGTCGCGGGTACTGGAGCGGATGCTTTCCCCGTCGTAGGGCAGCACCTCGATGGGCAGGCGGTACTGGCGGCCGACGAGCAGCTTGCTGTTGGGATTAAGGTAGTTGAGCCGGCGAAACTCCGTGATGTTGCAGGCGTAATCGACCAGTTCGTAGCGGCGTAGCAGGGAATAGACGCCATCGCCCCGGCGCACCTCCACACTCAGGTACTCCGCCGCACCGGCCGCCGTAGCGACTAGGAGTAGCACAAGGAGTAACAGCGAACGGTGAGCAAACAACATGCCGGAAGATTTCAGGGGCGCGCCGGTTATCTTTGCCGGCAATATGTCCCTGTTCCGGCAAATTTATAAACTCCTGCGTTGGGAACTTACCCTGGAGTGGCGGGACAGGTACGCCCTCGGAAGCGTTCTACTCTACGTCGTGGCCACGGTGGTTATTGTTTACCTAGCCCTGCTGCAGGGACTCAACGCCGATACCTTCAATGCCCTTTACTGGATCATCCTATTCTTCGGGGCTACCGTCGCCGCCGGACGTAGCTTCCTGCGGGAGGGCGGCCGGCGCCACCTCTACTACTATACGCTAGCCGATCCGCTAGCCCTGCTGTTCAGCAAGCTGCTCTACAACCTACTAGTCATCTGGCTCATTAGTGGACTCACCTTTCTACTGCTACAGCTATTTGCTAATCAGATCAGTATCCCCGCTCCCCTCCCCCTCTTCCTGGCTACGGTGTTAGGGGGTGTTGGACTTGCCGCCATCCTCACCTTCGTCTCCGCACTAGCCGCCCGCGCCGGAGGCAACGGCACCCTCATGGCCGTCCTCTCTTTCCCCCTCGTGATTCCGCTGCTAAAGCTACTCGTCGATGCGGGCACCTACGCCATGGATACCGGTATCGACGATCCACTGCGACCGGTGTACCTGATCCTGGCGGTGGACCTGCTGGCGGTTGCCGTGGCGGTCGTGTTGTTTCCATTCGTCTGGCGAGATTGATCGCACTCCCGATAGCTATCTGGACCACGCCCTTTTTACGTTATGCTTGCAAACCTGATCCCGTATGGCTTCCCGGCTCTCCGTTTTTGATATTTTTAAGATCGGCGTAGGTCCATCCTCTTCCCATACCCTAGGGCCCTGGCGCGCGGCGCTCGATTTCGTCGACGAGCTGAGCAGGGCGGGGTCGCAGGTGCAAAGCCTGGGGGTGCAGCTCTTCGGTAGCCTATCGAAAACGGGGATCGGCCACGGTACGGATGTCGCCGTGCTACTGGGCCTACAGGGCTACGATCCGGTGACCGTACCCACCCAGCACATCCCCGAGATCATCGCGCGCGTACGCAGCGAGCGCACTCTGCGGGTCACAGAAACAGTCATATCCTTTGACCACCGACACGATCTCGTGTTTCAACCCACCACCCACCCCGGGCACCCTAATACGCTGACGTTTACGGCTTTGCTAGCGGATGGCCAACTGATCGTACAGACCTATCATTCTCTTGGAGGCGGTTTCATCGAACGGGAGGGAGCGGCGCCCGGGGTGGAGATCGAGTACCCGTTTGTCCACGATGTATCGTCGGGTGAGAAGATGATCGAGCTGTCGCACACTACGCGCAAGACCATAACGCGGCTGCTGTACGAGAACGAGCGGTGCATCTACTCCAGTCAGGAGATTCACGATCGGGTAGAGTCCCTGTTCCAGGTGATGCTGAACTGTGTGTACCGGGGCTGCCACACCGAGGGCGTGCTACCGGGTGGACTGGGGGTAAAGCGCCGTGCGGCTAGCCTTAGCCAGAAATTACTCGCCGGCAGAAGGTACCCCGAGCGCAAGTCCTGGTTAGAGGCCATTCGCCGTAGTCCGCGCGATTTTTCTACAGTCAACCAGTGGATCAGCTGCTTTGCCTTAGCTGTCAACGAGGAGAACGCCGCCCTGGGCCGAGTGGTGACTTCCCCCACTAACGGGGCTTCCGGGGTGATACCAGCGGTGTTACTGTACCACTACCTATTCGGTAATTTTGGTGAGAATGATCTGCTGCGGTTTTTTCTCAGCAGCGGACAAATCGGTGCCCTCTTCAAGCAGGGGGCCACGATTTCAGCGGCCGTAGGGGGCTGTCAGGCAGAGGTGGGAGTAAGCTCCGCGATGGCCGCAGCGGGCCTCACTGAGGTGCTAGGGGGAAGTGCGCGACAGGTACTACAGGCCGCCGAGATCGCCATGGAGCACCACCTGGGCCTGACCTGCGACCCGATCGGCGGGCTAGTACAGGTACCGTGCATCGAGCGCAACGCCATGGGGGCGATGAAGGCCATCACGGCAAGCAACTTGGCCCTGGCGGGTAACGCTGCTCACGCCGTGGTGAAGTTCGACGAGGTGGTGGCTACGATGTGGGAAACGGCGCAGCACATGCACTCTAAGTTTAAGGAAACGGCGGAGGGGGGACTGGCGGTGCATGTGTCGGTGGCGCTACCTGAGTGTTAGCTACCACTCCCCGGCAAATGCGCGGTTGAAGATCTTTTCGTTGATATTCTCCAGGATCGTAGTGATCGCCTCATCCTGCACGGCGGCTAGGGCTACATTGCCCTCGAAGGGGTAGAAATCGGAGAAGTTGCTCTTCCAGCCCTCATCGGAGGGGTCGCGGAGGTTCTTGTACTCGACGGCGACGACAATGGTGAGGTGGTTCTGCTTGGAGAAGGCAGCCACGTCGCCGGCAGGACTGGCCCCCTCGGCCGTGACGCGGAAGTCGACCAGGGTACCGATGAGCTGGATGTCGGGATTCTCGTCCGTGATGATCAGGCGGGCCTCGTCGCGAACTTTATCGCGCAGCGTCTCCGTAGCATCGAGAAAAAGCGTGGGCGGGGCACTCAGGGCGTTGTTCTTAAAATTGGGTACGTAGGCCGACTGCACGCCTTCGGGGATCGAAATACCCCGGAAGGAATAACAGGAGAAGCCGAGCAACGGAAGCAGCAGAAGAGCGAGGTAGCGCATAGTACTAAGACGAAAAAATCCCCTCCGGCGTTGCCACCGGAGGGGAGTAGTTGGGATTATAAGGAGGCTAGAGTGCCTAGGCGGCACTGGCCAGTAGTTCGTCCATGTCGCGGACCAGAATGCGACCGCGGTTGAAGTAGATCAGGTTTTCCTTGCGTAGCTCGTTGAGGACCAGGGTGACGGTCTGACGGCTGGTGCAGGTAATATTGGCGATGTCCTGGTGGGTGAGGCTATGCTTGAGCAGCATCTCGTAGCCTACGCGGCGACCACGCTCGGTGACCACCTGGTGCAGGAAACCGACAATGCGGCTACGGGCATCCTTAAAGATAAGGTTTTCGAGCTTGTTCTCGGCGGCCATCATGCGCTTACCGAATAGACCGAGCAGTTTGCGGCTCATGGCGGGATTACCGAAGACGATGCGCTGGAAGTCCGCCACGCGAATGGTGTAGTAGTGCACTTCTTCCTTGAGGGACTGGGCGGTCTCGTTGCGCTTCTCCTCACCGACGAGGCTCAGCTCGCCAAAGATGGCCTCGGGGTGAATGAGCTGCTTGATCACCTCCTTACCCTCGTTACTGTGGGTGCTAATTTTAATGGGCCCCTTAGCGAGCAGGTAGATGTGGTCGCTGGCCTCACCGGGCTGGTAGATGACCGAATAGCGGGGCTTGGTTTTGAACTCCATGGTCTCAGCGAGACGCTTCTTTTCCTCGGCGGTCAGACCGTCAAAGAGGTCGAAGTTCTCGAGGAGGGTAATTTTATTGGCGGTATCCATGACGGTTGACATTAGGGTTAGAGCAATTTCGCCGGCGGCGCTTTGGGCCAGCTATTCCTACTGTCCCTGTGCCCCTAAGACCCCAAATGTCCCGTGCCCCCCTAAGGAGACTGCCGAATATTTTGAAATTTCTTTTCGTCGGCTCCGTTACGGGCCTCCAGTAGCGCGACCCGCTGTAGGGCTAGTATACTGACCGCGTCCTTGATCCGCCCGTCAAGCGTCATGTCCACTGCTTCGGCCAGGGGTACCTTCCGCAGACGAAGTTCTTCGGTGTCCTCCGGCTCGGCATCCCCGTGGCGTAGCTCGCGGGCCAGGTAAGCTACTCCCCATTCATCGGAAACAGAGTTACTAAGGTGAAATTCCATCAGCTTTGTCCACTTTTCGGCTTCCAGTCCGGTCTCTTCGCGGAGCTCGCGCTGGGCGGCCTTGAGCGGATCAGTACCTACCGGACAGCCGCCCTCCGGAATTTCCCAACTGTATTCGTCTAGGGCGTAGCGGTACTGTCCGACGAGGTAGGTGTAGCCCTCCGCATCTACGGGCACAATACCGATAGCATGGTTCTTGTAGCGTACTAGCCCATAGATGCCATCAGTTCCTCCCGGTGTGATGACCTCGTTGTGCTCAACCTTGATCCAGGGATTTTCGTAAGCGGTGCGGGAGGATTTGGTAGTCCAGGGATTCTTCGCTTCTAGCATCTCGCGAAGGTAGCTAAGGCGTTGGACGCTTTAAAGCGTCCAACGCCTAGCCAGCTATCCTATCGCTTATACAGCCTAGTGCTTCCCCGCTCCGTGGTCAGCACATACGTACCGGCGGGTAGATTACTCAGGTCAGCGGTATAGCGACGGCCCCCGTTTGCACTGAACGTAACCTGGTCGGTGACCTCCACTCCGCGAACATCGTAGAGGCGCAGTGAGCCGATCTCCTGGGTGCTCTCGATTGTGATTACCTGGCCGGCCGGGTTAGGAAATACCGTCAGTACGGGAGCTCCAGCAGCGTTGATCTCAACGGATTCGATCTCCGAGTAGCTATACTTACCGTCGTAGTCGACCTGCTTCAGGCGGTAGTAGACGTTGCCCGCGGGAGCGTTATCATCGTAAGCTTGGTAGCTACGCGGCGCATTAGAGTCGCCGGCACCCGCCTGGGTAATAATTGTTTGCCAATCGGTCTGGTCAGTCGACCGCTCGACTTCATAGCGCTCGTTATGCAGTTCGGTCGCGGTTTCCCAGTGAAGCGCTACGCGCCGGCCGTCTGCTGACCGAGCGGAAAAGGTGGTGAGCTCGATGGGGAGGCTAGCGTTAGCTTCTACACCCAGGATGTAAAAATTGTCGTATACGGGAAAATTCTGTTTGCTACCATCGATTTGATCGCCGAAGATTACGTCACCATCACCCACCCAGTAGAGGGGGCGGTTGTCCGGCCCGTCATTTCTGAAAATCTCCGTACCATCCAAGGTGAGCGTACCGATACCGGTTGATGGGGTGTAGCGGAAAACAAAGGTTTGAAACACACCCGTAGAAATGTCATTTACGTCAGTAAATTGAGGAGTAAGATTTCCGGAACTTATCGTCGTAAAACCACCCGCACCATCCTCGACGCGGTAGGTGATGCTGGGATTTGCGGCCGATCCCATAACGAAATTATTACGGAACAGGAGGACCCCGACCTGCTCGTTTCGTTGATAGTCGAAGCCGATCTCTATACCGGGTGGATCGAAGATCGGGTCGTCCGTGATTCGTAGATTGGTACTCTCGGTGGTCGGTCCTGGATTAAGGCCCGTGGTTCCGTTTGCCCCACCGGCTGAGACCGTCACGTCTGCATCTACACTCACCGCGTTGGGGCCGATGTCTGACACGAGCGGCCCGGCGGCGGGGTCATTCCATCGAAAAAGAACGATGGTGTCTTGTTGGGCGGATAGGAAGTGGAAGGAAAGGCTTAAAGCTAGTAAAAATAAGGTTTTCATCAAACGTGGTTTATTTCTGAGAGCTAGACATACCGTAGCAACTAACCCCATGATTTTCATCAACCAAGTCTAGGATGAAAAGCGCCGGGTCGGTAGTCTGTATGCGCAAATGTACTACACCTCAACAATACCTAGCGAGTGCATGGTGCAAGCAAATTTAGCTAGGCGTTGGACGCTTTAAAGCGTCCAACGCCTAGCACCACCGCTACAGCCGGTCGTAAGACCGGACCGTCAGCTCATGCTCCACCTCCCCGGTATGTTTGGTTTCGATGGGTTCAAGTAGTAGCAGGTGGACCTCCTCCCCATCCCTGGTGTGGGGGCGGTGCCGTACCCCGCGGGGCACCACGAAAAATTCCCCCGGCCGAATGACCACCGGGTCACGATCCTCAAAATCAATCAGTAGCGTGCCCCGGAACACCATAAATAGCTCATCCTCCCCGGCATGGTCGTGCCAGATGAATTCCCCCTTTACCTTCGCTAACTTGACGGCTTGCCCGTTGAGCTCTGCCACTACCTTCGGAGACCAGTGATCGCTGAATAAGCTGAACTTCTGAGCAATGTTGATGGCGGGCATAGCGGGGGTCCTTATACGATGTCGGTTTCCCTGCGCCGGTTGCGCCACCAGATGAAGGCTACGGTCGCCACTAGCACGTAAGGCATACCGAGTAGATAGAGAATACCCTGATTGAGCCCTTCGCCCTCGGTGCCGCCGTTGGCCAGATTACTCTCGGCGGTAGCGCGACACATCGGGCACTGCGCCAGTACCTCACCACCGGTGAAGAACAGCAGGACCAGGATCAGACTAAGGGTGAGTAAGCGCTTCATGGCTATAGCATTAGGGATAGTACGAACGGAGCATTAGGTAGACCACGGGACCGGTAATGGCGACGTACAGCCACAGCGGCCAGACCCACCTGGCCATCTTGCGGTGTAGCGTCCACTTTCCAGCAAGTGCCCTTACGGTAGTCAACAAAATGAAGGGCAAAAGGATGCCCGCCAGCGTAATGTGTGAAATGAGAATCACCAGGTACCAGGGCCGGCTCCCACTTACGGCCAGTCGCTCGGCCTCGGAGAGCACCCCGTTTTGGTCAGCGTCCCCGTAAAGTACCTCGGGGGTGGTGAAATGGTAGGCGACGTAGCAAAGCAGGAAGAGCACCGAAAGCCCCAGGGCGGTGGCATTCGCGTTGCGATGATTCACGTACTGGCCCTGCTTGACGAAGTAGAGAGAAAACAGCAACGCTACGGCGGTAAGCCCATTCAGCGTAGCATTGACGGCCGGTAAGTAATTGACGTTCCAATCCACATCCAACGTCACTTCCCGCATCACGAACACCAGGATGAGTACGACGGCCGAAAACACATAGGTCGCAGTGCGCAGCAGGCGTTCCTTCTCCGGATAAATCGGAAGCTGCGGGTGCGCCCGACGCTTGGGGGCGGGCTTTTTATCCAGAATGACGCTAGAGCTCTTTGCCACGGTCCAAAATTATGTCCTGCTTCGCGGGGAGCGGGATGATGAGAGAAATGAGCTGTACCAGACCGATCGCATCGTCGCGCCGGGCCAGGTCGTAGTGCTCCACAATGGTGAGCGAGCTGTCCACCAGCGCCACTACCGGTTGCACCCCGGGGGAGTCATAGGTGCCAAGCGGCAGCTTAAAGGCTTCGGCGGTAGCGGCAAAGTCACGCTCATCGGCCCGCAGGAAGCTCACCATCTTGGAGTCCGGTAGGTGGTAGGTATTGGCAAACGCTTCCACGGCAGTGACCGGCTCCTCCGCCAGCACGATAGTAGTAAAGTAGAGATTAGGGCTATCCTGAAACTGCTGGTACAGACTATCGAGCATGTGCCCGTACACCTTAGTACCCTCTGCTTTCGTGGGATCGAGCCAGCCCACCACGGTCATTGCCCCCCGCCAGTCGTCGGGCACCTCACCGCGCACTGGGGGCAGGTTACCCAAATCCGGCATCTTACCGAAATCCCCCATAGTAGCGATGGCACCACGCCGGTAGTTGGCCCCGCTGCGCAGGTAGATGAACGAAACTGCCGGCAGCCCTACTAAAATGAACAGCAAAATTGCCGAGCTGAACAGCTTCTTCGTCTTGGCCATGCGTAGGTGATTGTGCTATGTAAACCCCCACCTACCGCCTTTGGATGATTCCCGCTCCCTTTGTGACCAAAGTATGAAACCTCGGGCGGGGCCGCAGGTGCCAGCACTACGGTAAGCTAAAGCTAGCCCGGCAGTCGGTAAAATTGGGCACCGTTGGGGTCGACCTGCCCTACCGTATTCCCCTCCGGTACGGTCAACTCGTTCTTATATTCAATCTTCTCACGCTTTTGCCGCCAGGCATCCCCCTCGTTGAAAAAGGCGATCAGCGCCCACAGCAGGAGGAAGGTGGGCAGTAGTACGCTCATGGCTAGTCCCTTCACCTCGTAGCCCATGTGCATGAACTCGTAGATGATGAAGTAGGCCTTATAAATAGACAACGCAATGATGAACAGCGAGGCTACGTAGATGACCGGACGGAGGTCCTCCACGAACTCAGCTGCCTTGAGGAGCGATAGAATAACTTCCGCTACCGTCACGGCGGCCAGCAGACCGAGTCCCTTCCAAACGCCGCTTACGGATTCTTCGTAGCTTAAATGTTGTGCCATGGCTTAGTTGCTTGCTTGAGGTGACAGTGGATACAATTAGAGCAGGTAGAAAACAAGGAATACGAAGACCCACACCAGGTCTACGAAGTGCCAGTAGAGACCGATCTTTTCCACCATTTCGTAGCCGTTCATGCGGGCTACATAGACGCCACTTGCTGCATTGATCAGGATGATCAGTAGAAAAATGACTCCGGTAGCTACGTGAAAACCGTGAAAGCCGGTGATGCCGAAAAACAGCGCTCCAAAGGCGGTAGGTCCGAATTGCTGCACCCGCACGTACTGCTTGCCGTCGGTCTCATCCGTAGAGACGTACTTACGGTGAATAAATCGTTTGGCCGCGGGGTTGATCGATCCATCCGGTCGTAGGCCATCGACCACGTAGCCGGGGTAGTCGCCGGGCACGTCGCTGTAGGCGAAATGCTCCTCTCCCCCCTCGTGGCCTCCCTCCTCTTCACCGTGCGCTTCACCGGCTACGTGGAGCAGGTATGTTTCCCCCGATACTACTTCCTCCTCGGTGATCTCACCGGTTTCAGGATCCAGGTAGTACCCATCTTCGGTATACGTACCAAACGGGTTGGTCGTGACGGTCATGTTCTCCTTTCCGATCAGGTTAGTCCACTCCCAGGCCTGGCAGCCCAGGAAGCCCGCCCCCCCGAGTACGGTGAGCAGCATCCAGAATACTACGCCCCGCTTGTTCTCTAACGCGCCTTCCTGTACGGCCCGCACCATCGTACCGGAGCTAATGATGAGCAGAAAGGACATAAACGTGACGAAGATGAGCGGGGCCTGATCGTTGGGAAAAAGTTCGTTGATGCCGAAGGGTGCGGTGGCAAACACACGATCGGGCACCGGCCAACTCGGACTACTGAAGCGCAGGGCACCGTAAGCGATCAAAAAGCCGGCGAAGGTAAAAGCATCCGAGAGCAGGAAGTACCACATCATCAGCTTGCCGTAGGAGGTACGGAACGGCTTGCGGTCACCACCGGCCCAGTCGCTGTTGAGTTCCGGCTTCTGGTCCTCGGCGACAATAATATCGGTATCGCGTTCTTCGGTCATGGGTAATTGATTGTTGAGTACAATACGTAGTGAGGCGCGTGACTAACGCTGCAAACTTAAGAAGATGATCAGGTAAAGCCAGAGGCCGTCGACGAAGTGCCAGTAGATCATGATGAGCTCCAGGCGCAACTGCCGCACCGGAGTACGGCGTAGTTTTATGGCGTAGGCCAACACCAGCGAAACGGCAAGGGCAGCAATACCACCCACCACGTGGGCAGCATGCAGCCAGCTGATACTGTAGACAAAATCACCGGCGGGGTTTATCTTCAGTGGCACCCCCTGGGCCGCTAACTCCTCCCACCCCAGGTACTGCAGGAACAGAAACGCAATGCCGAGTACGAAGGTGGTGGTGATCCAGCCCCTATACGCACCACTCCGCTCTCGTTTGAAGGCCCGGTACGCAAGCTGCAAAGTTAGACTACTGAGCAGGATGACCAAGGTGTTGATGTAGAAAATGCCCGGAATGGAGAACTCCAGCCAGTTACCCGAAGCACGCCGCACAATGTAGGCACTGGTCAGGGCGATAAACATCATGACCAAACTAGTAATCCCGATGTAGAGCAACATCTTGTGGGGGTGAATCTTATTGCGGCGCGTTGCCGCCTCCATCCGCTGCTGATCGACCCGTGTGTCTACTGCACTCATAGCCAAAGCATTTTACCCGCCCAGTAAAGGGTAAACACCAGCGGCAGGTAGGCGAATGAGTAGAACATCATGTACAGGGCCGTACGTCGCCCGGCCTGCACCCGGAACCGGTAGGCGAAGTAGCAAAAGGCCAGACTCGCCAGTACGACGGGGGGCACCACCCACACAGACGTTACGCCCAGAAAGTACGGTAGGACACAAAGCGGCAGCAGGATTACCGTAGCGACGATCGAGTCCCTCCCCAGCAGGGCTGCATCTACGTCCCCGCCCCGTTCCGGCACCAGTTTGAAGCCGGCCCTGCGGTAATCCGCCGCACCGAGGTAGCCGATGGCGTAGAAGTGGGGCAGTTGCCAGAAAAACTGAATGGTAAAGAGCGTGATGCCGAGCGCCGTGATGGATCCTTCCGCTGCCGCACAACCGATCAGTGCAGGTAGTGCACCGGGGATAGCCCCGACTAACACCGCGATCGGGCCTACACGCTTAAGCGGCGTGTACACGAAGGCGTAGCTGATGAGCGACACCATGCCCAGAAACGCGGTCCAGGGATTGAAGAGCGCAAGCAGGGTCACCCCACCCATGCTAGCAAAACCGGCTAGCAAAAGCGCTTCGCTGCTGCCCATGCGATCGTCGGCTAGGGGGCGCAGCCTGGTGCGCTCCATCTCCCGGTCATAGTCTTTTTCCAGTACCTCGTTGATGATATTTGCTGCTGCCGTAGTGAGGAAGCCCCCCATGGTCAGTACCCCTACCGCCCACCAGCTAAACGATCCGGCGGATAGCGCAACTAGGTAGGCCAGCACGGAAGAAAGGACTACCGTTGCAGACAAGCGGAATTTCACCAGCGCAGAGAGGTCGGCCAACCGGTGACTCCACACACTCACTGCGACCCGGTGTTTGCTAGATGCTTTCATGCTGAGGTAAAAAACAACCCGTAGTCCAAGGCGACGGGCCTACGAACTACGGGTCGCCACGGGAAGAATCAACGGGGTGAACCTTCGTAGGTATGTATTAATGATCGTGGGTCTCACCCTCCATGATGGGTTGAATCTGGGGGATATGATCCACTCCATCCTTGCTGTAATCGTAAGCCCACCGCTGTACCGTTGGCAGCTTACCGGGCCAGTTGCCGTGGCCGGTGTGGATGGGCGTAGTCCACTCCAGCGTATTGGCCTGGTAAGGGTTCTTGACCGTAAGCTTACGTCCCTTCCAGATGCTCCAGAAGAAGTTGATGACAAACAGCAACTGGAAGCCGAAGGTGATGATCGCCGCAATGGTGATGAACTTATTCATCCCGTCGAAGTGACCGAAGGTCTGAAAGTTATCGAAGCTGTAGTAGCGGCGGGGTACTCCGGCCATACCCAGGTAGTGCATGGGCCAAAAAACGCAGTAGGCTCCGATGAGCGTACCCCAGAAGTGAAACTTACCGAGGGTCTCATTCATAAAGCGGCCGTAGAGCTTGGGGAACCAGTGGTACACTCCGGCGTACATGCCGAAGAAGGCAGCTACGCCCATCACGATATGAAAGTGGGCTACTACGAAATAAGTATCGTGCAACTGAATGTCGAGGGCTGAGTTACCGAGCCAGATACCGGTCAGACCACCGCTGATGAACATCGAAACAAATCCGATGGCAAATAAACTAGCGGGATTGAACCGGATGTCCCCCCCGTAGAGCGTCGCGATCCAGTTGAACACCTTCACGGCCGAGGGTACGGCAATGATAAGGGTGAAGATGACGAAGAAGTTAGCGATGAAGGGATTGATACCCGACATGAACATGTGGTGTGCCCAAACGATGAAGGCCAGAAAGGCAATCGCCAGAATCGAGAACACCATGGCCTGGTACCCAAAGATCGGCTTGCGGCTGTTGACGGAAAGCACCTCGGAAACGATCCCGAAGGCCGGCAGGATGATGATGTACACCTCAGGGTGACCTAGGAACCAGAACAAATGCTGGTACAGAATGGGGCTACCACCGACGTGGTCGAGGGCTGCACCACCAATGTAAATGTCACTAAGGTAGAAGCTCGTGCCAATCCCACGGTCCAGCATCATCAGGAAGAAAGCCGAGGTAAGTACGGGGAAGGAGAGCAGACCGAGAATAGCCGTCACGAAGAAGGCCCAGATCGGCAGCGGCAGACGCCACATGCTCATGCCCTTAGTGCGTAGGTTGAGTACCGTAGTGATGTAGTTGATACCGCCCAGTAGTACGGAGACTACGAAAAGCACCAGCGAGATCGTCCACAGCGTCATACCGGCACCGGAACCGTCCATGGCCTGCGGCAGGGCGGAGAGTGGCGGATAGGCTACCCAGCCGCCGGCGAAGGGGCCGGTGGACAGGAACAGCGAGGCGAACATGATGCTACCGGAAATAAAGAAGAACCAGTAGCTGAGCATGTTAAGCAGTGGCGAGGCCATATCGCGCGCACCAATCATCAGGGGGATCAGCAGGTTCGAGAAGGTACCGGATAGCCCGGCCGTAAGCACGAAGAATACCAGGATGGTACCGTGCATAGTGACCAGGGCGTAGTAGAAGTCGGCTACCAGCGTGCCGACGCCGTCTTCATTGATGGCGATCCACTTACCGAGTACGGGCTGTAGCCAAGCGAGGCTTTCTTCAGGAAAGCCCAATTGCATACGAAAGACCAGCGACATGGCACCGCCGATGATCGCCCAGATCATTCCTGTGATGAGGAATTGCTTGGCAATCATCTTGTGATCCTGACTAAAAATATAGTGGGATACGAAATTCGATTGATACTTGTCACCGTGGTGGTGCTCGTGGAAGTGATCGTCGTACCCAAACTCCTCGATGAGCGCGTCATCGCGCTTGACGGGGGCCGTAGTGAGAACTGCAGTAGCCATGGGACCTAGATTATAACGTGTGTTGACCTAACTATTTGGAAGCTTCCTCCGGGGCGAACTGGGGCTCGCTGGGTGCTCCTCTTATAATGTAAAATTCAGTACGGCGGTTGCGCTGGCGCCCCGCTTCCGTTGTATTATTGGCGACCGGACGCTCGGCGCCGTAGCCCTTACTCATCAGGCGGTTGTTAGCGATGCCACCGGCTGCCAGGTAAGCGCGGACCGCCCGGGCACGCTGCTCGCTCAGCGTCTGATTGGCGGCTGCATCCCCCGTATCGTCGGTGTGGCCCATGAGCATGGCACCTACGTCCTCGTTGGCCCGTAGAAAGTCTATCATATCATTCAACTGGTACTCGCTAGTGTCGGTAAGGGTAGCGGAACCGGTCTCAAAGGTGACGTAGTCGAGGTTTAGGACGTTGTCGTCATTGCTTGGCGTAGCGATAGCATTATTGGCTAGGCGGTTAAACTCCTGGCGGCGCTCCTTCACCTGGGCCATGAACAGGGGGTCGTCCTGGGTACCCTTGATGTTGCTCAGGTAGTAAGACTTTTGCCCGGCGTACCAGATATCGAAGTCTTCTTGTTCCATGATCGTCACGATACGCTGCATGGAGTAGTGCCCCTTGCCACAAAGCTCGGCACAGGCTAACTCCATATTGTGGGTCTCCCAGAGTTGCTTACCCTCGTCGTTGTCGGGGTCGAGGCCCTGGTATTCAGGGTACTCCGAAAGGTTTTGCCGCCACTCCTTAGTGGTCAGCGTAGGGGTGAAAACAAAATAAGTGGGAAGACCGGGCACGGCATCCATTTTGACGCGAAACTGGGGCAGGTAAAAGTCGTGCAGAACGTCCTTAGCGGTGATGCGTACGCGTACCTTCTGATCGACGGGTAGAGTTACATCGTTGACGAGAATATCATCATGGTTCTTCGGATCGGTCCAGTCCTGGCCCAGGGGGTTAGCGCCGGAGATCAGGCGGAAATCTTTCCGGCCGAGCAAGCCATCAGGCCCGGGGTACCGCATCTGCCAGGCAAACTGGTAGCCGGTGGCCTCGATCTCCATGTACTGATCGTCAGCTCCTACGTCACTCATGATGTCGTTCCAGGCGTCCAGACCACCTACTACCAGGAAGGTCATCACGATAGCGGGGATGCCCGTCCACACCAGCTCCACGGTGTTGTTGTGGCTCAGGTACATGGCCTTGTGCCCCTTGCGCGTACGGTACTTGTAAGCATAGTAAAAGAGGGCGAAATTGGTCAGCAAGAACGCCGCGTAGGTTACACCAAGGGTCCACTTCATCATGGTATCGATGGACTCCCCGTGTAGGGAGGCTGACACATGGGGCCCAAAACCTAGAATGTAATTTTTGTATAGATAAGCGGAGGCGGTGGTGACAAACAGAAACACTACCATGAAGAGGAGTAACCCCTTACCCGTAGTGGCAACATTGGAGGCGTCCACCTCCTCCTTACCGCGCAGCTGCTTGGCCAGATCACGCACGCGCGCAATCTGGACGATGATGAGCAGCAACAACGCGATGCACAAAAAGACGATCAACGTGGTCATTGGAGTAGATTAGCGGAGTAAAAGCCGACAAACCCAACGGTTTGTTTCGGATACAAAATTAACGATACACGGTGGGCAGGGTTACAGATTGGTACACTGTTTAGACTTAGTCTAGACAAGCGCTAGGTGTGGTGGTGCACGCTTTCCTCAAGGTACGGATCGTGACGGGGTTCTAGCCGAGCCTTCGCTAATTGCCCCAGCGTAAAGAAAAGGAAGCCGCCAAAAAAGCCGAGGAATGTGCCAATCTCCAGGAGTCCGGGTAAAGTATAGCCAAATTTGAAGCCCAGGGTGTGTTTTTCCTCGCTGTGACCACCGGCAACCTCCAGGTGCCCTTGCATCTCGAGTTCCGAGTCATCTACGTACTGCTCCTGGATGTAGTGGTTGGGCTCAAAGACGTCCGTCTCGTTGCGCTCCATGACGGCGGCAAACTCGCGGGGGCCGTCCGTACCTTCTCCCTCGGGGGGTCCACCACGGAATTCGGAAGTCAGCGGCACGTTGTTAGTGTCACTAACCGTTTGAGCACCTACCTGTAATCTGGGATTGTTGGGATCAGTGGGCACGGGTAGTCCGGCACTGTTCACGTTCTGTCCTTCGGTACGGATGTTGTCGATCTCCTCAATGTCCGTAGCGTCGGCGTATTTCGCTTCATCAGATACCGTATTATCCTCGCTGACAACTTCTTCCGCATCTACGTCGCCCTGTAGATCGGCGGCGTGGTCATCGTCCAGCGCCAGCACATCGTGGCCTTCCTCCTCACCGAGTGCTTCCTCTTGGTGATTCATAGTCGCATGCTCTTCTCCCTCGCCGTGGGCGGTGCTATGCTCCTCCAGTTCGATGAGGGTGAGTCGCGCGCCGGGCTTGATCATTTGGAAGTAATCCAGCCAGTGGCCGAAGAACACGAATGCGGAGGCGAAGAACAGCGTTCCCATCTTGCGCTTCGTATCGTTGCGCATCAGGATGAAAAAGGGCAGCAAAAAGTTGATCGCTAGATTAGCCCAGAAGAGTACGGGGTAGTTATCCTGCCGCTCCCGAAAGTAAATTGTCTCCTCGCCCACGTTTGCATACCAGATCAGCATATACTGACTGAACCATAGGTAAGTCCAGAAGATTGAGATCGCAAAGAGGTACTTGCCGAGATCGTGAAAGTGTTCGGCATTGACTCCTAGGTAGTATCCCCGGCTCTTGAGGTAGATCAAAAGCATGATAGTCAGTGCCGTCATCGCCACGAACAGGGAGGCGGTGGCATACCAGGCAAACATGGTCGAGTACCAGTGGCTGTCGATCGACATGATCCACTGCCAGATCAGGGCTGCGCTGGTAAAACCGAAGATGGGCAGAAAGATGGCCGCGTACTTCTTATAGCTGCGGTAGTAGCTGAAATCAGTGTCTTTATCATCCAAGTCTTCGGCTAGGCTAAGATTGCGCATCTTACCCAGGAGGAAGTACCACAGGCCGACGAATAAAATGGTACCGCCCGCATACCAGTACTTGTTGAGAAAGGATGACTTATGCGTCAGTATTTCATCACCCGCCACAGCCGCCTCATCATTCCAGTGGTAGATGTGGTGGCTGTGTAGGAACAGTCCTACAATGAGAATACCCATCAGAAAGAGACCCGGTAAGAGAAAGGACGCAAAGCTCTCCCACACCCGTTTGAACTGGACGAACCAGCCGGCATAGGCCGTAGTAAAGGCGGCCAGCGCGAAGCCGGCCAGCGCAGCGATGCCAAGGAAAAAAACAGAGTTATGCAGCAGGTTAGTCCAGAACCGCATGTGGTGACCCTCTCCCCCATCGACAAAGTAACTAGCGATGAGGCAGATCAACCCCACCCCCATCAGGACCAGCGTGGTAATCTTTGCGCGGGAGGAAAAAACGAAATTCTCCGGGCTTTGCTCTTCAATTCGTATCGAGGCCATGGGCGAGGGCTACTAGGGTGCGTGGGGGGGGTTACTTCTTACGTAGGGCGGGCTGAATGCGTCCGGTGGGGGAAGCCGCATCGCTCATTAGGGGGCTGTCGGGATTAGGCTCCTCATCCGAGACCTGCTGGGCAAGCGGATCAGTTTCTCCGAGGGGGCGACCCAGGGAGGGGTCGAGCGTATTCACTAACTGATTATACTCCAGGCCGGCGTCCTGAGCCTGTAGATTGCGGATGTAGTGGATTACCTGCCAGCGCTCCTCGTAGTCCATCTTATCGGCATAGGCTCCCATCACGTTGTAGCCGTACATGATGGCGTGGTAGTAGCGTCCGTTAGATGCCTCCACGTATTCGGGGCGCAGCAGGTTAGCCGGAGCGGCGGGGTACTTAGCCTGAGGGTTTTTGTCGGTATCGTAGATGTAACCCAGGCCGTTGCCCTCCTCCCCGTGGCAGATGGCGCAGAAGATGTTGTAGATATTTCCGCCGGTAATGAGCCCCTCGTCCGTGATGGGAAAGGGGTTCATCTCGTTGGCTGCGATGGCAGCTTCCCGCCCCTCCGGTGTGTCGTCGTAGTAATACGGTACGTGACCGTTAGTGGGCACCGCAATGGCATACGGGACGCCAGCCTGAGCCTCCTCCTGTTGATCGGTGACCTTGCCCCCCACCATGAAGCGTGCAGGACCGACCTGACCCGGGGGTACCATACCGGGTATGTACTGCCCGGCATATCCACGGGGGACGGCTCCCTCTACGGTGTACTTAGGGTACACCAGTTCCCCGAGCGCGACCGTTGAGCGGTCGTTCCAGGTATTGTAATAGTAGTAGTTGTAGGCATTGGCTTCTACGGCGATGGAGTGCGCCATGTCAGGCATGTACTCACTACCGGGAAAATTGCCGTCGGGATCGCTACAGGCCGTCAGCAGAACCGCCAGGGTCAGCGACAACGCGAGAATATGCAGATCTTTCATGCTAGGTTATTTGCTAGGGTTAGGGACTAGGCGGCCACCGTTTTGCGGTGTACCGTCTCCACCCCAGTGCGATCGAAATACTGACGGAGCTGGTCGATCTCACTATCGCTCGACTCCGTCACGTCGAAGGCGATACAGAACTTGTCATCCGTAATACGGTCGTGCAGGCGCCGGGGTTCCGCTCCAGGACCGAGTCCGTTGATAATATAGAACACCGTAACCATACCCACGGCGGCGAAGAGCACCGTTAGCTCAAAGGTGATCGGGATGAAGGCCGGCACCGACCAGTAGGGCTTACCCCCGAAGATGATCGGCCAGTCCCGGGTGAACGTCCAGGTCATAAAGCCAAATCCGAACAGACAGCCGATACTGCCGAACACAAAACCGGCTACGTGCAGGCGACTCTCCTCTAAGCCCAGCAACGGATCGAGTCCGTGAACGGGGAAAGGGGTATACACATCATCAATCGTGAGATGATCGTCGTTAGCCGCCCGTACGGCGTCGAGCAGCTTTACCTCATCGTCGTAAAGTCCGAAGAGAATGTCTCGGTCCGTAGCGTGCGCGTAAGCCTCCTCGTCCGTACCCGTTGTGGGATCACCAATGGTGGGTTCAATGCGTATAGTAGCCATGCAGTGGGCGCTTTGCGGGGGGGGGTTAGTCTAGGGGTTTGTCATTCTCACCGTCGATGTCAACGGTGCCTCCGGCCTGGAGGTCATTGATCTCGGCGGGTACCGTCTGCCCGTGGGCGTGACCGGCGTGGGCGTGCGCCAGGGCGTTAGGACCGATGTACTGATCGCCGGCGGTCTTTAGAATGTGCTTGATCTCGGCGATGGCCACCACCGGGGCAACGCGCGTGAAGATGAGGAAGAGGGTACTGAACAACCCCAGCGTTCCAATGAAGATGCAAATCTCCACCCAGGAGGGTACGTAGTAGCTCCAGCTCGAGGGTAGGTAGTCACGGGCAAGCGTTGTGGCGATGATCACGAAGCGCTCAAACCACATTCCGATGTTAATAAAGATCGACATAAAGAAGGTCCAGAACAGGCTCGTACGCAGCCGCTTACTCCAAAAGATCTGCGGCGAAACCACGTTGCAGAGCATCATACCGATGTAGCTCCAGTAGTAGGGGCCGAGTACCCGGTTGAGGAAGGCAAACTGCTCGTAGATATAGCCCGAGTACCAGGCAATGAATAGCTCCGTCAGGTAAGCTACCCCTACGATCGACCCGGTAAGCAGGATCACCTTGTTCATCGACTCGATGTGCTCGATGGTGATGTAATCCTCCAGGTGCAGCACCTTACGAGCAATTAGCATCAGCGTCAGTACCATCGCAAAGCCCGAAAAGATAGCCCCCGCCACGAAGTACGGCGGAAAGATGGTCGTATGCCAACCCGGAATCACCGAGGTAGCGAAGTCAAAGGATACGATGGTGTGTACGGAGAGTACCAGCGGCGTGGCCAGACCGGCTAGGATCAGGGACAGACTCTCCCACCGCTGCCAGTGCTTGGCCGAGCCGTTCCAGCCAAAACTGAATATACTGTAGATCTTGCGGCGAAGTCCCACCGCCCGGTCACGTACCGTAGCCAGGTCAGGCACCAGACCAGCGTACCAGAATAGTAGCGATACGGTGAAGTAGGTAGAAATGGCGAATACGTCCCAGAGCAGCGGACTGTTAAAGTTCACCCACAGTGGCCCCCGGGTATTTGGGTAGGGGAAGATAAAGAACGCCATCCAGAGTCGGCCCATGTGAATGAGCGGAAACTGACCGGCACACATTACGGCGAAGATGGTCATCGCTTCCGCCGCCCGGTTTACCCCCGTCCGCCATTTTTG
The DNA here is from genome assembly GCF_965214665.1 of Neolewinella sp. Classification (GTDB taxonomy): domain Bacteria; phylum Bacteroidota; class Bacteroidia; order Chitinophagales; family Saprospiraceae; genus Neolewinella. Next base: position 725,547 of record NZ_OZ243970.1, on the reverse strand, counting down.
ACGGAACAGCAGCAGAATGGCCGAGATTAGTGTACCGGCGTGGCCAATACCTACCCACCAGACGAAGTTGGTGATGTCCCAGCCCCAGTTAATGGTCCGGTTCAGGTTCCACGACCCGATGCCCACCCAGATGGTCCAGGCTACACTGAATACGAACAGACCGAGGAGCGTCACGGCAACAATGAAGGCCACAACCCAGGACAGCGAGGGCGCCGTCTCGGTGGGCCGGCAGATATCTTCTGTGATCTGGTGATACGTCTTGTGGCCCGTAATCAGGGGCTGCCGTACCGGGGCTATATGTCCACTCATATATTCTTGATTTTAGGCCTCGAGCGCTTCAACGGGATTATGAACCCGGGCGGCGTAGAAAACACTCGACTGGGTGTTTGTCTCCTCCAACACGAGGTAGTTGAGGGGGTTTTCTAATTTCCGACTTACCTCACCCTGCTTATTGTTACGGTCTCCGAAGGTGATCGCACCGGTCGGACAGGCCGTCTGACAGGCTACCCGCACATCGGAGTCGCGTAGCGCGCGCTTTTCAATCTTGGCGGTGAGTTTACCCGTCTGCAGACGCTGGGCACAGAAGCTACACTTCTCGATCACTCCACGGCTACGCACGGTCACGTCCGGGTTGAGTACCATGCGGGTGAGGTTATCCGCGCCGAAGGGCAGTTCCTCATCGTTGAGCTCCGGCTCATTGCTGCTGAAGAGGTCGGCCGTAGAAAAGTCCAACCAGTTAAAACGCCGCACCTTGTAGGGGCAGTTGTTGGCGCAGTAGCGGGTACCGATACAGCGGTTGTAGATCATCTGGTTCATGCCCTCGTCGCTGTGCGGCGTGGCGGCTACCGGACAGACGTTCTCACAGGGGGCGTTGTCGCAGTGCTGGCACATCATCGGCTGATATACTGTACGCGGGTTCTCCACGTCACCGTAGAAGTAGCGGTCGATACGCAGCCACTTCATCTCGTGGTGACGCCAGACCTCGTACTTACCCACCACCTGCACGTTGTTTTCCGACAGACAGGCCACCTCACAGGCGGCACATCCGATGCACGAGGTCAAATCCACGTGCATCGCCCACCAGTGGCCCTGGCTGTAGATGTCCTTCACGTATTCCTCGTAGGGATAGAGTGTCTGCTCGTTCAGGTGCTGGGCCTCGACGCGCCGCTCGGCAATCTCTTCGCGGAGTTCGGGCAGCCCGGCAAAGGTGCCCTGGAAGATAATTGAGCGCTTGGTCAGACCGCCTTGCATACCCTCGCCCAGCTCCATTACGGTCTTTTCGTCGACGTGGAAGGGTTGTAGGTACTCACTCTCCTCCTCGGTCCGCTCCCGGTCGAGGGTGACGTTCTCCCCGGTGATGGTATTGTAGTACACCTTACCGTTCTCGGTGTGGGTGGTCAGTCCCATGGTGTGGTGGTACTGCACACTGGGAAATTCCTCCTCGCTGTCCACCCTGTCCGAGATGGCTACCTCGCTGCTGTAGTACTGCACGTAACCGTCCTCATCGACGCTAAGCCAGGGGTACACGTTCACCCCCACTTCGTTACCAATGGCCTTGCCCACCGCGCCGGTCATGTTACGGCCGTAGCCAATGGCCAGTCCGAAGGTACCGGGCATCTGTCCGAACTGCCGCACGACCGTCACGGTCTCCGGAGTCTGGTTTTCGCCTCCAACGGCCACGGTTACCTTATCGGCCTTACCCTTGTATTCCTCGGGGTTAAGGTCTTTGTAGGCGGTGTAGCTGTTACCGTCTACGTAGGTGACGGGAATACTCAGGTAGTTGCCCCAGGTGGTACGTGCGACCGGGTCGGGCACCTCCAGGAGCCAGGGGTTGTTGCCGTACACCCCGTTACCCATATTGACTGTTTCGAAGAAGGTAATCTCGTTCTCAGCCTCACTGGGGGCTAGGATACGACCGCTGGCGGCGTTGTAGTCTACCGTACGGACGATGGTCGGTATCTCGGTTAGGGCCAGTGTCACGGTCGTGGAGTCCCCTGCGGTAGTCGTAGCTGCATCGGGCGCGGCCGCGGGTACCACGGGGGTGGCATCGTACCCCAGTCCGTAGTCGTTGATACTACCGGTAGCCGCGTTGTTAAACACTCCGTCGTGCAGGGCACTGTCCCAAAACGCCTGGAAGGAGGTAAACCGCCCCTGACTGCCAAATACGCCCTCTTCCCAGTTATGCTTTACGTACTCCAGGTAGGGCTGGGTAGCGATGGGATTGTAACGCTCGACCTCGCCGGCCCAGATTAATAGACTCTCGCCCTCCTGCCGGGTGCCGTAGCGGTTCACGGCACCGAAGATGGGTACAATTGTAGGCTGGATGAGGGAGTATACCCCCTGGACGGCTTCGGCGTCGCCCCAGCTCTCCAGGTAGTGATGGTTAGGCGTGACGTACTCACAAAGGCGCGTCGTCTCGGTAGGCACCGTGCTGGTGCTGAGGGCCAGGATGCGACGGAAATTACGTGACACGGGGTCGATGTCAAAGACCGTCTCATCGAGATTGCCGTCGCTTTCTTCCTTGGCATCGGCGCGCTCGCTCTTGTCCTCGATTTCGTTCTCGTCGATACTGAGGGGGTCGATGTACTCGCCGTTGCGGAAGGTAGGATCGTTAGTTTGTAGAGCGGCCGTGAAGCGGCCGGCCCAGGCGTTGTCGAAGGCGGGGTTAGCGCCATCCAGTACGATGACGGCATCCACCTGCCCGTTCTCAAGCTCGTCGATGAAGCGCGCCATATCCTGGTCACTGCCCTGTCGCTGTAGACTCCAGCGGCTAGTCTCGATGGTACTGCCGTAGCTACCCAGGGCCCGGTTGATGGCGATGAGGAGCTGCTGCTCGTAGAGGTTATTACTTCCGCTCACCACCAGGGCGGCACCCCGGGCATTGCGGAGCTCATCGGCTAGGGCCTCGATCTTAGTGGTGGTGGCGGCGTCAAGATTAGCCGCGGCACCTCCACCCACTACGGCGTTGTAGAGCGCCAGGATAGCCTGGCCCTGCTGGCTCGGCTTGACCATGATCCGGTTATCGGCATTCGATCCGGTCAGGCTCATGTGGCTCTCTACGTGTACGTGACGCGACATACGGCGGCCGTCCGTGCGGCGACCGGCGATGTACTGCCGCCCGTACTCGACTGGACTGATCCAGGTGCCGAGGAAGTCGCAATTAAAGCCAACGATTACGTCAGCGTTATCAAAGCGGTAGTGGGGCACGGCACGGACGCCGAAGGCCTGCTCGTGGGCATCCAGCAGCGCTGAGGAGCTGACAGGATCATACTGCACCAGCACGGTATTACCCGGCATCCGGCGCTTGAAGTCCCGGATGGCCATCTTCAGCGACGGGCTCAGGATGGTATGGGATACGATACGAATTTGACGCGCACGACGCAGTCGCCCTCCGATCTCGTCGTCGAGCACTTCCCAACTGGGGTTGTTGGCGTAGACGCGCTCACGCAGTGCCATACCGCCACGTACGCGGGCCGGGCCGTCGAAGCGGCTGGTGTCGTACATCGTCAGCACGCTGGCCTGAGCCCGGGCGCTGGTACCCCCTTCGGTGATAGGGCTCATGCTGTTGCCCTCGATTTTGATGGGCCGGCCCTCCCGGGTCTTGACTAGGACGGGAACGTAGTCGCCACCCTGTACGAAGGTGGAAGCGTAGTAGGTAGCAACGCCGGGTACAATGGTATCGGGCTTCGAAACATAGGGGATCGCCTTACGTACGGGAATATCACAGGAGGCAATGGTAGCCGCCGTCATACCAAATCCTAGGTACTTAAGGAAGTCACGACGGGTAGCCTCCAGGCGCGGGTTTTCGATCCGCTGTTCGGCGGCGGCGACCTCGGTGTCGGTAGCCGTACGGTAGGCGTCGCTGTTCTCAAGCTGATCGGTACCGATCCAAACCTTATTATTCTGCTTCTTCATGCGAAGTTTGGCTGTATAAGCTAATTAGTAGTGGCAGCGCTGGCAGTTCAGACCACCTACGTCTTCGACGGTAACTCCGTCGCGTACGCCGGCCTTGAGCTCCTCGTGGTAGCGCTCGTACGACTCGTAGTAAGCGTTATCGTTGAACTGTACCTCGGTTTCCCGATGGCAGTTGATACACCAACCCATGCTCAGGGGGCTGTACTGGTATACTTCCACCATCTCCTGCACCGGCCCGTGGCAGTTTTGACACTTGAGATTGCCGACCGTAACGTGCTGGGCGTGGTTGAAGTAGACATGGTCGGGTACGTTGTGGATGCGAACCCACTCGATGGGGCCGGCAATGCGCTGGTCCCCCGTGTACTCGTTAGTCAGGGCTTTTTCGATGCCCTCGAGCTGCTCTTCGACGATGTTCTCGATGTCGTCGGCCTCCACGCCCTCGGTCAGGTTCTTGTTGGCAATCCACTTACGGTAGATGTCCTTGACCTGATCGTTGGTCATCTGATCGTAGTTGGCGATGTAGGCACCCTCCAGGGGGTCCCAGCCAATGGAGGCAAATATCTTGGTGATCTCGGCCGTACCGTAGTTACTACCGTAGTTGATGGCCCGGTGGCAGTTCATACAGGTATTGACGGCCGGGATCACGGAGTGCTTCGAGCGGCGGGCACCGTCGTGACAGTACTGGCACTCAATCTTATGGATACCGGCGTGCACCTGGTGGTTAAACTTGATCGGCTGGCCGGGCTGGTAGTCCTGCTGACGGCCTAGGTCAATGGCATGATTGACGGTCGTATAGCCGAATAGAACGACTAGAGCAAAAACGGCAAAGGCGATCACGCCACGGCTAGTCAGTACCTGGACCAGGGTACGGCGGGTGGGGGCGGCTCCCTCCGAAGAGGCCACCATGTACTGTAGGTTGCTGGTGATGCGCGCCAGGATAAGCGACAGTAGCAGCAGCGATACGCCCAGGATGACGAACAGCCAGGTGTTGTCGGTTTCTACGGCCTGCGCGGCGTTTCCATCGGGGCCGATACCGGCGCTCTGGCCAAAGGTGCCGGTGTATACGCCATTGATGTAAGCCAGCAGGTGCTCCACGTCCCCGTCGCTCAGGTTAGGATAAGTCGACATCTGCGTTGGCTTCCACTCGTTCCAGACGGCCAGGGCACGGGCACTCTCGCCGGTACCGATTAGCTTCTGGGAGTTTTGCACCCAGCGGTACAGGTGCTCGCGTGGTTCGCCAGCCCAGCGCTCTTGCACGCCGCCGAGGGCCGGACCCGTCATGTTATCTTTCATGTTGCCGGAGTGGCACTGCTGACAGCCAACAGTCTTCCAAATATCCTTTCCGAGAGCTGGATCGCCGGCCCCCTCGGCCACTGCACCGTCGGGAGCGGGAGCGGTGGCATCATCGGCCGTCGGGACGTTATTGTTCGCGTTAGCCGCCGGAGTCGTGGCCGGATTGCCCTCGAGCACGGAGCCGGGAGTAAGGGCCTGGGAGGTCGAGTCCTGACCGAAGGCAGTGCCCCCACCGAAGGCAAACAGGCCTAGTAGTAACAGGAGGTACTGAGGGGTTTTGGTAGAGTATGTCATTGTAAAATTGACATTTGAGGGAGGGCAGTAACGGGGACTTTTAGCCTCCGTAATGCTTGCGCAAAGATACTTTGATGACAATTCTTTAACAAACTTGTTGCTAATAGGGCCCCTTGTTTAGATTGAGTCTACACAAAGGGGATTGACCGGCGCGCCGCCGTCCACTTATGCTAGGTCGGCAGTTTAGTTCGTTACTTGTGCATTGCGTACTTTTTTAAGCCCCTATGACAAAACTTTACCCCCCGCTCAGCAGAATCACCCCTATGCAACTTCCCCTCGAGCGCAAACCCCTGCGCATGTACGGCGATTCCAGCCGCGTGATCGGCCGCTTCTTCTGGGCCGGAAAGGACCGTGCCTACCAACTCATCGACCGGGTGATCGACCTAGGTGATCAGGAGACCCACGATACGTTGATGCGCACGCTGCGCGACTTTGCCCGCCGCCACCGCAACACCATCGGCCTGTTCCGCCGCCACCTCAACGCTGCCCTCGATCGGGTGCCGGAGCAGCGCGAAAAAGTACTGCTGCTCAGTGAAGAAAAGCAGGCCCTAATCGGCGCCTACTTCACCCACGAGTACAGCATCGAGTCGGCCGCGTTCTTCAACCCCTCGGTGGTACCCGCTCTGGACCAGACGGGCTTACAGCGCGGACAGCAGCGCATCGTGATGAGTATGCGGGCCGTGGGCGAGGGGCACACCTCCTCCATCGTGTTCCGCAACATCATCCTGAGTGAGGACAATATGCCGCTGGCCGAACCCACCAATCAGTTCGTAGGCCTAGCGGAGCGCATCCACTACAGCCAGTATACCAAGTCGGCCTTCTACCGGCGGTGCCACGAGCAGGAGGCAATTGACGAAGACATCTACAACGAGTTAATCGAGGACCTACCCGACAACTTTAACCACCGGGAGCTCTACGAGCGCTACTGGCAGTTGTGGCTCAAGTACCCCGAGGACAGTGCCGAGCGCGACCAGCTCAATCACCTCATGACGGTAGCCGACCGCTACTACGAGCTACACTTCAGCCTGGATACCGATATCAGCGAGCGGGTGCTCTACCCCATGATCGACTTCGAGATGAAGGGTATGGAGGACGCCCGCTTCCTACAGTTCGTCAACGACGATGGGAAAAAGATCTACTACGGTACCTATACCGCCTACAATGGCCGGCAAATTCGCCCCATGATCATCGAAACGGAGGATTTCTACGCCTTCACGATCCGACCCGTGTACGGTGATGCGGCGGTCAATAAAAATCACGCCATCTTTCCCCGTAAGATCAACGGCAATTATTACGTGCTCTGCCGCATCGACGGTATCAACAACTACATCATCAAGAGCGACCGGCTACAGGTGTGGGATGACGCGGTCAAACTCAGCGAGCCGCGCTACCCCTGGCAGCTCTACCAGGTCGGCAACTGCGGTGCCCCCCTGGAAACGAAGCGCGGCTGGCTGGTCATCACCCACGGCGTAGGCCCCATGCGGCGGTACTGTCTGGGCGCGATGCTACTGGACCTTGACGACCCCACGAAGGTGATCGGCCAGCTCAAGGAACCATTGGTCAGCCCCATGGACGATGAGCGGGAGGGCTACGTGCCCAACGTGGTGTATAGCTGCGGCAGCATCATCCATAACGATCAGGTATTCATCCCCTACGGTATCTCGGACGAGGCCGCGCGCTTCGCTACCGTAGACCTGGATCTCCTCCTCGATACCCTGGAGGCGGGAGGCTAGGACCGGCGGCGGCGGCGGCGATCTAGAACAGTATTATACACCTCGATGTACCCATCTACCATCCGCTCGACGCTAAAGCGATCACGGGCTACCTCGGCCACGTGCCAGCGGTCGAGGCCTCCGCAGGCGCTGACTAGGTCGACGGCTCCGGCTACGTCATCAGTCAGAAAACCGGTCTTGCCGTGGTCGATCAGTTCGGGCATCGCGCCGCGGTTGAAGGCGATCACGGGCGTGCCGGTCATCATGCTCTCAGCCACACTAAGGCCGAAGGGCTCCTCGAAGGAAATTGGATGCAGCAGCGCGGTGGCCTCCCCAAGGATACGATTGCGCTCCTCCGGGCCCACGTTTCCCAGGTAGCGCACCTGGTCTCCGTCGATGTGGGGGGCAATCTTTTTGTCGAAGTAGGCCTGGTCCTGGATCAAACCCGCAATCAGCAGGCGCTTATCCGCTCCGCGGGCAATCTCGATGGCCTCCGCCGCCCCCTTCTCCGGATGGATGCGGCCGAAGTACAGCAGGTAATCCTGCGGGCGGTCCACGAAGGTAAATTGCTCGGTGTCGATGCCATTGTAGACCGTAGCGATGTAGTCGATGCGCTCGTCGCGGTTGGCATCGCTGATGGCCACGTAATCCGTCGTATCGTTATATTTTTCGTACACCGGCACGATCTGCTCGCTGCTAAAGCCGTGCACGGTGGTTACCATGGGTGTATCCACGAGCGGACTGAAGCCAAGCGGCATGAAGTCGAATTGATTATGAACGAGGTCGAAACCGTTAGCTGCACCCATGACTTGACTGATGTGCAGGTACTCCAGGACCTTAGGGTCCTGTCCTGCTTGTTCGGCGTAGCCTGCCGCTACCGTGGCTACTAGTTTTGCGGCCGTCCTACTGGTGCCCGTAGCAAACAGCGTGACGTCGATACCCCTACGTACGAGCCCCTCGGTGAGGTGGCTGGTGACTTGTTCCCACGGCCCGTAGGCGGCCGGGGGTGTGGCCCAGGCGATGGGCGCTAGCATGGCTACCCTCACACGGTAGCCTTTTTTTCCGTCGGCACGTCCTCTGCCGTATTTGACAGGGCGAAGCCGTTGAGCATGACCTTCAGGACCTGCTCGCTGTCCCCGTCCGTAGGGTACAGGTCGCTGACAGCGGCCTGGTGCTGCGTAAACTTCTCCATCTCTACCCGACTGACCAGGTAGGCGATCAGGCTTTCGGCGCCCTGATTGTGGTTCGCGCCGGTTTCCATTAGACCGTCGAAGCAGCCCCCGGTCTCGGGGTTGTACATCGGCGCCTTCAGTTCGTTCTGCCCGGTGAACCAGGCAAAGGCAATCGGTACATTGGCGCAGTGGGGTTGTAAATCCTGGTGGCGGCAGGCCTCGCTGAACAGCAGCACCTTACACATTACGTCGACCGGTTGCTGGTCAAAACGGGCGCGGGCGTTGCGGAACACAAAGGGTTGCTTGCAACCGATGGGGCTCAGCACCCCGTCAATGATCGTCTGCTCGGCCAGGAAGTTGGTCGACTCCACGGCCACCTTACGGATCGTCTCCTTATTGAGGTGGTTGAGGGCGCGGAACAGGGCGAAGGGCAGGATGCCGTTGCTGTAAGTTAGGTAATTTTCGAACCAATTCCAACCCTCCGCGCGACTATCGTTGTAATGGTCGAGGAGGCGGTTGCACATCCGGTCCAGCAGGTCGAGCATCTGCTCGTCCGTCGGCTGATAATCCAGGTAGTAGCTCAGCGAGAGCACCCCGTAGGCAATGGTACGCGGACTGCGCATTCCCTCCAGGTGCCCGATGGCCCGAGTGAAGACCTCGTGTAGCAGTGGACGCTGATCCGCGCGTACCGGGTGCGCCAGACAGTAGCTCACTCCCCAGATGGCACGGCCGTAGCTGTCCTCCGAACCGTGCCGCTCGATGAACCGCCGGTCGTAGGCCATGAAATTGCGAAAAGTGCCGTCGAGGTTCTGCGCGTGCAGAATGTAACTAATGTAGGTGTCCGAAAGGCGGCTCAACAGTTGGTAGTCGGCCAGTCCGGTCTCGGCCAGCATCCCTACCACCAGCAGCGCGCGACCGTTATCGTCCAGACAATACCCCTCATAACGATTCGGAATGGCGTACTTGGCGTGCTGTAGTAGCCCGCAGTCATCGGTCATGCGCACCAGGTGGTCAAGCTGGAGGGGGGGTAGCTCGACGCCCTTCGTCGCCTGCTGCTGGTATTCCTTGAAGGCCACCTTAGCTTCGCCGAAGACCTTCAGGTACTGTTTACCGATCTTCGGCCAGAGAAGGTTCTCCCCGTAGGCGGCGGCGCGTTCCCGTATGGCGCTCAGTTCTGCCGGGTTATCGAAGAGCTCGATTACCGTACTGGCCAGCGCCTGACTGCCGTGAAAGGGAAACAGCTTACCCCTACCCTCCTGGAGTAATTCGGCGGCGTGCCAGAAGGGTGTGCTCACGATACCCGCTCCGGCGCCCACGGCGTAGGCCAGGGTACCGCTGGTGATCTGGGCCTCGTTGGGGTAGGGAACGACGTATACATCAGCCGCCCGCAGGCAGTCAAACAGCTCCTGCTCGGAGGCAAATTTGCTGATCATTTGGAGGTTAGCCCCCACCCCGAGCTCCGCGGCTAGGTCCTGGAGGTACTCGCGGTACTCCTCCCCGTTGTTGCGGATGACGTGGGGATGCGTCTTCCCCAGCACGACGTATAGTGTGTTGGGATATTTCTCAACGATGGCTGGCAGGGCCCTGATGGAGGTTTCGATGCCCTTCCCGCGACCCAGCAGCCCAAAGGTGAAAAGCACGCGCCGGTCCGACCAACCAAGGCGCTCCCGGAGTTCGGCACGGGGAGCCGATGCAATGACCGGCACGCCGTGCTCGATGATGTGGATCTTTTCCTCGCCAACGCTGAATACCTCCACCAGCAGGCGACTGGCCAGCTGCGTCATCACCACCACAGCCTGGGCGCGTTCGGCAATGCGGCTCAGGACGTCCCGCTGGGAGAAGCTTGGATCCTTCAGCACGGTGTGGAAGGTGACGATCAGCGGGATGCGCAGCTTATCCAGCAGGTGCATGATGTAGGTGCCGCTGTCCCCCCCAAAGATGCCGTACTCGTGCTGTAGCAGCAGCAGATCGAATCCCCCGGTATTCAGGTAATCGGCCGCGGCGCGGTAGTCCTGCGGTACCTGCGGCCGGATGCGCCGCGTCACCTCGCCCGGATAGGCATGCGCATCGTTGGGGTCCTCCATGACAATAACCTCCGCATAATCTTCGACCGCACTGGCCTTAAGGTTGCTCAGCACGGCCCGGGCCAGGCTATTGGTAAAGGTGCCGATACCGCAGGCTTTAGGGGGGTAATTGCCGAGAAATGCGATCCTCATGAAGTGGTCAAGGTGATGGGTTAGACACGTATCTTAGTACGTACTTACCCAACCTCCTACGGATCATTAGGTTCGCTATCTCAACATGCGGTTGGGTACTCAGGACGGCACCGAGGGGCGGGGCCCCGATAGCTATCGGGGGTGCAAGGTATCTTTGCGCGACCCTTACTGCATACCATGGCTAAGAAATTCAGGGGCGGCAAGCCCAGTAGCAACGACCTTAAATCCAGCCTCACCAAGATCGGAGGCTCCAATGGCCTGAGCGCCCTCTTCCCCGGACAGCGCCTCGATAAGGCCGATGAGGAGGAGACCATCAGGACCCTCAGCCGCAACTTCGCCATGCTGCCCATCGCGGCGATTTCAGCTAACCCGGATCAGCCCCGGCAGGACTTTGACGACGAGCCCCTGCGCGAGCTCGCCGACAGCATCCGCGTACACGGCATCATCCAGCCCATGACCGTGCGGCACATGGGCGACGGCACCTACCAGATCATCAGCGGGGAGCGCCGCTTTCGTGCCAGTCAGCTTGCCGGCTTACGGGAAGTACCCGCCTTCATCCGCACGGCCAACGACCAGACGCTGCTGGAAATGGCCCTAATTGAAAACATCCAGCGCGAGGACCTCAACCCCATGGAGGTGGCCTACTCCTACCTCCGCCTCCAGGAAGAATTTAACCTTACGCAGGAGCAGCTCGCCAACCGGGTCGGAAAGAAACGGTCTACCATTACCAACTACCTCACCATCCTTAGCACCTCCAACCGGGTACGGCAGGCCATTAAGGACCGCAAGATCAGCATCGGAGCGGCCAAGACCTTCTCCGGTATCAAGGACATCGGCCAGCAGGAGACCTTTCTCGACGACATCCTCTCCCACCCCAACTGGTCGGTGCGTGACATCGAGCGCGAGAGCCGCGTGTACAAAAACAAGAACAAGGTGGGCAAGGGAAGCCCCGCTACCAATGAGGACGCCAAGCGCGTGACCCAGGCCTTCGCCGAGTTCTTCGGCACCAAGAAGGTAAAGGTGAAGGTCGACTCGAAGGAGGGCCGTTCGGGCTCCATAACGCTACGCTTTGAGAGCAAAGAGCAACTGGACCAGTTTTATAAGGCGGTAGAGTAACTCGGGCAACAGCATCCGCTGAATTTGTGTCTTTGGATCAGGGCTCTTTCCATCCCAGTACAATTATGTCCTTGGTACCTAAGCTAGCGACCGTCCTTATCCTGCTTCTCACGATTTACGTGGCACCCGCGGCCGCGCAAGAAACCGTGCTGCCCGATAGCGTACGCACCCTCCGGGAGATCAATCGGGGGCCCAAACGGGCACTACTGTGGGCAGCCATCCCCGGTGGCGGACAGGTCTACAACAAGGCCTGGTGGAAGGTGCCCCTGGTGTATAGCGGACTACTTGGCGTGATTGCCGTGGCGGACTATAACCAGACGCAGTATAGCCGCTTCGTTACCGCCCTGGAGGCTCGGTGCCTGGGGGATGGTAATGTGGTGATAGTACCCAATGCCACCTGCATCGTAAAGGAAAATGAATTTTCGGAAGACGAGGTCAGCTCCCAGGCCCTGGTCAATGCCCGTAATGGCGCCAACCGCAGTCGCCAGACTGCTTATTTCGGTATCATTGCCGTGTACGTGCTACAGGCCGTAGAGGCCTTTACGGATGCGCACCTGCGCGACTTCGACATCAGTGACGACCTAAGTATACGCCTGGCACCGGTAGTATCGCCGGAGGGCTGGGCCGGGGCCGGACTGGTCGTACCCCTCGGCAGCCATCGCCGCGAGCGGCTACAACGGGCGCGGGTGGCTACACTTTCGCGGTAAGCAGTTCTTCCACGACCCGCTCGGGTAGTCCAGCACGGGTTGACTGACTGATCTGCACCCGTACCAGCGGATCGGTAGCTGAGGGCGCGAAGGCCGCCCAGACGTGGAAGTTACCGAGCTGGTCCTTTTCGCAGTATACGCCCAGGGGCATGGAGCAGCCGCCCTGCATGAGGTTGAGCACGCTGCGTTCGATGTTGGTACACTCTCCTACTACGGGGTGGTGGAGTAGCGAGAGTTTCTTGCGCATCTCAATGTCGTCCTCGCGCGTCTGAACGGCCATCACCCCCTGCCCCGGTGCCGGTACAAACTCGCGGGGGGAGGGGCGGATGACGGCGAGGCCGGTAAAGTCCATCTCCAGCCGTTCGAGTCCCGCAGCGGCGAGCACCACGGCATCCAGCTCTCCCGTGACGGCCTTCTGCATGCGGGTGGGCACGTTGCCACGGATGTCGACCGGTATAAGACCCGGATGCAGGTCATGTAGAATTGCCTTGCGCCGGTTACTGCTCGTACCGATGGTGGCTCCATCACCTAGCAGAAAGGGCTTGCCTTTCACCACCCGGTCCTGGTGCACTAATATGACATCTTCCACGGAAGCCCGGTAGCTCAGCGCGGCCAGTACGAGTCCTTCCGGCTGGTTGGTGGGTAGGTCCTTCAGGCTGTGTACGGCGCAGTCGATGTGGCCGGCCAGTAGCGCGTCCTCGATTTCCTTGGTAAAAAAGCCCTTGCCCTCCAGCTTATCGAAGCCGAGGTGCTGTACGCGGTCGCCCTGGGTCTTTATGACCTCCAGCTCGCTCTCGATGCCGTGCTTGCGTAGCTCGGCCTGCACGAAGTGGGCTTGCCAGAGGGCTAGGCGGGAGCCGCGGGTGCCGATTTTCATAGGTTTTGTATTGTAGCGTTGTTGCGTTTTTTAGTTGTTGCGTTTGTGTGAGTGCTCGCTTCGCTCGTCGTGGTTAGGTAGCGTCGTAGTATACGTTGCACCTGCGGCCCCGCCCGGAAGTTCTGCCTGTCACCCCTATCGTGCCTATCACACCTTCAATGTCCGTAACGCAATAACCCAACACTCCACAACGCAACAACCCCAACGCAACAACTCAAAAATCAGCCAGCCGAGGCGCCCGCGGAAAAGGAATCACATCCCGAATATTCCCCATCCCGGTGATGAACTGCACGATGCGCTCAAAGCCTAGCCCGAAACCAGCGTGCGGACAGCCCCCGAAGGTGCGTAGCTGCAGGTACCAGGCCAACTCGTCGGCATGTACGTCCATCTCCCGCATGCGCTGTCGGAGACGGTCCTCTCGTTCTTCGCGCTGACTGCCACCGATGACCTCACCGATGTAGGGGAATAACACGTCCATGGCCGCTACCGTTTTACCATCGTCGTTCTGGCGCATGTAAAAAGCCTTGATGTCCTTGGGGTAGTCGCGTACGATGACCGGCCGCTCGAAGTGCTTTTCCACCAGGTAACGCTCGTGCTCGGCCTGCAGGTCGGTACCCCACGCTAGAGGGAACTCAAACTTGCCCTTTTTATAGGCCTTAGAGCGCACTAAAATATCCAGCGCTTCAGTATAAGTGACCCTGGCGAAGTCGTTAGCTATCACGAACTTAAGCGTGTCGACCAGCCCCATCGGTCGACGGTCGGCAGCCTTCATATTCTTCTCCGTATCCTGGATGCGCTGGTCCAGGAATTCCAGATCGTCGGCGTAGTGCTCCAGACAGAAGTTAATGAGGTACTTGACAAAGTCCTCGGCCAGGTCCATGTCGTTGTCGATGTCGGCGAAGGCGATCTCGGGCTCGATCATCCAGAACTCGGCCAGGTGGCGACTGGTATTGCTGTTCTCAGCACGGAAGGTAGGTCCGAAGGTGTAGACCTTACCGAGCGCCAGGGCACCAATCTCGGCTTGTAGCTGTCCGGAAACGGTGAGGTTCGTAGCCTTACCGAAGAAGTCCTGCTCATAGTCAATAGCTCCATCCTCGGTCTTCGGCGGGCTCAGGGGATCCAGCGTAGAAACCCGAAACATCTCCCCCGCCCCCTCGGCATCGTTGCCGGTAATGATGGGCGTGTGCAGGTAGTAGTAGCCCCGGTCGTGGAAGTACTTATTCACCGCGTAGGCTACCCCGTGCCGTACCCGGAAGACCGAGCTGAAGGTGTTCGTACGCATCCTAAACTGCGCATTGTCACGCAGGAACGCCATGGTCTGCTTCTTAGGCTGTAGGGGATAGGCACTCAGGTCATTGCCGCCCAGGATCTCTAGCCGGTCGGCCACCACTTCTACCGACTGACCACTGCCCTGGCTCTCCGTCAGCTCGCCGGTCACGCTTACGCAGGCGTGAAAACCGATCTGCCGCAGCGTCTCCTCCGGAAACTTGTCCTGATCCACCACCACCTGTAGGTTCTCCGCCCCCGAGCCATCGTTGAGCACCATGAAGCGGTTGCCCCGCCAGGCGCGTACCCAGCCCATCACGGTCACTTCCTGCCCCAGCGGGGGCTGCTCGAGCAGTGGCTTGATTTCCTGGCGTACGATCATGGGGTTTAAAATTGGGCGGCGAAGATAAGCCCCTAGTCCGGTTCTGGCTTATCCGGGTAGTCACACCAGGGTCGGACCACGCAGCGGCCGCAGTCCGGGCTCCGCCAGTGGCACACCTGCTGCCCGTGCCGCATGTAGCCCTGGTGGGAGTCGTAGACCCGCTGTCCGTCCCAATTCTCGGGGATGTAGCTCTGTAGCAACAACGCGCATCTTTCCAGACTGGCCTTTGCCGGTACCAACCCGATGCGCTGCGCCACCCGCTGGTGGTGGGTATCGACCACCAGGGCCGGCATCCGCAGCCTACTAAAACTCAGCACCGCCGCACTCGTCTTCGCGCCAATGCCGGGGATCACCTCCAGCCAGTCGCGGGCCTCACGTACGGGCATATCGGCCAGAAAGTCGAGCGACAGTTCCCCCTCACACCGGTCCTTGATTTGCTGCAGTGCCGCCTGGATGCGCGGGGCCTTGACCTCCGGGTAGGTTACCGCGGCGATGGCCTGTTCGACCCGGCCGGTGGGGGCTTCGATGACCTGCTGCCAGCTAGGGTATACCTCTGTCAAGCGCTGGAAGGCGCCCCGCGTCACGGCGTTTTTGGTGCGGTGGCTCAGTAGCGATCCTACGAGCTCGCTCACCGGATCGCGGTAGCTGAAGGGTACGAAGGGTGCTCCGTATTCCTGGCAGAGCCGCTCATCAATTAGTAGGGCCCGTTCGGCTAGCGTCATGCTCTGGTGATGTTGCTACCTTACCCCAAAGTTTACCACCGCCATGGATTATCTCTGGCTCTGCGGGGCCTTCTTCGGCGTGGCTGTGCTGTATGCGGCGGCGGGTTTCGGGGGTGGGAGTAGCTATCTGGCTTTACTTGCGCTGGCGGGTCTACCACCGGGTACCATACGGCCCATCGCTTTACTGTGCAACTTGGTAGTGACCGGCACGGCATCCGTTAGTTTTGGGCGGGCGGGGGTGACACCCTGGCGGCGAGCCCTTCCTCTGATCCTCACCAGTGTGCCGGCGGCTTTTCTGGGGGGGCGGGTACAGCTTCCGCGGGAGCAGTATCTGCTGCTACTGGGGGGCCTACTCATCGTGGCGGGGCTGCTGATGCTCGTGCGCAAACGGGCGGATCTAGGCAAACAGGCCACACAGGGGGGCGGGGCCGCAGGTGCCATGCTGGTTGGGGGGGCGGTGGGATTCGTCTCCGGCGTTGTCGGCATTGGCGGGGGCATATTCCTCAGTCCGCTACTGTTCCTAACCGGTTGGGCCACCGCCCGGGCCATTGCGGCTACGACAAGTCTATTCATCGCGCTGAACTCACTCTCCGGACTCGCCGGACAGCTCAGCGTAGGCGTCATGTTCGACTATACACTCACGGGGCTACTACTCGCCTCCGTACTTTTAGGTGGGCTACTCGGGACCCGGCTTACGCTACGGCGGTTTTCCCCCGCTACGATTCAAAAACTCGCCGCGGCGCTCATCCTTCTGGTGGGAATCCGGTTAGTATACGCTAACGCCTTCATCCTCGGTACCTTATGAAGATCGCTTGTTTTGGTATTGCCCGTGAGATTGCCGGTGGGCCCAGTCTGGACCTACCTGATGTGGAGGGATTGACGGTAGCGGACTTAAAGCGTCGCCTTGTGGTGGAGCACCCCGCGCTCGGAGAACTCGTAAGCTTTGCCGTGGCGCGCAATGAGGTGTACGCCCTGGATGAGGAGGTACTTGAGGCGGGCGATGAACTTGTCATTATCCCCCCCGTAAGCGGCGGCTGATATGATCGACGTAGCCCTCCGCGATACCCCCCTCACCCTGGATGAATGCGCCCGCTTCGTCAGTCACCCCTCCTGCGGGGGCTTGTGCTTCTTCGTCGGCAACGTACGTGATCTGAATCTTGGTCAGACCGTCACCCATCTGGAGTTCGAGGCTTATGATCCCATGGCGCTCCGGGAGATGCGCAAGATTGCCGAGGCCGCCCGGGAACGCTTCGGCCTTTACGCCGTGGCCCTCCACCACCGGAAGGGAGATCTGGCAATCGGCGACACCGCCGTGATTATAGCGGTGAGTAGCGTGCACCGCGCGGCGGCCTTTGCGGGCTGTGAGTTTGTCATCGACGAGCTGAAGAAAACGGTTCCGATCTGGAAGAAGGAGTTTCGGGAGAATGGGAGCCACTGGCTGAATGCGCGGCCCTAATTTTCCACCCCCTTCACGCCTCCCTTCAGGCTATACACTTCCACCTCGGGCCGTGCTTTCCGCACTTGAGCGGCCAGTACTAAGCTCAACTTCCCGGAGTTACAGTACACCAAGTAGCGCCCTCCGTCCTCCATTCGCTCGATACAGTCCCCCACCGGATTCTTCCCATCAAGCCGCACGACGCCGGGCGGAAGAGCTGGCTCGCGAGCCTCGGACAGCATACTAAAGACGGTAGTGAATCCACCCGGCGGAAGACTATCGGCCACTACTTCCAAAGAGTCACGGACAGCGCTTGCATTTGGCGTTGCCAGGCTAATCGGCTCGTGATATGTTTTCTGGAGTCTAACCCGGTGCTGACTGTTATCGAGTGCACTATAGGTAAGCAAGCGATTGATGGGCGGGTCGCCAATACCTAGGAGGTAACACAATGCTGCATTGGCCTGAAGCAGCGCCACGATGCCGACCGCGGTGGGTAGTACACCGGCGGTAGCGCAGTCCGGCAGGCTGGGATCCGGCTCCGGATATACGTCGCGTAAGTGAATTCCCCCCGGCCTGTTCTCAAACAGCGCGAGGTAGCCGGTGAAGCCCTGGGCGGCGGCGTAGACCAGTGGTGTTTGCAGTACTACGCAGGCGTCACTGATCAGGTGTTTAGTGACCGCATCGTCCGTACAGTCGAGGATCAAGTCAGATTCCGCCAGTAGCTTGTGCACGTTGCCCTCATCCAGGCGCTTACCGAACGACTGTACGCGCACTTTGGGATTGAGTCGCTGGAGGTGAGCAGCCAGTTGCTCGGTTTTACTTCCCGACTGCTCGACGCTGTAAAACACCTGGCGGTGCAGGTTGGATACTTCCGGCCGGTCGCCGTCGATGAGGCGTAGGTGACCCACGCCGGCTCCGGCCAGGTAGGCAGCAACGGGGCTACCGAGTCCGCCACAGCCTACGATCACCACCCGGGCGGCGGCCAGCCGAGCTTGTCCCTGCTCCCCCACCCCCTCGAGGATGACCTGTCGACTGTACCGCTCATTCGCCATCGTAGTCGCTTTTTCCGCCCCGCTTTTGCACCAACCGTAATCCATCGATGACAATAGCGTGCGACATTGCCTTACACATATCGTAGATCGTCAGGGCTGCCACGCCGGCCCCGTGTAGGGCCTCCATCTCAACGCCGGTCTTACCTTCCGTGGTGACGGTGCAATGGATGCGGAGGCTTCCGTCGTCCGCAGGATCAACCGTCACCTCACATCCCTGGATGGGCAGCGGATGACACAGCGGAATCACCGACCAGGTCTGCTTGACGGCCATCGTGGCAGCGATGATAGCGGTCTGAGTGACGGAACCTTTCTTAGTAGCAAACCCCTTAGCCGTCAGTTCCTGCATGATCGCTTCACCCAGTAGCACACGAACCTCTGCGGTGGCGGATCGCTTGGTAACTGACTTATCGCTTACATCGACCATAGCGGGCCGGCCGGCGTCGTCTACGTGGGATAGGGGCATGGCAAAGGGTAATTTATCCGCCGATACTGGTCATGCTGGCAAAGATATTGCCCTGTTGCTCCCGGCGCTCGGTTTCGTGGCCCGTTGCGTATTTGCCGTACACGTAGGCCTGAATGAGCTCAGCCAATTCATACTGCCCGATGCCGGCGCGCAGAAGGGGCAGGAGTTCTAGTCCCTTTGTCGAGTATAGGCAATTCAGCATAGTACCCTTAGGGGTCAGGCGGAGACGATTACAACTGCCACAAAGGCTACGGCTGTACGCTGGGATGATGCCGACCCTGCCGCGAGCACCGGGTACTCGGAAGATGACGGCGCTACTGCCCTGCTCAGAGCACTGCACCAGCTCGGGGTGCGCCAACCGGATGCGGTCTAGCATCTCCGGGTAGGATACAAATACGTCGTGATTGCCGTCGTCGTCGTTGAAGGGCATCGCCTCTATAAAACGAACGTCGAGGGCATGCTCCTGGGTTAGGGCCACGAAGTCGAGCAATTCGTCGTCGTTTTGCCCGCGCATCACTACTACGTTGATCTTTACGTTGCAGCCGCGCTCCAGAAGCAGCTCCAGGGCACGGCGGGTGGCGGCGTACTCGTCGCGGCGGGTAATTCTAAAGAAGCGGTCCGGACGTAGCGTGTCCAGACTGAGGTTGTAGGTGGTGAGCCCGGCGGCTGCGAGTTCGTCTAGGTACTGCGGCAGCAGCACGCCGTTGGTGGTCATAGCCAGCGTAGGAAAACGCTCTGCCAATCCCTGAACTAACACCGGTAGATCGCGGCGCGCGAGGGGCTCCCCACCCGTCAGGCGCACCTTGGTTATACCTAGCTCGGCTAGTACGTCGGCGAGGTGAAAAATCTCATCGTAGGTCAGAAGCTCGCTACGCGGTGCGAAGTCGATGCCCCCGGCAGGCATGCAGTAGCGGCAGCGCAGGTTACAACGGTCGGTGACCGCCAGGCGCAGGTAGGTCAGTTGGCGGCCGTGTTGGTCGAGGAGCATTACGTAAGGTACGCCGCGCGGGGGGGAATGGTTCCGAACTGCCGGCTCGTGGCTCCTAGCCGCGGTGGGCTGTCGGAGCGATGGTTACCTCAGTCATCGAGAACACATGCGCCCACGATTCGCTTTTTCGCCCACCCGGCAGGGATGCCGGGAGCCAAGAGGGATACCGAGGACCGGGAGCTAAAGCAGTTTCTCCAGACTAGCAATTTTAGCCGTAGCGTCCGCCTGCTTCTTGCGCTCCAGCTCCACGACCGCCTCGGGGGCATTGGCGACAAACCGCTCGTTGCCGAGCTTTTTCTCTACCGACTTCAGAAAACCTTGCAGCCGCTCCAGCTCCTCCTCCGTCTTCGCCCGCTCGGCAGCCAGGTCAACCTCACCTGGCAAAATGAGATAGGCCGTATCATTACCGATCAGAAAGGGAAGGCCGTTATCGGGCGCGGCCTCCACCAGCGTGAGGGTATCCAGATTGCCCGCCTGCTGCACGAACTGGCTGGCACCCGCGACCCCGCCCAGTAGCTGCTCCGTGCGTGGTGAGCGCAGGACGGCCAGGTCGAGCGACTCCCCATGCGAAATACCGCGCTGGTTGCGAATATCCCGGACCTGAGTGACGGTATCTTGCAGTAAGTCAAAAGTGGTAAGCACCTCTTCGTCAGCGGCTTCGGCGGCGGGCCATGAACTTACGATACAATCGTCACCGGCCCCCCGGGGTCGAAGCTGGTGCCAGACCTCCTCGGTGATGAAGGGCAGGTAGGGGTGCAGCAAAATCATCATGCGCTCGAAGACCAAGATGGCCGCATCGTAAGTTACACGGCTCAACTTGCCATCGGTGGGTTTGATAGCCTCCAGGTACCAGCTGCAGAAATCGGACCAGATGAGGCGGTACAGCGTGACCATCGCCTCGCTCAGGCGGTATTCGGCCATGAGACGGTCGACCTCGGTGATGGTGCGGTTGAGTTTGGCCTCAATCCAGCGGGTGGCCAGGGCGGCGGCGGGATCGGGCTCGCGATCTGTTACCGAGAAGGACTGGATGAGCCGGTTGGCGTTGAAAATCTTGTTGCAAAACTTGCGGCCCTGCTCGCAGAGCTGGCTTTCATTGAGCACCTCGCCGTCCTGTATGGGTGCGTCGAAAACGATGTCATTGCCGGCCGCGGCGCTGGAGAGCATGCCGTAGCGGACCCCATCTGCGCCATAGGTACGTAGCAGCTCCATCGCATCCGGGCTATTGCCGAGGGACTTCGACATCTTGCGGCGCTTCTCGTCGCGCACCATACCGGTGAAGTAGACGTCACGGAAGGGCATGCGCCCGTTCTTTTTCACAAACTTCTTACCCAGCAGGTCCTCGCTGAACTCGTAGCCGGCCATGATCATACGGGCGACCCAGAAGAACATAATATCCCAGCCGGTGACCAGGTCGTTGGTGGGGTAGTAGTAGCGCAGCTCCGTCCTATCCTCCCCGAAGCCATCAAAGACCGACATCGGCCAGAGCCAACTGCTGAACCAGGTATCGAGCACGTCCTCGTCCTGCTTTAGTTCCTCAGCCTTCAGTCCGGGATGTTTGATGCGCGCGTCGTGCAGGGCCTCCTCGAAGGTCTCGGCCACGTAGACCTCCTCCCCGTGGTACCAAGCCGGAATGCGCTGCCCCCACCAGAGCTGACGGCTGATGCACCAGTCACGCACGTTGTCGGGTTCGAGCCAGGAGCGGTACATATTCACCATCCCCGGGGGGTGGAAGCGGATGTCGCCACCCGTGACAGCCGCCAGGGCGGTGGCGGCCGTGTCCTCCATTTTCATGAACCACTGCAGCGTCAGGCGGGGCTCGACTACGGCGTTGGTGCGCTCGCTGCGGCCGATCTTGGTGCGGTACTGCTTGATCTCGCCCAGGTCGCCGCTGGCCTTGAGTTGCTTGATGACTTCTACGCGGGCGTCGAAGCGGTCCATGCCGACGGCCACCTCGGCCAGTTCGTTGAGCTTACCGTCGGCGGTGAGGATGTCAATGACTTCCAGGCCGTACTTCTCGCCAAGGGCGTAGTCATTTGGGTCGTGGGCGGGGGTGATCTTGAGGGCGCCGGTGCCGAATTCGGGGTCGACGTAGTCATCGGGGATCACCGGCACCACCCGGTTCACCAGCGGTACGATCACCTTACGGCCGTGAAAGTGGCTGTAGCGCTTATCATCGGGATTGACAGCCAGGGCAGTATCGGCCATGATCGTTTCCGGCCGGCTCGTAGCTACGGTGATGTAGTGGTCGTCGGTACCCTCCACGCGGTAGCGGACGTGGTAGAGGTTGCCGTTTTCCTCGGTATGGATGACCTCCTCGTTGCTCAGGACGGTCTGTGCTTCGGGGTCCCAGTTGGTCATACGCAGGCCGCGGTAGAGTTTGCCTGACTTGTAGAGCTTCACAAACACCTTGATAACCGCCTCGTACAGGGAGGGTTCCATGGTGAAGCGGGTACGCTCCCAGTCGCAGCTTGCCCCCAGCAGCCGCAGTTGCTGGAGAATTACCCCCCCGTATTCCTCCTTCCAGGCGAAGGCGTGCTTAAGGAATTCCTCCCGCCCGATGTCTGATTTTTTGATCCCCTGCTCGCGCAGTTTCGCCACAACCTTCGCCTCCGTAGCGATACTGGCGTGATCGGTGCCCGGCACCCAGCAGGCGTTCTTACCGTCGAGGCGGGCCTTGCGGATCAGGATGTCCTGGATGGTATTATTGAGCATGTGGCCCATGTGCAGCACCCCGGTCACGTTGGGGGGTGGGATCACGATGGTGTAAGGCTCGCGCTCGTCCGGCGTACTGCGGAAGTAGTTGCGGTCCAGCCAGTGCTGGTACCACTTGCTTTCTACCTGCTGGCTGTTGTAGGCTTCTTTGGCGGACATGGTCTTTGGTTGGGGCCGGCAAAGATAGGCGCATTGCTTAGAGCTGGTAGGCGGCAGTCAGTAGCAGGATAGGAACAGAAGCCGCTGCTTCCCGACGGATATACGGTAGACCGCTGTTGATACAGCGGTTTGTACCACCACAGGCTAGGCCCCTGTCAACTCGTAAAACAAGCGGATTAAATAGACTGCGCAGTTCCAGCCCGATCGCAAAGCGTGGGGATAAAGCGTACTGCGAGGATAGCGCCACCGTAGTAAAAAATCGGTGGTGGAGGTCAAACTGGCGATAATTGTCCGAGGTGGCTGTATCAAAGACGCGTTCCCTCAGCTCAGCGGTGGCCTCTGCGAGCGGCGGTCCCACTGGCTTTCCCTGCCCGTTTTTCCGGTAGGTCATTGCATCTATGTTCGCATCGATTAAGTAAGAGGGTTGTACGGACACCATGTGCTGGAACCGTCCCGTAGCTAGGCGAAGAAAGGGAGCCACGTACACCACAGACTGATTTAGTTGATATACTGTACTGACTTGATCATTATCGAATAGACCGTCGATCAGGGGGTTGAGTAAAATCAGCTCCATCTCACCATCTCTGACTGTCACGCGCTGGTACAGGTAGCCGGCACCAATACCGTAGGCGAGCCGGCCCACTTTCCCTACGCGGTAGTTCACCTCGACCGCCGCTGTGGGGCCGCCGTCGCGCTCGGCTACCTGAAGCCCTGTTCCAAGCCCTAGGTTGACCGTTAAACGATCACTTTGGGTGTGGGCTTGTCCACAAATCAGTACGAGTAATGTACAGCAGATGAGGTACTTCATGGAGTTAGCTTTGGGAGAGTAAGTCTTGGCCTAGATAGACGGTGACCATCATCACAACGTTGGCAGACTGACGCAATAGAGTGATACCTACCCGATCGCCCGCTCCAAATCCCCCAAAATATCCTCCAACGCCTCAATTCCCACACTTAGCCGGACTAGCCCATCGGTGATACCATAGGCCAGCCGTTTTTCCGGCGGGATGCCCCGGTGACTCATCGTGGCCGGATGCAGCACCAGCGTATCCACATCACCCAGCGTAGGCGTGAGGGTGCAAAACTCGAGGCGGTTCATGAACCGCTTGGCGGCCTCCAGTCCACCGTCCAACTCGAAGCTCAGCATGCCGCCGTGGGTGCGCATCTGTCGCCCGATGAGCGCGGCATCCGGATGATCGGGCAGGCCCGGATAGTTTACGGCCGTGACCCTACCGTGCTTCTTCAGGTACTTGGCTACCCGTAGGGCATTTTCCGCGTGCCGCTCCATGCGTAGTGCCAGTGTCTTGAGGCCGTTGAGTACCAGCCAGGCATCCCAGGGATTGCCCGAGCCGCCGAATAATCGGTAGGTCGGCGTCAATAATTCCCGCATCATTTGCTCGTCGCGACACACTATTGCACCTGCGACCCCGCTACCGTGGCCATTTAGGTACTTCGTTGTGGAATGTACCACGACGTCCGCACCTAGTGTAAGGGGCTGCTGCACGATCGGTGTAGCGAAGGTGTTATCCACCACCAGTAGCGCACCGTAGTGGTGGGCCAGATCGGCCAGGTACTGTAGATCGGTACACCGCAAAGTCGGATTGGAGGGCGTCTCGACGTAGATCACGCAGAGATCCGTCGACTCACTTAGCCGGTCTTCAATCTCCTCGCTATCACGCAGGTTCCCTACGACTCGCTTTACGCCCCGCCCCTCCAGTTGGTCTAGCAGACTACTGGTGCCACCGTACAGATCGCCCTGAGTGAGGATGACGTGACCCGGCTGGCACAGTGCAAGTAGTACGGTGGATATCGCCGCCATGCCGCTGCTACAGAACAGTCCGTAGGTAGGCCCCTCCATCCCGTAGCCCTCCAGCGCGGCAATTTTCTCGGCCGCCGCGTCGATGGTGGGGTTACCGAAGCGCCCGTAGATGTGCCCCTCCTCCTTGCCGTCGAAGATGTCCATGCCCTGTTCGATGGAGTCGAAGACAAAGCTGGAGGCCGCCACGAGCGGTACCTGATGGGGGGGGTTGAATTGCCGTATCCGGGGGTCACGAACGGCGAGACTAGCTAGTTTCATACGGGGAACCCAAAGATACCACTTCCGTACCTTTGCCCCATGGGAGAGGAGGAAGAGGACGAAACCCTATACGAGGTACAAGAAATACGGGTCGACCCCGGTCAGTCCCCCCTCCGCATCGACAAGTTCCTGACCGATAAGCTGGCCCGCGTGAGTCGCAACCGCATCCAGAATGGCCTACGTGATGGCTCCATCCTGGTCGACGGCCAGCAGGTCAAACCCAACCACAAGATCTCCCCCGGTGAACTGATCAGTCTGGTCGTGCCCACCCAAGAGGATGGCGAGACGGGCCTACTGGCCCAAGACATCCCCCTCGACATCCGCTACGAAGACGAGGCCCTGCTTATCGTCCACAAGCCCCCCAGCATGGTTGTCCACCCCGGCGTAGGCAACCGCGACGGCACGCTGGTCAACGCCCTGGCCTACTACCTTGGCCAGGAGAAAGACATCCCCGTACTACCCGGCAACGACCGCGACCGCGTGGGGCTAGTCCACCGCATCGACAAGGACACCTCCGGCCTGCTGGTCATCGCCAAGACCGAGCGCGCCATGGCCTCCCTGGCCCGGCAGTTTTTCGACCACAGCATCGAGCGCACCTACCAGGCCATCCTCTGGGGTACCCCGGACCCGCCGGACGGCACCATCGAGGGGCACATCGGCCGCCACCCCCGCATCCGGCAGAACTATACGGTCTACGCCGAGGCCGAAGCCGGTAAGTATGCCGTGACCCACTACCATACCCTCGAAGACCTGTACTACGTCAGCCTCTGCGAGCTTCACCTCGAAACCGGCCGCACCCACCAGATCCGCGTGCACATGAAGAGCATCGGTAACCCCGTCTTTCAGGACAGCAAGTACGGCGGCGATCGCATCGTGAAGGGCACGGTCTATTCCAAATTCAAAACCTTCGTCGAGCGCTGTTTCGAGCTCTGTCCGCGGCAGGCGCTACACGCCAAGAGCATCGGCTTCATCCACCCCACCACGGGGCAGCGCGTATCCTTCGACAGCGAGCTACCCGACGATATGCAAGCGGCTCTGGACCGCTGGCGCACCTACGTCGGTCACCGCCGCCTGACTAATTCACTGGGCGAGTGAGCACGGCCACGGCGCGCACCCTGGCGTGGATTCACGGGGTTGTGGTGGGGCTTAACCTTTGTCCGTTCGCGGCCGGTCCGCTGCGTAGAAAACAGGTTCTCTTCGTAGAATGCGATGCCGACACCGCCGAACAGGCCTTCTACCGGGCGGGGTCGCAGGTGCAATCATTGGTCGAACAGCCGCCGAATGTGGTAGAGACCAGTCTACTGATTTTTACTAGCCCTCCTTTCACAGACTTTGCGCAATTTCTGGACTTCGTGGGGGAGGTCGAAGCATTCCTCACCGACACTGGGGCCAATGCTCTGGTACAGTTGGCCCATTTTCATCCGCACTACTGCTTTGCCGGGGTACCGGCTGACGATCCGGCTAATGCCACTAACCAATCGCCCTACCCCACCCTGCAATTACTCCGGATAGCTAGTGTCGCAAAAGCAGTAGCCGCGCATCCCGATCCGGAGGGTATTCCGGAACGCAATGCGCGGCTACTACGGGAACAGCCCGACCTTATCGCTTCACGAAGGGACGACTGACTACCCCGCGCTCCGTGGTAAGCAGTACGCGGTAGAGTCCGGGGGCTAGCGCGTCGACATTGACTTCGGCCTGAAGCTCAGTCATAAGCTTACCGTACGACTGCTGCGAGAGTACGCGGCCGGTCATGTCGATAACCTGTAGCTGTACCCGACCGGTGACTTCGGCGGTGGAGAACCGGACGGTAAGCTGGCTGCCGACCGGGTTAGGGAACACGTCCAGTGCGCTGCGTAGATCGAGGGGGGCACGGGTCGGCGTTAGGGCCGATTCGACGCAGTTCAGCGAGACCTTACCGAAGCCGGTAGGGGCAATCGTATCCTGCCGCAGGTGCAGTTTGTCGATTTGGGTGCCGGCCTCGCGCTTCGCTAGGTAGATGGTGTGGTCACCTGCGTCGAGGTCAAAGGTCAGCGTATCACCCATGTTGTTGACCTGCTTCCACTCGAAGCCCTCGGTGACCAGGTCGCTACCGTCGAGCTCCGCATTGAAATCCACCCAGTCGCCCTCGTCGATCTTCACGAAGAAGGAATTTTTGCCCAGGTCGGGGGTAGCCATACGGGCGTACATGTAGTAGGTGCCGGTCTCGGTTACCTCCACTTCGTACTTCACTTGATCGGGTAGTTCGGTGGCCGTGGGTACGGTCAGGTTACTAGGCTGCATGGCGGAGAAGTACCCGCCGTTACTCACCTCGGTATCGACGGTGTAGATCCAATCATTACCCGGGGTGCCGCACTCGGCCTCAATCCACACCTCGCCGCTACAGCCGTCGGGGGAGCTAGCGCAGTCGTTGTCCTCGCAGTTAAGGGCACCGGCGGTGATGCCCCTGGGCGATGCCCTAAGCGAACTGACATAGACCTTGTCGAGCAGCGTATTGGGCTCGCGGTAGGCGAAGTCAATGGTGGCTGTACCGGGGGCCATGTAGAAGGGGCTGCCGGCCACCTCGCGCCAGATCCATTCGCCGTCCTTGCGCAGTCGGTTGGACCACTGCTGCCAGGTACCGCCGTTCACCCGGACCCAGAAAGAATCCTCATCGGGTGAGTTGGACAGAACCCGCCCCCATACGCGGAAGAAATCAGCCTCCTGTACGCTGAGGGTAAAGGTGACGAGGTTAGAGTCCGCATCAGCGGGCGGGGTATCCTTCGATATGAGTCCGGGTCGAATAACGATGTAAGCAGAATCGGAGGCCGTTGAATCGGTCACCTCCCGCCAGTTGCTACCCAGGACACCGCACTCTGCCTCCAGGTAGACGCTGAAGGGAAGGAGGGAAGTGGTATCAGATTGTGCGTGAGTAGGAAGCGACAGCGAAAAAAGAATGGCGACGGTAAAAAACCGTGTTAGTAGATGAGGTAAAGCTAGGTGCATATATGCTGATTGTTCGGCGCTCAGGAGCACCGACGTGAATGTATGGGCGCAAAATACCCCCAAACCAGAAAACACCCAGCACTTTAACAGTTCACTAAACTTTAGAGCCCCCTTACGAAGGTGTCCACTTGCCGCTGATCAGCGGCACGTACCTCTAGGCGGTACATACCCTGCGGCAGAGCGCTTACATCTACCCGCTCCCGAAACTTCCCACTCGAATTAGCATAGATGCGCTGCGACAGCAGACGACCGTGGAGGTCCAGGATTCGTACCTCGACCTGCCCCTTTACGTCTTCGCCCAGCTCCACGGTCAGCTCGCTGCCGGTAGGGTTGGGGTAAAGCGTTAGCGTAGGGGAGGCTGCCATCGATCCAGCGGAGGCGGACTGAGGCAGCACGCCGGCTGAGAAAGCGGTAGATGTCCCCTTAGCACAGTTAGTACCTGTCTCACCCATGCCACGGGGCGAAGTGGGATCCAGGCTCAGGTAAATTTTATCCAGGGCCGTGCCACTCTCCCGATTAGTGATCGTGAGGATGTGCTGTCCGGCGCTAAGGTCAAACACCATCGGCTTCGTGTTGTCGTTGAGCCGTCGCCACTCGAAGCCCTGAGTGAGCATATTGCTACCATCGGCATTTTTCCAGAACTTCAGCCACGGCCCCTCATCCAGGCGTACCCAGAACGAGTTGTTGGAATTAGTCGGCGCGTTCAGCCGCAGGTAGGGGTAGTAAGTGCCGGGTGTGGCTACGTCTAGCGTAAATCGTAGCGCGTTTTGCTCCACCCCCCCCGGCCCGGCGTAGTCGCTTTTACCTACGAAAATTCGGTAGCTCACTCCCGTGCCTGGGTCACGTGCCGTACGCCAGTCGCCTACCGTAGCAGCACACTCGGCCTCCGCCCATAGGCTTGTAGCACAGTCCTCACCAGCACAAGGTGCTGACGGCTGCGGAGTCTCCGGATTGGAGGGAGAGCAAGCCGCAGTTTGCGGACCCGCACCCGTAGGAAGATCGGTAGTTGGTGCAAGGAGCACTTTGTCCAGTCGGACGCCATTTTCCCGGTAGGCTATTTCGATACGTACAGTCCCGGCAGTGAGCTGAAGTGCAGTAGGGTAAGCACGCCAGGCAAAGCGTCCCCTGGACTGTAGTCCATTGCCCCAATTGATCCACTTCCCACCGTTTACCCGGAAGTAGAAAGAATCATCGAGGCTGCCGGTGGCCGAGGCGCGTAGCTGCAGGTAGTAGCTTCCCGCGGTAGGTACCGCCAGGGGGACCGCGATCAAGTTCTCGGGTACGTCAGCCGGCGGTGCGGTCTTGGAGGTTCGGCCGGGAGCGGGCGTCAGGTAGTAGCCGCCGGACGCTGCCGCATCACGCATCACGACCCAGGCTTGCCCGTAGGTAACGCACTCAAGCTCCCTGACCACATCGCCAGCTGGCGGACCTGGGGGAGCCGGGGGGGTGGGATCGACCGGAGGATCGGGGTCCACGGGTGAGTCCACGCCATCAGTCACCGTAAAGGCGATACGAAGTTCTCCGGCCCGGTATCCGGTGGCCTCCGCCCGGAGCGTGTAGCTATACTCCCCATTGGCCAGCCCTCTGGGGTCGACCGAAACCGATACCTCCTCAAAGGACTCCCTGGCGGTACCGCTGCTCCGGTCCAGGTTGAGCCAGCTAGGTAGCCCATCCGTTGCGATCCGGTAGCTCACCTCGTTTTCGGCGCTGTAATTAACAAGCAGTACCTCAGACGTAGAGACCTGCTGGCCGGAGAGTTGAAGACTTGCCGGATAGAAGGCGAGTTCCTGACTGGTAAGTTTACCGAAGTAGGTTTTGCGCACCTCCGTCTGCGGAATGTTGACCGCTATTTTACCGCCTACCATCGCGTAGAGGTGCTCCTGAGCCACCCGGGCGCCGGGGGCGATGAGGCGCAACGGTAGTTCCAAATCGGTACGCACCGTCCAGCTGTTCCGGGCCGGGTCGTATTCCCAAACCTCCGCACTCCGGCCGCCCTGGCCGCCGAGGGAGTAGATTTTTTTGTTGTAGGCAAAGGTACTCGGCTCGGTGTGGGACTGATCGTCCGGCAGGTCGGCCAGACGGGTCCACTTATCGGTGAGCGGATCGTATACATGCAGAAAGCGCTGATTTTTGCCCACCATGCATCCATCGTGGTCGAATTGGCCGCCGACGGCGTAGAGCTTCCCGCCGAGCACCACGGTACCGAAGTGATTACGGGCCTCGGGCATCGGCGAGGTGTCGCTATAGTCCTGCCATCCGGCCTTCGGGTTATCGAGGTCGTACACCCAGTGGTCGTCGACGTTACACTGCGCGTTCTCATCAAAGCCGCCCACCCAGTGCAACTTACGACCCAGTCGGGCCAGTCCTCCGGCACCGATACGCACGGGCAGGGCGGGTCCTACGCTCCAGCTGTCGTCGGAAATGTCGTAGAGGTACACCGCATTTGTCACGCGACCCGGATGGCTGCCGATTCGGCCTCCGGCCACCCACACTACATCGCCCACCAGGGCCACTCCGGTGTGGGTAGCGGCAATCTCCTCACCGTTGGGTCCCCGGGGGTGGGGAGCCAGGGTGGTCCAGGTATTTGTGGCGGGGTTATACTTCTCGTTGGTGGCTTGTAGGTCTAACTCGAAATCGAATCCATTAAAGTGGTAGAACTCCCCGCTATAACTAATCATTTGACCCTCCGCCCGCGGGTAGCGCGATTTACTGACCTGTACCCAGCCATCGTAGCGAGCAACGGGCTCGTCGGCCAGGCTGAAGAATTCCACGTATACCTCCTCCCCCGACAGCCGGGAGCGGGGGTCCTCTACGGCACCGGAAGCCACGTACATCCGGCTACCGAAAACTGCGGTAGCGGCAGACTGCCGCCCCTGGATCATTGCCTTGCCCTGGCGCCACTTACCGGTAGCTACGTCGAGCAAATAGGTGGCTGCCGCCGCGTTGCCCGCGTTGGAGGTCCTCCCGCCGGCCAGCACCAGGGTACCGTCAACCAGCGCGGTGGCCGCCGAGGTGGCCGCCCGGGGTAGCGTAGCGGGCACCTTCCCCGCACCTAACCACCGCTTAGCGCCCGGATCGTATACGTCTACCGCCGCCTCAAGGTCGCCGTACAACCCCGCAGCGGCTCCGTACTGCGACCGTCCCCCCCCGGCGACGTAGATCTTGCCGTTAGCGACCACTGCCCGGAAATGGTCCCGGGCGTGGGGGGCATCGGGTAGTTGTTGCCACCGACCGGTGACCGGATCGTACCGATCCACCCAGGCTACCGGACCTGCGCCCTTACCATTCTGCGTCGTGGCGCGGTGGCCGGCCCGATTACCCCCAATGAGGTAAAACTTACCATCGTGCACCACCATTCCGGCACTACCCCGCTCGCGGCCACTGGGTAACTTACCGGCCTTGGTGAGTGCGTCCGCGGCTGGGTCGTAAACGTAGATATGTTTTTCCGGGACTTCAATGAGGTAGTGGCCCTTCAGTGCTCCGATGATGTAGATCTTGCCGCCGAATTCCTGGGCCTGAAAGTGGTGCAGGTTGTCGAGGGTAGTCGACATATTGGACCACCGCTGGCTGCGCGGATCGTAGCGCTGAATCGGTACCTTGCCGGTACCACCCAGCAGATAGCCGTACTCCCCTACCCGTACAAACGAGGCGTCGGCGCGCGGTTTGGCCGACTCACCGGCAAGGGATTGAAAGTGCCACTCCCCACCGTTTTGTGCGGAAAGAGAGACGAAAGCGACAAAACAAAAAATCCAAAGTAGAACCGAATGGCTCTCCCGAAGTAGAATTGAAGACATATCCTGGAGCGTGTGTGTGCGTTCAAAG
Organism: Neolewinella sp.; assembly: GCF_965214665.1. Taxonomy (GTDB): domain Bacteria; phylum Bacteroidota; class Bacteroidia; order Chitinophagales; family Saprospiraceae; genus Neolewinella. The sequence continues at coordinate 694,185 of NZ_OZ243970.1, read as the reverse complement.
TGTTGGCAGAATGAAGGTACCAACAATTCGGCCGCGAAGATTATTAAATATTGCTTGCAGCCGCCGCCTCACTCAAATGAGCAAACCCACCAGCCGTACAGTGGTATACCACTGTGCAACAAACGCCAATCCACGCGGAATTAGCTCACTACCGGGGGGGCCGAAGGAGAGTTTAACATATACACTTATGACTCATAACCAACGTATTACCGCCCTTGTTCGGCTCGGCGACCACCTTCGTGGCGGCGAGGATGAATACCTCACCGCCCTGCAAAAACGGACCGAATTTCACAACGGCTGGTTTACCCTGGCGTTCCAGCAACGGGCCCTACGGCAGGTCGTAGACAGCTTCCTAACGGAGGGCCGACTGCGGGACTTCCTGGCTCCCTATCCCAACGATGCACCCGCGGCCCCGCCCCTGCGTACCGTGGGTCTGGTACTGGCCGGGAACATTCCACTGGTGGGACTACACGACGTACTGAGCGTATTCCTGGCCGGCCACCGCGCGCAGATCAAACCCAGTACCAAGGACCCCTACGTACTGCCCTATCTGATCAAGCTACTGGCCCGCTTCGATGCAGCTACGGCCGACTATTTCGATCTGGTAGAGCATTTGCGTGACTTCGACGCCATCATCGCTACGGGGAGCAACAATAGTGCACGCTACTTTGAGGCCTACTTCGGCAAGTACCCCCACATCATCCGCCGTAACCGCAACGGGGTAGCCGTACTGACGGGCGAAGAAACAACCGACGAACTGCGCCGTCTGGGCGACGATGTCTTCGCCTACTTCGGGTTAGGCTGCCGCAATGTGTCCAAATTGTATGTACCCCGCGGCTACGACTTTGACCCCCTGCTGGAGGCTTTTCACGACTGGAAGCACTACCAAAACCACGTGAAGTGGAAGAATAACTTCGACTACAACTTCGCGCTGCTTACCCTCAATAAGGAGCCATTCTACCACAATGGCGCCATCATCCTGCGCGAATCACCGGAAATTGCCAGCCACATCGCCGGTCTGTACTTTGAGTACTACGATGACCTGGAAAACGCTACGCAACTGCTGCGCCGGCACGAGAAGGACATCCAACTCGTGGTAGCCCGCCCCGGGCTGCTGGACCTGCCGACCTTTGCTTTCGGTCAGGCCCAGCAGCCGGCGCTGGATGACTACGCCGACGGAGTAGATACCATGTCCTTTCTGACTAGCGGACTATCGACACCGCAGTCCTAAGCTGGTCCGCCCCATAGATCAGGCGCAGCTGGTATACCCCCGGGCTTAGGCCAGACACGTCGAGCCGTTCCCTACCTTCCGCCGCGCTGAGGCTGAGCTGCCGGCGCAGGACGACCCTGCCGCTAATGTCCTGCAACAGCAGCGTACCCACCTGGGCAGTTTGTACGGGAAGTTCGGGCCACTCGACGGTCAGGGCACCGGAGCTCGGGTTCGGGTACACACTCAGACTAGCCATGGCGGGCGGATCAACTCTAAGATTCCTGCTCATAACGGCGACCTGCTGTGTACGGCTGCTACCACAGTTAGAAGCGAGGTCCCCCTGCCCCAGGGGTTGGAAGTCCCGGCGGCTCAGCAGCACCTTGTCGAGTAGCGTGCCTGCTTCCCGGTTGGCGACGGTGATGGTATGGGTACCGGCCGATAGGTTTAGGGCAACCTCGCGGGTATCGTCAGTGACCTTACGCCATTCGAAGCCATTGGTAATCATGTTCCTGCCGTCGCGTAGCTTCCAGAACTTCAGCCAGTTACCGTTGTCTACCTTGATCCAGAAGGAGTTGCGGCTGTTGTCGGCTGCGTCTAATCGTACGTATAGGTAATAGATACCCCCCTCGGCCAGGGTCGTCGTGAAACGGACGTGCTCGCTGTCCGGCGTCCCGGAAGTAGGGGCACTGAACTGGGTAGGGCCACTGAAGACGAGGTAGCTGCCGTTGGAGGCAGTCTCGCCGCTGACCTTACGCCAGCCGGGACCGAAGGTAGCACACTCTGCTTCTCCCCAAAACTCCTGTACACCCGCGGTAGGGGGATCAGGCTGGGCACCGGTATTGTCACACGCAGCGTTCGCGGGTCCCGTCCCGGTAGGTGCCGTACCGTTTAGCGATAGCAAGATCCTATCCAACCGGAGGCCATCCTCTCGATAGGCGATGTCGAGGGTCACTCGGCCGGCCGGCAGGGCGGTAGGACTAGTGGGACTACGCCGCCAGTCAAAGCCCCGGTCGTAGGTCGTAAGGCCACTGTACCAACGCACCCAACTGCCGCCGTTGATGCGGTACCAGAAGGAATCGTCGGAGGTGGTACGGGCCTCGGCACGGGCGAAAAAATAATAGTTGCCCGCCCTGGGAAGATCGAAGACAAAGCTCAGGTGACCCGTCGCAGGGTCGGTTGGCACACTCGCGGTACTGTTGGCCCCCGCACGTACCTCCAGGTACTTGCCATTGCTGGTGCCGCTGGCAGTCTTTTCTACCCAGTTCGTACCGATGGCCTCGGCACACTCCGCCTCGACGTAGAAATCCTGTACGTCGTCAGTAGGAGGATTGGGTACTGCCTCCTCGCTGTCCTCTTCGCAGCTAGGGTCGGTGGCAATGATATTAGTAGGCATCTCGCTGTGGGAGCTGAGCAGAATCTTATCGAGCCGCAGCCCGTCCTCCCGGTAGGCGATGTCGATGCTGACCCGACCGGCTGGCAGCGTAATGATACTGCGGGGGCTACGGCGCCAGTCGAAGCCGTTGTTGTAGGTCGTCAGCCCATTACCCCACTCTTCCCAGCCCCCACCGTTGATGCGGTACCAGAAGGAGTCATCCGTGGTCGAGCGTGCTTCTACCCGCGCGAAGAATTGATACTTGCCCGCCTGGGGCAGGTCGAAGTCAAAGCTAAGGTGGTCCGTTTCGGCGTTTGTGGGTGCGCTGCCGGTACTATTGGCCCCGGTGCGGACTTCCAAGTAGCTCCCGTTGCTGGCGTCGGTGGAAGACTTCTTTACCCAATTCGTACCGATGGCCTCGGCACACTCGGCCTCACGGTACCCGTAGTAGGCACCGGATGCGGTAGCATCGTCGCCTACCGTCAGCGTGATGATCATTCGGGCGGGGGTATAACCGTGGGCCGTGGCACACAGGGTGTAGCTGTAGGTACCCGGCGCCAGACCCCGGGGGTCGGTGATCAGTTCCACTTCCGCAAACGATTCCCGGGCGCTGCCCTGGATACCGCTCTTGACGGTGAGCCATACGGGCAGGTCGCCCGTCTGTAAGGTGTAGGCCGTTTCCTCCTCCGCGCTGTAGTTGGCTAGGATGATCTCGTGGAACTCGCGGGCCGTACCGCTCGCCTTAAGGTCACCGGGATGAAAGGCAAGTTTCCGGGTTTCATTAGGAAAAAAGTTGCGTACCCGGACCTCCGAGCGTGCCAGGTTGACGGCGATTCGCCCACCCACCATGACCACCAGGTTGCCCTCGTGCACGCGGGCCCCGGGGGCGATGAGGCGTAGTGGCAGCTCGAGGTCGCTCAGGATGCGCCAGCGGTTGGTGGCAGGATCGTATTCGGCCACGCTGGCGCTCTCCTGTCCCTGGCCACCCAGGGAGTAGATTTTACCGTTGTAGGCAAACGTGCTGGGTTCGATGTGCGACTGCACGTGGGGGAAGTCGGCCAGCCGCTGCCAGCGGTCGGTATGGGGATCGTAAACGTGCACGTACTGCAGATTTTTTCCCTTCTCACAGCCGTCGTGGGCGTGCTGCCCGGCCACCGTGTAGAGCTTACCGCCTAGGGTGGTGGTACCGAAGTGGTTACGCGCCAGGGGCATGGGGGAGGTGCCGGTGAAGTCCTGCCAGCCCAGTTCGGGATGGTCCAGGTCATACACAAAGTGGTCATCGGCGTCGCAGGCCGAGCGCTCGTCGAAGCCTCCGACGTAGTGGATGGTACGTCCCAGGCGGGCGGCTCCCCCACCGCCGCGGGCTTTGGGCAGGTCCGGGCCGCGGCGCCAGCTGTCGTTGGGGATGTTGTAGATCCATACGTCGCGGGTCACCCGATAACCGGGATCGGCGGAGCGGCCACCGATGTGCCAGATCTCGTCGTCCACTAGCGCGATACTGGTATGGGTATGGAACACGTGGGTACCGTCGCTGCGCTGGGGCAGATTACTCAGCCGGGTCCAGGTATTGGTAGCCGGGTCGTATTTCTCGTTCCGGTTAAGGAAGCGGGTATCGGTGGTGTAGCCGCTGAAGAGGTAATAATCCCCCTGGTACGTTATAATTTGCCCCTCCGCACGGGGGTCCAGGGCGTTACCGATCGTTTCCCAGTTTGGATAGTCGCCGGCAGCAGAACCTTGCGCGGACGCAGGTGCAGCGTTGATTAGAAAAAGGGCAAAGATCAGTAGGTTGAATAATCTAGGTAGAGGTCGCATCAATAGGTGTACTTGTTTGGGTAAGGAGGTAGCGTTAGGATAGGGGTCAGTGGATCGGCCGGTGGTAGAGAATCACCTCGCCTGGTGGGGCCCTACCACGAAAACGTTTGCAATTCAGTCATTTGTTCCGTTATATGAGAAATTATTTCACAGTGGGTGCCTGGTGATTCAGTTACACCGCAGTTCTGGGGGGGTAGACTATATTGGCCGGCCCGAACCCTTCCCCATGCCCACTACCACCCTTCCCCAACGCATACAGAGTTTTCAGGAGTACCGTGAGGTGTACGCCCGTAGTGTGACCGACCCCGAGGGCTTCTGGGCCGAGCAGGCGCTCACCTTTCAGTGGCATAGGGAGTGGGACCGCGCGTTGGACTGGAACTTCGAGGAGCCCCGGGTGAGGTGGTTCGGGGGTGCGACGCTTAATATCACCGAAAACTGCCTGGACCGTCATCTGGAAGAGCGGGGTGACCAGATCGCCATCCTCTTCGAACCGAACGAGCCGAACGATCCGGTCGTCAAATTAACCTACCGAGAACTCCACGCCGAGGTAGGTCGGGTGGGCAATGCACTGCGCGAGCTCGGTGTCGGCAAGGGCGACCGCGTCTGCTTCTACATGCCCATGGTGGTAGAGCTGGCCGTGAGTGTGCTGGCCTGTGCGCGCATCGGGGCCATCCACTCCGTCGTCTTCGCTGGCTTCAGTGCCCAGGCCCTGGCTGACCGGGTCAACGACGCCGACTGCAGCCTCATCGTCTGCTCGGACTACAATCGGCGGGGCAATAAGAACATCCCGGTAAAGGCCCTAGTCGACGAGGCCCTTGCGCTGGGCTGCCCGAGCGTCCGCAACGTGTTGGTACACCGCAATACCGGAGAGGTCATCGCCTGGAACGAGGACATCGACGTCTGGTACCACGAACGGGTCGAGGGGCAGGATACCAACTGCCCGGCCGAGGTGATGGACGCCGAAGACGTGCTGTTCATTCTCTACACCTCCGGTAGCACCGGTAAACCTAAGGGGGTAGTGCATACCTGCGGAGGCTACATGGTCTATACCGCCTTTAGCTTCCTGAACGTGTTTCAGTACGAGCCGGGCGACGTGTACTGGTGTACGGCGGACATCGGCTGGATCACCGGCCACAGTTACATCCTCTACGGACCACTACTTTGCGGTGCCACCACTGTGATGTTCGAAGGCGTACCGACCTACCCGGACGCCGGCCGGTTCTGGCAGGTGTGTGCCAAGCACGGCGTCAATCAGTTCTACACCGCCCCCACGGCCATCCGCGCCCTAATGGCCCGCGGCAACAAATTCGTAGAGGGCCACGATTTGAGCGACCTGAAGGTGATCGGCTCGGTGGGTGAGCCCATCAACGAGGAGGCCTGGGAATGGTACCACGAGCAGGTAGGCAAGGGTCGCGTACCCATCGTCGATACCTGGTGGCAAACCGAAACCGGAGGCATGATGATTTCCGGTCTGGGCGGATTGTCTCCCCAGAAAGCCACCTTCGCCGGTTACCCGCTGCCCGGTATCCAGATGGCGCTGGTCGATAAGGAAAGCGGTCAAGAACTTACGGGCAATCCCGAGAGCGGCCTACTCTGCGTCAAGTTCCCCTGGCCCAGCATCCTCCGCACTACCTGGGGCGATCACGAGCGCTGCCGCACCACCTACTTCACCACCGTACCCGGTATGTACTTCACCGGCGACGGGGCCCGCCGCGACGCCGAGGGTATGTACCGCATCGTGGGCCGGGTGGATGACGTCATCAACGTGAGCGGTCACCGCATGGGCACCGCCGAGGTCGAAAACGCCATCAACGAGCACGAGCAGGTCGTGGAGTCGGCCGTAGTGGGCTACCCCCACGCCATCAAGGGGCAGGGCATCTACGCCTACGTCATCGTGGCCGATGGGGTACCGGCTGACGATCGCCTCCGCGAGGAGATCGTGGCCATGGTACGCCAGGAGATCGGACCCATCGCCAAGCCGGATAAGATTCAGTTCGTGGCCGAGCTACCCAAGACGCGATCGGGTAAGATCATGCGCCGCATCCTGCGTAAGGTGGCCTCCGGAGAAACGGAGCAGCTGGGCGATACCTCGACGCTACTGAATCCGGAGGCGGTGGAGCTAGTGATCGCCGGCCTAGTGTGAGGGCTAGTCCAGGAACGGATACCGGTGGTCTACCGGGGGCACGAAGTTTTCCTTGATCAGGCGGGGACTGATCCACCGGTGCAGGTTTAGTGCGCTACCGGCCTTATCGTTGGTCCCCGACGCGCGGGCGCCGCCGAAGGGCTGCTGGCCCACGACCGCCCCGGTGGGTTTGTCATTGATATAGAAGTTACCGGCTGCATTCCGCAGCGCCCTGCTCGCCCGTTCGATGACGTAGCGGTCGGTGGCAAAGACGGCCCCGGTGAGGGCGTAGGGCGAGGTGGTATCGACTAAGCTGAGGGTGTCTTCCCAGTCGGCATCGTCGTAGACGTAGATCGTTAGCACCGGACCGAAGATTTCCTCCTCCATCGTGGTGGAGTGCGGGTCGGTGGTAAGCAGAATAGTGGGCTCGATGAAGTAACCGGCCGACTTATCGCAGCCGCCCCCGGCGATGATTTCTACGGAGGGGTTGTCCCGCGCCGCATCGATGTAACCGGCAATGCGATCAAAGGCCCGCTCGTCGATCACCGCATTGATGAAGTTGCTAAACTCCTCCACCGTACCCATTTGTAGGGAGGCGGTTTTTTCCAGCGTCCACCGCTTGATCTCCGGCCAGAGACTCGCCGGCAGGTAGGCGCGGGAGGCCGCCGAGCACTTCTGGCCCTGGAACTCAAACGCCCCACGTACCAGGCCGACCGCCACCTGCTCCGGATCGGCACTGGCGTGAGCTACGACAAAATCCTTGCCCCCGGTCTCCCCTACGATGCGGGGATAGGTCTTATAGGTGGCGATGTTCTGCCCGATCTCCCGCCAGAGCTCCTGAAACACCTTGGTGCTACCGGTGAAGTGCAGGCCGGCAAAGTCGGGATGCTTAAAGACGATGTCGCCTACCTCGGGCCCGTCCGTATAGATCAGGTTGATGACCCCGGGGGGCAGCCCGGCCGCCTCGAAGAGCTCCATGATCACGACGGCGGAGTAGATCTGCGTCTCGGCCGGTTTCCACACCACGGTGTTGCCGCACAGGGCGGGGGCGGCCGGTAAGTTACCCGCGATGCTCGTAAAGTTAAAGGGTGTAATGGCCAGAATGAAGCCTTCCAGGGCGCGGTACTCCAGGCGGTTCCAGGTGCCGGAGGGATTATGGGGGGGCTGTTCGCGGTAGATCTCCTGGAGGAAATAGGCATTGAAACGGAAGAAGTCACAGAGCTCGGCAACCGCATCGATCTCAGCCTGGTAGGCGTTCTTGCTCTGCCCCAGCATCGTGGCGGCGTTCATGCGGGCGCGGAAGGGACCGGATAGTAGATCGGCGGCCCGTAGAAAGATAGCAGCGCGTTGGTCCCAGGCCGTGGCTTCCCAGGCGGGTTTTGCAGTCAGGGCGGCGTCGATGGCCCGGTGTACGTGCTCCTGGGTGCCGCGGAAAAAATGGCCGAGGGTATGGCCGGTCTCGTGGGGCGGGTGCACGCTTACCCGCTCGCCCTCCAGCACCCGCTCGCCGTTGATGAAGGCGGGTAGTTCGCGGGGGGCGGACTTGGCGGCGCGGAGTGCCTCCTGGAGGGCGGAGCGTTCGGAGCTGCCGGGGGCATAGCTGAGTACCGGTTCGTTTTGGGGTACGGCGAGGTGAAAGATGGCGTCGGACATGTGGCGATGGCTAGGGTAATGCGATGGGCGCGAAGGTAGCCAACCTACTTCTTGCGGGCCGGTACTAGGTCGGAGTCGCGCTCGAGGACCACGTGCAGGTAGCGGCGCTGCTTGTCAGCCAGCGTCACGATGAGGCTGCGGCTGCGGTAGCCGGGCGCCGATACCTGCAGCCGGTAGGTGCCCGGGGCCAGGTAGCGGTAAAAATCGCCGAACGCCGTACTGCTGTACACCGAGCTCTGCATCTGGTCGTGGCCGGGGATGGTCACGTGGGCCGGTACGGGCCGGCCCGTCACCCGGTCGGTAACCGTACCGTGGATGCCGTAGGTGGCCTCCCGGAGGTAGCCCAGTAGTGCGCCGCGGATGGAGGTCCACAGGGTCGGCAGCTCCGCCGCCGGCAGGCGTTTGGCGTTGGTAATTTCCACGGTGGCCTCGCGGGTGCGGTGGTAGTAGTTCATGTAGTCCTGCCGCGAGCCGGCGATGGGATACCAGTCGTGTCCGTTAGTGACCCCATTGCTCCGGTCCTTGAAGTAGGTACCCCCGGGACCGTCGTGCTGGGCCCGCTGGGCGAACTCCCGGCTCACCTTGCGCCACCAGTCGGTATCGGGGTGGCGGGTGCGAAAGGTGTCCCAGGGATAATTAAACAGTTCCGCGCCCCCGTGGAAGTTGATGCCCAGATCGAAACTGCGCCGCTCGGCAGCGCGCATGAAGATGCGGGTCTCGGGCTGGTGGGCGTTGCCGTCGGGGAAGCGGCCGTCGTCGGGGTCGGGGTAGTTGCGGTTCAGGTCGACGCCGTTGGCGTTGCCGCGGCGGGCGGCGGCCAGGCTGTAATCACCGGCGGCATAGGCTCCATCCGGATTGGCCAGCGGGTTGATGTAAATCACGGTCTGTTCGAGGAGGCCGGCCTCGTCGTTGGTCAGGAGGTCTTCGGCCAGGCGAAGGAGGACCCAGTAGCCAGCCAGCTCATCGCCGTGCATGGCGGCCGTGCACAGCACCTGCGGCCGCGCCCGCTCCTGACGAATGCCCTGGGTGAGTTTGAGGGCTAAAATGCGGCGACCGGAGGGCAGGGTGCCCCAGACCTCCACCCGACAGCGATCGGGATGGCGGCGGGCCAGTTCGTAGAGAATGGCCTCGTAGACGCCATAGGTGGGGTAGGCAGCGGCGGGTACCACGCGGTGCTGCGTAGGGGTAGGCACCCGATCGGTGGTCAGGAGTGGATCCTGCGCCCGCAGCGACGGGGTAAGCCACCCGGGGACTAGCAACAGCACGAAAGCGATCCACTTCACGGAAGTAAGGTACCGTCGGGCAAAGGAATTGTTTATTTTTCCGCCGGCCAAATCCCCTACCCGTTGTGTCGCGACATGCTATCCTGACGTTCCTGCTGCTGGGTGGCGTATACGGTGCGGCGTTTTTAATACTTACTCCACCCTACCAGGGGCCGGACGAGCCCAATCACCTCTACCGGGCGTACGCCATCAGCACCGGGGAGTGGGAACCCGATCTGAGTACCCAGCGGCGGGGTGGCGCTGTTCCCACCGCGCTGGTTGAGCTGTTCGCTGCCTTTCGTTTGCTGCGCTGGGATGCCCGGCGGCAGACGACCGCAGCCGAGGTGCGGCGCTTCGCCAAGGTACCGCTTAGGCCCCAGGCGACTACCTTCATCGACTATCCGAACACGGCGGTGTATCCGGCAGTGGTGTACCTACCGGCTGCCGGCGGCCTCTGGGTGGCGGGCCGGCTGGGAACCAGCACACTGCATACACTGTACCTGGCCCGTGCCGCCGGACTCCTGACCTGGCTCCTGGCGGGCGCACTAACGTTGTGGCTCCTACCGATTGCCCGCTGGCTGTTCGTAGCGCTCCTGCTGCTACCGATGAGCGTATTTACCCATGCGGTAGTGAGTGCCGATACCCTTACCGACGGGGTGGCCTTCGTAGCGGTGACCTACCTCCTCTACCTGGCCCTGGGACGCACAGACCGGTTGGGCGCGCGCGAACTGGTAGTACTCAGTGTGCTGGCTGCCGGACTAGCATCCACCAAGTTGGTCTATACCCCCCTCTTACTCCTGGGGGTACTGATTCCGCGGGAGCGTTTCGGCGGCTGGGGCCCCAAGCTCGCCGCGGGGGTGCTACTGGGGGGGCTGACGGCGGGGGTGATGCTGTTCTGGTCGGGGCGCTCGGCGGAGATTTACCTTGCCCGCAGTGCGTACGATGCCGGGGTGGAGCAGGAGCTCCACCTACCCCGGCAGGCCGACGTCGGTGCGCAGGGCGCGCGCATTGCCCGGGCACCCCACCGGCTCCTCAGCGCGGCGGCGAACAGCCTGCGCGATGCGGCGGGCATGTACCTACCGGGGTACATCGGCACCTTCGGCTGGCTTGATTTACGGCTACCGCGGGGGCTGGTGTGGGGTGCCTATCTGTGGTTGCTTGTCGTTGCCTTGCTGGCCGGCGCTCCGGGGATGCGGCTGGGCTGGTGGCACCGTGGGGTATTACTGACGGCCGCCGTGGGCTGCTATCTGCTGGTGGTCCTGTCCCAGCTACTCAGTTGGGAGCCGGTGGGCTCCGGTACCGTCGGCACGATTCAGGGCAGGTACCTGACCCCCATCGGCCCGCTGCTGTTTTTGCTGTTCAACCGGCCGCAGCGACCTTGGCCGGGACTACCGTGGCTGGTGAGCGGGGGAAGTCTCGTCCTCCTCACCAGCAGTGTGTACCTGGTGTACCTGCGCTATTATGTGGGCTAAACGTGCATACATTACCTTACCCACACTTACCTAGACTACCGCATGCAGCTGACCTCCCTGGACTGGATCATCGTCTTCGTCTTTTTTGCCATCACCCTGGCCATCGGGCTATGGGCCAGCCGGGGCTCCGGTAAATCGACCAGCGAGTTTTTCCTCTCGGGCCGCAATATGCCCTGGTGGCTGCTGGGCGTATCCATGGTGGCCACGACCTTTTCGGCTGACACCCCGAACCTGGTCACCGACATCGTCCGCAAGCAGGGCGTGGCCGGTAACTGGGCCTGGTGGGCGTTTCTACTCACGGGTATGCTTACGGTATTCGTGTACGCGCGGCTGTGGCGGCGCTCGGGCGTGATGACCGACCTGGAGTTTTACGAGCTGCGGTACAGCGGTGCGCCCGCCCGCTTTTTGCGGCAGTTTCGGGCCATCTATCTGGGAGTATTTTTCAACGTGATGATCATGGCCACGGTATTGCTGGCCGGCATCAAGATTGCCGGGGTGCTGCTGGATATCGACCCCATCACTACGGTGGTGCTGGTATCGGTGGTCACCGTGATCTATTCTGCTTCCGGTGGTCTGAGGGGGGTGATTCTTACTGACTTCGTGCAGTTCACCTTCGCCATGGTGGGGGCCATCTGGGCCGCATACGTGATTGTCAATTTGCCCGAAGTCGGGGGCATCGAGGCGCTGTTTGCGCGACCGGAGGTGGCCGAGCGTCTAGATTTTTTCCCCGACTTCACCAATCCCGACATCTACGTGCCGCTCTTCCTGATGCCGATCGCGGTGCAGTGGTGGAGCGTGTGGTACCCGGGCGCGGAGCCGGGCGGGGGGGGCTACGTAGCCCAGCGGATGCTGGCCGCCAAGAATGAAAACAACGCAGTTGGCGCCACGCTGCTCTTCAACGCCTTTCACTATGCCCTGCGGCCGTGGCCCTGGATCCTGATTGCCCTGGCTTCCCTTATTGTGTTTCCCGATCTTGACAGCCTGCAGATTGCCTTTCCGAATATTCCCGCCAACAAGGTCGACGACGACCTGGCCTATTCCGCCATGCTGAGCTACCTGCCTACCGGACTGCTGGGCTTAGTGATCGCCTCCCTGATCGCGGCGCTGATGTCTACCCTCTCCACCCACCTAAACTGGGGGTCGAGTTACGTGGTGCACGATTGGTACAATCGGTTCATCGATCGCGGGGCGAGCGAGGACCGGCTGGTACTGATCGGGCGGCTGAGTACGGTCCTACTCATGGTGCTGGCTGCCCTTTTCGCTCTGGCATTGACCAACGCGCTGCAGGCCTTCGGTATTCTACTACAGATCGGAGCGGGAACGGGGCTCATCTTCATCCTGCGCTGGTTTTGGTGGCGCATCAACGCCTATACCGAGATTGCCGGCATGTTCATCTCCTTCGTGGTAGCGCTCTTTTTCGAGCTGATCTACCCGGAGTTCGGGCTGCGCGAACTAGCGAGCTACGAAAAACTGCTGTATGGCATCACGATCACCACCGTAGGCTGGCTGGCCGTGACCTTTGCTACCCGCCCCACCGACCTGGCTACCCTGCGCAACTTCTATGCCGTTACGCGCCCGGGTGGTCCTGGCTGGGACCGAGTAGTTGAGCAGCAACTGGACCATGTCGACACCGCTGCTGACGGCCAACTGCCGCTGCGCATCCTGGCAATGCTAGTGGGTGCCGTAGCCGTGTATTCGGTACTCTTCGCCACGGGCTTCTACCTCTACGGCAACCTAACGGGGGCAGTCAGCGCCGGGGCCTTAGCACTTGTCACTATAGTGAGTCTACTCCTCATCTGGCGGCAACTGGAAAAGCGGGGCGGGGTCGCAGGTGCCGTGTAACCAGAACGGTTGACCGGCTCTCAACTACCGTCGCGGCTTACTCCGGTGGAGTAGCCACCTCACTAGCCATCCGCAAGTATACCCCATTACTCCAGCCGAATCCATCCTGCACGGGGTATTCGCCGCCGCCGGCCTCGAGGGTGATGTCTTCCACGTTGTACTTCTCGACCAGCTTATCGACGTTTTCGTAGACCCGCTCATTGTTGGTCATCCAGCGGCTGCGGATGCTGGTGGCCAGGTCGTCGATACCGTAGTGGCGCAGTCCGGCGTAGGCCATCCACTGTAGGGGTGGCCAGCCATTGGGGGCATCCCACTGCTGACCGGTCTGCTGGAGGCTAGTGCGCAGACCTCCGGGGGCGAGAAATTCCGATTCGAGCCGGCGGGCTACGGCGACGGCGCGGTCTTCGGGAGCAGCTTCCACGAAGAGTGGGTATACGCCGGCCAGCGTCAGGTAGCCGGTGAATTCCCCCGTCGACCAGTTATGGTCTTCGTACCAACCCGAGGACTCGTTCCACAGGTAATCATTGATCGCGACGCGGCGGCGGTCGGCGCGCTGCTGCCAGGCTTCCTTTTCGGGGATCAGCTCGGTGTGCTCCGCGAGCAGGGTCTCGAGCTTATAGAGCAGCGCATTGAGGTCCGGAGGTACAATATCGGTAGTCACGATGGTCGAAAGGTTCTGCCCGTCGGCGAACCAGCGGGCAGAGAAGTCCCAGCCCGACTCGGCCCCACTGCGCAGGTGGCGGGCCACGAGCTGGCTGTCGCGGCCACTCTCGCGGATGGTGAGCACATCCTCGCGGTAACTCTCGGCGCGGGGGCGGTCACCGGCATCGTAGTAGCGGTTCAGTACGGTACTATCACCGAGTAACACCACATGATTCACGGCGGGCCGGGCGGCGGTCACCTCTCCTTCGCCCCGCATCCAGAAGGCGTGCTCGGCCTCCATCTGCTCCAGGAACTCAGCGTACACCTGCTCGCCCTCGATGCCGGCCAGTACCTCTACCATCAGTCCGAAGAAGGGCGGCTGGGAGCGGGTCAGGTAGTAGGTGCGGTTGCCGTTGGGAATGAAGCCAAGCTCATCAATCAGGTAGGCGAAGTTGGTCACCATCGACCGCACCAGGCTATCCTGCCCCGCCGCCGCCAGCCCGAGTAGGGTGAAGTAGCTATCCCAGTAGTACACCTCGCGGAAGCGCCCCCCGGGTACCACGTAGTCCTGCGGCAGTACGATCAGGCTCCCGGCGCTGCCCTCGTCGCTGCCGGCCCGGCGGGTCAGTACCGGCCAGAGCGCGTCGATGTGGTCGGTGATGCTGCGGCTGCCGTCGCTGGTAAATCCACTCTCGGGGCTTGCCGGAGGGTCGAAGTGAGTCTCCACGAAGTTTTTCAGATCGAATCCTTGCGCGGACCGCTCCGCCCGGTAGGCTTCCATGATCGCCCGGGCCGACTGCTGCGGAATCATATCGACAAAGGTTTTGCCATCGGGGTACAGCTGCTGCATCTGTACCTCGCGGAACAGCTCCCCGAATAGCTCATCCGGTGCCTGTAGGCGCTCCGTATCCAGCGAGTCGGAGACGATCTCGACCGTGCGTGCCTCGCTAGCGTCGTTAGCGGACAACGTGGGGTCTCGGTCGGCGTTGCAGGCAAACAGTACGACGAGAGGCCAGAGGAGATAAGCTAAACGCATAGGTCCGGTATTATAGCCGGAAGGTAAGCAAGCCGGCCTGGACGCCTGCTTACTGGTTACCTGCCTATCTTTCGCCATGCGGTATCTCCTCGCTCTACTGTTCCTCCCGTTGTTCCTGGTCGCCCAGCCCGGTATGGAGGAGCCCGTTCCCCTACAGGCATTCGATACGGTGTCCTGGACGCAGGGCTTGCGCCGCGAGCATCCGCGACTAATCCTTACACCCGGTAGTCTGGATAGCCTCCGTAACGCCCTGGCTACCGATCCGACCTTGGGCAGCTACTACGCAGGTATTCAGCAACGGGCCGATGAGCTACTCCGGGCGCCCGTACTGAAACGCGAGCTCACCGGCCGGCGCCTCCTGTTCGTAAGTCGGGAGGCCCTACGCCGCAGCGGCATTTTAGGTATGAGCTGGCTGATCAGTGGCGACACCGCCTACCTGGACCGCCTCGGTGACGAGCTGGTGGCCGTGAGTACGTTCACCGACTGGAACCCTAGCCACTTTCTCGACGTGGCCGAAATGTCCCTGGCCGTCGCTATCGGCCTGGATTGGGCGGAGGAAGCACTCCCCAATTCGGTAACTTCGCAAGCCTACGGAGCGCTTCTTCACTTAGGCCTGGAGCCCTCGCTGGCAAGTACCGACTGGTGGATCACTGCGGACAATAACTGGAATCAAGTTTGCCACGGAGGAACCATTGCCGCAGCGCTCACCCTAGCCGAACGTGCACCGCAGCAAAGCGGCCGGGCCATCGCCCGGGCGATCGAATACCTACCCCGTGCCCTGCGCACCTACGCCCCTGACGGTGCCTACCCCGAGGGTGCCACCTACTGGAGCTACGCTACGAGCTATTCGGTGATAACTATAGAAATGTTGCGCAGTGCCCTCAACGACGATTTTGGCCTCACGGACTACCCCGGCTTTCTCCAGAGTGCCACCTTCCGGGCGCTGGCCGAAGCGCCCAGCGGTGCGTACTACAACTACGCCGACGGTGCGGCGGATGCCGGCACCAATGGCGCGGAAGTCTTAGCCTGGTTTGCCGGCCCTACCGGAAACGGCAGTTTTTTCCAGCCCGGTGCCCTAAAGCGCGTGTACCGCGAAGACGCCCGCGGCTCTCGCTTTGCTGCCCTCGCTCTGCCCTGGATTGCCCGGCCCACCCAGTTTACGGAGTCGGGCCTGCCCCTTACCTGGTCGGCCGATGGGCCCAATCCCCTGGGGATACTGCGCGATGCCACCGATACTACGTTTTACCTAGCCGTCAAGGGCGGTCGGGGGTCAATCAGTCACGGCAACCTCGACGCCGGCAGCTTCATCTTCGAGCTCGATAGCGTGCGGTGGGCGGTGGACCTAGGCATGCAAGATTACAACTCCCTGGAGCAACTCGGCTTCGACCTCTGGGGCCACGAACAGCAGGCCGCGCGGTGGACCCTGATCTCCAAGAATAACTTTAACCACAGTACCCTCACCGTGAACGATAGTCTGCACCGGGTAGACGGGTTCGCGCCCCTCGTTCAGCTGTCGCCTACCACCATCCGCGTCGACCTTGGTGAAGTGGTCAACGGTCAGATTGCCGCCGCAAGCCGCACCTTCACTAAGCTAGGCCCACGCACCTTCACCACCACGGATACACTTATGACCACCGATGCCACCCGTACCGTATGCTGGCAGCTCATGACTACGGCCGCCGTAACCCTGACGGATTACGGCGCGCGGCTGCGCCAGGGCGACCATTGGCTCGATCTATTCGTCGAGCAACCTACTGGCCTCCACTTTTCGGTCGTGAGTCTAGACCCTCCTCCCCTGGCCTACGATATGCAGGTGCCGGGACTCAAGCGACTGGAACTCCGCTTACCCAACTACCTGCTGCAACCGAAAACCACGATCCGGGTAAGGCTTACCGGCGCTAGCAGTGGAGAGTACCTTCGCGGCTCAGAATAAGCCCCCATGCCCGCCTTTACCGCTGACTATGTGTACCCGATCTCCAGCCCGCCCATCCGCAACGGGGTGGTCGACATGGACGAAACGGGTCGAATACGCGGGGTGTATGATCCCGCCTCCGCTACGTATACCGCACCTTCGATAGCTATCGGGGCCCCGCCCCAGTGGCACGACGGTATACTGATCCCCGGTTTTATCAACGCCCATTGCCACCTCGAGCTCAGCCACTTGCGCGGTAGAAGCGCTACCGGTAAAACGCTCCTCCCCTTCCTGGTCGACGTAGTCACGCTGCGGGAGGTAGACCAGGCCGAGATCGACCAGGCTATCGCAGAGCAGGACCGCCAAATGTGGGAGCGCGGTATTCAAGCCGTAGGAGACATTTGTAATAAGGTGGATACCGCGGCAGTAAAGCGCAGCAGCCCGATCACCTACTACAGCTTCATGGAAATGTTCGACTTCCTACAGCCGGAGCGGGCCCGGGCGAGCTACGATATGTACGTACCAGCCTATACCGCCCAACCAGAGCCAAAAAGCGCTGTACCCCATGCACCTTATACCGTAAGTGACGGGCTCTATTACCTTATCAATCAGCTGAATACGGGCAGCGAGACGGTAAGTATTCACAACCAGGAAACGCCCGCTGAGGACCTGCTTTTCGAGACGGGAGGCGGTCCCTTCGCGGAGTTTTTTGCCGGCTTCGGCGCGAGCCTGGAGCACTTTCACGCCCCAGGTACACCGTCGATCTTCCACGCGCTACAGCGGATGGACCCCCGCAAACGCACCCTATTTGTGCACAATACGCTGACCACGGAAGAAGCCATTCTAGCCGCCCAGGCCTGGGGGGAAAACGGCGTGTACTGGGCCACCTGCCCCAACGCTAACCTTTACATCGAAAACCGCCTGCCACGCTATGAACGCTTCCTCAACACGGGGGCAAAGGTCTGCGTGGGTACCGATAGCCTGACCTCCAACTGGCAGCTCGACATCCTGGAGGAGCTGCGCACGATCGCCCGCTACCAGAGCTACGTGCCCTTTGATGAGCTGCTGCGCTGGGCCACCCTGAACGGTGCCGAGGCCCTGCAGCTTGACCACCGCATGGGTAGTCTGGAAGTGGGTAAGCAACCCGGTGTACTCCTTATGCGGGACCTGGAGGGGCAGCGGCCGGAGCACTTCCGGATCGGGGCGCGTACGCAGGTACAACGCTTGGTATGAGCTGCGTGTCTATTCCTTATGCTACGTCTCATCGTTCTCCTCCTTCTTACCGGTACGCTCACGGCCCAGACCGACCGCCTAGATAAGGAAGCCGTCAAGCCCCCCACCAAAAGCTGGGAGGACGACCACCGCTGGGAGCAGGTCGACGACCTGGAGGGCCGCTTCCGCATCGAGACCCCAGGGCCGTTGGAGCATAAGATTGATACCTTGGAAACGGCCGTGGGCAAGCAGGTCTTTCATACCTACTTTTTCAAGGTACCGGAGCTAGAGCGCGCCGAAAACCTCATCTACGTGCTCAGCTACGTCGACTACCCCGCGGGTGCGCTGCACCAGGATAGTACCGAGCTGGTGCGTGAGCTCTTAGCGTCTACCGAAGAATCCGCCGCCGAGGCCCTGCGCGGCGAGGTTGTGTACGCCACCGACCGTGAGGTGCTTGGCTACCCGGGTCGTATCTGGCGCATCGACTATAAGGATGGACAGGCGCAGGCGCGTACCCTCGCTTTCGTGGTGGGGGGGCGGTACTACGAATTGAAGACCTTTGCGCTGAGTGGGCGGGGGCTTAGTGAGGCTTCGGATAAGTTCTTTCGGGGCTTTCGGTTGCTTTCTGCTGGCTAGGGGAGCCTGCGACGGGCAGCTCCGCGGCGGGGATGAACCGCAGAGGGCGCAGTGGGACGCAGAGGTGTTTCTGCATGTGTGTCATATCTCTGCGTCTCTCCGCGCCCTCTGCGGTTAATCAAAGTGAACGTCACGGGACTCACCGGCAGGTATCACCACTTCCCGCCCCCCCCACCGCACACGCACCTCCCGCCCAGTAGCCGTCACGCTACCGAGCACCCCCGTAGGCCCCGACCGCTCCAGCGCAAAGCGCACCCCACCCCGGCCCCGCAGGAAGGGGTAGTAGCCTTCCATCACCTTGAGGTGGCCGAAGGCAGGACGCATCACAACCGGCCCTTCCGGATTCTCATCATTAATACCAGCCAGCAGCGTATAAACGAACAGTGCGGGTGCGGCACCCCAGGGGTGGGCCTCGGAGCGGGTCGGTTTAGCGGGAGTCTCGAAGCGTTCGACCTGGGTAGTAGCCCCCTCGGCCACCATGTCGTACCAGGGCTGGAGGGCCTCGCGGACTAGGTCGGCACGCTCGTTTTGTCGAAGGGCCTCGAGTAAATAATAGCGGAAGTAGTACGTAGCCGGGACTAAACTCGTATCGCGCACCACGGTATCGAGGACGTCGTCGACATCTGCCTCGGGAATGACGCCGGTAAGTACGGCCAGGATGCTGCTGTGCTGGTCGAAGAAATCCAGGCTGGGCCGTTCGGCGACCAGGTGGCGCTCGGGCAGGTAGTACTTTTCGCGGATGGTCCGTAGTGCCTCGTCGAACAGACTGCTCCAATGATCGCCGGTCTCGCCGAGGGCATCAGCAAGCAGACTGGCCGACCGTAGGGCGTGGACGTACTGTAGGGCGTAGGGCACGGAGGCATCCAGGTCGGCGCCCTCGGCCAGGCCCCGGTTGCCGTTGGGGTACCAGTCCACGAAGGGCTTATAAATCACGTCGCGCAGTAAACCGCTCTCCGTGTCGTAGTGCGTGGCGAAGTAATCCATGGTCAGCCGGATACCCGGTAGCAGGGGCCGTACGAAGGCCGTATCGTTGGTGCGCAGGAAGTAGTCCCAGACCATGTCCACGTAGATCAGGGAGTAGCTGGAATGGAAGAAGTTGTGCCGCAGTGGGAAGCAACTCTTCAGCATCCCCTCTGCATTGCGGGCGTGGTGGAAGTCGAGCAGGGCGTTGCGGGTATGACGGTCATCGCCGCTCAGTGCCTGCCAGACCAGGGCGTGCACCTTAGTGTCGCCCACGTACTGCATGGTCTCGTAGTAGGCATCGCTCAGAAAGTAGTCCTGGGTACATATTTCCACGGTGCGGCGGTCTGCGGCTACGATACGGTCAAGCTCCGCGTCGTCACTGCGCCAGGTAGCAGCCAACGGGATGGAACTAGTAACCCGTTGCAGCACGGGGGCATAAAGCTGTAGGGGCTCTTCGGCGGTGGTCACCAATATCTCGAGATAGCGGAAGGTGCGGTACCAGGTGGGTACGTAGCTGCGGTCCGCCCCGCCGTCGGGCAGGATGACGTCGAAGTAGCCCTTCACCAACTTACCGGCCGTACTATCGCGGTGGGGCTTGCTGCGGTCGGCGTTGAAGAGGTTCTCTGTCCACGTATACCGCACCTGCGCCCCCGCCCCCCCGGACCACTGCAACGTAGGAAAGCCCATAGTGACCTCCTCCATATCGAGTAGCAGGCGGTAGCTTCCCGCTGGCGGTAGTGTGACGGCATCCTCACCGGTCATCCACTCCGGTGGCGTGGTAATCCCTTCCTGAATGGGGACGCGCCGGAATGTCTGCTCGCTCAGCCGCTGGGGCGGTACGGTGCGCTCCTGTAGCATCCAGCGAAAACCGGTGCCGTCGGTGACTTCGTTTCCTTTCTCGAGGAACTGAGCGGCCGTCCAGCTGCTGTCGTCGAAATCAGCTTGTTCCCAGCCCCAGGGGTAGCGCGCGACGTGGAGGCTATCGGTGGGGTTATTGGCGTACAGCCCGCCAATGATATCATTATCACTGGTACGCCACTTCACCTCGTGGGGCTTAATTCCACTGTTTATCAAAGTTTTATATTCCCCATCGTAGCCACTGGTAGTAAGTACCTCGGCCGCTCCGTAGCCCTGCACCAGCAGCGCCGTATGTACGCTCTGGATGCCAAACATGCGGTGGTACCCCCAGTTGGTGACCTGGATGGCCAGGGTGTTGGTGCCGGATTGTAAGTAGGGCCGCAGGTCGATGCGATCGTAGCGCCAGTGCTCGACATCCCCTAGCTGGGGCCCGAACGCTACCCACTTCCCGTTGACGTACAGGCGGAAGTGGTTATCGGCCGTCACCCCGATTAGGAAGCTATCCGGCAGCACGGCAAGATCGAACTGCCGGCGAAACAGCACCACGCTATGGTCCTCCACCGGGGCGGCGGGATGGGTAATCCAATTGGCGGCAAGAGTAACGGGGGCATCTACCGGGGCCGCAGGTGCAACCGAACTGGCAGCAGCGCTATACTGGACAAAGCAGAGGAGTGCGCAGAGTAAAGACCGGATCATCTGGCCAAAGGTAACGAACCACCCCCGTAGCGACCCGGTTGAGCAGGCAAACCACCATGTAGTATGAACATTGATCTCGCCGGACAAACCGCCATCGTCACCGGGTCCAGCACCGGGCTGGGACGGGCCTGCGCCATCGGACTGGCCGCCGAGGGCATGAACGTAGTCATCAATTACCACAGCAGCAAAGAGGAGGCCGACGATACGGCCGAGGTAATTTCCGAGGCAGGTGGGCGGGCCATCGTGGTACAGGCTGATGTCTCTAAGGAGGATGACGTAGCCCGCCTGTTTCAGGCCTGCGCCGATGCCTACGGTCACCTCGACGTACTGGTGGCCAATGCCGGACTGCAAGCCGACGCCGCCTTTACCGAAATGACGCTCGCCGAGTGGAACCGCGTGATCAACGTCGATCTGACGGGACAATTCCTCTGCTGCCGCGAGGCCGCCCGGGTATTCCGTAGGCAGGGCGTGCACGGGCACAGCAAATCGGCCGGTAAAATCATTTGTATGAGCAGTGTGCACGACGAGATCCCGTGGGCGGGTCACGTCAATTACGCCGCCGCTAAGGGGGGCGTGAAGATGCTGATGGAGTCGATGGCCCAGGAACTGGCCGCCGATAAGATCCGGGTGAACGCCATCTCCCCCGGAGCCATTCGCACCGACATCAATAAGGCCGCCTGGAGCACCGAGCAGGCCATGGAAAAGCTACTTCAACTAGTTCCTTACGGCCGCATCGGCGAGGGGGAAGATATCGCCAACCTCTGCGCCTTCCTCGCCAGTGACGTGAGTGATTACATCACCGGAGCTACGATCTACATCGACGGTGGCATGATGCTCTACCCCGGCTTCCGCTTCGGGGGGTAGGCAAACAGGAGTACCATCAGCGTGAAGAGGGTCACGCCCACGGAAGTTTCCAGTGTGTTTTCGACCAGGCAGCTCAGGGTGAGCATGGTCCATAGGGCGAAGTACAGCGGGTCGCGCCACCTACCTGCCCTAAAACCCAGCAGCAAGAAACAACCGACCGTGATGACGAAGCCCACCACCCCCCCGGCCGCCAGCGCGGTGACGAACTGATTGTGCGGCCGCTTACCGGGCACACCCGGCAGGACAACGGCGTACTTATCGTCCATGACTCGGCGCAAGTTGCCGAAGCCTACCCCCAGTAGCGGATGCTCACGCCATACTTCCAGACCCAATCGGATGCTGGTCAGTCGCCCGGTATCGGAGTACTCGCCACTGTCCTGGTTTCGATCACGGTGCAGTAACTCGTAGCGCATGTACTGCAACTTGGTACGGAAGGTCGGTACCGTGAGGTAGGCCACGGTCGGAAGCACGATCAAGGCCACAAGACCGATCGCCAGTAGCCTAAAGCGGCGCAGGCCGATAGCTCGCCACACCAGTAGCACGCCCACACCGGCGTAGGCGGCTGCCAGTCCGGAGCGTACCGCCAGTACGTGGAGGGCGATAAACAGAAAGGCCCCTAGCGCGCCGAGCCACCAATGGCGGTACTGCAGGCCTCCGTGCAGACCGATCACCGCGCACAGGGCCATCAACAAACTGAAGCGGATGTGATTATGCCGCGGCACGGGTACGGGCTGGGCCTGCACGATGAGGGCATTGATCTCCTGGAAGTGAAGGGCGTAGTTTACCAGCACCCCTCCAACTACCAGACTCACGAAGATGCAGAGAAGGAGCAACCCCGTCGGACGGGGGGGGGCCGTCGGACGGGGTAGCAGCGCCGCCCAGGCGATGGGTAGCAGTAGCAAGGGAAGCTTGATGCGTAACCGCTCCAGCAGGTAACCCCAGTCTTCGGTTTGCCACACCCCCACCAGCATCACCAGGTAGAGCCCGGCCAGCCCCCAAAAAAGTGAGGAGTGGAGCACGGTGGGAATCCCGGCCCGCCACTGCGGACTGATCCCACGCCGTGGATCGAGCACCAGTGCGACGACCGTGAGGATCGTAGCCAATGAAAGCACCACTGGCGAGAATACGAGCCCTACGAAGATGCCCGGTATACTTACCGTCAGCCACCCCCAGTCTTGCCATAGTTCGCGCAGCCTCACCCCGCCAAGATAGGTCCGGACCCAACGACGTGGCTATCTTCGCCGCCATGGAAGTATTCGACCGCCTGACCCAGTTGATCGCCGAGATCGAATCCGCCCCGGCCCCTACCCCCGAGGCCGTCGAGGCCTTCCGGATCCGCTACCTGGGCAGTAAGAACGTGCTTAAGCCCCTGATGGGTGAGATCCGGACCATCCCCCACGAGCGCAAGCGGGAGTTCGGCCAACTGGTCAACCGAGCCAAGGAGGTGGCCCAGCAGCGGTACGATGACCTACTGACAGCCACCAAAAACGGGGAGCAAAGCCAGGAAGCTAGCGACCTCGACCTCACCGCCCCCGCCGAGCCCCTCCCCCTGGGCAGCCGCCACCCCATCGCGCTGACCATGCGGCGCATCGTATCCATCTTCGAGCGCATCGGCTTTACCGTCGCCGAGGGACCCGAGATCGAGGACGACTGGCACAACTTCTCGGCCATGAATACGCCGGAGGACCACCCCGCCCGCGATATGCAGGATACCTTCTACGTCAGCGCCGGTATGCCCGCCTGGCCCGATAATACCGCCATGCTCCTGCGTACGCACACTAGCTCGGTGCAGGCTAGGACGATGGAGACGCAAAAGCCCCCCATCCGCATCATTGCCCCCGGGCGGGTGTACCGCAATGAAACCATCAGCGCCCGCAGCCACGCCCAGTTTCACCAGGTGGAAGGGCTCTACATCGCCGAGCGCGTCAGCTTCGCCGATATGAAGGCGACCCTGCTACACTTCGCCCGGGCGATGTACGGGCTGGAAACGAAAATTCGCCTACGCCCCAGCTACTTCCCCTTCACCGAGCCTAGTGCCGAGATGGACATCTGGTGGGGCCTACAGACCGAGCATGACCACCGCATCACCAAGGGCACCGGCTGGCTGGAGATTATGGGCTGCGGTATGGTCGACCCGCAGGTGCTGACCAACTGTGGCATCGACCCCGAGCGCTACAGCGGCTACGCCTTCGGCATGGGCATCGAGCGGCAGGCCATGCTGCTGTACAACATCCAGGACATCCGGCTGATGTTTGAGAATGACGTGCGTTTTCTGCGGCAGTTCGCCTCCGTTCTGTAGCGACGGCTTTAGCCGTCGCTACACGTAGATATCCAGGATAGAGATCAGCCCAAAGGCCACACTAGCCACTCCGTTAGTCGTAAAGAATGCCAGGTTCACCCGGCTCAGATCACCCGGCCGCACCAGGCTGTGTTGGTAGGCCAGCAGAGACAAAAACAGCCCGCCCCCCACTGCCGTAAGCCAGCCAAACTCCGGATACAGTTGGTGCTGTAAGTACAGGGCATAAACAAGAATGGCCGCACAGAGCAGGTGCAGTACGCGTCCCAGCCGCAGGGCCCCTACCGTTCCGAGTTGTACCGGAATGGAGTAAAGCTCCTCCCGCCGGTCAAACTCCTCGTCCTGCAGCGCATAGATGATGTCAAAGCCCGCCACCCAGAGCAGTACCACCGTGCCGTACAGCACCGGAAGCACTGCCCACGTCGCGGTCACGGCCAGATAGGCTCCCACGGGTGCCAGGGCCAGTCCGAGTCCGAGTACAAAATGACAGAGGTAGGTGAAGCGCTTGGTGTAGCTATAGCCCAGGACAACGGCTAATGCTACCGGGGCAAGGGCCAAACAAAGTGGGTTAAGCAACCCGGCACACGCCAGAAAGAGCCCGCAATTGAGCAGCACGAAATTGCGGGCGGCGGTGGCCGAGATGGCCCCCGCCGGTATCTCGCGCACCGCCGTGCGGGGGTTCCTGCGGTCGATGTGGCGGTCGAGGTAGCGGTTAAAGGCCATGGCCGCCGAACGGGCGAAGACCATGCAGCCGAGCACGAGCAGGAGCTTTACCAGGCTCAGTACGCCGCGGTCGAGGGTGGCCAGAAAGAAGCCCAGCAGCGCGAAGGGCAGGGCGAAGATCGTATGGCTGAACTTGACGAGGGAGAAAAATCGACTGACCCGGCGCAGGCTGGACATAGGCGGTGGCAACTGACGGCGGAGGGTAAAAGCGGCAGGCCGGCCATTTGTTGCTCTGCAGAATTTTACCCCGGCCACCAACGCCGGAGTACCGCTACTACGTCTGACGGACCAAATCCCCCCTCATGCGCCTACTTACTTACTTCGCCCTAGTACTCTCCCTCCTGCTCAGCGGTTGTGTCGAGGACGAATGCATGGAAACCGTACACTACCAGAGCTACCAGCCCGTACTGGTCTCGGCGGCGGACTGGCGTAGTACCGACTTCACCTACGAGGCCGCCAGCGAGGTGTGCGAGCCCTCCGGCTTCTACGTCTACGGTGATTACCTCTTCATCGTAGACCGCAATGCCGGCCTGCATATCTTCGACAACCGCGATAACGACGCCCCCCGGCCGCTGAGCTTTCTGCCCATTCCCGGCGGACAGGGCATCGCCGTACGCAACGACATCCTCTACGTCAGTCAGTACCTCGACCTACTGGCCTTCGACCTGACGGACCCACGAGAGCCGGCGTTCCTGCACCGGACGGAGGACGTCTTCGAACTCTATTCGGTGTTCGCCGGAGAACTTGCCTACACCGGAGAGTACATCGTGGAGTACCTTCCCACCGATGAGGTGATGGAGCTCAGCTGTAGCGAGGCCCGTGCTAGGGAGAGCAGCTTCTGGGCAGACGGCATCTTTTTTGCCTCTACGAGCATCACCAATAACATGTCCGGCAGTCGCAGCGCCGGGTTCACCACCGAAGTAGTAGGACAAGGGGGCAGCCTAGCCCGCTTCACCATTTCCAACGGCACGCTCTACGCCGTAGATCAGCAAAGCCTGCGCACGTTTTCGCTGGAGAATCCTGCCGAGCCCGCCTTCGTCGGCACCACCGCCCTGGGGTGGGACATCGAGACCATCTTTCCGTACAAAGACCAACTCTACATCGGCTCCACCACGGGCATGCACATCTACGACGTGCGTAACCCCCTGCGTCCGCAGCACCTGTCCACCTTTGAACACGTGCTGAGCTGTGACCCCGTAGTGGTGCAGGACGACGTAGCTTACGTGACGATGTGGGGCGGAAGTGACTGCGGCAATCAGGCCGACCAGTTGATCGTGCTAGATGTAAGCGAACCCCGAAGGCCAACGGAATTGCAAACAATCCCCATGCAGCAGAGCCACGGCCTGGGCGTAAAGGAGAACCGCCTCTACCTCTGTAGTGGCACCCTGGGCATCAAGGTATTTGCCCTGGGGGAAGACGGCCGCCTCGGTCCGCTCCTGACTACCGAGCCTGACTTTAATGCCAGGGACATCATCGTACGGCACGACCGCCCCGAACTGATTGTGTTCGGCTGGGAGCAGGCCGGCATCCGGCAGTACGATTACACGGAGGCCGGAGAGGTAATCGCGGTGAGCGATATTTCCATCTGCCCCGTAGAACTTTAGTACCACTACCTCCTACCGTCCGTATATTCACCTAGTCGACCGGTCAACCATGCGCTACTCCCTCATCCTACTTTTCCTACTGAGTGTCTCGGTTGTGGTAGCGCAGGACCAGCAGCTCTACGCTGACCGGGTGGAGGTACGCGGCGGCCGCAACCGCAGCGGCACGGTGACCGAATACGACTACGGCCGCCAGGTCACGATTGAAGACCGTGGCGGTCGGGTGAGTACCATTCCCTGGCGTCGTATCGTACGGGTACACTTCGGCCTGGACCGGGAGGAATTGATGCGCAGGGACGACCCTACCGCTGAGGCACAGGACGTCACCGCGGCCCCCGACCGCGGCTGGCGGCACCAGCTTACCACTACGATGGGCCTCTCGCGTTCCCCCCTCCCCTTTAACCAGTTCGGTGGTCGGGGGCAACTCAATGTCGGGGCCGGGGCGGCCTACCACTACGTCCGGCCCGTGGGCAGGGTGCTCGTAGGGGTAGGTGGCGGTGCCGAGGTTATGAGCCCCCGCAACGACGAGCGCGTCCTCCTGCTCACGGGCCTGGCGGAATACCAGTTTGGTGACGGACGGCTACGTCCACTCGTCCGCCTACTGACCGGTGCCAACCTTCCCCTGGGCCACCCTGATTTGCGGCTCAGCGGACGAAGCCTCGGATACGTAGCCCATCCCGCTCTGGGGGTGGCTCTACTGCCCCCACGGGGTCGTTGGGGCACGCTGCTATTTGACGTGGGTTACCGCTTTACGCAGGTGGAGTTCCGTACGGAAAATCAGAACCTGGAGCTCGTCAGCCGCCGCAT
Source organism: Neolewinella sp. (assembly GCF_965214665.1). Classification (GTDB taxonomy): domain Bacteria; phylum Bacteroidota; class Bacteroidia; order Chitinophagales; family Saprospiraceae; genus Neolewinella. The sequence goes on along the minus strand of NZ_OZ243970.1, from coordinate 667,194 downwards.
CAACTACCGCCGCCTCATCTTCACTATCGGCACCCGCTTCTAAGGTGGCGGCCGTCGACTATACCAATGAGCGTACACTGGTGGCGGCCTGCCTGAAGCAGGATCGTAGGGCCCAGGAGGCCTTTTACCGGCGGTACGCCCCGGCCGCCCTCACCAGTTGCCGCCGCTACGCGCCCGGGCGCGACGAGGCCATGGACCTACTCAACGGCGGTATGATGAAGGTCTTCGAACGCCTGGATCAGTTCCGCTGGGAGGGTAGTCTGGAGGGCTGGGTGAAACGGCTGGTCTTTCACTACACCGTCGATCAGTACCGCCGCCGGCGGCAGCGCCCTACCCTGGAGATCGCCGACTGGGACCAGGCCACCGACGATACCGTCACCCACCGCCTCTACGCCGACGACCTCTGCAAGCTCATCGACCTACTGCCGGAGCCCAGCAAGGAGGTCTTCTGGCTCTTTGCCATAGAGGGCTACAGCCACGCCGAGATCGCCGGCAAACTTCACTTCAGCGAGGGCAACAGCCGCTGGCACCTCAGTAAGGCCCGCCAACTGCTACGCGACCGCCTCGCCCAATCCACCCACCAACACAACCGTTATGCCGGATAAGCCCCCCACCACCTGGTCAGCCAACGAGGCCTTCTGGAACGAGGCCTGGCAGGACATGGACCACCGCCTCAGCCAAGGCCGCCGCCGCCGCCGCCGTAGTCCCCTCCCCTGGCTCCTCCTGGCACTCCTGCTTGCAGGACTGATCGGGGCGGGAACGCAGGTGCAGTGGTCTTCACGGGAGGCCGCAGCCATAGCGATTGCTACGACTGAAAACGCCCCCGAGTCGCTCCCCGCTGTCCCCGCTAATTCACTAGCCGCAGCTCCCCGTTCCATACCGGAGTCTACGGACGGGTTTACTAACACTAGCCGTCAGGATGTCGGGATAGTTGCTGGGGTAGCTACGAGCAGCCTTGCACCGGCGCGCCCCGCCCAGCCGGACGTACTGCCGCCGGTTTTCCCATATGAAGAGAATACGGTCATAACCCTTCCTACGCTACCTATCGCGCTACTTGACGTTCCGCTCACCTTACCGCTACCGGTGGTTGTAGCGGAGATTATCTCCGCCGAGAGACCGGTGAGGGTGGTCGCAGCTCTGGGGGCTAGCACCTATACGACCTCACGACGGCCGGGCGGTTTTGCTGAAGTGGACTATCTGCTGGGGCGGGGACGCTGGCGGTTGCCGCTGGCCCTGCGCTACGACTACGGGGCCAGGGAGGTGTGGGCCGATCCGCTGACGCAGCAGGAGCTAAGCGAGCTGTTGGATCGTACAGGACCGCTTACTGGGGGGGCCGTCGCGGATGCTTCGGAAGTTCTCTACACCCATGAGCTATCGCTACGTAGCGGGATAATTCGCACGCTGGGCCGTGAGGGCCGCTTGAGCGTGGGCGCCGGAGTGGGGCTGCGGTATGCGCTGGCCGGTGAGGGGCCGGTGGTCTCAGGCGTACCTGGAATGGGTGCGCTCGACCGCACGGCCCTGAATAGTACCCTTGCCCACTCCTCGTTTAATCCCCTAGCAAACGGAGTTAGTCCCTACCTCGATCCGCGGATACACCGCTGGGGGGTGGATGGCTGGCTGCAACTGCGGTACCGGTTCGGGCGCAGCTGGGGCGTGCTATTGGGTACGAGTCATGCCTTCAGCCCGACCTACCGGGAGGAGCGGCTGGACGTAGACCGGACACGCATCGAAGTGGGGCTTACCAAAGGGTTCTGAAATGCCTACCTTTGCGGCCCATTTGCGCGTGAGCCCATGAAGAAAGACATTTCCCCCCCCGCGGTCACCGACGTAGCCGTCGCCGTGGTGCCCCGGCAGGAGTCCGCCGAGGAGCTCTGGGACATCTACCTGATCAACCTGCGGGATACGCCGCTGGAGAATGTACTCGTGACCAGTCAGGGCTACGGAAGTGTCGAAGGAGTGAACAAGACGACTACTGTGCTCCGCCACTTCCACCAGACCCTCCCGCCACGGGAAGCCGTTAAGATCGAACCTATCCAGCCTTCCCTCTTCAGTATTAGCAACGAGTACTGGGTAAGCTTCAATGATGGGGAGCACATGCTGGATAAGCGCTACGTCTTTGCCCCCGATACCATCGGGGAAGAGATGCTGACCGAGCTACCCGTACTGGATCGCCCCGGAGTGATGCAGCAATGAGCCGGCCGGCCCCCAAGCGCGTAGCTGATAGCTTCACTACGATGTCGGAGCTGGTGATGCCCAACGATACCAACCCGCAGGACAACTTGATGGGCGGCAATATGCTGCGGTGGATGGACATCTGCTGCGCCATCTGCGCCGGTAAGCACTGTGCCCGTCCGGTGGTGACCGCCAGTGTCGACAACGTGGCCTTCCAGAGCCCCATCCGTAATGGGGAGGTAATCACCCTGGAGGCCAGCGTCACCAGGGCCTTCAACACGAGCATCGAAGTCTACGTGGAGGTCTTTGCCGCTACCATGCAGGGCACCCACCCGCGCCGCACCCACCACGCCTACTTCACCTTCGTGGCCCTGGATAAGGACAACGGCTCCCCAGTGCCTGTACCGGAGCTCGTCCCACTGACGGAGATCGAGCAGCAGCGTTACGCCGCCGCCCTGCGCCGCCGCGAACTGCGCCTGGTACTGGCCGGACGGATGAAGCCGAGCGAGGCCAGTCAGCTACAGGAACTCTTTGCCACACCATGAGGATTGTCACCTACAACGTCAACGGTATCCGCGCCGCGCTGAAAAAGGGCCTAGCTGAATGGGCGGCTGAGACCGAAATCGACGTGCTCTGCCTACAGGAAACCAAGGCGACCCCGGAGCAGGTCGACACGGCCGAGCTCGCCGAGATGGGACTACGCTTCGGTGCCTGGCACAGCGCGACTAGCAAAAAAGGGTACTCCGGCGTACTCACCCTGAGCCGGCAGGCTCCCGATCTGGTGGTGGAAGGCTGTCAGCTGGAGGTATACGACTGTGAGGGCCGGGTGATCCGCACCGACTTCGGTGACCTCACCCTTCTCAACTGCTACTTCCCCAATGGCGGTCAGGGTGATCACCGGCAGGAATTTAAGTACCGCTTCCTGGATGACTTCCTGGCCTTTGTACAGGACCTACGCAAGACGCGGCCCAACCTCCTGGTCGTAGGCGACTACAACATCGCCCACCACCCCATCGACCTCCACGACCCCAAGCGCAACGAGACCACTACGGGCTTCCTGCCGGAGGAGCGGGAGTGGATGACTAAGTGGTTCGCCGAGTCCGATACCGTCGATACCTTCCGCCACCTCTACCCCGACCGGGAGATGTACAGCTGGTGGAGCTACCGGGCAGGCGCCCGTAACAATAACAAGGGCTGGCGCATTGACTACCACAGCCTTAGCCGCAGCTACCTGGACCGGCTGGTGGACGTAAAGCACCTTACTGAAGCTAGGCATAGCGACCACTGTCCTATCTTGCTGGAGCTCCGCTGAGTGTGACTTGGCACCGGCGGCGGTTGGTTTGAACCACGAATTGGACCTATAGCGAAGCTGCTGCCCCACCCGACGAGCGAAGCGAGCTGTCACATAAATTATAAATGGTACACGGTAAATTGTAAATGGTAAATCCTTCACGAATCTTCCTAGACAACGCCGCCACCACCCCCCTAGACCCCGAGGTACTCGCCACCATGACCCAGGTAATGGCCGACACCTACGGCAACCCCTCCAGCATCCACGCCGAGGGGCGCAAGGCGCGTAGTCTGATCGAGGCCGCCCGCAAGACCGTAGCCAACGCCCTAAACTGTAGCATCGGCGAGATATTCTTTACCTCCGGGGGCACCGAGGCCAACAACATGGCCCTGAAAAATGCGGTGCGCGACCTCGGCGTAAAGCGCATCATTTCCTCCCCCCTCGAGCACCACTGCGTGCTGCACAGCCTGGAGGCGATTCGGGCGACGGGAGCAGTCGAGATCGAGATGGTAGCAATCGATGAAAAGGGCCACGTGGATCTAGCCGACCTGGAACGGCGACTGGCGAGCGATGACCGTAAGACCCTGGTGAGTCTGATGCACGCCAATAACGAGATCGGCAACCTGCTGCCGCTGAAGGAGGTGGCTAAACTGTGCGGGGACGCGGGTGCACTCTTCCACTGCGACACTGTGCAGACCATGGGCTACTACCCGATCGACCTGGCGGCTACTCGCGTCAGCTTTGTATCCGGCTCGGCCCATAAGTTCTACGGTCCGAAGGGCGTAGGCTTCGTGTACATCAATAGCGACAATATTGTAGGCCCCTTCGTGGACGGCGGGGCACAGGAGCGAAACATGCGCGGCGGCACCGAAAACATCTACGGCATCGTCGGACTGGCCAAGGCCCTACAGCGGGCCGTGGAGCAGCGGGAGGTGCGAATGAGCCATATGCACGAACTTAAGGCCTACTTCATGGAGCAGCTACGCAGCCGTTATCCGGAGGTAACCTTCAACGGCGATCCGGAGCAGGGACATGCCAAGGTGCTGTCGGTGAGCTTCCCCCAGTCGCCGAAGGGGGATTTGTTGCTGATGAACCTGGACCTGAATGGTATTTCCGCCAGTGGGGGCTCGGCCTGTTCGAGTGGTATCGACGTGGGCTCGCACGTCGTGGGGCATTTGTACCCGGATTCGCCGCGGCATACTATACGATTTAGCTTTAGTCACCACAATACGCGGGGGGAGGTGGATGCGGTGGTGGAGCGGTTGGGGGGGATGCTGTAATTTGGCACCATCGCAGCCAGAGGCTGCATTTTACTGCCGCCCCGATAGCTATCGGGGGAGGCTGCAGTTTACTGACTATGTGGGAGACCGTTATTGGACTGGAAACGCACGTGCAACTCGCTACCGAGAGTAAAGCCTTCTGCGCCGACCGTAATGAATTTGGGGCCGCGCCGAATGAGCACATCAGTGAGGTGAGCCTGGGCTATCCCGGCACCCTACCTTACCTGAACGAGCGGCAGGTAGAGTATGCCGTACGACTTGGGCTGGCACTGGGCTGCAAGATCAACCACCGCAGCACCTTCGACCGTAAGAACTACTTCTACGCCGACCTGCCGAAGGGCTATCAAATCACCCAGGACGAGTCGCCCATTTGTATCGGGGGTGCCCTACCCATCCGCTATACCGATGCCGCTGGGCGGGAGGTCAACCGGGAGGTAATAATCCACCATATTCACATGGAGGAAGATGCCGGTAAGTCCGTTCACGCGGAGGGGGAAGCATGCAGCCGCGTCGATCTAAATCGGGCCGGCACCCCACTGTTGGAAGTTGTCACCGAGCCCGACCTCCGCAGCGCCGAGGAAGTCGATGCCTTCATGAGCGCCACGCGCCGGCTGGTACGCTGGCTTGGTATCAGCGACGGCAATATGGAGGAAGGAAGCCTACGCTGCGACGTCAACATCAGCGTACGCCCGACCGGGCAGGCAGCCTACGGTACCCGTGCCGAGATCAAGAACATGAATTCTATGCGCTTTGCCCGCCGGGCCATCGCCTACGAGGTCGAGCGTCAGATCGGTATTCTTGAATCCGGCGGCAGCGTGCAGCAGCAAACGCGTCAGTTCGATCCCCAATCCGGCACGACCTCCGCCCTACGCGATAAGGAGGATGCCCACGACTACCGCTACTTTCCCGATCCGGACCTACCGCCGGTAGTCCTTAGCGAGAACTACGTACAGGACCTCCGCGCCGACCTTGGCACCCTCCCCTGGCAGGCCGATGCGCAACTCCTCGATCTTGCCCTCGCCCCCGAAGATATCGCCCTGATTGCTGAGGACCGCCACCACCTCGCTACTTTCCTCCGCTACGCCGCGGCCTCCCCCTCCGTACCCGAGCTCAGTAAGCTGTGGGTCAACCGCATCCTGCCTCACCTCCAGCAGCGGGAGCTCACCCTTACCCCCGAGCAGATCGCCGGCCTACAGCAACTCATCGCCGCGGGCAAGGTCAGCGCCGCCAACGCCGCCTCCCGCCTGCTGCCGGACCTACTAGAGTGTCCCGGCGATCCGCAAGAACGTGCCGAGGCACTGGGACTGATCCAGAACACCGACACCAACTTCCTCCGCCAGGTGGCCGGCGAGGTCATTGCCGCCCACCCGGGTAAGGTCTCCGCTTACCGGGGCGGCAAGAAGGGCCTGATCGGCTTTTTTATGGGCGAGGTGATGAAGCGTAGTGGGGGAAGTGCGGAGCCGAAGGAAACACAGGCGCTGCTGCGCGGTATGTTAGATAGCTGATCGTGCGCGGACGCATGTACTGCAGTAAGGAATCTACCGCAGAGTGCACAGAGGACCGCAGAGACACATCTAATGACGGCTCTGCGTCACTCTGCGGTTGAATAATAAGTTGTACCAATTCAGCTTTAGCGTAAGCCCTAATGTCCCCGCGGTGCATAACATTTCTGTCGCAGTTTTCTTACGGAGCAATGAGCCAAACCAACTACCAAAACTACCAACAGTGGTGGCAACACGACGGCCACCAGGCCGTAGCCGCCTACACCGAAGGCATCACCTCCTACATCGCCAATCTCCCCCCCCAGCTCGCCCTCGACCTCACCGGCATCGAGCTAGCAGAAATCCTCCGCGACCGCCTCGGCAGCGAAGCATTCGACGACGCCCTCAATCCCACCCACACCACGCCCAGTCACCTCGCTACCCGCCCCGACGGCAGTTGGCTCAAACGCTGCAACACCGTAGGCATCAACGTACGCACCATCGGCAGCTTCTGGAACGTGCTGAAGTATGCCCTCACCCTACCCGATCACATCCGCGGCATTCACCTACTCCCCATCTGGGAGCCCGGCGTGGTGGGGAGCCTGTACGGCATGGCGAGCTGGAATCTTAACCCGGAGTTCATTGACCTGGAGGCCCTGCGCATGTACCCCCAACTGCGTTCCATCGAGGCACAGCTCAAAGTAGTCGTCAATCTTCTGCACGCCATGGGCAAGTTCGTCGGCATGGACGTCATCCCCCACACCGACCGCTACAGCGAGATGGTGCTCGCCAACCCCAGCTACTTCGAATGGCTACGGCGCGACGACCTTACGATCACCGACCACCGCGAGAATCTTCACGAAGACGCCGAGCAGGTAATCGTCGAATGGTTCACCAGCATTAGCCCGGGCGTCACCTATGCGGCAGAAAGCTTTTTTCACCAGCAATCCGAAGCCGAGCGCCTCGTCCTCCTCTTCGGCCAGCATCAGGATTATACTCGTCGCCGCGAGCGCCGCGTCGCCCTGGTCGACTACCTCTACCGCCGCGGTCTCGAACCCGTACCCGCCACCATGGCCCCCCCCTACCGCGGTCTGGAAGTAGACTCCGACCCCGCCGCTTTAACCGTCGACGAGGCCGGCCGCCGCTGGCGCGACTACCGCATCACCCAGCCGCAGGAGATGAGCCGGGTATTCGGTCCCCTCACTCGCTTCAAGCTCTACGGCCGCAAGGACGATAACCGCGACTGGGCGATCGACTTCGACCGGCCGCGCACCGAGGTATGGGATTACTTCACCGACCACTACGCGCGGGTGCAGTCCACGTACAACTTCGACTTTATGCGCGGCGACATGTCGCACGTACAAATGCGGCTGGGGGGCGTGCCCGAGCAGATCGGTGACTATTACGACCCGCTGCGCGCGGCAAAACGACGCATTGCAGACCATACCCCCCATTTTGCCTATTTCGCCGAAAGCTTCCTGGCTCCCAGCGGGGTGATGGCCTACGGCGATGAACTCCAGCACCTCATGGCCAGCGAGGCGGAGGTCACCCTAGGTAACTTGCAGTCCATGGTCCCCGGCTCGACCGAGTTCATGGATGCACTGGAATCGTACCTCGAGATCGCTGAGGTCACCCCCGTTACCCCGGCATTCACGGCCATCACCGGAGATAAAGACGACCCCCGCTTCGATCATTTTCACCACCACGGGGAGGTGGCGCGCGTATTCACCGGACTGTTTTTAGACCAGTTGCCCTTGTACTTTTCCCTTGGCTTCGAGCAGCGCGATCGTCACTTTCATCCCGCTCCCAATGAGGTCTACACCAAGCTCTATGTCTTTCAGGAGCGTGGCGGTTTGAAGTCCGTCAGTGGCCCCTGGCGGTGGGGGGGAAACTTCGAGCTATTCGCAGCCCTTCAGGAACTTCACCGGTTCGCGGCCGGCAGTCTGGCACACATGGGCGCGGCCGCAGGTGCCGTGCAGGTCGAAGCGGGTGGATTAGTCTACTGGCAGCGTCTGGATACTTATGGGGATGGTAGCTACCTCTTTGTGGTCAACTTCGCAGCGGAGGCACGAGTGGGAGAGCTCCGTGTAATGACATCCTACCAGCAGGCCGATCTGCTTTACGCCTGGCCGCAGACGGTGCAGCATACGGTACCGGTGGGTGGGGTAGTGCGGCTGGGGGAGCTGGGTGGGGGGGCGGTGCGGTGTTACAAACTGACGCAGGATCGCTATGAAGAGCGTAACTTGGGGACTGAAAAGATATAAAATGGGAGCAGTACGGATTGAAAAAAGACTTTACTCTTATGAAGAGTACATCGATTTGCTAGGTTCTAGCGACTTCAAGATCGAATATCTGGACGGTCAGCTACGAATGATGTCCGGCGGTTCCCAGGCTCATGCTAGCATCAATGATTTACTACAGGGTGAACTTTATTTTCGTCGGGGAGACTGTAAAGTGAGGGGCAGCAATGTGGCGGTTTACGTGGCATCCTCTAATCGCTATTACTTTCCGGATCTTACGGTGGTGTGCGCTAATAAGCAGCAGTATATAGATGCAAGCATTGCCCAATTAGTCAATCCTACTATGATAGTTGAAGTGTTGTCTAAGGGTACGGAGCACATTGACCGGGGAGAGAAATTTCATGCGTATTTCAGTATTCCTAGTTTCATGGAGTACATTCTGGTCGATAGTCGATCGGTACGTGTAGATGCGTTTTATCGCGAAGCACCCGACAGCTGGTCTATGCGCTCCTACTACCGTATGAACGACGAGGTAGAGTTTCGCTCTATGGGGGTCAAGCTGCCCATCAGCGTGATTTATGCGGACGTAGCGCTGTAGCTGCGAGAAACTACGGGCCGCAAATCGGTTCCGTAGAGCTATAACGCACTCCAACAGTACCATCACCAGCGCTGTATTACGGTCAGCGACAACGCTAGCGGATTGTAGGTGTCAAATCGTTTGCGCGCCACGTTCGAATTTCTGATCGCAATCAAGTCAAAGTCGTTGCGCTCCGTGAATAGTAGCCGCACTTATGATCACCGATCGTTTATCTTCTAGCGACGGGCTACGGAAAATTAAGGATCAGCTGAACCGATCTTCCCTGATCCTGGATGATTCAATCTCGACGGGAGATAGTGCAATCACCCTGCACCGGCAACTACTGCGGGAGGGGATTCACGCCCAGAAAATTATCACTGCCGTAGCGGGTTCTAAGGATCACGTCCGGATATCAGACATCGCGCGACTTTACACTAGAATCGAAAAGGTACGGCCTGAGGGATACTCAAAGATGGACTTGAAACGATACTGTACAACACCTTTGCTGGGTATCCCGATTCAAAGATCAAGCGCGTTGAACTGGCGCTGACTAGAGACAAGCACAACCCGCTATACGATCGTCCAGATCCTGTTGTTCATGTAGTTCGGAGTACTCGGCCTACCTTGATCGAGAACGCTTGGGTCCAGAGCATATGATTGAGGCCAGACGCAAGATCGTAGCCCAACAGGAACCTCGCTTGAGAGCCGTACTAAAACAGCGGATGGGACCACGGCTACTGTAATACCGGGGTTAATCATCCACTCTAGGTACAGACAGATGATAGACCAAGATATGACCATCAAAACGCTGTAAATCAGGTGTTTAAGCTTCACCCATAGTATTTCTTATGTTAAGTAGAGGCTGAAGGGGCTCCCCCACCAACATCCGTATAGCCATGATGTGAACTATGATGTTCCTAGTAGTTAGCTGGTCGGATGTCTACTATCTTACTCACCTAACCTTGCTGAACATCGTTCCACGTCTGACTACTCAATCACTATGAAGATCTATATCTGGACCGTGCTCTTACTTGGAGCTACAGCATGCGCAACTGCTTACCAAGCAGGTGCCGCAACCAACTCCGACTATCATGTGCCGGCACAAACAAATGACGGCTGGCCGGTTGGTACGCTATCAGAGGCAGCTATCGACTCCACCCTCATCATTCAGATGTTGGGTCAGATTCACAGTAATAAGTATCAAGGGATCAACAGCGTACTTCTTGCCCGTAATGGTACGCTTGTTGTGGAGGAGTACTTCGGATCCTTTGACCGTGATAGCCTACACAATATGAAATCGGCGGCTAAGTCTATAACATCAGCCCTGGTAGGTATCGCGATCGACCAGGGTTTTATCCAATCCGTAGACGCTAAACTTCTGCCCTACTTCCCAGAGTACGACGGTAGTATCGACAACTGGGACGGACGCAAGGAGGACATAACTCTGAAGCATCTTCTTAGCATGACTTCAGGTATCAAGGGGAACGAAGATGCGATGTACCCTACCAACGACTGGATCAAATTCTACCTCGATCAACCCCTCGTGGCCGCGCCGGGCGATACGTTCTCTTACGCCACAGGTGGAGTTGTGACTCTAGGTAATGTGATTACACGCGCCTCTGACTTACGTATTCCTGACTTCGCTAATCGCTATCTGTTCGGTCCACTTGGCATCACCGTCTACCACTGGCCCATCACTAACTCGCGGGGAAGTCAGGGACTGGCCATGACCGGAGGGGGGCTGAGTCTGCGGCCGCGCGACATGGCAAAATTCGGACAACTCTACTTAAACGGAGGCACATGGAAGGGACACCGGGTTGTTTCGGAGAACTGGATCGCGGAGTCTACGTCGAAGCAGACAACCAGTGATCTGTACGGTGAAGACTTCGGCTATCTATGGCGTATGCTCGATCGAGAAGTGGGCGGAGAAAGCATCCGATCGTACGAGGCTTGGGGGAATGGTGGAATGGTGGACAGTACATCATGGTGTTTCCCACACTCGATCTAGTTGCGGTATTCACGGGCGAAAACTATGGCAAATTTCCTGAGATGGAGCAGCCCTTCGAGCTGCTGAGTCAGTTTATCCTGCCTGCGGTAGATTAGGACTACAAACAATTTCTAGTTTGATGAGAAGCTATGGCAAATGGCAAGTGCTTGCTCTATGCATATCCGATAGCTTTTGTTATGTTAAGTAGAGTTCTACAGCACCCCTCCCCCGCACCGTTTGTACGCAGCCTTTGGTGAGATTTACCGTCACCTCAACGGCCAACCTTACCAGCCTCTTTCTTCCCTGGCTTGGGTAAGTGCGAGTACTTTTTGTGGCGTGTTGCAGTAATGCATGAGGAGTTCTTCAGCCTGAGCTGACAGACGGGCTAACTTCTCTTCCTTCGTGTACATGTCCTCCTGGAGGTTGCGCATCGTTATCTCTAGTCCGGCCAGCACTTTGAGTTCTTCAGCCGTCGCAAAGTCACGCATATTCTTGTTTGGATCCGGTTGCTGGAACCGATCACGCCACCGCTGAGACGTCATCTTCCAGAGAGCCAGGTTTAAGATGTCGGCTTCGACAGATGAGAGGTGACGGCGAACCAGTTTGTCAGCCTTGCCGGGCAGACTCTTGTTTAGACCCTTGGTGACTAAGCTAAAGTTCTCGGAGGCAAGCTCCCGGGCGAAGCGATGGTGCAGCTGCTCCCGCCCGAAGAAGGTGTCACTGAGCTTACGAAACGCCTCGATGGTCTCCACGTAGAAGAACGGATCGAGCCAGTTTGAGAAGTGGATCGTCCAGTCGATATTGCAGTAGGTGCCGCCGTACTTTCCTTTCTTGGCCATGATCCCCGTTGCGCCGGCTTCCACGAGGTTGGCGACGCTAAGTCGAAAGGAGTTGAGACCAGCATCAATTCTAAAGGTGTCGAATTCGACACCTTTAAAACCGGGGTTGTGCTTCATCTCCCAGGCTGCGAAGAAGGCGATGTTGTTGGCGCTGCGCAGCCAGTTAGCGACGTACTCCTTACCCCCTGATCCCCCACCCTTGAGATTGCCAATATCGGTGATGCAGACGAAGCCGGTGTCCTTGTCCATCCGGATCTTGGAATCCTGAATGGTCAGGTGCGGCGTAGGAAAGGAGGGTGAAGGCATCTAGTGGGCAGCTACTTTGCCCCAAGAGAGCTAGTGACGGAATGCGGTTCAGCATTGTGGCCCCACATTCCGCATGGAAGGCCTAAGTATCAGGCGCTTAGGTTGTTGCCATAGCTTTCCTTATGTTAAGTAGACTTTCGCGACACCCCTCCCCCGCACCGTTTGTACGCAGTTTTGCAGCAGCTCCGGACGCTAGGTAACAATGACACCGCCGCAGTCGAGGGCTCGGTCGAGAGCTTCGGTGAACGCGGCTTCGGTGATCTCCTCACTAGCCTCATAATGACACCAAGTGCCGGTTAGACCAGATCGGTCGTGCTCATAGTTGTGCTGCACCGTGATCTGGGGCGGACTGCTTAAAAAGTGGATCGCGGTTAGGTAGCCGTCTTTTGTTTTTCCCGGTCCACCAATCACCTCGTAAAAATTGTAAACCCCATGGCGCTGATGGCACCTAAACCAGGCTTTTGGCGGTGGACTAGGTCGTGATTTTTTCATCCTGGTAAACGTTGGAAAGGTAGCCATACTCAGCTACCGTCCTCAAGTTACGGTACCGGGTCCTGAGTCGGAAGGTTGACCCGCGCTGCGAGCGCACGTACCGCAGAAAGGCGGGAGGCCGGGGTGAAACGTATTGCCGACCGTCGTACCTTTTAGCGTAACAGCGCGCATCGATTCCCTAACTCTACTAACCGTGGCCACCATCGTTCTACGACCGACCAACGAGCGACTCTACCTTACGGACGAGCTGGCCCTGCCCTGGTCGGCGACTAACCTGGGCGAGGATAACTTCCGGTTCCAAACACGGCAACCGGTGTACTGGGAAGTTGAAATGACGAGTTACGACCGGAGGAGCGGGACGCTCTCCGTGCGGATAGTGGACTACTCAGCCCCCGCCGGGGAGTACCGCCCCGCTCGCCCGGCCAGGCAGGCCGTGAGCGCCGTACAGTTCGCCACGCTGGATCGGGAGCAGTTTTGCGCCCAGCTCACCTACTACCGGGCCGGGGAACTACCCCTAAGCATGATTGAGGTACCGGAGGAAGCAGCTGCTAAATTTACCGGGCCGCCCGATCCTCCAGATGTACCACCGGCTAGTGACTTCCCGATCGGGATGGATACGGAGGAGCCGACATCAAGTACCTATCCCTTGAATTTCCGGGTGCCCATCACAGAACTGACTGTTGGCGACGGCTACGCTGAGGGATACTACCGGGACTGGATCGGAGCGATTCGGTACCGTATCCCCAATTCGCACCTGCGCAAGGAATTCCACCCCATCCGGGGCTACTTTGCCCGCTACCTGAGGCGTAAGACGGTGGACGTCACCTGCGAGCTGACCTTTGACGCCGCCAGCGAGCCAGAAATCCGAAAGGCATACTCGCCCCACCTTAGTCGCATTGATGATCGACTCATCGAGGTCTTACGGGCGCGCACCCTACAAGACCTACTCCGTCCGGAGGAGACGGACCGGCGGCTATTCACGCCGGAAGAACTGCTGGCCAACTACGCGGAGGACGATCCGGTCCGGGTGCTGCTTCCCCCACCGGGAGCGGAACTGCTGGAGGAGATCCTACGCACCCAGAATGTTCGCAACGCCGCCCAGCTGGCGCACCTGGCTAGCCACCACGAAGCGGGACAGAAGCTCCATTTTGTTCTTTCCCCGCGTTTTGGCTTTCTCTTCTTCGTTCGCGGCCAGGTCATGCACCATTTTTTGATGGAGTTGCTGGACAGTCACGCAACCTACGTCTGGAGTCTGCCGCAAGACGAGGGTACGCTGTCCGAGCACCTAGAACGGGTAACGGCGGAGGTGCAGCACCTTACCGCCGTCGGCCGCAGCAACTACCGCCGCTCGAAGACCTTCCCCTACCCCTTCTGGACGGTACGCCACGAGAGCGTCGGATCGGAATTCGTGGATGGGTTCCCGCGGTGGAAGGCCCGAGTGGAGGAAGGGTTGATCTAAGTTTTTCCTATCCTGATCCCTTCCGGATTAGGGGAAAACCATAGCTTTGATTATGTTAAGTAGAAAAATGGTTGTGTTGCCGTTCAGTGGCACACCCTTACGTCAAGATCTTATAGCAGCATGACTGCTACCCTCTTGTAAGGGCTTTAAAATTGAGCAATGTATGGAGTGAAAGTTTATAAACCGCCATTAATAAAACAAATTGTATCTTTATTGCATGAAGGACTTTCATGTTACCCAGGATGCTCGCTTTACCGAAGAGGTGCTGGTGAGCGGAGAGCTAAAAGAGCACTCGGATTTTGATGTCGTCGTTAATAAAAATTGCAGAGAACGAGGTCGACACCCTCAAGCGGACTTTGTAAAGGGTACTGATGTCTGCTATCACTGCTACTATCGAGAGCTTGCAAAGATGATGTCGGATAAGCATAAGGTGCGCCCATCCAAGCAACTTGACTTTATCCACTACCAAGTTAAGTTGCGCGAAAATCCATTGACTTTCTTGCAGGAGCTGAAGGAGCTAGTTATTGACAATGAGGGGTATTTTGATAGAGCGTGGTACGGACTTCACCGGAAATACCTCGCGATCATACAAGCCATAGTTGAGCGATTAGAAACGAGTTTTCCTGATAAGCTAAACGCTGCCATACGTTTGCTGCAGATGAACCGTGGTGAGCCCGAAAACCACACTCTCGGATTTTTGCTAAGGAATTCAGGCTACAGGGTTGTCGCAGATGATGAGCGCGTTATTGCAGAAGACTTAAAAGAAAGAGGTCTTGCGACTTTCACAGGTACGAAGGACGGATATTTGGTTTGCCTGACCGCCAATGGCATATCCTACAACGCCGATAAAAAAGGTGATGTATCCGCAGCTGAGTTACTAACCGGGATCACAGAATATCTTGATTTCAAACTGGCAGACGTAAATGTGCTTATTGCTCAGACAGGTCACGACCTAGCAGAGCTAATTGATGAACTGAATGAGAAAGTGGGTGGTGGAGCCAAGAAACCAATTACAAGTCTCGTCAGATCAAAATTAAAAGACTTAATCCTAACCGAAACGATAAAAAGAGAGGGAATTCATCCAATGCTGGATTGGGCAGAAGACTTGATTAAAGGGCTGCCATCTCCGTCTTGAAGCGCAAGGTTAGGTTTCCCTTGTCTATCTGGTTGAGTGTGACCTGTTATTCACCAGCCCTTTTCGCGTTTACAAATCAAGCCTCCCTACTACCTATTGAGGCTCATTGGATTGTGCTCCCTACCCCTCCTCATAAAACCGCTCCAACAACCCCCGAATCCCCTCCTGGATCCGCCCCAGGATCGTAGATCGTTGCAGGATACTCGGCTGCACCACCATGATCTCTTGTAACTCTGCTTGTGAGGGCTCGCGGCCCGTGTAGATGCTGGAGTTGATCACCTGCTGCAGGCCGGCTTCGGTCAGGTGCTCCTGTTGCGCTAAAGTCACGATGGCCCGTTGTTTCTCGGCTCCCATGAAGTTGTCGAACTCCTGCTCGATGTCCGCGTCCTTCCGGGTCCGGGGCAGCTCCCGGTCGATGAATTTCTCGATCAGTTCCCGCTTGCTGCGCAGCTGCACCTCATTGGCCAGGCGGTTGTCGATCTCCTGTCGGCGGGCTTCGCGCTCCTCCGGCTTAGCGGTGTGCAGGGCAGCCAGCAGCCGGATAATGTAGCTGACGTTGACCTGGTCGCGGTGGATCAGCTCTACCTCGAAGTCCACATCGTTCAGGATGCTCACCTTTTGCAACCGCTGCTCCGTGCGGACCTTGTCGCGGATGTCCAGGTACTTGCTTTTGTAGTCCTCAAAGGTCTGGGCATCGATGGCCACCTCGTCCTCCGTGTAGTTGGAGAAGCCGGAAAGGATATTGTCGATCCGGATCAGCTTGCGAAAGGCCTGCACGAAGGCCAGTTCTTCCTGCTCCGTCAACAGCCGGTCGACGGCCTCGGGGTTGGGGACGATGGTAAGCAGTTCCTGCAGCGCCTCGTCGAAGCGCTCCAGGTACACCTCGTAGGGCTCCATTAGGATCACCTCCTTCGCTTCCAGATTGGAGAACAGTGCGATCGCCTCGTCCGTCGCCCCCTTGAGGTTGCGGAAGCTGACGATGTTGCCCTGGCTCTTCACGTCGCCGATGATGCGGTTGGTACGGCTGAAGGCCTGCACCAGTCCGTGGTAGCGTAGGTTCTTGTCCACATACAGGGTGTTGACCAGCTTGGCGTCGAAGCCGGTCAGGAACATATTTACCACCAGCAGAATATCGACGCGGTCCCGGTCCTGGGAGTTGTCCCTTTCCCGATCCTTGATGCGGCGCCCGATGTCCTTATAGTAGCTGTAGAATTTCTTGCTGTCGCGGGTGGTGAAGCTGGTTCCGAACTCGGTGTTGTAGTGGCCGATGAATTCCTCCAGCCGGTCGCGGGTATGGGCGTTGGTGGGTCCGTCGTTTTCGAAGTCCGGCTCGCCGATCATGCCGTCCGCGTCCCGAGCCACCTCGTTGGCCGAATAACTGAAGATGGTCGCAATGCGCAGTCCCGTCGTGTCCCGCTCCCGGAAGAGGTCGTAGTAGCGGATCAGGTTATCGACGCTGCTCACCGCGAAGATGGCGGTGAACTTGCGGTGATGGGTTTTCCGGTCGTGGTTGGCGATGATCCAGTCGGTAATCTTCGCCAGGCGGCCCGCGTCGTCCAGCAGTTCCCGCGTGTCGATCGCCTCCACGTCGATGTCCAGGTTCACGTCGTTGCCGTTTTCCTTGTTGCGGTAGCGGCCCACGTACTCGATGCTGAACTTCAGCACGTTCTCGTCCTTGATCGCGTTGGTGATCACGTACTTGTGCAGGCACTTCTCGAAGAGCATAGCCGTGGTCTGCTTACCACCCAGGCCCGCCGCTGCGTTCTCCACGAAGATGGGCGTACCGGTGAAACCGAACAGCTGCGCCCCCCGGAAGAAGTCCACGATCCGTCGGTGGGTATCGCCGAACTGGCTGCGGTGGCACTCATCGAAGATGAAGACGATCCGCTTATCCCGCAGGTGGGCCATCCGCCGTTCGTAGCGGGTGCCGGTGATGGCGGTATTTAGCTTCTGGATGGTGGTGACGATCAGGTCAGTGTCGTCTGCGAACTGTTGGACCAGCATCGTGGTGTCCTCCGTGCTGTCCACGCTACCCTTGCTGAACTCGTTGAACTCCCGGGTGGTCTGATAGTCCAGGTCCTTACGGTCCACCACAAAGATGACCTTGTCCACCTCCGGCAGGCTCTTCAATACCTGTGCGGCCTTGAAGCTGGTCAGCGTTTTTCCCGATCCGGTGGTGTGCCAGATGTAGCCGTTTTTCCGGCTGTTCTTTACCCGGTCGATGATGGCCTCCACGGCGTAGTACTGGTACGGCCGCAGCACCATCAGGATCTGGTAGGTGTGGTGCTGTACGATGTACTTGCAGATCATCTTCGACACGTGGCACTTCTCCAGAAACTCCCGGGCAAATTCATCGAGGCGGGTGATCAACTGGTTATCCGCGTCCGTCCAGTAGAAGGTCTGCTTGTACTCCTGCCGTCGGTTGTTGGCGTAGTACTTGGTGTTGACCCCATTACTGATCACGAAGAGTTGCACGTACTGGTACAGCCCACGGGCGGCCCGGAAACTGTGCTTGTGGTAGCGGTTAATCTGGTTGAAGGCCTCCTTCATCTCGATGCCCCGCCGCTTCAGCTCAATCTGCACCAAGGGCAGTCCGTTCACGAGTAGGGTCACATCGTAGCGGTTCTTGTAGCTGCCCTCCAGCGTCACCTGGTTGGTCACCTGGTACTCGTTGCGGCACCAATGCTCGGTGTTGAGGAACTGCACGTAGGCCGAGGTACCGTCGTCGCGGTCCAGCTGCATGCGGTCGCGCAGCGTCCGGGCGCGGTCGAAGACGTTGCCCTTGTCCAGGTGGTTAAGGACCTTCTGAAATTCCCGCTCCGTCAGCTCGAGCCCGTTGTGCTTTTCAAGCTGCCGCTTTAGGTTGGCAAAGAGGGCGTCCTCGTCGGGCAGGGTTACCCGCTCGTAGCCCAGGGTGGTGAGCTGCTGGATGAGTTGGGCTTCGAGTACGGCTTCGGATTGGGTAGTGGCAGAAGAAGGTGGGGGCATGGGGAAATATGACAGCAAGGCTCACGGGCAAAAGCCCAGGTAGCCTAAAGAAAGCTAAATCTTTCGAAAGCCAGAACCGAACCTAGTCTTCTTGTCGCTGACTATCTGCCCCACGCCGGAGGCGACGACCCGTTTAAGCTGCCTGTTCGCTACGCTACAGTCTCTTCTAACTGGAGAGTTTTTAGATATCCACTAAGTCGTTTGACATCGCTCTGCCGAAAATCGGTCAACTTAACGTACTTCTTCAGTATCCCGAAGCCGTACTTACGGACGATCTCCCCAAATGAGGAGTTTAGAAACGAGGAGGACATGGGATGCATGTCCGCAAAACTGAGGGCGAACTCTTCATGCCGCTGGATGTAAGCATCCACTACGAGGAACAGCCGGTGGCCGTCGTCGTTGGAGGAGGTGCCGTTCACACGATCGATAATTCGTACGGTGTCCATGGTTAAAAAAGTTCGTCCAATGAGATAATGTCCGAGTTAGAGTCTTCCTCGGCTTCATCAAATTTACGGGTGTCGAGGACAAATTCAAAATGTGTGCCGGGAAAGCTATTGTTAACAGAGTAACTCTGGAGTTGGTTGCCTTGGTACTTCAAGACTCCGGCGTTGGAGGCGACAAAGATGCGACCATCAGAGGCGGAACAAATACTGCGGATCGTATCCAGTCCAAAACCCCGGTTCCGTAAGGTAGATTTTGTGCTGAAGCTTTTTTGAAAGGCGAGTTCAAGCGCTTGGTGGTCCGGCAGAGCAGGTTTGCTCTGTGCCGCTTTGAAAGTATTGACCTTATTGCAGATTCCCACCCCCAGGTCACAAACCGCAACCTTTAGTTTGTGCTTATGGGGATAGTACTGGCTCATGGTGTAACCCGTTACGGGTGATTCGGAATGGTCAAAGATGTTATTGAACAGTTCCATCAGTGCAATGGCCAAAGGGGAAAGATCGAACGTCTCAAAGTAGTTTTCCTGGTAGAATCTCTGAGCGCTGGTTGTGTAAGCGTCGATCATTGGCTGGCTGATCTTCCACAGCCCCAGGTTTGTCCCAATTTGGGTTTTGGTGTAGGCTTCGCGATTGAAGTCAGCTTGCCAATAATCAAAAAAACGAATGTTCTCAAGGTACTCCGCCACCTCAAGGTGGCGAACACCCTCAAAGCGTATCAAAACCCCCGACTGGGCGTACAACTCAATCAGCGAGGCTAACCCGACGAGCTGGATCGGCTCCAAGAACCGACAATCAGAAAAATCTATGACAAGTATCTCATATTTTCCTGGAGCGAAGTCCGTCATTCCATCGGTAAGAAACTTTCCGCCGTAGGATTTTGGACCGTCGTAGACCTTGATTCGGTGAGTTTTGCTCATCACACAAACATCTTCTGCAGCAGTCCCCGCTTAAAGACTTCTGCCCCGACCCGCTGCCGCTCCACTAGCACAATTCGGTCATCCAGGGCGCGGAGAAAGGAGGCTATCCGGCGTTGTTCTGGTAAAGAAGGCAGATCCAACTTGATTCCTGCAAACAATTGGTACCATAAGTAGACTCTAACACCCCCCTCTCCATAGACATTGAAGTAATGATTGGTAGAGTCCAGCTGAAGGAAGTAATCTAAAAAGCCAGAATCGACAAGTTTGGGTCTGGGTTGAAAGCACACATAAAGCGAAGAAATCAGCCCTGCAGGATCGGACATCCGCCCTATTGACCCTACGTTAATTCGAGCTGGATTATAAGCGTAGTCTCCCGCTCTCACTATTTTGTAGTCTTTCAAGGCGGCATTATCGATGCCTTTACCGAAGTAATCAGACTGTAAAACGAACCCGTTACCATTGGTGACCGAATAGATAGGAGCGTCAATGAGCGCCTTGTTTCGCTTTGAAAAGTACTTTGTTATGGTGCCTAATGAAGATGACTGCCATTCTGGGAATGGTTTGCCACTCTTATCGCAAAAACGCAACTCCCCCGAAAACATCTGCTGCATCACCCCCCGCTTATACGCCTCCAGCAGCTCGCGCTTGCGCCGCAGCGCCCGCAGCCGCCTATCTACCGCGGTGAGGAAGGCGGCTATTTTTTGTTGCTCGGGGAGGGTGGGAACTAACAGCTTCAACCTCGCGAGTTTTTGTACTGAGAGACCAGGCTGCGCTGAAGATTCAGACAGCCGGTTTAACTTCCACTTGTATAGCTTATAGCTGAGCCACTTTGTATCGTTCTCGCGGTTGGATCTTACAGCAATTGCATGCTCGGATATAAAACTCTTCCCTTGGGCTTCTTTAATATTCCCACACAAAGCGCCTTGTCTACCTATAAGCACATAGTAGCCCTCATGGGTGAACGTATCCGTGTAGCCGCGCAGACCGTTTCCGCCATAAACTGGGTACTCCCCCCGCTCATATATATCACTGGAAGTTATTCCCGTTCCGCTTTTAAACTCGCTGCACGTTTTCCCTAATCTTACTTCAGTCCACTCCCCCGAAAACTCTGTAAACCGTACTTCCGGTACCCTACCTGATTTCATTGCTCTTAATTAAATTTCACGGCACCTGCGTCCGCGCAGAATTGGTTGTACGCCAGGGAGACCCCGGATGCGCCTTGCGAGACGCCGCCGATGTCCGTGGACGCGCTAGAAGGGCGTCTCGATGCCCAGCTCCCGGCAGAAGCCGGCGATGACCGCCTCGTTTTCCCGCAGCTCCCGGTCCAGTTCTTTCAGTTCGGCGCTCACGGCGGCCAGGTTGACGGACTCCTCCTCTTCGAAGGTGTCGACGTAGCGGGGGATGTTGAGGTTGTAGTCGTTCTCGGCCACCTCGGTGATGGGCGCCACGTAGCTGTACTTGTCCTGGTTAGTGCGCTCGCGGTAGGTGGTGACGATGCGGTCGACGTCCTGGTCGCGCAGCACGTTCTGGTTCTTGGCTTTTTCGTAGTGCTCGCTGGCGTCGATGAAGAGGATATCATCGGGCTGCTCGCGGCACTTCTTGAAGACCAGGATACAGGTGGGGATACCGGTGCCGTAGAAGATGTTGGCGGGCAGGCCAATGACGGCATCGAGGTAGTTGCGCTCTTCGATCAGGAAGCGGCGGATATGGGCCTCCGCTCCGCCGCGGAAGAGGGCGCCATGGGGCAGTACGACGGCCATCTGCCCATTCTCGGCCAGCTGGTGGATCATGTGTTGAACGAAGGCAAAGTCAGCCTTACTCTTGGGGGCCAGGCGGCCGTAGGGGCTGAAGCGATCGTCACCGTTGAAGAGGTCGCTGGCGCTCCAGTTGGCACTGAAGGGCGGATTAGCCACTACGGCTTCGAAGCGCTCGTCGCGGTGCTGGGGCCGCTCCAGGGTGTCCTCCTGGCGGATGTCAAAGCGGTCGTACTTCACCTGGTGCATGATCATGTTCATGCGCGCGAGGTTATACGTAGTACGGTTGAGCTCTTGACCGTAGAAGTAGCCTACTTCCTCTACTTCCTTGCGTACCCGTAGCAGCAGGGAGCCCGAGCCACAGGTAGGGTCGTAGACGGATCGCAGTCGGTGCTTGCCGGTGGTGACCAGCCGCGCCAGCACGGTGCTAACTTCCTGGGGGGTGTAGAATTCGCCGGCCTTCTTGCCCGCCCCGCTGGCAAACTGTCCGATTAGGTATTCGTAGGCATCACCGAGGACGTCCGCATCGGTGTCTTCAAGGGCGAAGTCGATCTTATCGAGGTGGTTGAGTACGCGGCTGACCAGCTTATTCTTGTCCTCCTCGCTGCGGCCGAGTTTGGTACTAGTGAGGTCGAGATCCTCGAATAACTTGTCGAAATCGTCCTCGCTGGCCGTGCCCATGGTGGAGCTTTCGATGTTGCGCAGGATGGCGGTGAGGTCCTCGAGGATGAAATCGGTACGGCTGGCGATGTTGTGGAACAGTTCGTCGGGGCGCAGGAAGTAGCCCAACTCGTCGAGGCATGCCTCGCGGATGGCGGTGAGGTAGTCGCCGTACTGGGGTTGGGCCTCCGTAAGACCATCGTACAGAAAGCCGTCCTCGGCCTGCAGCAGCTTATCGTTGACGTAGTTCTCCAGCTGCTCGGAGAGGAATTTGTAAAAGATGAAGCCGAGGATGTAGTCGCGGAAGTCGTCGGCGTTCATTTTTCCGCGCAGGGTGTTGGCGATGTTCCAGAGCTGGGCTTCTAACTGGGCTTTGTGTTTGTCTGACACTGGGTAGGGCAAGTTGCAGTAGGAAAAGCCGCAAAGTAAGGGCTTTGGCGTAAGGACGGTAGCGAGACCGTTGTAAACAGTCTGCACAGATGCCTTTTGCAGATAGTCTGATTGATGCAATACTCCCCAGGAGTAGCACGACTATTTGCGCGGTCGCGTCCTTATTGACTCCTCTATCTGTCTTAGGTAGACATGGAAGTTAGGCCATGCTTTCTTTATCTGCGACTTAATCTTGCTGTTGGTGACGATTCGATCTGCCATCAAAGCATAAGTAAGGAAGTTGCCCCAATCATACCGAGCGGTTTTCTCGAATTTCGCTGGATCCTCCTTTGATTGTTGGTAGATCCTACGTCTTTCTGCTCCCTTAACTGTGAATCTTTTATACAATCTGCCTTTGAATATTTTGCCTCGTGTTTCATTTCGGATATGGTTTGCGTAGTACCGTCCCCTTCTGATAGATCGCTTCATCTTACGATAAAAGCTACTCAAGCTTTGTGGTCTTAATCTGGTGTACCGACCATCAAATTCAAAGCCTAAATACTGGAGCGCACCCTTTTTTTGCTCGTAGCCGTCCCTTACCTCAAAGCACTCTTTGCCATGTAGTCCTGTACGAAAACGGTACATTTGATCTTTTGAATGATTGACCTTTAGTTTGGACTGATCTAGTAGCTGATCCAGTTGGGTGACTACGTCTTTTTCATATAAGGTCGGAACAAGGAGCAAAATATCGTCCGAGTAACGCCAATACCTACCATCAATTGAGGAAACGTAGCTCTCCATAGCTACATCAAAATCTAAAAGGTACAGATTAGCCAATATCGCACTAATCGGACTACCTTGTGGTATACCATATGTGCGTAAATGACGTTTCCCGTCTTCATCTTTACGGTAGCGATTTGCATCCGTAAGCTGTTTTCCTGAAGCGCGCAAAAACTCTTTTTCTTCGCAAAAAGCTACAGCTCCTTCTTTACGCAGGTATTCCATCTTTGCAATGGGCTTTCTCCTCATTGCGCCCCCTTTTTGTCGCACGATAATTTGGTCCTTGAAGCGCTTGAAAAGCCTCTTTTCTCGGATAGACCAAAACTGCGTGATCGCCTTGAAGACTCTATAGTGATCAGCTGGAAGGGAACCAGCAAAGTCAAAAACCTTTTTCCAAGCGCTCTTGAGTTTGCTGTGATCTAAATTGTCGAAAAAGGACGAGATGTCCAGGGCGATAACAGACAATTCGACTTCACTTGAAGATCGAATTGTATTAAAAACTGTATTGGCAAAATCGATGTTGCATTGATTTCGCTTGTGCTCAGGGTGGGACACTTTACGGTAGGCAAGGACGACCTCTTGAAGTCCAAGTTGAGATAGTTCAGACTCGTAACGGTCGTTGATTAGCGAAGCGTAGTAGCTAAATATATTGTAATCGAACGGCGCCGCGTAGTATAGCTCACGTTCCTTTTTGCCTGCTACGCGATCTTTCAGACGGTGCCCAAGTTCATCCTGAACCCTGCGGTACTTGCGCGTAGTTTGAACACGATGAATGAATGGCAGGAAAGCGTGTCGAGCCACAAAGTCGGGGTCGGTGATTTTTCGGATCGCAGGCCGCGCATCTCTCTTCCCAAGAGGTAAACCAATGTGGGGATACCGTTTAGTCTTGTACCACTGTGGCAACATATTTTAAAATTGAGGACACCGCAAGTAGTTGACTACGGGGCAAGCTTTACTTAATGGCGGCCTGCATGCTATCGTGCCTTTCACACAGTGAAGTATGAAAGACGCCCCTTCACGTCGGGTAGAAATACAGTCAACCTCAATCCAGCCCATGATGGAAACCATCATCAACCTTCTTGTCCGATTGATCGTTCAGTACCTGGCCGCGGTCGTCTATACGCAGACGCCCGAGTCCAAGGAAACTGCTCACCTGACCGGCATATGTCCCGGCAGTTCTGTGTTAAGAGACGCAGGTCGCAGCTACTCCACTTTTGGTGTCCTCAGAGGTAAAAAGCTTGAGTGAAACAAAAGTTGAATCGAAGACGACTTTTTATACAAATGATGGTATTTTAACTGTTTCGACTGCAGTTTTTGTGATGCAATAGCATGTTCATTTTACCTCAAAGTGCTGGTATCATATCGATCCAGAACGAAGAAAAGGTAAGGGATTGGTTGGCCTTTACAGTCACTAGGGGTCTGGCGCCTGTTCCGTCGTAGAAACTTCTCGTAGTTTTGGTAGCTCATCAAGCTAGAGGGTAAGGTAGGCATTTGAGATTGTCTCCTGCGTCAGTCCAATGTACCGCCGCGTCACCCCGATATCGCGGTGCCCGAAAATGTGGGACAGCAGGATAAGCGCGTGCTCGCTCTGGCCATTGTTCTCATAAATTCGCCGGCCAAAGGTCTTGCGTAGGGTATGTGAACTGGCGTTCTGCGAATCAATGCCGTAGGTCGCGAAAGCTTTCCGGATCCGCTTGTTGGCGGCGGTCACCGAGATCGACTTCTCGCGATCGCCATCACTCCGTTGGTGGACGAAGACCAGGCCGGGGTGGTCGGCGGAGATCTTCACTAGCCCCCCTACCCTTCTGGCCAGCTTCAGGAAATTACCGTGCACGTCGACCATTCTTTCTTTCCCGGTTTTCCCTTCCTTGATGACGAACTGATCCGCCTGGATCTGATCCCACCGCAGCTGGAGGATGTCCCCGATCCGGAGACCGAAGTAGATGCCGGCGCCAATCAGCAGGGCGGTGTTGTAGCGGCGGTCGGCCATCAGGCCCTTGATGAGGGTGTTGGCCTGGGTCCACCGCAGGGGGGCGGTGGCGCTCTTGCGTCTCGGTTTTGGCATCCTCTTAAGGTACACGGCTGGGAGGTTACAGAAACCATCCTTCACGCAGGAAAAGAGAACCTAAAAACGAAACTTCCGGATGTCGTTTCACTTAACCATCTGACCTACAGTGAAGTAAGCGATTTTTCTAGGTTATACTTCTACAGGAAGTGTAACCTAACTATAGCTACCGTTTCTACAATTCCTTTGAAAACTTTTTACTGCCCTTAATTGCTGCTTGATGGCCTGATAATCTAAATACATTGATCAGGCGCTGCTTTGATCCATTTCAAGGGCGTAGCCCTTACCTCTAACGGTTACAATCCGTGCATGATCAAGGGCGCCAATTTTTTTCCGTAACCGACTGATGTAGACATCTAAACTACGATCGGTGATCACCCCCTCCGCCGTCCATATCTCCTCCGTCAGCCGCTGCCGGGTCACAACCTTGCCGGGGTGTTCCAGCAGGAGACTTAATACCTGAGTCTCTTTCTCCGTGAGATCGATTCGCTCCCGGCCAACTTGTAGTTCGTTGCGTGTACGATCGATCTCCAGTAGTACCGTCTCGTTTTCCATATTCGCTACCGCGCGTCGGTGGCGACCAATCAACCAAACTATGGGAAGTAGTAACCCTAGTACTATCCAGGGGTAGGCCGACAGCTTACCACTAGTTGCGACAGGAGGCGAAAAGCGAAAGACAATCTCGTATTCGGCCACTGGCAATCGACGCCCGAGGCAGGGGAGGGTGTGCTCGCTCGTGTAGTCGAGTGAAAAACCATAGACTATGTTCTCCTTACCTACTGGGTGCACCGTAACCAGGACTTCGGATACCCCAGTTGAGGAAAGCTTCCTTACCGTCGTTTGCGTCAGCAGATCAGGGTCTAGAGCTATCGCGGTGGGCAGCCTCATCCGCCAGTCAATTTCTTCTCTCCGGGAAAGTGGAGGTAGGGGGGTCAGGAAGTCCGATTGTTCTCGCAACAAGGCGTCTCCGATGGCACGAAGTGCTATTTCTAGTCGGTTGGCGTCAAAGCCGGGACGGTTTGTCCTGCCATCCGCGCTCACCGAAGGCATGTACAGCAGCATCAATCCTCCGATCAGTATTGATTTGATAATCAGCCGACTAGGTGTCTGTAAGATACTTTTTACCATACTGCAAGGTAAGATTAACGAACCGTTCTACAAGAATTGTGAGTGCCTGGACTAGGTTGGCCTCCGAACTAAAACTAAACCCCGACATGGAAAGTAGGAAGCAGCTTACCACTCACGCCGCAGACATCGGATGGGCTATCATCCGACTGCCGGCCGGTGGGATCATTTCTGATTTTGGTCTGGAGATTCTCAATCCCGATCAGTTGGCTGGCTACAGGGAGTGGCTTACCGACATCGGCATGCCCTATCCATCGGCCATGGCCTATCTCGGTAAAGGTGTGGAACTGGCAGGCGGCGTATTTCTGGTGCTCGGACTGTTTACTCGTTGGGCCGCTACGCTGCTTATATGGGTTATGTTCGTCGTGACCTTCGTTGTGGGACAAGGCAATATCCGCTCAGAATCATTCTACTTGTTACTACTCTTCAGTTGTTTTGTCGTGGCGGGTAGTGTTCGATTATCGCTAGATGTGTTCAGGTCTGGATCATCTGCACATTTCAGAAAAGACCAACAGCAAACACATTTGCTCTCAAACGGGCCTAATACAAAGACGCTTAGTCTAGTTTAGATTCTTTAAAAAGAAAAAAGGGAAGTAATGAAATATTTACATGTTCTTACTTTTATGGCAATGGTAATTTTTGGTACTGCATGCAACGGATCAGTTGAAAAGGAATTGCCAAAAGAAAAATCAAGTGAATCAAACATACTGCCTGACGAATATCCAAAACTTTTAAGAACCATAGGCCACCCTCGCTTTGGCAGTATTAATTGTGGGTTACAAGATAAAGAAGGTAACCTCTGGTTTGGTACTACCAGCGAAGGTCTGTATAAGTATGATGGTAAATCGTTTCGTCAATTTTTGATTGCCGACGGGCTAAACAGCAATGACGTTACTTCCATCATGGAAGATAAGGAAGGCAACATTTGGATAGGTGGTGAGGCTGGATTCTGTTTTTTCGATGGTAAAACCTTTAGTAAAATTAGCATTCCTTTACCTAAGAACTTGCCTCCCAACGATAATCCTCCTTATAGCAAGTCGAAGTGGGTATTTGATATTATGCAGGTAAAAAGCGGAAAGATATGGTTTGCAACAATTGACGGTGTTTTTATATACGATGGCAAATCATTTACTCACTTTATAGTCAATGAGGGCGCACCGGGGTATGTGAGTACTAACAATAATGTGGAGCGTATGTTAGAAGATAAAGAAGGTAACATTTGGCTTGGAGGACGAACTAATACAGGTGTATACCGATATGATGGTAAATCTTTAGTGCATGTTATAATCGAAGAATTACGTCCGATACATTACGATCCAGATCGACTCAATTATGATTGGGCATGGCCTCAATTGCAAGATAAAAATGGGAATATTTGGTTTAGTAATTGGGGCGGGGCCTACCGATACGATGGCAAATCGTATACAAGTTTTTCAGAAAAAGATGGCTTGTCCGGCATCGTTACCCGAATTATAGAAGATACAAGGGGAAACCTTTGGTTTGGCGGTGATGGAATTTCTCATTTCGACGGAAAATCTTTCACTCGTTTCACAACAAAGGATGGATTAATTGATCAAGGGGTGTGGTCAATTTTGGAGGATAAAGCTGGTAATCTTTGGATAGGTACGAGAGAAACAGGTCTCTACCTGTACGATGGAAAAACATTTATTAATTATACGGAAGAGTATAAACGCTAGCCTGAATCGACTGCTCAATGCCCAGTAGGTTGATCATCTTCTTACCTTCTTTATTGCTTACAGCGAGTTTGCGGCAGAATCTGCTGAGATGTATCCTTAGTATGACTCGACCTCCATCACTTACTTACTGTTTGTAGCCGAAAAATATGGCGTTGGTGAGAGTTGGACAAAGAACAGTTCTGCTAGGTTCCACTTCCTGTAGAAGTGTAACCTAATCTGCCTCATGTAAAAAGAAGATGGTAAACTACCCACCTCCCTCTAAAGGATGATCAAAGATAGGTCGCTACCTTCAAGCACATGATGCGTACGCTACCGAGTCTCCTCCTCATCTACCTGTCTACCTCCCTGTGGCTGGTGGCTCAGCGGCCCGCCCTGATCGTCACCACCGACCTCGGGCAGGACCCCGACGACGAGCAGTCCATAATCCGCCTGCTCCACTACGCCAACGACTTCGAGCTACTGGGGCTGATCGTCAATGCCGACGCCAATAACGACTACGAAGCGGCGGTGCTGAACGATACCCTGCTGCACGAGCTCATCGATGCCTACGGCGTGATGGAAGATAACCTCCGGCTGCACGACGACCGCTATCCGACCGCCACCCGCCTGCACGGACTGGTCAAACGGGGCCGCGCCGGTAACAGTGTCCACCGTTCGGTCAGGCATTACGTCGGTAAAGGAATGGACACCGAGGGCTCCGACTGGGTCGTGCGTCAGGTACGGGCAGCTACCGGGCCGGTCCATATTGCGGTGTGGGGCGGCGGGGCGGACGTAGCCCAGGCCCTCTGGTCGGCTGAGCGGCGGCTGAACCGACGGGAACTCGCCGCCTTCCTGGACCGCCTGCGGCTATACTTCATCGGCAAACAGGACAGCTCGGTGGACTGGATCATCTCCCGCTACCCCGAGGTGCATACGGTGCTCGCGCTCGACCCTGGCGGGGATAAGTGGGGGTCCACCTACCGAGGCATGTTCCTCGGCGGCGATCTCGACCTCACCTCCCGGCAGTGGCTGGACGCCTACGTGTTGAACGGCAACCCCCTGGCGAGCCGCTACCCGACCGAGACCTACACCGGCGGCGACGATCGCAACCCGCACCGCGCGCTGAAGGAGGGGGATAGCCCTTCTTTCCTTTACTTAATCCCCAACGGACTCAACCACCCTGAGCATCCGGACTGGGGCGGGTGGGGCGGTCGATTTACTGCCGCCGCCGGTAGGCTCTACGTAGATGCGCTCGATAGCCTGGCCGACGGCAGCGGGGAAGTGTCCGGCATCGCGACCGTCCACCGCTGGCGACCGGCCTTTCAGCGCGACTTCGCCGCCCGGGTCAGTTGGGGCGTGCTGAACTTCGAAGAGGCTAACCATCTCCCACTGCCCAGGGTGAGCGCGGGTGATGTGGCGAATATCCATACGGTGACCGTTCCGGCGGGCGGAGCGATCACCTTCGACGCCGGCGAGTCTTCCGACGAGGACGGGGACGTACTCGCCTACCGCTGGTACGTGTACCCCGAGGCGGGAAGTCTGGAGGGTGCCGCCGATCTGCTACCGACGGGCGTTACTGGCTCAACACTCACCCTGACGCTACCGGAATTGGCCCCGACGGGGCGGACGGTCCACCTCATCCTGGAAGTCACCGACGAGGGGGAGATCCCCCTGACCGCTTACCGACGCATCGTCGTGACGGTAGAGTGAAAGCACGCTGAGTGCGGGGCTCTCTTTACCAACTTTTTAACTACATGCCGTGACCCGCTACCTCATATCCATACTAATGGGCGTCTTTTTCCTCCCACATAATCGTTGCCTTGGGCAGTCCGGTGATGACCGCCTTCAGCTTCCCCATGTCGGTCACGCAGATGAACCCGGACTCCTGGTCCATGCGGACTGGCGCGCCGTCAATGGTAAGTGTTTTCATGCTCCCCTCGGTAAGTTGAGGTAGCAAGATAGGGATTACTTAAGTTTCATAATTACGAAATGACTGTGAAAATCGGGTAGTTTAGGGGGTAGTTTTGAACCCAAATACACCGATTCGGGGCTGATTACTTCGCTCTCTGGCTAAAAAGCGAAATCGGAATTTATCATGCCAGCCAGCTTTTCCAGCTAAGACTGGTAGCGGAAATCGGGAAGCCTACACCACCAAATCCATGCTGCCCACCACGTGATCCGCCAGCGCATGCACTACCTCATCCTGCGGGCTCCGGAGGGCTTCGGCCCGGGTGAGTAGTGCGCCAAGATCCTAGGCATTCACCCCAACACAGCCACCCACTGGGCGAAGTGCTACCTGGCGGAGGGCTTAGCCGGTTTGCTGTACTACGCTCCCTATCGGCCACTAAGTGCGCTCAACGATCACCGGGACGAGCTGTGCGCAGCCTTCACCTCCGAGCCGCCCCGCAGCATCGCCCAGGCCGCTCAGGCCATTGAGCAGCTTACCGGACTGCGCAGGAGGGGGCTAACCCAGACGCGTCACTTCGTCAAGCACACCCTGGGTATGAAGTGCCGCCGCTTCCGCTGCCTGCCGGGGGGTAAGCTCTCCCTGAAGGAACTCGCTGCCCAGCAACTCGCCTTTTTGCGCGACACCCTCCAGCCCCTCCTGGAACAGTCCGCCGCTGAAGCCATCGACCTGTACTTTCGTGGATGCGGCGCACCCCGTGCAGGGCTTCCACGCCGGCCGGGTATGGAGCCCCCAACCCCTAGCAGTGCGCACGCCTTCAGGACGCTACCGCCTCAACATCCTCGGTGCGCTGGACATTCACCGCCAGGAGCTATACAGCATGACGACGCCAGATTATATCCAAGCCACTACGGTGGTCGAACTACTGGACTTACTGCGCCGGGAACGCCCCGGGCGGTCCATCTACTTTGTGTTAGACAATGCCCGCTACCAGCGCTGTACCTTAGTCCAGGAGGCTGCCCGGCAGCTAGACATCCACTTGGTCTATCTACCGTCCTACTCTCCAAATCTGAACCTGATCGAACGCTTTTGGAAGTTCCTCCAAAAGCAGGCCCTGGCCGGCTATCACTTTGCAACGAAGCAGGAGTTCGAGGAGGCGATCTACTGATTCATCGACGGGGTCAACAACGGCGAACATCAGGCCCAACTGCGCACCCTGGTGGCGCCTAACTTCCAGCAACTGCTCAAACCGGCCACAGACTTTTCACATAAGGTGGCCGCGTGAAGTATAACAGAGCCAGAGAAGCCTGGGTCAGATCTACCCCAGAGTAGGCAATCTTCCCACCTGAATGTGGTCAGCAGAAACCAGGTATTTTGCAACCATTCCTGTATCCGCCCGCTCCCAAAACCTTGAACCACTATTGGTAATAGTGTTTCATCTAGTTGACCCGCAAGTACCAAAACGCTGACGATCAGACCTGCAAGACCGGCCGATCTAGCAAATATTCGAATCACTTCGCACACATAGTGTTTCATTAAGGACCCTACCCTCCCGCGTTGAAACTCTATTACCATAACTGTTTCATTAGCGGCGACCTCCAATGCGTAGAACTTAGCAAAGCCACCTGCACCGTCCTCCCAAGTCTGTCAAATTTGAAACACTACTGAGGTAGTCTTCACACAGTGTATCCAACTCCACGGTCGATCCTTTTAGCACTGCGAGCGACCGCTATCCAGGCCGCACTTCCGCTTCTGTGCACCGGAAGTGGAAACGAACCCCATTGCTCCCCGATCTAGCCCGCCCGACGGATTTTCCTGCTCGCTTGCGCTCGCTTCCTTACCCTCATTTCCGATTTAGGTAACAAAGTAGGCAAAATGCAGCTTTCATGCTAACTACCTATACCTACGCTGGATATCTGGACTTGGGCCGATGCACATTGCACCCGCGGCCCCGCCCTATTCTTCATCCTCTTCCACCTCCAGCACCACCAGGGCCGGGGCCGCTATATCATCACGCAGGTGGGCCAGTAGGTCGTGGCGGTTGCTGCCCTCGGTCTCGCGGAGGATGACCAGGTCGGAATCAGTCAAGGTGCCGGTGAGTGCCTCGACGAGGTCATCGGTTTCGGTGTGCTGGACGGTCATCTCGGCGGTGAGGCCGGCGCGGGCGACCAGGGCGCGGGCCTTATCTTCGAAGTCATCGTCCCAATGGCTTTCCTCCTCTGTTTCAAGAAGTAGCAGGAGCAGGGGGCGCTTGCGAGTTTCAGCCAGTTCGCGAAGGACGGTGACCAGGCGTACGCCAAAATCGGCCGGACGGCTCAGGGGAAGGACGAGGCGGTCGACCTGCTGGATGCCGGAGTGGATGAGGATGGCCTGGCACTTTTCTTCCTCCGCGTACCGACTGAGCAGGTCGGCTGCATCGGAGGTGTAGGCCAGGTCGTGCTCGATGCGCTCGCCCTCCACGGGGATGGCATCAATGTCGCGCTCAAGCTCCTGGGTAAACCTGCCATCGTCCTGCTCGCGGGCCTGCTGCGGGCTAGTCTGCTCGGGGATCACGCGATAGCCGAGGACGAAGAGCTCCAGGCGCGAAAAGTTGTTGAGGAGGTCGAAGGAGGGGAGCTCGTCTTCCCCCCGCCCCTCCAGCTCGACCGGGAGCAGAATGTATGGCCGGCGGATTTCCGGAGCAATGTGGGTGGGCTGGGGGGCGGTCACCTCCTTGCCGCGGTCGTAGTACCAGAACCAACCGAAGGACAGGGCAATGGCACCTATCCCAATGTAAATTGATAGCGCCTCCATAAGCGCAATGAGGCCGAAACAGGCCACCGCGCCCAGGATCGGAATTACGGGATAAAGCGGAATACGAAAGGTAGGGGCGTACCAGAGTTCCCGCCGGCGGCGGCACAGCACGAGCGTGATGCAGATGAGGCCGTAGAGAATAAGGTGCAGGAGGGAGGCCACCTCGGCGAGTACCTCCAGCCGGCCGATGAAGAGGGAGGCCATGATCGGCAGGCCCACGATGCCCAGGGCTACGTAGGGCGTGCCGTACTTCGGGTGGAGCTCGCCGCTTTTTTCCGGTAGTAGCTTATCGCGGCCAAGAGCGTAGACCGTGCGGCTGGCACTGAGGATGGAGGCGTTGGCACTGGACAGCGTAGCGAGCAGACCGGCAACTAGTATGGCGAGCGCTCCGACGGTGCCGACGAGCTTGCGGCCTACGTCGACCGTAGCCGTTTCCCCCAACTCGCTGAGTTCCTCGGCGGTAAAGAGACTCGTAGTGACGAAGACCACCAGGACATATACGGCCGTGGCAATCAGCACGCTACCGGCCAGGGCCTGTGGCAGGGTTTTGTAGGGCGTTTTGACCTCCCCGGCTACGGTGGCGATCTGCACGAAGCCAAGAAAGGAGGTGAATACCAGGGCGGTGGTGGTGAGGATGGCCATGAACCCGTTGGGGGCCAGGGCATCGGGTAAGCGCTGCTCGCCGGTTACCCCGAATACGTCCAGCAGGCCGTAGCCAAAGAGTGTGAGTAGGATGACGAGCAGTCCGGCTACGATGTAATTCTGGGCCTGACCTACCTTTTCCGTGCCGGTAAGGTTGAGTAGGAGCAGGAGCACCGCCATGCCCACCCCAAGTAGTGCTACCGGCGAGCCGATGTCGATGTCAAATTCCGCCAGCAATTCTAATACGTACTCGGCAAAACCGGAGAGATAGAACGCGGTGGCGAAGATGAGCCCGATGGTTTGTCCGAGTCCTACCAGTGTGCCCAGACGCACCCCCATCACCCGGGAGACAAAAAAGTAGCCGCCCCCGCTCTGTGGCATGGCCGTAGCCAGCTCCGCGGTACACAGGGCAACGAGCATGGCGATGCACCCAGCGATGATGAAACTGAAGTTGGCCCCCGCACCGGCCTCGCCGCCCGCCAGCCCCGGAAAGACGAACACCCCGGCACCCACCATCGTACCCACGCCAATGGCCAGCGCGGGCAAGAGACCTAAACTACGTTCGAGGGTATTTTCGTTTTCCTGTTCCGCCATGCCACCAACCAAATTGTTAGTAGCAAGTTAGACCAAAAAACTCACCATGGCCTACCGCCGCCTCCGTCTTGTGCTCGGCGATCAGCTCAACGAAAAACACTCCTGGTTCGCCACCCCCAACGAGGAAACTGTCTATTGCCTGTTCGAGACCCACTCCGAGGCCAGCTACTGCGAGCACCACGTGCAGAAGATCACCGGCTTCTTTCTCGCGATGCGCGCGTTTGCCGATCGGCTACGGGAGCTCGGCCACCAGGTGCTCTACCGCAACCTCGACGAGACCCGCTCGCTGGGTCTCGAAAGCATCACGGACTGCGTCGACCACTTCGCCCGCGAGCACGACATCCAGACCTTTGAGTACCAGCTACCGGACGAATACCGGCTCGACCAAGAGTTAAAGGCATATGCAGAAAAAGTTGGCGGAGTATCCTACGACACCGAGCACTTCATGTCCACCCGCGATGACGTAACCAAGCTATTCCACGGTAAGCGCAGCTACCTTATGGAAACCTTCTACCGCGAAATGCGCCGCCGTCACAACGTGCTGATGGACGCCAACGGCGAGCCCGCCACCGGCCAGTGGAACTACGACCAGGAGAACCGTGGCACGCTACCTAAGGACATCAGCTTCCCCACCGCCAGCGTCTTCCCCCGCGATGCGACCGACATCGCCGAACTCATCGAGCGCCACGGGATCAAGACCATGGGCCGGATGAAGGATAACCACTTTACCTATCCCATCACCCGCGCCGAGTGCCTCGAAGCCCTGGAGGATTTCTGCACCAAGCGCCTCCAGTTCTTCGGCACCTACCAGGACGCCATGACGGTGCATGACCCCCTGCTCTACCACGCCAACCTGAGCTTCGCGATGAACACCAAAATGCTTACTCCGCGCGAGGTGATCGACCGGGCCATCCGCGCCTACCAGGATGATCCGGAGCACATCTCCTTCAACCAGGTCGAGGGCTTCGTCCGCCAGATCATCGGCTGGCGCGAGTACATGCGCGGCGTATACTGGGATCAGATGCCGGCCTTCGAGTCAGTCAATGCTCTGGAGCACGACTTAAGCCTCCCCAAATGGTACTGGACGGGCAAGACGAAGATGAACTGCCTTGCCCACGCCGTCAATCAGAGCCTCGACCTGGCCTACGCCCACCACATTCAGCGCCTCATGATCACGGGCAACTTCGCCCTCATCCTCGGTGCCCACCCGGACGACGTAGACGCCTGGTACTTAGGTGTATACATCGACGCCGTACAGTGGGTCGAGATCACCAACACCCGCGGCATGAGCCAGCGCGCCGATGGTGGCCTCGTGGCCACCAAACCCTACTGTAGTAGCGCCAACTACATCAACAAGATGAGCGACTACTGTAAGTCCTGCCACTACAATTACAAGAAACGCACGGGTGAGGACGCCTGTCCCTTCAACAGTCTCTACTGGGACTTCCTGGACCGCCACCGCGAGCGCTTCGAGAGCAACTTCCGCATGAAGATGATGTACAAGGCCTGGGAGCGCAAGGGCAGCGCGGAGCAGACGGCGATTCTGGAGCGGGCGGCCTGGGTGAAGGCTAATCGGGAGGAGCTGTAGTAGCAGCGCCGCCCCTCTACCCCCGTAGGGGTCTACCGCGCAGCGTCTAACCAGCCCCGATAGCTATCGGGGCGTCTAACCAGCCGAAGG
This sequence comes from Neolewinella sp., assembly GCF_965214665.1. Taxonomy (GTDB): domain Bacteria; phylum Bacteroidota; class Bacteroidia; order Chitinophagales; family Saprospiraceae; genus Neolewinella. The sequence goes on along the minus strand of NZ_OZ243970.1, from coordinate 631,548 downwards.
CGCTCTATTCTCCCTATCTTACCCCCCCACCAAAGATCACCCCATGAACCTCCACGAATACCAGGGCAAAAGCATCCTCACCACCTACGACGTCCCTATCCAGAAGGGCTACGCCGCCGATACCGTCGAGGAAGCCATGACCAAGTACGACCAGCTCGCCAAGGAAACCGGTAGCCCCTTCGCCGTCATCAAGGCGCAGATCCACGCCGGAGGCCGCGGTAAGGGCGGCGGCGTCAAGCTGGCCAAAACCCGCGACGAGGCCAAGAAGCACATCAGCAACATCCTCGGCATGCAACTCAAGACCCCCCAAACCCCCGGCGGCATGGAGGGTGCCGGCAAGCAGGTCAATAAGATCCTAGTCGCCGAGGATGCCTACGCCCCCGACTTCGACGCCAACAAGGAGTACTACGTGTCCATCCTCATGGACCGCGAGCGCAAGCAGAACGTCATCATCCACTCCACCCAGGGCGGTATGGACATCGAGGCCGTCGCCGACGAGACCCCCCACCTGGTCCACAAGACCTACATCGACCCCGAGGCCGGCATGCAGGCCTTCAACGCCCGCGAGGTCGCCTTTAACCTTGGACTTGAGGGCAAGGCCTTCAAAAGCATGGTCCACTTCATCGGACGGCTCTACCGCGCCTACGTCGAATCCGACGCCAGCCTGATCGAGATCAATCCCTGCTTACATACCGGTGACGACCGCATCGTAGCCGTCGACTGTAAGTTCTCCGTCGACGACAACGCCCTCTACCGCCACAAGGACATCGCCGCCATGCGCGACGAATCCGAGGAGGACGCCACCGAGGTCGAGGCCAAATCCTACGGCCTCAATTTCGTCAACCTCGACGGCAACGTAGGCTGCATGGTCAACGGTGCCGGACTGGCCATGGCCACCATGGACATCATCAAGCTCAGCGGCGGCGAGCCGGCCAACTTCCTCGACGTAGGCGGTACGGCCGATGCCGCCCGCGTGGAGCAGGCCTTCCGCATCATCCTGCGCGATGATAAGGTCGAGGCCATCCTGATCAACATCTTCGGGGGTATCGTGCGCTGCGACCGCGTAGCCCAGGGTGTGGTCGATGCCTACCAGAACATCGGGGATATTAAGGTCCCGATCATCGTGCGCCTCCAGGGCACCAACGCCGACATCGCCAAGGAGCTCATCGACAACTCCGGCCTGAACGTGCGCTCGGCCATCAGCCTGCAGGACGCCGCCGAGGAGGTCAAAAAGGTACTCGGCTAGTCGCTAGCGGCGCTGATATCGACTACAAGTTCGTCGACGCGGAGGTCCAGGTTTTCCAGGGCTTCCGCGTCGCTGCGTACGGGCACGTCGCCAACCAATTCTTCCGGCAGCCCACCGGTATCAACCCGCTCCGTGGCGTAGGTCAGGCGTGCACGCACCCCTTCGAGCCGTCCACCCCGCCAGTCTGTCACCACTCCGCCCCGGTCCCAGCCAAATCCACGAAATACAAAGGGCCTCCCATTACTCTCCTGCAGTTCCCGCAGGCTCGCTTTCATCATCACAAAGGCCGGCTTAGGAGCATACCAGCGGGCATTCTCGTTGCGCACCGTCACTGAGCCGGGTTGCTTATCCTCCCCGAGTCGCACGATCGCCTCATCGCGCGTACCCGGGAAGAGTACGTACGCCGGCTCGGTCATCCCCTCCCCCACATCAACCTCTTCACTCACCAAATTTTCCGCCCCGTAGATTCCCTCGATCTCCACAATCGTCATCCCCGCCTCGATCGCCCCGAACCGCTCTCCGGGTACGAACGAGCGATCTGCCTGTACGGGCAGGTCAGGGGGCGGGGCCGCAGGTGCTAGGTAAGCGGGGGTGGGAGTAGGCTCCGTGCCACTCCCCATACAGCCCGTAAGGAACATCAGTGCAAGCGCCGTCGATAAGCGAACGAACATAGACTCGGTGGAAGGTGGTGTTGTTGAGTAGACCACTAGCCCGCGAATATGGTTCAGGGTCTAGCGCAGCAAAACGATTTTTCGGGTCGTGTGCCGTCCGCCCTGCCCGATACGGAGCATATACACCCCGTCGGGCAGCGTGGCGGCATCCAGGGTGATGCGCTGCGATCCGGCCGGCTGCACCCCTTCGCGTACTTGCTGCACCACCTGCCCGTTTAGGTTCAGCAGGTCGACGGCCACCTGACCACTTACCGGGAGACTGTACTCGATAGTCAGTGCGGTAGCGAATGGATTGGGGTAAGCCCGCACGCCAAAGGGATCGTCTATTTGACGCTGGATCGAGTTCACCGTACCAACCACGCTCGACCAGGAGGTAGTCAGGGCCAGCTCGTCGAACTCCGTGATGTATGGTACCTGATCGCCCTGCACGCCCTCCACCCGCATACGTACGACATCAGCCCCATCCAGCAAGGCAGGCGTAGTGAAGTACTGCTGGTAACCCGTACTGAATGTGTCAGGCGCGGTGGCTGCGGCGGGGGGGTCAATCCAGAGCGTTACGGTGTCTACATCGGCAGTAGGACTGGTTTGCATGCGGACAACAATCCAGTGTAAGCCCTCATCTACCACCGCCGTGCGACGGGCAGCTCCCCCTGGAATTGCGGAACCAAGCGTGCGTTCCCCAAAGAGCCGGCCGAAGAGGATACGTTGCCCGTCAGCCGCCGAAATACCCGAGTTACGGAGGACGACATTCCCCACGTTATTGGCCGCTGCCCCATTCGTCGTATTCATCAGGAAAGATAGCCAGTAGGTTCGACCGTCACTCGCGATCGGGAAGGCCAGTTCGCGGTCGATCCGTAGTTGTTCTCCCTCGGCAAGTAACGACAATTCCACCCGGTTGGCTTCCTCGTCTAGGGCACCGACGTCCAGGCTACCGTCGCGCACGATGGCCGTATTGGTTGCATTGGCCGCCCCGAGCGTCCAGGGGCCGTTCCAAAAGGCGTTTTCTCCGCCGGCTCCCACCAGGCGCGTTCCGGGATCGTAATTAAAGGGCTCGTAGGCCAGCAGGTCCGGATCGTCGGAGCCGAACTGGCACGAGATGTCGCGGTAGCTGAAGCCGGCACGGATGTCGTCTACCGCCAGGCTCACGGTCTGTGCCCCCGAGCCGGATACGGTGATTCCAGTAATACCATCTACAATGCTGACATTTTCGACGACGAATAAGGCCGTCTCGTCGCTGGGAATGGCATCCGAAATAGGATCAAGAAATACGTAGGCGGTAGCCAATCCGGTCAGCGAATTGATATCCAGCCGCACCACGAACCACTTGATGCCCTGTACCACCTCACGGTTGCTGGTGATGGGCGCGCGGTCGTCGTTGCGGATCACGGCCAGGGAGGACAGTCCCGGCGTACCCCCGATGCTGAGCACGTTGTTGTCGCCGCTGACCAGACTCACCAATGCACTGTTCCCGATATCTTTCGATACGCCATTAAGTACGAAGCTGGCGTAAAAGGTCTCGCTATTCTCATCTGTACCGAAGGGGTTGAGAAAGTCGCGGCGGTACAGCGCGGGGCTATCGCTGCCGGACTGCATCAGACTCGCTGAATTGCCCACCGGACAGGTCCGCGGACTGTTTACGCTGCCTTCAGCAATGACGGCGGTGCCGGATACCGCTTCCCAGGGGCCGGCCCAGCCGCTGCCACCGTCGGCACCGTTGAGATCCTGTCCCGGCGCATAATCGAATACTTCGACCGCCGCACGGGGAGTATTAGGCGGATCAACGTCGCTCAGGTCGCCCGGCACCACCTCCTGGAAAGTAAAGCCGAGGATAACGTTATCGAAGGCTACGCTTGTGGGTTGATCCTCCGCTCCTTCGAACTTGAAGCCAATGGCGTTCCAGTTCGTCAGATCGGCTCCGGCGGTGATGTCGGCGGTATCGGCGGAGGGCATCGCGTCCAGGGCGGGGTCGATCCAGACGATGATCTCGTCGTTGGTGGGCGTGCCGTCGGTGATGATGTGGGCGACCAGGAAGTGGCCCTCCTCGGCGGAGCTGCCGGCGGCGTTACCCCCACCGACCACTCCGATGGTAGCCTGACCGAATAGTTTTCCGATTTGAGCAAGCTGGCCGCCCGGCCCGTCGGCCCCGTACGTTGCAGTGTCGGCCAGTACGATGTGGGCTACGTTGTTCCCGCCGTCGTCGACGTCGAACCACCAGCCGAGCCAGAAGTCGCGGCCGTTATCTCCGTAGGTACCCTCCAGCGGGCGTACGGCACGGAGGTATTCGTTGAAACGAACTTTAGGCCCAGCCGTAGCTTGCAGTAGCGGCAGGGAGGTGATGCCGCCCTCCTCGATCGTACCCTCGCCGGTTTCGGTCAGTAGGGTCCAGGGACCGGCCCAGCCCCGACCGCCATCCTGACCGATGAGCGAGGCACCTAACTCGTAGCTGAAAGGTTCGGCGGCGCCGGGGGGCGCTTCGGTGACAGTCTCTAGGTCAGCGGGAACTACGTCACGGTAGCTGCCCCCCAGATAAATGTCGTCCACATCCCAGACCAGCTCGGTGCTACCTCCATCGATGCGTACCGCTATCCCGTTGAAGTTGCCGGAAGTATAGGGTTTGTTAATGATCTGGGCGGAGTCCTCGACGAGATCTTCAGCCGCCACGTCGGGATTTACGTATAGGTCAAGTGACCACACCCCGGTATCCCGGGTCATGTGTCCCACTACGAAGCTAGCACCTGAACCATCGAAAGAGCGGCCGCTAAATGTGTTGCCGCCGCGCTGTCCCGCCCCGCCGGCGAAGACACGGAAGTCGGGAAAGGGCTTCCCGACGATGACTTGGTTGGCCGCCGCATCGGTCGTGTCTAGCAGAATAAGGTTTCCTACCGCACCGCCCGGTGTGCCGCTTGCACCGAGGTGGGCCGAAAACCAGAAATCATCGTTGCCCGTCGTATCAATCACGGACTCCAGGTAGCGATTACTCTGTTCCAGGCTGCCGGTAGCGGTGATGCGCAGGCTGTTGCCGGAGGTGCCGGCGGCTAGGTTGTTATTCAGAAGACCTGAGCCGCGGATGAGACTACTGCCCGAGGCCGGAGCGGCTACCCAGGGGCTGCTCCAGCCGCTGCCGCCGTCGAGTCCGCCCAGTGTATCACCGGCGGTGTAGCTATTGAAAGTTTCTACGGCGAAGGCGTCCGTTTGGGGACCTTCTGCCTGTTCTAGATCGTTAGGCACCACGTCGCGGTAAGAGCTACCAAAGTAGATGTCGTCGGTGTCCCAGCGCAGTCCGGTACCGGTGCCGTCAATGCGTAGGGCTACACCGTTGAAGTTACCCGAGGTGTAGGCTTTATTGATGATCTGCGCGGCGTCTTCTTCCAAGTTTTCGGCAGAAACGTCGGGGTTGACGTAGAGGTCGAGTTCCCAGCGACCGGCTACCCTGACCATATGGCCCACGATAAGGCTAGCCCCTTCTTCGGCGAACTGCCGGCCGGTCTGCGTTGCTCCGCCTACCTGTCCGTCGCCCACCGCAAAGATGTTGCGCTGCCCAAACTGCTTGCCGATAATTACCTGCTGAAAAGCACCTACGGTAGTATCGATCAGGATGAGGTTACCTACCGTACCGGCGGGGTCGCCCGTAGCGCCGAGGTGAGCCGAAAACCAAAAGTCTGCATTATCGGTGGTGTCGAGCGGCGTATCGAAGATCCGGATACTACGCTCCGTACTTCCCGTAGCAAACAGGCGCAGACTACTGCCGGAGGTACCGGCCACAAGCATCGTATTACTGAGCCCACTGCCCTGAATAATACTACTATCCGAACTGGGCATGGCCATCCACGGACCGGCCCACCCGCTGCCTCCGTTGAGCCCGCCGAGGGTATCACCTGCGGTGTAGCTGTTGAAGGTTTCTACGATGAAGGCGCCGCTATCGGAATCTTCCTGAGCGGTCAGTGTAGCAGTCACCAGCAAGCAAGTAAGCGTGAATAGGGTAAATATCTGTTGCATGTCGTGGGGTATATTTTATTCCCAGCCGGGGTTCTGGGTGTAGCCGTAGAGGAGGACCTCCTGGGCGGGGATGGCGAGCAGCTCGCGGATGTTGGTGTAGGCTTCGGGCAGCGCATCGAGGAATTCAGCCTGCTGTTCTTTCTGTACCTCACCGTGGGCGCGCATGGTCTCCACGAACACGCCGTAGCGCCGCAGGTCATAGGTACGCGATGCCTCGTAGGCGAGCTCCACGCGGCGTTCCTGACGCACGGCCTGGCGCAGGTCCTCGGTGGTTTGGATGTTGAGGGTGCTATCGGGGTTACCCGGGAAGAAGAAGGGTAGGCCAGCGCGGGCCCGTAGGCGGTTGATGTTCTCGAAGGCCATGTTCGGTAGGCCACCGTCAACCTCGATGAGTGCCTCAGCCTGCATGAGCAGGGCGTCGGCGTAGCGGAATATCGGAAAGTCGACGTCCGTACCCCCCTGCTGGGGGAAAGGAATGGTCAGGAACTTACGGCTGTAGGGAATGACCTCATTGTTCGGATTATTAGGGTCACTATCGTAAAAACCAATGGTGGCTTCGAAGCGCCGGTCGCCCTCCTCGAAGGCATCGATGAGGGAGGTGGTGGGAATGTTGAAGCCGGTATTGGCGCGGTCCTTATCTAAAGAAATGTCTGAGCCCGAGCGCGGAATCCAGTCGAACATGAATTCGGACCCCTGCCCGGCCCCGGCGTCAAACTGGGCGGCGTAGATGATCTCCTCGTTGTTATCGGTGAAGAATACGGACTCAAAATCGTCCAGCAGCCGGTACGTGCCCGACCCCACCAGGTCGTTCAGGATAGGAAGGGCCTCGGTGAAGTTGCGGCGGGCGAAGTGGGCCTTGGCCAGGGCCATTTGCGCTGCACCCCGCGTTACCCGCCCTACTTCTTCGCTGGGCCAATTGACGGGTAGGTTGTCGATAGCGAAGGACAGATCGGGTACGACGGACTGCGTGTAGACTTCTTCGATGGGCTGCCGCTGTAGACCAATGAGGGAGGTGCCATCATCGGCTAGGGGCTCAAGTTGCACCACGACCGGACCGAAATGTAGGGTAAGTAGGTAGTGGTAGAAACCGCGGAAGAAATAGGCCTCGGCCAAACGCTGAGACTTTAGGGTAGCGTCCTCAAAGGGCACCGCGTCGATCCGATCGATGATGTAGTTAGCCCGGGCAATGCCGGTGTAGAGGGGGTCGTAGATGTTGGCGTGCAGACCGTTGCTATTAGTCATGAGGAAGTAGTCGATCTCCTCGGTAGCATTACGACCGCGGTCGAGTCGGTTGTACTCAAAGGTGGTGTTATCACTACGCAGCTCTGCGTAGTTGAAAATAGCGCCGGTGTAAAGGCCGCGGGCCAGGGGGTATAGGCCGATAGTAGCATCGCGGATTTGCTCCTCGGTCTCGTAGAAGTTATTGGGGGTGTAGCGGTTGGGGGGCGTGCGGGTGAGGAATTCATCCTCATTGCAGCCTGAGGCCAGGACCAGGAGTCCGACCAGCAGGAGTCCGGAAAGGAGGGTGCGAGAGGTGTGCATGATCGGGGCTTAAAGATTGAAGTTGAGCCCGAAGGAGAAGGTCCGGGTCGAGGGGTAGGTATTGTAGTTGATGTTGCGCTCAAAGGCGTTGGAGGCGCGGCCGATCTCGGGGTTGCCGTTGAAGGCCGAAAAGACCAGGGCGTTCTGGATGGAAAAGCTCGCCGTCAGTCCCCGGATGGTGGGTACGCTCTGCAGCAGCTCGTCGAATTTGTAGCTGAGGGTGACATTGCTAATTTTGAAGAAGGAGCCGTCGATAACGGACTCGCTAGACGGGGTACGAAAGCGCTGGGAACTAGCTGGGGTCTCAGTGGTCGGCACGCGTAGACTGAAGTCCGTATCACCGGGGCGGAAACGATCCATCACCTCACTGCGCACGTTGAAAACGCCGTCGGTGTTGAGCTCGATCTCACGGGCCAGGTCGAAGATCAGTCCCCCCTGCTCGCCGTAGCCCACGATGCGTAGACCGAAGTTGCGGTAAGTCAGGAAGCTGGTCAGGCCATAGTTAAAGTCGGGGAACGGGTTACCGAGAAACACATAATCGTCGGCTACCTCGAGCTCACCGTCTCCGTCGCCATCCACGTACCGCGGCGAGCCGGGCACGGCACCCGGGTAGCGGGGAATGTCGCTATTGGCTAAGTCCTCCTCGGTAAACAAGCCGATGATCTGCAGGCCGTAGTAATCACCCACCGGGCGGCCGGTAAAGCTGCGTACGATCTGAGTACCATTACCGGCCCGCGTCTGAAAAATGGGTGTGTTGTCAAAGCCGAGCTGTAAAATCTCATTCTTATTGTGGCTGATGTTGGCGTCGACGGTCCAGACCAAATTATCCCTTACGACCGGTTTGGTACGAATTTGAAACTCCACGCCGGTGTTACGAATGCTACCGATGTTACTGCGCACGTCGGGAAACCCACTGATACCCGGCAACTGCGCCCGGAAAAGCAAGTCATTTGTGGTCTGCCGGTAGTAGGTAGCTTCGATGTTGACCTTATCCTGCAGGAGACCGAGCTCCACGCCAATGTCTGTCTGCTCGATCTGCTCCCAGGCCAGCAGGGGGTTCGGTAGGTCCGTGACGGAGAAGCCTCGGGCAAGTGCGCCGCCGAGGACGTACTCCTGACCACCGATGTCACCCTGGTACTCGTAGTTGCCGATGCGGTTGTTACCCGTCTCCCCCACCGATACCTCGAAGCGAAGATCGTTGACCACGCCGGTCGGGAACCAGGGCTCCTTGGACACCCGCCAGGCGACGGCCAGGGAGGGGAAGATGGCGGACTTCAGCCCCGGTCCGAAGCGACTACTGGCGTCGCGGCGCACGTTGGCCGTGAGGTAGTATTTCTGTTGGAAGTTATACTTGAGGCTACCGATGTAGCTGACCAGGGCCTGCTCGGCGAAGGATTCGTTAGCATTGAAAAATATGCGCGTCTCGTCGGGATTGGTGGGATTGAAAGTAGCAATATTGCCGCTGTTGAACAGCGAAAAGTCTTCGTTGACGATCCGGTCGCCGCTAGCGTTAAAGAAGGTCTCCTGTGTCCACTCTACGATGTAGCCGGCCAGGGCACCGAAGTTATGGTCGCCGAAGGAGCGATCGTAGGCCGCCGTTGTCTCGCTGACCAACCGGAGGTTTTCATACCGACCGGTGCCGGCACTCGAACGACTCTGGGGATCGTTGTTGATTGCCGGAGTGAGTCCATCGCCCAGAACGCCGCTGGGCCTGAAGTTTCTACCACGGTTGAAGAGTAGGTTAACTCCGAGTAGTTCTTTGAATTGCAGTCCCTCGATGGGGGTGGCCGCTAACTGAAATTGGGAAAGCACCTGGCGGTTGACCTGGGTGCTGCGGAGGTTCTCGATGCGGTAGAGGGGATTGGTCTGGTAGAACGGAAGTAAGGCCCCACGGGTAGACTGCGTAAGGTTACCCTCATCATCGTAGGCCGGGGCACTGGGGTCGGCCCAGCGGGCCACCTGCAGGGGGTGGTAGGCCTGGAACTGCCCGACGCCGGGGTCGATTCCGGCGACGTTCGATTCCGTCTGCGAGGGGGAAATATTGACGCCGAATGACAGCCAGTCATTTATCTGGGCATCGAGGGAGGCGCGGAAGGTGTACCGGCTGAAGTCCGTGTTCTTAATTACCCCCTCGTTGCGGGTGTAGCCGCCGGAGAAGGAGTAGGTGACGTTGTCGGTACCCCCGCGAATGCTCATATCCACGTTCTGCCGGCTACCCGTGCGGGTGATGAGGTCGTACCAATCGGTGCCCTCACCGTACTGCTCGGGATTGTCGTAGAGCGGGTTGTAGTCTTCGGGGTCGATGTTGGGGTCGTCCTCCTCCCGCTGTCGGAGAAAGGTTGCTAGCTCCGTGGCATTCAGAACATTCGGACGTTCGAAGTCCGGGATGGTCTGCACCGCCGTGGTCATGTTAAAATTGATAGTTGGCTTCCCTTTTCTGCCCCGCTTCGTCGTGATGATGATGAGTCCATTACCTGCCCGGGAACCATATAGGGCCTTACCCGAGGCGTCGCGGATCACGCTCACGCTCTCGATGTCATTGGGGTTGATGAGGCTCAAAAAGTTGTTTTCCTGAGCGTTATAATTACCGAAGGGAATGCCGTCAATCACGATGAGCGGAGCGTTATCACCCGAGGTACCTACCCCACGCAGCAGAAGCTCCGCTCCTCCATCGGGACGGCCCGAGCCCGTGCGGATCTGCACTCCGGCCACCTGTCCGCTCAGCGCCTGGTCAAAGCTATTGACCTGGAGGTTCTCGATCTCCTTACTGGTCACCTGGTCCACGGCCCCTACAATATCCTCCCGCTTCGCCTCCCCGTAGGCGACCACCACCACCTCCTGCAGCGTCTCCGGATTATCCCCCATGGTGATGTTGATGGTCGTGCGGCCGTTGATGGGCTCCACCCGCCGCTCGTAGCCTACGTAACTGAACACCAGGCGGTCATCCTCCGGCGTAAGGTTGAGGGTGTAATTGCCGTCCAGATCGGTGACCGTGCCGGAGGCAGTGTTGTTCTCCGGGTAGACGCTCACGCCAATCAGAGCGATGCCGTCTTCGTCAAGGACGCGCCCGGTGACGACGGTCTGGGCAACCAGCCAGCCGGAACAGAGGAAAACGAGCAGAGAAAGGACGGTTCGCCATACGGCGGTGGGTGGTGGTGTAAGTTGCATACGATCGAGTTCCAACAGTTAAGTCCCCGAAATATGCGGATTACTCACCGTTATGGCATCCTGTACTGTCCGGTGCGGGTGGCACGCAGGTGAAGGACCCGTGGGGAGGAGCTATCTAAATAGATTCGGTTGGGTCTAGCGGCTGGTGGGTGGTAGCGGGCATGATTGAGGTAGTCGATGCGGTAGCCCGGGGGAAGGACCACCTCGCCCTCGGTGCCCTCCGGCACGGTGAGGTGAAAGTCCATTCGATCGCCGTCCATACGGTAGCTGACCGTAAAGGGCCCCCGCACGGAAGGTACGGTCGCTTGCACCTGCGTCAATCCGCCCGGCTGGGGCGCCACGCGGAAACTTCCGTAGCCCGGACTCGTCGGAGCCACCCCGGCCACATACTTACTCAGCAGCGTGAGCGGACCGCCCGACCAGCCGTGGTTGTAGGTGCCGCCGCCGTAGCCCTCCGCCCCGATGCCCCAGCCCTCCCAGAGGGTGGTGTAGTTGGGGTGGTCGATCATCTTGCGGTAGCGCTCCCTCATGCGCTGCAGGGCATGCTCCGGCTGCTGCATCTCGAAGAGGGCCTCCAGGATGTACTTTTCGGAGTACGGACTGGCGTGGTAGGGACCGCGCAGTACGCTATTTACCACCGAATAGTAGTCTTCGGGAACTAGCCCGGCAGCCATGGCGATACCCTGCGGACGGTCGTCGATCGGGCCCTGCTTGCGGGGACCTCGGTAGCCCGCCGGGGTGGCCAGTAACTCATTGAAAGCCTCGCGATGAGCTACTATGCGGGAGTCGATAGCCCGGGTGTCCTTACCCAGTACCTGCTCCATCAGCTGCATACTCCGCAGCGCCTTGTGGTACCAGACGTTGTAGACGGCCGTGGAGTCGATGTTCTCGCCCCAGTCGAGCCAGGTCCAGCCCCCCCGGCGCTCTTCGACCAGTCCGTCGTCGAGGATGGCGTAGAGATCAAGGTAGCGGCGAAAGTGGGGGTAGACGTAGGCCAGCGTGGCCGTATCGTTCGTGTAGGCGAAGTAAGTGGGCATACTCGATACAGAGGCCAGCATCTGGGTGGGCAGCTCCTGGTCCCAGTTGCCGGCGGGCACCGGGGAGTAGAGGGCCCCGTCGGGCTTCTGCCACTCCACCAGATTGCTGATCGCCTTACGGATGAGCGGGAAGGCGGTGGTATCGGCGGCGTAGAAGAGCTCTTCCATCACGATCACCACGTCGCCCCACCACTGGGCGCGCTCGCGGTCAGGACTGTCCTGAATCGCATCGCGGATGTTTACGTTCAGCGTAGTTAGCGACTTGTCCCATAGTACGTTGAGGCTGCTGTCGTTACAGGTGAATGAACCGGTATAGTTGGCTGGGTAGCGGGTCTCGCGGTAGGCCAGTTGGTGTACTTCAGTTCCCTTCGGGAAGGTGTATACCATATAGTGACCATTCATGAAGGCCAGTTGTTCGTAGCTCTGCCGGCCCGCGCGGGTGATGTACTCGCCGCGCACGTTGGGGGAGCCGCCGCCGCGGTAGTTGTCAGTACGCAGGTCGACGAGCTGCCCTTCCGCCGGAGCCGTGATGTCGAAGTAGGGCGTGATCGTGATGTTAAGGGGCAGGTAGGCGCGCACGATGAGGCTGCTATCCGTTTCTTCCTCTTCCAGGCGTTCGTAGGGGACCAGCCCGCCGTCGCGCCACTGCGGGAAGGGGCGCGGCCAGAGTTCGCCCCAGGGGGCGGTACCGGGAGGGCCGGCGGCAACGGGGGTCTGGGGGTTCCGATCAACGGATGTCTCCGGGCGGGCGTCGAAGTGCACGTTGGATTCCGGGAGGCGGTAGTTGGGTTTGGGGTTGCTGGTTTCTCCGTAGGCGGGGTGGCGATTTACCGTCCAGTCGGCGGCCGTAAGCGGGTGTCCTTCCAGGTCAAAGAGTAGCCCGGCGGCCCCACTGTTCTTGTGATTAAAGCCCTCCTTTCCCCAGAACCACTGTAGCAGATACACACTGTTCTGACCCTTAGCCACGTAGGGGGCGATATCTAGCGTATCGAAGTAGGTGGCCGTTGGCGTGGGCCCCCGGCGCAGCTGCCCCTCGAAGACGATCAGTGAGTCGTTGAGGTAGAGCCAGTACTTGCTGTCGGTGGCGATACGGAGGGGGAGGCGGTCGGGTACTTCGGTGAGGGTGAGGGTGGTCGTCCATTCCAGCCATTGGTTGGGGGCGGCTACGTTTTTGGGCGGGGTGAGCCAGGTGGCCGCGGCGCTAAACTGCTCAGTTGCCGGGCCGTACTGCTGGGCGCGCAGGCCCATGTACATGAGATAAACGAGGCTGATGAGGAGGTAGTAGCGGGTCACGGGCAGGCCTAGGTTCGGCGCTTAAAGTAAGGCTTACCTTTGGTCCATGCGCACGAAGCTGCTACTACTGGCCGTCCTGCTGGGATTGATCGGGCACCATGTATACTTCTTTTACGGCCACTTTGGCTTTGACGATCTGCACTACGCGGAGCTGGCCAGCGAGCTGCTACACGGGCGTGTTGATTTCGCCAATCAGTATTCCTACCGCATCGTCCCCATCGGTCTTACGGCGCTGAGTTACGCCGCATTCGGCATTTCTGATTGGTCTACGGCACTTCCCGCACTTTTGGCCTCGGCCATCATCCTCCTCATTTTCTACCGGCTCTTCCGTTTTGTTCACTTCTGGATGCTGGTCCTCGCGCTAGTCGCCTACTTTGGTATGCCGTGGAATCTATTTTATTCCGACAAGCTCATGCCGGACATCTTCGTGAGCGCTTTCTGTTTTGGGGGTTGGGCGGCGTACTTACAGTACAGAACAAAGGGACGGGCGGGGCCGCAGGTGCAGGCGGTGATAGCGGCGGTATGCCTCTTCCTCGCGTTTAACTCTAAGGGAACGGTGATTCTACTCGTGCCGCTGTTTACGGTCTACCTCATCCATGATCTGCTCCGGGGAAGATGGCGTTTCTGGCTGACGTTCACTGCGGTGTGTATACTGTTGTTGACCATTTATTTAGGTGCGATATACCTGCTGACGGGCTCGGCCCTCGCCCGCTTCTCGGCCATCGCGGGTACCCACTACCTCAATCCCTGTTCCTACGACATCCTGCCGCGGGCGGAGCTATGGAGCCGACTGACCTACGGCTTTTACGGACTGATCGGGAGTGCCGGCATGCTACCCCATTTAGTCACTGCCGTGGTGGGTCTTGGTGTAATTGGTTATGGCGGTAAGGCGTATCGCGGGGCGGCTCTTTACCCCATCACTACCCTGCTATCGCTGGCGTCCATCAACTTCATGACCATTTCGCTGACGTCCTACAATCCGGTCTGTCTGGACCCGCGACACATCCTGCTGTTTTCACCTATACTGAGTGTGTGCAGTGTACTTACCCTGGCGGCGATTCTACGGGTATTTGGTTGGCGGACGGATACCTGGGGCTTCCGGATTGCCGCCGTCGTAGCTTCGGCACTGCTGCTCTACCCTACCCTACGGCAGGTCCGCTACGGTACCACAGTGGGCTACGAAAGGGTCAAATTAGCCTACACCGAGCTGATCGAAGGCACTCCCCGCCCGGTTGTGCTATACGGCTCCGAGGTAAGTACAAATTTAGGCCACTACTACACCCGCTTTGCTGGGGATACGGGGGGTATCTATTTCCGCAACCTGGACGCGTTGCCGGATTGTCCGACTGGAAGTTCGGATACAACGCGGTACCTGCTACAGTCGTGGTATGCGGACTGGCACGCGGGGCTATCGCGAGATGCCATTACAAGATCGGTAGCTGCGCACGGCACCACCGCGTCGGTAAGTGAATTAGAAGTTTCTGGCCTCGAGCTAAGCAAACTTGAGTGTAATTAACCCCCTGTTGCTGTACAGCATCTATCGGCTAGCAGCGTGATGGTTATAATCAACCGCCTCTGCGGTTCGCTCATCTTTCTTTACAACCGCCCCAGCATATCCTCCAAAAACTCCCGGTGATTCGCCAGCCGCGGCACCTTATGCTGCCCGCCCAGCTTGCCGCGACTCGCCAGCCAACTCCGGAAAAATCCCTCCGGCACCACCGTCAGCGCATGGCGCACGATGGCGTAGTCATTACCCCGCTTGGCCGCGTAGTTGTAATTCTTTTCCTGCAGGGCGCGGTCCAGGGCGGTGTTGAACTGCTCCAGGTCCTCCGGCGCCCGCTCGAACTCGATGAGCCAGTGGTGGCGACCGGGCTTGCCCACCTCGATGTAGTCCGGGGCTACGGTAAAGTCACGCACCGTTGCACCCGCGATCCCGCACGCCTCCACTAGGGCCTGTTCCGCCTCCGACCGCAGCAGGTCTTCGCCAAAGGCGTTGATGAATTCCTGGGTACGGCCCTGGATGACGATGCGGTAGGGATCAGTCTCGGTGAAGGCAATCAGGTCGCCCATGGGGTAGCGGTACAGACCCGCCACGGTGGTGATGAGCATCACGTAAGACTCCCCGGTGCGCACGCCGGACAACGGCACGGCGGCCCCGTAGTCCTGCCGCTGGTAGTCCGCCCAGGGGATGAACTCGTAGTAAATGCCCGTGGTGAGCAGCAGCAGCATCGTGCGCAGCTCGTCCCGATCCTGCACGGCAAAGAAACCCTCCGTCGCGTTGTAGATCTCCTGGAAAATGAAGCCCGGCTTCGGAAACAGCCGCTCGAACTGCCGCCGGTAGGGCGCGAAGTTCACCCCCCCGTGCTTGAACACCGCCGCATCGGGCCAGACGTCGAGCATATTGTCGCCACCGTGGATCTCGAGGATGCGGCGGTACAGCGGCAGGTTCCAGGTAGGCACCCCACCCAGAATGGTTATGCCCGACTCGTGGGCGGCCAACTGGGCAATCTGCTCGATCTTTTGCTCGTAGTCACCGGCCGTAGCCAGCTCTACGTCAGGAATGTACAGCGGCCGCATCACGCGCGGGATGCTACGAATGATGACGGCGCTGATGTCCCCCTTCGGCAGCCCCGACCGCTCCTCGATGCCCTTGTAGGCCCCGCCGATGAGCAGGTTCTTATGGCTGAATACCTGTAGCTCGTCGTCCTTTTCGTAGAGCGCGGCCAGACTCAGCCAGCTGCCCTTGAGGTGAATACCGCTTACCGCACTCTGTGGCAGCGGCAGATACTTTACCGAGCCGGTGGTGCCACTGGTGGTAGCGATCCAGGCGGCCGGATCGTGGGTCATCACGCGGTCTTCCCCGGCCAGAATGCGATCAATGTAGGGACGGTGCTCCTCGTAGCTGCGTACCGGCACGGCCTCGGCGAAACGGCGGGGGTCCTTCATCAGTCGAGAGAAGTCGTGCTCCTTCCCGAAGGCCGTAGTCCGGTTGTAGCGCAGGATGTCCTGCAGCACCCCGGCCTGCAGGTGCAGCGGCTCCTCGTAGTGCCCCCGCAGCTCGCGGCGGTAGCGGCTAAGGTAGGTTTTGAACAGTGAGTTGACGACGGCCAGCATACCTCAGAATAGCGTTTCGAGCAGCTCCCGCTTGCTTTCGAGCGAGCGCAGAATATAGGGCAGCCGCTTACGGGTGTGCTCGTAGCCTACATCGTGCAGATCGGTCAGTCGGTTCAGGTTGAAGATGTGGTATTCGTTCAGGTCGTGGGGATCGAGCACGACGTCGCAGAGCTCGGCCGAGGGTAGGGTATTGGCCATGATCGATAGATCGAAGCAGCGCCAGACGATACCCACCACCGTCTTTACGTCCGCCGCCTTCAGGTTTTCGTAGGGCATCAGGTTGCTGCCGATAATGAAATCGGCCTGATTGAGCAGCGGCCTCACCGGCATATTTTCGATTACTCCGCCGTCGACGTACTGGTTGCCGTTGAGCACCACGGGGCGGAACAGGAAGGGGATGCCACAGCTGGCGGCTACCACATCGTGCAACGGACCCTGGTCCCAGCACTCTAGCTGACCGGTGTTCAGGTTCGTCACCCCGATGTGCAATTGGTGGCGCAGCCCCTCGAAGGTGTTATCGGGTATAACCGTGGCGAGGCGCTCCTTCAGGTAGTCGCTGCTGGTCAGCCCCATCAGCGGCATCCCGATTTTATAGAAGCGAAAGATGGAGCTTTCCAGGGCGAAGCTCATCATATCGTCGCAGCTCACCCCGGCCGCGTACATGCTTCCTACCAGGGCTCCCGCACTGACTCCCACAACGCGGGTAGGTACGATGCCCGCCTCGGTCAGTGCTCGTAACGCCCCAATGTGCGCTGCACCCCGCGCGCCGCCGCCCGAGAGCGTGATTCCAATGGTCAGTTCCTGCATACTCCTCAGTAAGACAAGCCGCCGTCCACCCCGGTTGCGGCCCAACCTTTAAACGCAGGCCGCGTTGGCAGCAGCATGGAAAATCTAGCAAATAAGACCGCCTACATTACCGGCGGCAGCAAGGGCATCGGCTACGGCATCGCCGAAAAACTGATGGCCCAGGGCGTCAACGTCATCATCACCAGCCGCAGCCAGCAGAGCGCCAATAAGGCCGCCAGCGAGCTAGAAAAGATGGGCCACCCCGGTAAGGTACTCGCCGTAGAGGCCGATGTACGCGACCTTGAAAGTCAGCAACGTGCCATTGACCTGGCGAAGCAGGAGTTCGGCACCCTCGACATCGTGGTAGCCAACGCTGGCGTGGGTCACTTCGCCCCCATCCAGGAGCTTACCCCTAAGCAGTGGCAGGAGACCATCGACATCAACCTCACCGGCGTCTTCAACACCGTGAAGGCCTCGATCGACGGACTGGCCGCGTCCAAGGGCTACCTCATCACCATCGCCAGCCTAGCCGGTACCAACTTCTTTGCAAAGGGCTCGGCCTATAACGCCTCTAAGTTCGGCCTCGTGGGCTTCACCCAGGCCGTGATGCTCGACGTGCGCCAGCAGGGCATCAAGGTCACCACCATCATGCCCGGCTCGGTAGCTACGCACTTTGATGGTAATACCCCGGATAGTAGTGATGCCTGGAAGATCCAGATCGAGGACCTTGGTCAGCTGGTGGTGGATCTGCTGAAGATGCCGGCGCGTACTTTGCCTAGTAAGGTGGAGGTAAGGCCGGCGCAGCCGGCTTAGGAGGTACGATTTACCATTTACAATGTACCACGTACTATGTACCATTTACGTCTTAGCTCGCTTCGCTCGTCTTTGCGGCAAAACTATACGACCCACGAGCCCCGATAGCTATCGGGGGAGCTGCCCCACCAAATTGTACATGGTACATTGTAAACGGTAAATTGTAAATCCCCCTATTCCCCAGTCCCGAGTGACTCACTAGGGTCCTCAGCCGCAGTCCGCCGCATCACCCGATCGATCCTGGTAGCCAGCACCTGGTGGTCATACGCCGAGTTGCGCCCCAGCACGTTCGACATCAGCGCCACCAGGTACCGGGCCCCGTCGGGCTGCTCCACGATGGCCACGGAGTTCATGTAGTTCATGCGGTTGCCGCGGTACTTGCCGCAGCTGGTGCCGGGCTTGCAGCCGTACAGACTGCCTGATTTAAAGTACACGCCCGCCGAGTCCAGTACCGGGGCATGGGCGTAGCGGATGCGGCGGTCGGTCATGTACATCAACCGCTTGATCTCCAGGCTACTGGGGGCATCTACTACCTGGCCCGATTCTAGAGCGGTGAGCCATTGCATCAGGCCGCGCACGGTACCGGTGCTGCCGCCCTTCGGAGGTACGATGGCGCTTGCTCCCCGCGTAAACATGGTACCCAGTCGCCAGGCGTCGCCTTCGATGCCCATGTCGCGTAAGGGGCCGTTGACAATGTCCTCGCCCAGGCCGCGCAGCCGGCTGCGGTCGATGGTGTCGAAGTAGGTCATCATATCGTCGTGGCCTAGATCGGGGTAGTCCTTGCCGAAAACCCGCATCAGCAGCGCCTCGCGCCATACGATACTGGCCGCCCCGTTGTTGCTCACCGAGAGCATGTGGTCGACCCACTGGTAGAGGTTAAACTCATCGCTGGGATCGACCCGCTTACGGGCGTAGCGCTCCGAGGCCGTGTCGTAAAGTGGAATGGTGTGGTGGTCGTACACGCCGAAGGGGCCGGCCTTTACCACCTTCGACTGCATCAGCTCCCAGCGAGCCGCGTAGTCATCGGGGTAGAGGTTCTGCAGCTCGCAGAAAAAGGCAGTCACCACGGCCAGTTTACCCACGCTGCCCGGTTGGTAGCCGGCCGTAGGATTACGCTCGGCGTAGCGGTGGGGGCGGCCCTCCGTCATATCGAAGACGGCCACCGAGTACGAAGGGTGCATGTCGGGAAAGATCTGACCGATCTCTTCCTGCAGCTCCGCATCCACTTCGGGCAGCTCGTAGAGGGGGTCGTCCATCAGGTTGAGCCGCACGTACTCCAGCTCGTGGCGGGCTCCGTAGGGCAGGGTGCGTAGCAGGGTCGTGCTATCCATCCGCGTCAGCCGGACCAGCCGTTCGATGCCCGTCAGCGCAAAACCGTCGATGGGGTAGCCCCGCACCGGCGGCGTGGGAAATAGCACGGCAAGTAACACGAGGCAACACAGCGCAAGGCGCACAAGTCGGAGGGTCATAACTGGGAAAGGCTAGCTGATACAGTAGCGCCCACGGCAAGTGCTTTATTGGGCGGGGACGCAGGTGCAACGCAATCGAATGAGCTCAGAGCCGAACAAAGGTAAGTAGTCAACCATTTTCACCTCCACCACTTATAGCCACTAGCGGCACCGTACTTTTGCCGCCGCATAAACCATGACCACCCCCATGCCCGATACACAGATACGCCCTACCTACAAAGTAAAAGACATTAACCTGGCCGAGTGGGGCCGCAAGGAAATTCGCCTGGCCGAGGCCGAGATGCCCGGCCTGATGGCCCTGCGCGAGCAGTATGGCGAATCGAAGCCGCTGCGCGGCGCCCGCATCGCCGGCTGCCTGCATATGACCATCCAGACCGCCGTGCTCATCGAGACGCTCGTCGAGCTCGGTGCCGAGGTCACCTGGTCGAGCTGTAACATCTTCTCCACCCAGGACCACGCCGCCGCCGCCATTGCCGCCGCCGGTATCCCCGTCTTCGCCTGGAAGGGCATGAACGAGGAGGAGTTCAACTGGGCCGTCGAGCAAACTCTGCGCGCCTTCCCCGACGGTGAGCCGCTCAACATGATCCTCGACGACGGCGGTGACCTCACCAATATGGTCTTCGATGAGTACCCCGAGTTGGTCGAGGGCATCCGTGGCCTGAGCGAGGAGACCACCACCGGCGTGCACCGCCTGTACGAGCGTATGAAGAACGGTACCCTGGTGATGCCAGCCATCAACGTCAACGACTCGGTCACCAAATCGAAGTTTGACAATAAATTCGGCTGTAAGGAATCGGCCGTCGACTCCATCCGCCGCGCCACCGACATCATGATGGCCGGTAAGGTCGCCGTCGTAGCCGGCTACGGAGACGTCGGAAAGGGTACCGCCGCCAGCCTGCGCGGTGCCGGCGCCCGGGTCATCGTCACTGAGATCGACCCCATCTGCGCCCTTCAGGCTGCCATGGACGGCTACGAAGTCAAGCGCATGGACAATGCCATACCCCGCGCCGACATCGTCATCACCGCTACCGGCAACTTCAACATCCTCACCGAGCGCCACTTCCGCGCCATGAAGGATAAAACCATTGTCGCCAACATCGGCCACTTCGACAATGAGATTGACATGGCCTGGCTCAACAAGAACTACGGCCACACCAAGGACAACATCAAGGCCCAGGTCGATCTGTACAACATCGACGGCAACGACGTCATCGTGCTCGCCGAAGGTCGCCTGGTGAACCTGGGCTGCGGCACCGGCCACCCCAGCTTCGTCATGTCCAATAGCTTCACTAATCAGGTACTGGCCCAGATGGAGCTCTGGGAGCACAGCGAGAAGTACGACAACAAGGTCTACATGCTACCCAAGCACCTCGACGAGCAGGTCGCCCGCCTCCACCTCGAAAAGATCGGCGTGGAGCTCGAAGACCTTAGCGAAGCTCAGGCAAAGTACATCGGCGTGGAGCAGAACGGGCCGTTCAAGCCGGAGCATTATCGGTATTAATGGGTAACCCCAAAGAAGGTGCCTCACCTCCCACCTGGAAGCTGATGCTGGTCAAGTGGCTCGGCCTGTTCCCTATTCTACTGGTAATCGCCTACGCCCTCAAGTGGTTGAACGTGGAACCGCTATGGTTCAAGCTGATCTGCGAAACGGCCATCCTGGTGCCCTTGCTGAA
Source organism: Neolewinella sp. (assembly GCF_965214665.1). Classification (GTDB taxonomy): domain Bacteria; phylum Bacteroidota; class Bacteroidia; order Chitinophagales; family Saprospiraceae; genus Neolewinella. The sequence continues at coordinate 610,740 of NZ_OZ243970.1, read as the reverse complement.
TTACGTTATTACGCCGATGATGGATAGCCTCTTCTCGGAGTGGTTGTACAAGGGGGTGGATCAGGACAAGCAGCAGCAGAGCGTCAACATCGGCTCCTGAATTATTTTGTTCGTTTCTCGCGAAGTACAAGTTGAGCGTCGTCGGCGCGCGCTACGTCCAGGTAGAACCGCCGGAAGTCGGCGTAGGCCTCGTGGGGCAATTCGGTGGGGAGCAGTTTGAGGGTACGAATCCACTGGACTCCGTCGTCCGTAGCCTGTATACGTGCGGTATATTCCCCACTGGGATGGCTGTAGTGTAAGGGCTCGCTGAACAGGCCACTTTCCACCTCCATGCCCTCGGGTAAATGCAGGTTGACGGTATCGACGTAGAAGCGTGTCGTGGTGGTCTGGATGGGCAGTTCCCGATTGTCATCCGCCGGGGGGATGTCATCGTAATCGAAGTAACTATTAATGGGCACGAACATGCGGGTGCCGAGGCTGCGGACGTAGTTATTGACCGTGGTAGCGTAGTGTATTTCGGCGCGGGGGGCTTGCGGGTCGACTACTAGGGTATAACCGCTGCCGGATACATCGGGCAGGTAGTTGCTACGGTGCAGCCAGTCAAGCTGGTCCTTGCGGCTGGGTAACTGATCCATGAGGCTCCGGAAAATTTCGTGGGCACCACCATAGTGCTGCGATTGCAGGGCGAGTTGGGTAGTGCCGTCCGCGGCAATGGTCACGTCTACCGTACGGGTGTAGCCGTTTTCGGTTGGCTCCAGGGCGGGGGTGTGGTGGAGCTCCCCGCCGGTCGGCGTAATCCAGAGCACGTTCCGGTCCTGCTTGCCCTCACCGAGGTAGCCCGTGGGTGCGTCGTGGCTGGTGCACTCCAAATACATATCCTGACTCGGTACGTAGAGCACCATGTGGTTGAAGGCGGAGGTGGTGAATGACTCCGTGACCGGATAGTCTTGCTTATCATCCCAATCAATCAGTACGGGGTAGGACGATATGCCTACGGTCTGGAGGATTGCCCCCATATAATTGCTGAGCGACTTGCAGTCCCCGAAGCGATTCTGCTCCACGTACTCGGCGGAGAAGGGCTGCCAGCCGCCGATTCCGAGTTGAATGCCCACGTAGCGCATCCGCTGCTGCATGAAGTGATAAAGCCGGTCGATCTTCTGGCGCTCGTCGTCCAGTCCGGCCACGGTTTCCCTGACCTCCTGCTCCAGGCGGGGCGGTAGCTGGTCGCGCCCCTCCATGATGGTCTGCATAAATTGTCCGAAGGCCTCCCAGCTCCGGAAGCTGCCCCGGTACCCCTCGATCTCGAAGTCGGCCAGGCCGAGGCGTAGGTAGGGTAAGGTAGCGGCTACCGGTGGTGCGTAGGGTTCGTCCTGCTGCGCGACCCGGTGCTGGACCTCCCAGCGGTAGGTGCGTTGCTTACCGTCGACCGTGACCGTAGGCTCGTTAAGTTTGTGTGGGGTATAAAGTAGTTCGTTGTCTAGGGGCAGACTGATGGTGAGCGCAGCGTGTACCAGCGCCTGCTCCCGCTGCTGCGGGGCCCAGGCCTGTAAGCTTCCCACGAAAGCCATATCACTGAGGCGTTGTTCTACCTCGTACACCACGGTGCAGGGGTAACTCGGGCAGGCCACGGTCACCTCCTGGTAGCGATTGTCATCGTAAAACGTGACCTGACTGTAGGCCTTGCGGTCTATGATGTCGCTTGATTTGGCCCGGTCGATCTGCTGGCCCAGGAAGTCGAAGGAGGCGGCGTCCAGTTTAGTGATTTTCGAGTCTTTACTATAAAAGACCCTTAGCACAGTGTCGTCACCGTGGTTTGCGTCGTGCAGGGTGATGACCCGGCGGGAGCTGACGATGGCCGAGCTGCGGTCGAGGACCTGAAAGTCCGTGGTGTATTCAAGCACGGTGCTGCTACCACTGCGTAGTGAGTCGGGAATATTTAGTGAGGTGGGTGCCAGTCTTTGGCCCTGTGTCGGTCCAGTAGTCATGGCAAATGCCCAGAGGAGCAGGATGGAGTAGAAGTGCTTCATTACTTCGCACGCTTCAGCACCACGGGCGCCCGCTGCAGCTCGATGATGCGGTGAAACATTTCGCGCAGCGGACCATATTCCTCGGCGGCAAAGAGGGTGCGGTCGAGCTGTACGGTGAAGTTGATGCTGAGAGTGCGCAGGGCGGCGTTTTCCTGGGTCGCGTAGGTGGCGACTAGGGTGCCATCGTCGGAGCGAAGGCGGATGGAAGCGGGTACCTCATCGACGACGTAGCCCTCGGGCAGGTTGATCTGCGCGATGTAGCGCTGCACCCAGGGGTAGGCGAAGTCAATGGGATAGAGCCGCTGGTCCACGTCGTCCAGCTCATCGTCAAGCATGGATAGTAGTACGGGCTGTACGTAGAGGTAGTCGTCGAGGGCCTGGCCGGCCGGGACGTCCATCTTCAGCGTGAGGGCGATCTGATCCTTGGTGGGATCGTCGTCGGTAGCCGTGACGCCCTCCAGGACCGTGGCCTCGGGGAACTGCTTGACGATATCGGCCACGAGGGGTCCGTCCTGGTTCTTTTCCATACCGCGCAGCTTGCTGCGGGTGGAGAAGGCGAAGTAGCTATCCATGCGGGCGGTCACCTCGGCGGTGGCCCGACCGCTTCCGTCTACGTCCAGCACCGCCATGGCCGTCTGGTGGGCGGGGGCCACGGTAAGGTCGACCCAGCGGGGGTTCTTTTCGTCGGCCACCCAGCCGCGGTGGTTAAGGGCATCAAAGCGGGGCAGGCCGGCCGGGCGATCGGGATCGTTGGCGTCGAGCAGTAGGGGCTTGCCGTCGACCTCGGTGTAGACCATCAGGTGGTCGAACTGATCGAGCATGGGGTAGCTCTCGATCGGCGAGCCCTGATCGCGTAAGGATACAAGCAGGGGGTAGGCCTCAATACCGGCCTCGTTGAGCAGGCTCAGCAGGGCAATGTTTAGGTCAGCGCTGTTGCCGCTGCCATCGGAATAGGTACTATTGGGGCTGGCGGAGGCGAGAATACGGTAGCGGCCGTTCCATGCGTAGTGGCCGATGACAAAACGGTAGGCGGCCTCGATGCGGGCACGGGTGTCATCGGTAGCTATGACGACGGGCTCGGCATCACGCCACAATTTGCTGTAATTGATCTTATTACGGTAGTAGCGGCCGAAGTCCTGCCGGTCCTGTAGGTCCTTAACCGTTTCTTCCCAGCTGCTGAACACGCTATTCTTAGGCCGGCCGGGATACTGTACGCCCCGCAACTGTAGGCGTGCCTTAGGCAGGTAGTCGACGAAGTTATTGGTGTAGGGTTGGTAGTCATAGGCCGCTATATCTTGCATGGCCCAGCGGATGCGGGTATGGTCGAGCTTATTGTTCGAGCTGTAGGCGCCACTGGAAAAGTTAGGGCCCCACTGCCGCTTCACGATTTCTGCCTCGTTGACCGTGTAACGCCCCGAGGCGCCAAGGCTCACGTAGTCGTAGTAAGCGGGAATCAGCGCCGTGTACTCCGCCCACCGCACGGGAATATCTTCCTGGAAGGTGTAGACCGTAGGGGTGAGGATACTTTTGGTCCGTTTGACGTACCGGTACTCAATCGTCACCCCCGGACTGAGGCGGGGAAAGGTGAAACTAATGATCTTGCGTAATCCCTCACCGTCCTGGGTGTTGATTTCGGCAGACGTCAGCGGAATGGAACCACCCTCGGCCAGGTGGACAAAACCCTCTACGTCACTGATCTCTACGTACTCCCGGTCAAACTCAAGCTTTACGTTGGCGCGTTCGTAAGCGGAGGGCTTGAAGAGTTTCACCCGGCGGTGAATTTTTTCGATCGTGCTGGGTCCCTGTACGTCGCTGTACTCAAAATCTAAATCGAGGTGGTCGTAGAGCACGTAGGCCTCAGCCGAGGAATCAGCAGGAAATACATTCAGGGCGCGGTCAGCATCAGATATACGGCCGAACTCAACGGGGCCGGTAGACTGTGCAGTAAGGGAGCAGGTGAGAAACAGCGCAAGCCAGAAAAGTCCGGCGAAGGGTGGGTGCATGGAAATATTTACGATTTAGCATAAGATGCTTGAATAGTGGGAACGTCACTCATTCAACGAGCCGATTTAGGGGGCGCGGTGAACTTTAACTAAATCCACGGCAGTAGTATATCCGATGAAGTTCGGACAAGTACCCAACCCCGCCGCCGTCGAGTTTCAGCTACCGGTGGAGCCGCTGGCTAACCGCGCCCGCCTGGACCGCTACGAGCTGGGTAGTGGTGAGGGCCGGCCAGCCATCTATCTCGGAGCTACCGGCTGGGGCATGAAGCAGTGGGTAGGCAAGTGGTACCCTACGGGAGCCAAGTCCGCTGACTTCCTACGCTACTACGGCGAGCAGTTCAATACCATCGAGCTTAATACAACCCACTACCGTATTCCCACTACGGAAACTATCGCCGAATGGTACGCGGCCGTGCCGGCCGATTTTCGCTTCTGCCCCAAGCTGCCCAAATCCATCAGCCACGTGAACGATCTGGGCGCGAGTGGTGATTCCGTCACCCGTTTCGTGGCCGCCCTCGACGGACTACAGGAAAAGATGGGCTGCGCCTTCATTCAGCTGCCGCCCTACTTCGGCAGCGACCGGCTACCGGTGGTGGAGCGCTTTCTGGACCGATGGCCGCGGCTGCTGCCCCTGGCGCTGGAGGTACGCCACGCGAGTTGGTTTGCCGATCCCTTCGCCACCGAGGCGCTGATGGATGCCCTGGCCGCCCGCGGCGTAGCGGCGGTGATCAGCGACGTGGCCGGACGGCGCGACGTGCTGCACGGCTACGTGACTGCGCCGCGCACGATGGTGCGTTTCGTGGGCAACGGACTGATCGACAGCGACTTCACCCGGCTGGCCGAGTGGGCCGAAAAGCTACGGGAGTGGAATCTACCGGAATCTTTTATCTTTCCCCACGAACCGGAGAACGTGCTGGCCCCGGAAGCCTCCGCCTGGCTGGCCGAGCATATTGCCTCCCTCGACTTTGCCCGCACCCGCGGCCCCGCCCCCCTGCGTGCCGGGCCCGAACAGATGAGTTTGTTTTAGCCCTAACCCTATGAAAGACTACCCGGCCATACCGCGCGACATTAGCTGGCTTGCCTTCAACCACCGGGTACTCCAGGAAGCCAAGGACGAAAGTCTGCCGCTGTTCGAGCGCATTAAATTTTTGGCCATCTACTCCTCGAACCTGGATGAGTTCTTCCGCGTACGGATGGCCAACCACCGTAACCTACTCAGGGTCAATAAGAAAACAAAGCGCGAGCTAGACATCAGCCCGAAGCAGACGGTGCGCACCATCCAGCGAATCGTGAACCGGCAACAGGAGGAATTTAGCCGCATCTTCGAGAAGAAGATTATCCCCCAGCTAGCCAAGCACAAGATCGTGCTGAAGCGGCGGCTGGATATGACGGAGGAGGACCAGGAGTACGTGCGCAACTACTTCCGCGAGTACATGCTGCCCTACGTGCAGCCCGTGCTGCTGATCAAGGACATGGTGCGCCCGTTCCTGAATAACGCCCAGCTGTACCTGTCGATCCTGATGCACGAAAAGGAGGGGAAGAACCGCGAGGCCTACGCCATCGTCAAGATTCCGAGCGACCACCTGCCGCGCTTCATCGAGCTGCCGAGTACCGATGGGGAGCATAACCTGATCATGCTCGACGACATCGTGCGGCACTCCGTGTCGTGGATGTTTCCGGGCTACGAGATCGAGGATACCTTCAGCATCAAACTGACGCGGGACGCGGAGCTCTACATCGACGATGAGTTTTCGGGCGACCTGCTGGCTAAGATCAAATCGAGCCTGAACCGACGCCACGTAGGCCCAGCCAGCCGCTTCGTCTACGACCGGACCATGCCGGATAGCCTGCGCGAGTACCTGCAGGAGACCTTCGAGCTGGACCGTTACGACATCCTCACCGAGGGGCGCTACCACAACAACTTCGACTTTTTCGGTTTTCCGACCTTCGGGATGACCAAGCTGCTTAATCCGCCGCAGCCCCCCCTGCCCTACCCCGCCCTGCAGGAGGCCGAGGACTACTGGGCGTCGATCCGCGAGCGCGACCACCTGCTGGTGTACCCCTACCACCAGTACGAGTCGGTGGTGCTTTTCTTCGAGCGGGCGGCCGAGGACCCACTGGTGAGCCACATCAAGATTGTACAGTACCGCGTAGCGCGCAAGTCGCGCATCATGCAAGCACTCATGCGGGCCGTGCGGCTGGGCAAGCAGGTCAGTGTGTTCATTGAGGTGAAGGCCCGCTTTGACGAGGAGGCCAACCTGCGCTGGGGCGAAAAGCTGGAGGAGGCCGGCGTACACGTGCACTATAGCTTCCCGGGCGTGAAGGTGCACTCCAAATTAGCGCTGGTACGCCGCGTAGAAAATGGAGAGGAGCAGCTCTATAACTACCTGAGCACCGGCAACTTCCACGAGGACACTGCCAAAGTCTATAGTGACTTCGGCCTGTTTACGGCCGACGAGCGACTGACCAGCGAGGTGGCCCGCATTTTTAGCTTTCTGGAGAACGTGATGATCCCCGAGCAGCCCTTTCAGCACCTACTGGTGGGGCAGTTCAATCTGCGTAGCGGCCTGGAGGACCTCATCGACTTCGAGATTGCCGAGGCCGGGGCCGGCAGACCCGCCGCCATGACGCTGAAGATGAATAGCCTACAGGACATGGCGATGATCGACCGCCTCTACGCAGCCAGCGACGCCGGGGTGCGGATCAACCTGATCATCCGTGGCATCTGCGTGCTCGTGCCGGGGCGGAAGGGCTACAGCGAAAACATCCATGGCGTGAGTATTGTGGACCGCTACCTGGAGCACGCCCGGGTCTTCCACTTCCACCACGCGGGCGAAGAACTGGTGTACCTCTCCTCGGCCGATTTCATGACGCGCAACCTGAGCCACCGAGTTGAAACTACCTTTCCGATTTACGACGAGGAGATCAAGGACCGCATTCTGGAGATCCTTGACGTCCAGCTAGCCGATAACGTCAAGGCACGCCTACTGAGCGATCAGCAGGGAAATAGCTACTACCGGGGGGGCAGTGATCTGAGCATTCGGAGCCAGAAGGAGATCTATCACCTGATCAAGCGGAGTCTGGTGGCGGAGCAGTTGGAGTTGGAGGAGTAGGCCGGCTACCGCGCATGTATAGTCCCCCCCCGCTCCCGCAAACTCTCCCCCACCCGCCCGCGAAACACTGTGATGATCTCGGCCACCGCCGCCGCAGCAATCTCCTCCGGCGTCTCGGCACCGATGTCCAGGCCAATGGGCGTATAGAGGTTTTCATAGTCTAAGAGGCGCAGAGCGGTGGCCTGACGCAGCTCGGCATCCATCTTAAGGGCGCGTTTGCGGGGACCGAGTAGGCCCAGGTAGGCCGGGCGCTGCGGTAGAAAGTGCTCCACCATCGCGCGGTCGCGTACGAAGTCATGTGACATGCAGGCCACGGCCGTAAAGTCATCTACCCGTAGGCGGCTCACCTCACCATAGTCGTACAGCCCATCCACTAGGGCGGCCAGGGCGGTGGAAAACTTGCGCTTACGACCGATCACGTGAATGCGCCAGCCAAGGTAGTGGGCCGTAGTGACCATCGGCAGCACGTCGTAGTTGTCGCCCACCACGATCAGGCGTAGCTCCGGACGCAGCACCTCGAAGAGCCGTTCGATTAGTTGTCCGTCGTCATCCGTAATCGCCTGTACCTCGGAGCGACCGCGCACCAGCTGCACGAAGCCGAGCGGCACTTCGCTCAGCGCGCCGGTCAGCGACTGTCCCGGAGGGGCGGTTACGGTTTGTACCAGCAGCAGCGGACGCCGCGTTTCCATCCGCGCGCGCAGGACCTCCACCTGGTTAGTCGGATCGGTAAAGTCTAGCGGTACGAAGAGCACCTCAATCCGCCCGTTGCAACCCAGGCCGATACCGATCTCCCGGTCCTCGCCCTCTAGCGTGTCGTAGACGCGCTTCGACGGGGCCCCGGCGTGGATGGACCGTTGCGCCCGCCGCAGCGCATCCCCCTCCAGGCAGCCGCCGCTGATGCCGCCGGTGTAGCGCCCATCGGCCCCCACCAGTAATCGCGCGCCGATACGGCGATAGGACGAGCCCTCAATGCGGACCACCGTGGCTAGCGCACAGGCCGTGTCGGTAGCGCGAAAGCGATCGTAAAGCGCAACGATGTTTCTAATCTCCTTCATAGCGCCGACGGTAGTCCTGCGGAGTATCCAGGTCGAAAAAGGGTACAGCGGGTTGCACCAGGCGTACCCGTTCTCCCTGTCCGGCAAGGTAGGTACCCGCCCCGGCCTCTCCGGTGAGCGCAAGCAGGTCCACTAGGTTATCGGCTGGAAATAGGGCCGGTACGCCAGGCTTGTTAGGGTAGGCGGTAGCGATGATGTGCTGCGGATACTGCCGGTGGGCGGTGACCAGACGTTGCAGATAGGCCGTGTCTACCTGGGGTTGATCCACAAGCATGAAAAGCAGAGGCACGAGTTGTTGGTGCGTAGCCATTACGGCCTCTACACCACACCGAATACTTGCAGTCATCCCCTCCGCAAACCGCTCATTGATGGTAGTACACACGGCGGTCCCGGCTAGGTGATTGCGCAGCCGTTCGTGGTGCGCTCCAAGCACGACGTACACCGTAGCGTTCAGTCCCCGGGCCTGCTCCACGGCATGACGGAGTAACGTAGTCCCCTTCCAGGGCAGGAGCTGTTTAGGCCGGCCCATACGGCTTGATCGCCCGGCGGCCAGGACCACTACGGCTAGGTAGTGCATGAACTAGTGAATTTCAATCTGGGTGATGGCCGTCGTGGGGTCTATATCCGTCCGCGCCGGATCATACTGATTATTTGCCAGGTTTAAGCCGTAACGCAGCGCACCCTGGGTCACGTATATAAGTGATGTGTCGGCCCCCCTTTGCACCTCCACCTCCCCTAGGCGCTCTACCAGTTCGGCGTAGCTATTGCCAACGCGAATGCCATCTTCGGTCACCACGTCGGGTGAGGTAATGACGATGTAGTCGATACGCTCGCCGTCGTCGGCCTCCGTGTATAGATAGCCGAGCTCCTCATCGTTACGACCTACGATCTGATGGACTGGCCTTCCGCCCTTGTCACCTGACGACCTATCGGCCCGCAGCAGGCCGCTAAAGTCGGCAGTGGCCGCCCCCGGTCGCATGTCCAGAAAACTACCGTCGCCAATCTCGTAGGGGTCATCGGCGTCGACATCGTAGATGGCGGTATTGCCGGCGTTGGGATTTTCTACGGGGCGGGTCTCGGGGGTGGTCGGCGGGCGGTCGCTACAGGCAAACATCATACTTAGCAGGAGGGGCAGTACGTACTTCATACCTCGGTAACAGGGGGGCGGGGCCGCAGGTGCAATCCCCACCGAATAAGCACCGCTGCGGCAACGCTAAGGGTGATGGGTTCTTACGACTCACCTATGAAGACTCAGGATTTGTGTGAGCTCACGTAACTGAAGATCTCGCGTACCACTTTGCGCTTGATTTCCCGCTGCCGCGGCCGGTCGAGGCTTTTGAGGCGAAACTGAAACTTGAGCTCCATGTAATCTTTCTTCACCTCCACGATCTTCAGCAGGTAGCTACTTTCCTCGATGGTATCGGCGTAGCTGCTTACGCTCTGCTTCAGCTCCGCCTCAAGCACGTCAACGTTCTTGATCGCCTTGAGGTCCATCTCGAAGTCAATACTCATCAGACGCACGTCACGCCGCGTGTAGTTGATGATCTCGTTGGAGTAGACCTTGCCGTTGGGTAGGATCACTACGTCGTCGTTGTCGTTAAATATCTTCACCTTCAGCAGTCCGATATCCGCTACCCGCCCCTTGTAGGTGTAGAACTTCACGTAGTCACCCACCTCAAACACATCGGTAAAGCTGTAGTAAATGCCCACGATCAGATCGTTCACGAAATCCTTTGAGACAATGGCAATCGCCGCCGCCACGATGCTCAGGGAGGTAAACAGAGTACGGAAGTCGATGCCAATCAGGGAGAAGATCGTAAAGACCACCACAGCGGCCAGCAGTAGCTTGCGGATGTTCTCTACCCCGTACACGAAGTTCTTGGCCCCCCGTCGCTTGGCGTAGTTCTGCCGGCGGTACAGCCACTTGACGAACCGCGTCAGTACGTTGAGCACCGCCACCGTCATGGCAAAGTACAGCAGCACCCGCCAGAACTCCGGCCGGCCCATCTGCCACAGTAAGCGGTCGTCGAACTGAATGATGTACAATCCCCCGAATAAGATGAGCAGCTCGAAGCCCGCCAGGGCCAGGCTACCGACTGCCGAACGATCCTTCATTACCTAGGCCCGCCAGCGTTTAAACGTGTTGATGAGACCGTTGGTGGAGCTATCGTGGCTACTGACCTCCTCGTTACCCTTCAGCTCCGGCAGAATGGCCTTCGCCAGTTGCTTACCGAGCTCCACGCCCCACTGGTCGAAGCTGTAGATATTCCAAATCACCCCCTGTACAAAAATCTTGTGCTCGTAAAGGGCAATCAATTGCCCCAGCGTATAGGGCGTAATCTCCTTGACCAGGATGCTATTCGTAGGCTGATTGCCATCGAAGACCTTGAAGGGGACCAACTTAGCCATTTCCTCCTCACTCAGTCCGTCTGCCTCTAGTTCCTCCTCGACCTGTGCGGCGGTCTTTCCGTTCATCAGCGCCTCGGTCTGGGCGAAGAAGTTACTCAGTAGAATGGCGTGGTGGTCCCCCAGGGGATTGTGCGAGATCGCAGGTGCAATGAAGTCGCAGGGGATCACCCGCGTGCCCTGGTGAATGAGCTGGTAGAAGGCGTGCTGCCCATTGGTGCCGGGTTCCCCCCAGATAATGGGACCGGTGTCGTAGTCCTCGATGGGCTCTCCGTCCCGATCTACGCTCTTGCCGTTGCTTTCCATGTTACCCTGCTGGAAGTAGGCCGGAAAGCGGTGCATGTACTGGTCGTAGGGGAGAATGGCCTCCGTCTCGGCATCGAAGAAGTTGGTGTACCAGATGCCGATCAGCGCCAGCTTCGCCGGTAGGTTGTCCTGTAGCGGGGTGCGCCGGAAGTGCTCGTCCATACTGCGCAGGCCGTCGAGTAGCTCGGCAAACCGGTCGAAGCCAATGGTGAGGGCGATGCTCATGCCGATACTCGAAGAGAGACTGTAGCGACCTCCGACCCAGTCCCAGAAGCCGAACATGTTGTCTTCCGCAATACCGAAATCCTTTACCCCCTCGGCGTTGGTGGAAAGCGCCACGAAGTGCTTAGCCACATCCTGCTGCTGCCCCCCCTGGTCCAGGAACCACTGCCGGGCACTGCGGGCATTGGTCATCGTCTCCTGGGTCGTGAAGGTCTTGGAGGCGACTAAAAAGAGCGTGGTCTCGGGATCGACCTGCTTGAGTACCTCCACGAGGTGGGTGCCGTCGATATTGGAAACGAAGTAGACCTCGCGGCCCGCGATCCAGTACGGTTTGAGGGCCTCCGTGACCATGACGGGCCCTAGGTCGGAGCCCCCGATACCGATATTGACCACCTGAGTGAGGGGTTTACCCGTGTAGCCCGTATGCGTTCCGTCGTGTATGCGACCGGCGAAGGATTGCATTCGGTCGAGCACCGCATTGATCTCGGGCATCACATCCTGTCCATCGACCAGTATTTCCTCCCCACCCCGGTTACGTAGTGCTACGTGCAACACGGCCCTGCCCTCGGTGCCGTTGATCGTCTCGCCGGTAAACATCTTTTCGGTGGCGGCCTTGACCCCGCACTCCTCGGCTAGCTTCAGCAGTAAATCGAGGGTTTCCTGCGAGATGATGTTCTTCGAGTAGTCGACCAGTATATCTTCAAATTGCTGGGAAAAGTGCTGGAAGCGCTGCGGGTCCTGGGCAAAAAGGTCTTTCATGTGACGCTCCTTCATTTCGTGAGCGTGCACGTCCAGTTCTTTCCAGGCCAGGGTGGTCGTAGGGTTCAGATTACTCAGCATGGCGGTCGGTTTTTAGGGTACCATAAGGCATAGATACACGGGCAGCGGCGATATGTGCGGCCAAAACCCGGTCGAATTAGCGGGTGGGGAAGGAAAAGCGAACATAGATCGGCGAACCCTGTTATATCGGCACAATACACACCGGGCTATTGCACTGCCCGCCTTAGCTTTTCTCTACAAAACCATCAACGATGAAATCTAATTTATTCACCCTCCTAGCCTGCCTTGTGGTGATGCTGCTTATGCCAGTGACCGTTTCCGCGCAGGACGATATGGAGCAAGACCAAACGATCGTGCAACTCGCCAGCGAGAACAACGATCTGACGATTCTAGTCGCCGCGCTCAACGCCGCCGATCTCACCAGCACCCTCGAGGGCGATGGCCCCTTTACTGTCTTCGCCCCGACCGACGAGGCATTCCGGGCACTGCCTGAGGAAGTTTTCCAGGCACTACTGAAGGCGGAAAACCGTCAGGCACTCATCGACATCCTGAAGTATCACGTAGCTGATGGCAAACTTGCCGCAGGCGATGTCACCACCGCCATCGAAGGTGAAACCAGTGGGGAGTACATGGCCGGTACAATGAACGGCGATTTCACCACCAGTCTGTCGGATGGTAACGTCACGCTCACCGATGCCAAGGGCAACAATGCCAACGTCACCCAGGCCGACATCATGGCCAGCAACGGGGTCATTCACCTCATTGACGCCGTCCTTCTTCCCGAGAACGTCGACGTGGATGCGCTGATCGGCGACAACGCCGAAGAAGTAGAGCCCGAGCTCGGCGCGGTTGATAACGCTAACGGCGTCCGTCGCCCCGCTGACGAACCGACCAACGAAATGATTGCCGAGGGCGAGGAAATGCGCCAGCAAGCTGCCGAAATGGGCCAGGAAGGTCAGGAGGCCGGACAGGCGCTCGAAGAAGGTATGACCGAAGCCGGACAGGAGGTACGTGAAGCTGGTTCCGAAATGGGTCAGGAAATGACTGAGGCCGGACAGCAAACCACCGAAGCCGCTCAGGAGGCCGGACAGGCTATTGAAGAAGGCGTTACCGAAGCTGGGCAAGAAGTCCGGGAGGCCGGTTCTGAAATGGGCCAGGAAATGACCGAAGCCACTCAGGAGCCCTACGAGACCACTCAGGAAGCCGGACAGGCCATCGAAGAAGGTATGACCGAGGCCGGACAGGAGGTTCAGGAAGCTGGCTCCGAAATGGGTCAGGAAATGACTGAAGCCACTCAGGAGCCCTACGAAACCACCCAGGAAGCCGGACAGGCCATCGAAGAAGGTATGACCGAGGCCGGACAGGAAGTCCGGGAAGCTGGCTCCGAAATGGGTCAGGAAATGAATGAGACCGCTCAGGACGTACGCCGCACCACCCAGGAGGTAGGCAGTGACGTAACCCAGCAGAATCAGGAAATGAGCGAATCGGTCAACAACACCGACATGACTACGATGGACGCCGACAATATGGGTAACACCACGCGTCGTAGCACCGGTGCTGATAACAACACAATCGTAGACGTAGCCGCCGCTAACACGGATTTCCGTACGCTGATCAACGCCGTTGAGACTGCCGAACTGGAAGACGTGCTCGCCAGCGATGGAGAGTTCACCGTATTTGCTCCCACCGAGGCTGCCTTCGGTAAACTACCTTCCGGCACCGTCGAGGGACTGAACAAGGAAGACCTGACTGGCGTACTGACCTACCACGTCATCGCTTCTAAGATTTCCGCCGCTGACCTAATGAAGGCCATCGAGGCCAACAACGGTTACTTCCGTATCCAGACCATGGGCGGCAACAGCCTAGTGGCTTCCATGCAGGATGGCAACGTCATTCTCACCGACGGGGACGGTAACGTAGCTACCATTACTGACACTGATATAGAAGCCAGCAACGGCGTGATCCACGTGATCGACACCGTCATGATGCCTAAAATGGCCATGAAGGCAGGCGATAATATGGAGTCTGGCAACTAAGCCACTTCTAGTCCAGGCTTTTTAGCGAACAGGCCACTACCCGACCGGGTGGTGGCCTGTTCGCTTTTGGGGGATGACTTACCTTGGCGGACTATCAGTCCCCCTCAATGATGCGCTCGCTTACCATTATTTTCCTGCTCCACCTAGTTTGCACCAGCGTACGCGCCCAAATTTTTGATGCCGGAGAGCGCCTACAGGGTTACCGACAACGCATACAGCTACAGGAGCAGTCCCCCCTACGAGGGTTGAATTTTACGAGTATCGGACCCAGTATCATGAGTGGCCGGGTGGCGGACGTAGCCGTTGACCCGGATGATCCGACGCATTTTTACGTGGGTTACGCAAGTGGGGGCCTCTGGGAGACGCAGGACAACGGTACGACCTTCACCCCGCTATTTGACGACCAGGCCGTGATGACGATCGGCGATATCGACGTGCACTGGCCGAGCGGTAAGATCTATGTGGGCACCGGGGAAGTCAATAGCAGTCGTAGCTCCTACGCGGGAAACGGCATGTACAGCAGCAGCGACGGCGGCAAAACCTGGACCCATCTGGGCCTGGACGAAACCCACCACATCGGTCGCGTACTCGTAGACAGCCGTGATCCGAACACGGTGTGGGTAGCTGCGCTCGGACACCTGTACGGTCCTAACCCGGAGCGGGGCGTGTACCGCTCCACCGACGGCGGTAAGAGCTGGTCGCATACCCTACAGATCAACGATAGCACCGGCGTGGTGGACCTGGTGCGGGATCCCCGCCGCCCCCAGGAGCTGTTCGCGGCGGCCTGGCAGCGGGAGCGCAAGGCGTGGGATTTCCGCGAGAGTGGCCCCGGCTCGGGGGTATACCATAGTAGTGACGGTGGTAAAAGCTGGGAGTTAGTGACGACCGAGCAGAGCGGGTTTCCTACCGGGCAGGGAGCTGGCCGGATCGGACTGGCGGTGAGCTACGACCCGGCCGGTAAGCGCGTGGTGTACGCCAGCATCGATAATTACGGTACCCGGGAGCCGGCGGACGATGACGAGGAGGTACTGACCAAAACCCAGCTACGCGACATGCCCAAGGAGGACCTGCTACGACTGGAAACCTATTTGCTCGAGGACTTCCTGCGCAGCAATGACTTTCCCACGGAACTCGATGCCAAGACCGTACGCACGCGCGTTGAGTCCGGCGACCTCTCTCCGCTCCAACTGGTGGAGTACCTGGAGGATGCTAATGCTGCACTGTTTGATGTGGAGATCAAGGGCTTCGAACTGTACCGTAGCACCGACGGCAAGAAGTGGACGCGTACCCACTCCGACTACATCGACGATGTTTACTACAGTTACGGTTACTACTTCGGCCAGCTGGCCGTTCACCCCGAGGACCCCGAGATCGTGTATGCTCTAGGGATGCCGATCATTAAGTCAGTCGACGGGGGTAAAACGTGGTCAGGAGCAAATGGGGATAACGTACACGCCGATCACCACTCCATGTGGATCAATCCCAACCGGCCCGACCACCTCATCAATGGCAACGACGGGGGCGTCAACATCAGCTACGACGGTGGCGAACACTGGATAAAGTGCAACGTACCGCCGGTGGGCCAGTTCTACGCCGTGGCTGCCGACGATCACCCGGACGGCTACCGCGTCTACGGCGGTTTACAGGACAACGGGAGCTGGCGTGGACCGCACGACTACGAGCCCGGTTCGGGTTGGCAGCAGGACGGGGACTACCCCTACGATATGCTCTTCGGCGGCGACGGTATGCAGGTGCAGGTCGATCCCCGCGACCACGAGACGGTCTACGTCGGTTTTCAGTTCGGCAATTACTACCGGCTCAACCCGAAGGAGAGTAGCCGCACCTATATCACCCCCAAGCACACGCTCGGCCAGCGGCCCTACCGCTGGAACTGGCAGACACCGATCCTGATCAGCCCCCACCAGCCGGATATTTTCTACATGGGCTCCAACCACTTTCACCGCAGCTTCAACCGCGGCGATGACTTCAAAACCCTCGGCGGTGACCTTACCGGCGGCGGCCGGCGGGGCGATGTAGCCTTTGGTACGCTGACGACCATCACCGAGAGCCCGCGGCAGTTTGGCTTACTCTACGTGGGCAGCGACGACGGCCTCGTGCACCGTAGCGCGGACGGCGGCCAGAACTGGGAGCGCCTCCGTGGTTTTCCGGATAGTCTGTGGGTATCCCGCCTAGAAGCCAGCCACCATGATGACAACACCGTCTACCTGGCCCTTAATGGCTACCGGGACGATGACTTTGCCAGCTACGTTTACCGAAGCACTGACCGGGGCGCTAGCTGGCAGCCCATCGGCGGAGATCTACCCGCCGAGCCGGTTAACATCCTCAAGGAGGATCCCGCCAACGCCGCCCTGCTCTACGTGGGCACCGATCACGGACTGTACGTGAGCATGGACACCGGGGCCACCTTCACCGCCGTCACGGAGCTACCGGCCGTGGCCGTACACGACGTGGTCGTACAGCCTTCCGCCAAGGACCTCATCGTCGGCACCCACGGCCGCAGCCTCTACCGCGCCAACGTCGGTCTGCTGCAGCAGATTGCCGGTCAGACGGAGCCTGGGTTAGTACTAAGCGACATCCCCACCCAGCGCTACTCGAGCCGCTACGGCAGCCACAGCTGGTTCAGCGATCAGACCACTCCGGAGGTTACGTTCCAGGCATACCACCCAGCCGGGACCGCAGGTGCAACGCTCCTGGTAAAGGCGCAGGACGGTACGGAGCTCTATTCCCGGCAGGTCGAGCTACTCCCCGGCATCAATACCCTCACCTACGACCTCAGCTTCGATGAAAAGCAGACCGACAAGATGGAGGAGCTGGCGAACAAAGACCGGAAGGAAGATGCCGGACCGGTCAGGATTAAGGCGGCGGATAATGGGGTGTATTATCTACGGCCGGGTACCTATACGCTGGTTCTGGAGGCGGGAGCGGATGTGGTGCAACGGGAATTTGAGGTCAAGTGACCGACTAGCCTGCGGCGTGTATGGCGGAGAAATCTTTCCGCCCCCGACCGGACTGTCTGGCGCGACCGTAGATCTCCCGGGCCACAGCGGCTAGTGGCAGCGGCTGGCCGGTAGTGTAGGCGGTCTCCACGAGCAGGTTCAGATCCTTATGGACAAGTTCGAGGGGAAACGAGGCATCGGTATAATCCTCACTTTGCATCCGCGCTACTTTACTGGCCACGAAGGGGGCAATAACCGGAGCCTTAGGCAGCGCCTCCAGTAGGAAGCCGCGATCAAGTCCCATTGCTACTCCGAGCCGCACCGCTTCGGAGAATACCAGCATGGACTCGGCAAGCATACCGTTGATGAGAATTTTATAGGCGGCTCCGCGATCATAGGCTTCACCAAGGTGTAGAATGACACTACTGTAGGTATCCAGCACCGGCCGTACCTGCTCCAGTACGTCCGCGGGTCCACCAACAAAGACGGCTAGGGATCCGGCCTCGGCGGGCTCGCGCGTTCCTCCTACGGGTACGCTAAGGAAACGCAGCCCCCGTTGCTCAGCTTCCTAAGCCGAGCGTAGTGCGAAGGCGGGGCTGACCGTGGTGGAGTCCGCCCAGATAGAATGGGCGGGCACCTGGCTGTTGCGCTAACAAATTTCGTATGGCTTCGGGGCCAGTAGGAAGTAGGTCCGAGTCGTAAGCAAATGATCCATTGCTCTTATCGGCCGTATCGTCACTGGGATTGATCCCCCGCCCCGTGAAGAAAACAAGGTCTGCGCAGAAGGCTTGTCCGGCTGCCGGTAGTAGATCAGTCACGGTGTAAAGTCCACGGCGTAGGAGCATGGCCTGTCCGGCGTGGACGTGGTATGCGTGACCTTCCTCGGTGATGATATGCTGCCTGCCCGCCCTGACGATGGATAGGACGTGGAGTTTGGTGTAGCTGGGGCGTTCGTGCTGGGGTTTGGTGAGGCGTTTGGTTAAAACTACACAGTCAGCGCCCTGGTGGTGGACGCTGACTGTGGATAGGATAAGGAGGCGGTGGGGGACGGTGATCACCTAGTGAAGGTAAGCATTCCTTTAGCGCAGCCAGAGGCTGCATTTTGCTGGCGCTGCCGGAGGCAGCATTGTACTGGTACCCCGCAGGCAGCACGGTGCTACGGCTTCAGCACTACTTTGATGCAACCATCTTCCTTATCGCGGAACTTCTGGTACATTATCGGGGCATTTTCCAGGGGCTCGACGTGGGTGATGAGGAAGCTGGGGTCGATCTCGTTTTTCTGAATCTTGTCAAGTAGGGGCTGGAGGTAACGCTGCACGTGGGTCTGTCCCATCTTGAAGGTGAGGCCCTTGTTCATGGCCGCGCCCATGGGTATGGTGGCGGTGGAACCGTACACACCGGGAATAGAAAGCGTGCCCCCCTTACGGCAGGACATAATGGCTTGCTGGAGCACATAAGGATGATCGCTCTGCATATGGGCCGTTTGCTTGAGCTTGTCGGCGGCTACGGAGACCATATTGGAGGCGTGGGACTCGGCGCCTACGGCGTCGATGCAGCGGTCGGGACCCCGGCCATTGGTCATCTCTTTGAGTCGCTCGAGGACGTCCTCGGTAGAAAAGTCAATGGTCTCTACGTTGCAGTGCTCGCGGGCCATTTGTAGGCGTTCCGGTACCTGATCGATGGCGATGACGCGTCCGGCACCCATCATCCAGGCGCTTTTCATGCTGAACAAACCTACCGGGCCGCAGCCCCAAATGGCTACCGTGTCACCGGCGACGATCTGGGCGTTCTCGGCGGCCATGTAGCCAGTGGGAAAGATATCGGAGAGGAAGAGCACCTTTTCGTCGGCCAGGTCGGACTCGATCTTAATGGTGCCCAGATCGGCGTAGGGCACGCGTAGGTATTCGGCCTGTCCGCCGGGGATGCCACCCAGCAGGTGGCTATATCCGTAGACGGCGGCGGGAGAGTGCCCCATCTGCGCCTCGGCGTTCTCCGGCTTCGGATTAGAATTGTCGCACATAGAGTACAGCGTCTGCTCGCAGAACCAGCACTGTCCGCAGCTAATCGTGAAGGACACCACGACTCGGTCCCCCTTTTTAATATTCTTTACCTCGGAGCCTACCTCCTCCACGATACCCATTGGCTCGTGACCGATAATATCCCCTGCTTTCATCATGGCGATGTAGCCATCGTATAGGTGGAGGTCGGAGCCGCAGATGGCGGTGGAGGTGATGCGAATGATCGCATCGGTGGGCTTCTCAATTTTGGGGTCGGGGTGGGTGTCGACGCGTACGTCGCCCTGCCCGTGGTAGGTCAATGCTCTCATGTAACGGTTTTATTACTATACCGTAGCGGGAGAGCAGGGTTCGGTCGTGTGCAGTGTTATCGACCGACCTACTAAAAGGGGTAGCCAAAGCCAATGACGACCCGGAGCGATTTATCGACTGGATCACCGGGGTACTTTTCCGGGATACGGAAACTAGTCACGATTTCCTCGTAGGGAATTTGGAACGGCATGGCTAGATCGAGGCGAAAGATGAGAAAGGTGAGGTCGAACCGAAAGCCGATACCGGCATCCATGGCCAGCTCATTGATAAAGTTCTTCTGCCGGAAGTCCGTATCCAGCGGCTCGAGTTCGGTCTTGTAGGTCCAAACGTTACCCGCATCGATGAAGGCCGCCACTTCGATCAGGGAGGTGACCTTCTGCCGTAGCTCCACGCTCGATTCCAGCATTAGGTTACCGTAGCCGCCGAGGGTCAGTAGGTTGTTGTTTACAGGTGCAGTACGACCCGGCCCTAATTCCCGGGGGTAGAAGCCCCGGAGACTATTCGGCCCGCCAATGCTGTAGAGGTCGAAGTAGGGAACAATGGCGCGGTCGGAAATCGGGAAGGCCACCCCGCCGTGAATGCGACTGGCCAGGGTCAGGCTACGGCTAAACCGCCAGTAGTGGCGTAGATCAGTTTCCAGCTGGGGGTATAGGCTGCGTACGGTCTCGGCGTCCTCCAGTCCCGGTCCGATGGGGAAGACGTTATTGATGTTCATCGACAGGTACTGCTGCCAGAACAGATTGTGGGTATCCTCCCCATCGAGCCGGGTGTCGTACGTCAGGGTGTAGTTAGGGGAGTAGACCACCATGCGGTCGAAGCGGCTCGTTTGCGCCTCCCCCTCGCCGGTCCCGCTGACGCCAAGACTACGGGCGATTTCGAGCACTTCGTCGTTGCTGATCACCGGGTTCTGCACCCGTATGTCAAGGGGGTTGAGCAGGTGGATTTTCTTGATGCGGCGCTGCCAGGTGTAGCCGTACTGGGCCCGGAGTTGGAGTAGACTTACCCGCTCGGTGGCATCTGGATTGGTTTCTAAAATTTCGGCCAGTCCATTAAGCCCCTGTAGGGTGATTTCCTGGGTGAATTTATTGAGCGTCAGCGAGAGGCTTTCCACCTTTGCTCCTAGACTAATTACGGTACCGCTTGACATGACTCGTGGGATCAACTTTCGCCGCTTCGGTAGCCACAGGCGGGGCACGTTGAGGGTGGCGGTGAGTCCGTAAGTCCCGGAGGTGGGTACGCGAATCTGGTCTCGATTGCCTAAGAAAACAGCGTAGCTGAAGTCTCCTTCCAGCTTGAACAGCTCCGCTCCCTGCAGTAGATTGCGGTTGGTGTAGGCCAGCCGTACGTTGGGCCCTACGTACTGCGCGCTATTATAGGTGAGGCCAAGTTCGCCCTCAATGCGCCGTCTGAGTAGGGGCTCCATAAAGGCGTTTAGCACCAGCGTAGAATCTGAGCCGGGTATCTCTTCATAATCCAAACTGATATAGCGAAAGGTATTATAGCTGGCTAGTCGCCGCAGGGTCTTGCGGTGCCGCTCAGGATTGTAGAGATCGCCGGCCTCCATGGCAAAGGCCTCGTCGATGATGCTGGGGCGCAGCGGACAGTCGACGCAGCGGACATTCACCCCGCCTATCTGAGTGAGGGGAAGGCGATCAAGCCTCGCGGTATCTCCTACGTCAAAATTGGGGTACACGTTGATGGCCGTGATTCGCTGCGGGATCAGGTGCTCGCGCGGAACGTCCGTTTTAAGCTTGGCTAGCAGAGCCACCTTGTGGTCGCCGGTCACGGTATCGGCGAGAAACAGAAAGTCGTCGTCACTGGCGTAGAAATAGCCGTTATCCTTCAGGGCCTGCCGCCAGCGCTGCCGCTCCGCCTTTACGGCATCCAGATCATAGCGGTCACCGGGTTGGATGGCTGAGGTAGGCTTGATGCTATCGAGGAGTGCCGCTACGGCCGTGTCGCGCCAAAAATACTGGGTGGAATCTATGGTGTAGGGCTCGCCGACGGTGACTGTATACTTAGCGATAATCTCCGGCGGATCCTGGACCGTATCTAGGGTGTAGCTCGCACTGTTGGTGAAGTAGCCGTTGTTGCTGGCGCGGTTTTCGAGTAGGTTATTGACCGATTCCACCACCGTTTCCTCAAAGAAAATGGGTTTCTCACCCTTTATCTCATCGGGATCGTCCGCGTACTTCTCCGGCTTAGCACGCTTTTTCTCCTCGAATTTATAGTAGCGCCAGATGTTGCGGTAGCCGATCAGGGGCAGCTTGGCGTTGGTGGTCTGGTTAAGGGTAGCGAGCAGCTCGGTTTCGAGTTGCTCGGTGTCGATGCTGTCGGCCGCCACTACCTCTAGGCTGCTGCCCTGGTAAAGGTACTCGTCGGGGGGCAGGTACTCCGTCACCTTACAGCCGAGGCTGGATACGACGAGGAGCACCAGGAGGAGGCGCAGTGGACTCATCATTGGCTTTTCTTGTTGCTCCACCCAAAGGAATTAAAGTCTTTGTTGAAGGTGAGGCGGCCCCCGAAGCGCACGACGTTACCCCCCACCAAGACGTCCCGGTCCCGGTCGTTAAAGAACTTTAGCCGGAACGTACCGTCGTCGTTGATTAAGTACTCGGCGGTGATGTTGTCCAGGTAGGTCTGGCCGGTGCCCGCCGCATCGTCCGCATCGTTGCCCGCCACGCCGTCTACACTGATCACCACCCGGTCGTCAAATAGCGTTTTACGCAGACTCACCCTGAGGTTAGTATTGGTGGTGCCATCGCTATCCTGATAACTGTCGAGACCAAAGTCCAAATCGACGAAACCGACGTACTGGTTAGCCAGGTTGTTGAGGTAGCCACCGACGGCGTTATTTAGTGTGGTGTTGGCCAGACTGGTACCGTCGCCGCCCCCCTGATCCACAAGGGGAATGTTGAACCCCCCGAAGGCGAGCAGGCGGAAGGTCGTTTCCGTGAGTCGACTGTCGTCCTGGCGCAGACTAGCCAGGGCATCGTCGATCGTACTCAGCCCCAGGTTGCCGTAGGCGTCCTCGGGGTATTCCACGTTGGTGGTCAGATTGCTCGAATTGAGCTCGCCGTTGAGCCCGATGACGACGTAAAAGGTTTGCTTGCGGCGCAGCGTACCGGCATCCCCCGTGCCCTTACCTAGCGTACCCTCTACGAGCGGCAGTGCCGAGGTACGCACTTCGTGGCGGATGGTCAGGTCCAGCGTAGGGTTTTCAATTTCCCCGTTGAACACCACGCTGCTACCCGGTACCACCTGGAACTCCTTGTTGATGACCTGGTAAATGAAGTCGTACTGCCCCTCCACCAGCTCCACCCGTCCGGTGGCCGTCTGACTCCCATCGGGGGCAATCTGTAGGGTAATATTTCCCTGCGCCCGCCCCACAAAGGTCTGGCCGGTGGTAGGATCCACGACTACGGTCACTTGCAGATTAGGGTCCACTTCGAGGTTGAGGGTCAGGTCAAGCCCCGTACGGCTGACCCTCAGGGTATCGTCGGCCATCAGTTGGGTATCCCGGCGGATGATATCCGCCCACTGGTAACGCTCCTCAAATTCGATGATGCCCTCATTGTCGACAAATCCAGCACTCGGCACGGTGTAGACGTAGGTGATATCCGAGCCTTCGTTAGTGGTAGCGTCTACTACGATGACGGGCAGGGTGGCAGTACCGCCGATCTCGACCCGGGCATCAACGGACATGTAGCCGTAGTAGTCCGGGTTGTCGTCGTCCGTGGAATTGATGGTCACGAAGTCATCGGCCACGACGAGCATGTCGAGGTCGATGTCCGTCAGGTCATTGAGCAGGATGCTACCGGTCAGGGTAGCGTCACCACCCTTACTGTCGTAGATACTTAGACCGTTCGTGAAGGTGATACGCTGCCCCGTAAAGGTGATCGGGTTGGTACCCATACGAAAGCGTTCGCCGAGTAGGCTGATCACCAGGCTGGCATCCTGAAAGGCGAGACTACCGTTTATGCGTGGAGCTTCAATCGTACCGGTGACGTCGAGTTGACCGGCGATGTATCCCTCCGTATTCTGGAGGTAACCGAGACTGAAGGGCTCGGCGCTAGCGATCATCAGGCGGTTCACGTCTAGATTGATGTCCATGGGTCCGTTAAGGGCGTAGGTACCCGTCACGGCTAGGTCGTTGCCGGCTTCCTCCAGACCGATGTCTAGCTTATAGGTCTGCTCGTCGGTCGTCGTGACATCAGCGGTTAGGTCGCCGATGAGGGTGCCGGTCCAGGAGAGACTGTCAACGGTAAGATTGGTGTGAATCCCCAGATTAGTCATCACGTTATCCAGGCCCACGGTACCGTTGAGGGTACCCCCGGCCACCTCCTCCTCGGAAAACACGAGTCGACTAGGAGTGCTAAGCTCGAAGTCATCGAAGGTCACCTCGACCTGGTTGGGCTCGGTGGTCTTGGCAAGCAGCGCCTGCGATCCGTGGCGTAGGCTGAAGTTATTAATGAGCAAATTGGGGCCGGCCAGAGCAATGACGTTCGAGGCCGGCACCGTCCATACATCGAAGTTTAGGATCTGCTCCTCCTCTAGGCTCACCGTGAGACTATCGCCGGTCTGGTCGATGTAGGCGCCCAGGTAGTGGCGCAGGCTGTCCTGCGGGGTGTAAAGTTTGAGCTCCACGAGCAGCTCGTCATTAACGGTCTCGCCCGAAATCACGGTACGGCCCAGCTCGATCTGCGAATTATAACTTACGTCCGCCCAGTTGGCGTTAAAGTTGAGGGCCACGGTATCCCCGATGGCCTTGAAATTGAGGTCACGTGTTGCGAGCCCCGCAAACTCTAGTTCCTTCAGGTCAAGGTTGAAGAGAAATTCCGGAGCGGCATCGCGGTAGAGCAGCGACATACTCATGGGAGAAAGCTGCGTCAGTCCGTTGATTAGTCCGCCCGTAAGTACCTGCGGTCGTTTCAGCTTAAAGGTCATATCCAGGGAGTTACCGTCCTCCACGGGCTCCGGACGATCCATTGTCTCGTCCACGTAGCCCACCAGAAACTCCACCATTTTCTGCGGCGTTTTCAGGGGATCGAAAAAACCGACCACATCGCCATCCATCACGTCAGAGCGCAGGTAGATTTCATTGTCCCACTGGTGCATGGCCGCCGTTAGCAGCAGACTATCGACAAAACTGCTACCGTCTTGCCCCCGCAGAATGAAATCATCCAGTCGCAGGAAGGCATCCAGGTCATAGGGGTCGATGCCCTCGCTGCGTGCCACCAGCGAGCCCTCCACATCGAGGCGTTGTTCGGTGATATCCCACTGCCTGAGCTCCAGGTGGTCGACGTCCACCCTAGCCTCCACGAACACCGTGCTGTCAGCGTTGATGATGTACCGACCGCTACCGTTGGCCAGGAAGGCCGGGTGGAGTATATCGAACTCCGCCGAGTAACGGCTATCCGTGACCAGAGCGGTCAGATTGACTAGGGAGTCCCCGTCATTCTCGGCCACGAAAGCGCTGAGGGACAAGTTCATACTCGGTTCCAGTTGACCGGTCACCTGAGCGCGTAGATCGACCGGCCCCAGCCCGATGGTCTCCAGCGTGTCACGGAAGCCCCCGGTGAAGAAGTCCGGGATGCGTACGTTGGTCAGCAAGGCGGTTACATTGGTATACTCCGGATTGTAGATGCCCTCCAGGTTCCAGTCGCCATTCGTAGTCTGTACGGGCACGGAAAAGGTCAGGTCCGTAAGGGAGCCGGATACCCGCGCGTTCTGAATCCGCAGACTGGGAATATTAACGTTGGCCGGCAGCAGGCTATCCGGTAGGATGGCCCGTACGTCCGCGATGTTGATGCCCAGGTCACTAATCTCCATATTCAGCGCCAGGTTGTCCACGTCCAGGGCATTGCGCACGTTACCGTTGATACGGGCGTAGGTACTATCGCCCGGCAGGCTGAGCCGCAGGTTAACATCCAGATTGTCCATCGGTCCGGTCACCGACCCGCTACCGCGCAGGAAGTCCGGAATCCGGTAATCCTCGGGAATTGAGCCTGGCGGTACGTAGGCTAGTATAGTAGCCTTGGTGGCGAGTAACGTATCCAGGTCGACGTTAAGTCGGGTATTGGGGTAGGCCTTGACGCCATTGATAACACCGCTGGTGCGTACGCGGCTGTTAAGCCCATTGCCGAATACCCGATTTTCCAGGGCGTATAGATCGAGCTCCAGCCGGTCGTTGTTGTAACTGGCCGTACCCTCGGCCACGATACGCTTAGGCCAGTCGATGTCGGGAGGCAGGGTGCCGGCCGGCAGTAGGGGCAGTAGCGGACCTGGGGTCAGGCTGAGCTCCCGCAGCACCAGCCGCCCCCCTACCCGATCGGGATCGAGCACGTTATGCGCCCGTCCGCTGGCTCGCACCTTGATGCCCGGCCCGTCGATCTGTATGCTGCCGATGTCCAGCTGGGCTACCGTACCATCGGCCCGCACCGAAAAGTCGATCTGCTGGGCCAGGTTGCTGCGAATGACCCGTTCGGTTGCCAGCTCCGGAGCCAGTAGGGCGATATCTTTCACTCCGATATGACCGTCAAGCTGCGCCCGGGCAACGAGCTCATCGAGGTTGGCAGCGGCGAAATCGTATTTAACCGCGGTATTATCACTCCGTAACTCGCTATTGTTGGTACGCAGTAGAAAGCCCTGCAGGCCGAGGAAGGTAGGATCGTACTCCACGACCCCCTCCGTGCGCAGGATTGCCAGACCACTGCGCTCCGTGGCACTGAGTTGGCGCAGGTTGAGGTGAAGCGAGTCTACAATGTAGGCGATGTCGGTAGCCTCGGCCTCTACCTCACGCAGCGCCAAATGGTTAAAATCAATCCCCGGCCCCTCCACTGCCGGCGCGGGAGTGTCCATGCTCAGCGCGAACTGCCGCAGTTGAAACAGCTGCCCGTTGAAGGCGATGCTATCTCCCAGCACCAGGTCGGCGCCTTCGAGATTCACGTAGGGGAGCTCGGTGGCTAGATCCAGACTATCCATCGCTAGTCCCAACCGGGTGTCCGAGATCGTGACCCGACCGGCCGCCAGGTTGATCGGAGCCGTAGTCGTGGCCGTCGTGTCGACCGGAGTGCTCGACTCTCCCAGCCCAATCTGTGCCACGGTCCCGTCCAGCTCCAGGTAGTCGATATCAAAGTTCATGGTATTGAGATCGACCTGGTTGATCTCTCCCCCGAGGTGGTTGGCCGTAACGTCCGCGCGCAGTCCGGCCGGATCGTCCTGGTAGTAGATATCAGCTCGATCCAGGGTTAGCGTAGCCCCCTCCAGGTCGATGAGCCAGCCACCGGAGCTACTGGCCACCGAATCGGCCTGGGGCGAATCCTTCACCGCCAGGGTATCTACCGGGGCCAGGGCGTCGAGCAGAAAACTGATGTTACTCGTAGAGTCAGTGGTCACCACGTTGGCGTAAATATCCTCGATCTCTACGGCGTTGATCGATACGGTAGACCGTACCAGGCCCCACATATCCAGCCCCACCCCCAGGTGACCTAGGCGGGCAATGGTATCGCCGGCGGGGTTATTGACGTATACGTCGTTGATGTCGATTCGGGAGGGAAACTTTAGGGACAGTTCACCTATGCCGACATCGGTACCCAGGCTCGTACGGGCGATCTTTTCGACCTGCTGGGTGATAGTGCGCTGCACGAAGGGCAGTTGAATAAGAAGGAAGAAAAGTACCACCAGCCCGAGGAGGGAGACGACGAACCAAAAAATAAACCGACCGATTTTCTTCGCTGTACTATTGGCCAAAGGGAGAGATACTTAGACTGAGGGGTATCAGGAGGTAACCCCCCGCGTTAGGTAGTGTTCGCGGTGCACGGACCCGCAAGCGGTGCTTCGGTAAGGTAGGTGGCACAAATTAATCTACGCGCACGACCAGTCCCTTAAGGTACTCTCCCTCCGGATGGAAGAGGTTGACCGGATGGTCCGGACCCTGCCCCAGTCGGTGGAGTACCCGCACCGGCCGGCCTACCTCTAGACCCGCCGCTACGATGGTGTCGTAAAACAGTTGCCGGTCCACCACCCGACTACAGCTAAAGGTAAACAACAAACCGCCTGGGCGAATCGCGCGCATCGCCCGCGCGTTGAGCCGCTTGTACGCCTGCACCGCCTTGTGCCGCCGGTGCTTGTTCCTGGCGTAGGCCGGCGGGTCCACCACGATGATGTCCCAGCTGGCCTCCTCCTCCTGCCCCTTAAACCACTCCAGCACATCCGCCGTAGTGACCGTGGACCGCTCGCCAAAGTCACCGTTGCGCGCCACGTTTTCCTGCATCAGGGAGGTGGCCCGTTCACTCACATCCACGCTTTGCACCTGCGCGCCGCCGCCCGCTAGAGCGTAGACCGAAAAACCGCCCGTGTAGCAAAACGTATTCAGCACCCGCTGCTCCTTGGCGTAGCTACCCAGCAACCAGCGGTTCTCGCGCTGGTCGAGAAAGAAGCCGGTCTTCTGCCCGTCCACCAGGTCGACCCGGAAGCGCCGGCCGTTTTCCAGTATGGTCAGTTCGTGCAGGTCCGGCCCCACCAGGGTGCCGTCCGTCACCTCACTCAGGTAGCGCTCCGGTAGGGTCTTGCTGCTCTTATCGTACACCGTAGTGAGGGTGTCGGGCAGCAGCGCCAGCAGGGCCCCGGCAATTTCGCGCCGCTGCCGGTGCATACCGATGCTGTGGCACTGCACGACCGCCACGCTGCCGTACCGGTCCACAACCAGCCCGGGTAATCCGTCCCCAGCACCGTGCACCAGCCGGTAGGCGTTGGTCAGGGGGTCATCGGCCAGCCCGAGCTGCCGCCGTAGGTCGATGGCCAGGCGGAGCTGTCGCAAAAAGAAGTCCTCCGGCAGCTCCCCCGTACCGAAATGTAGCATGCGTACGCGAATGCTACCCGCCTGGTAGTGCCCCACGCCGAGGGCCCGTTGCTGGTGATCGGTGACGCGCACCAACTCGCCGTCGGTGAGGCCCGGCGGCTCCGAGGCGACCGCGCCGGAAAATACCCAGGGGCTGTGGCGTAGCAGCGCCTGCTCCCGGCCCTTGCGCAAACGAAGGTCTTGCATGCGGTGAAGGTAAGGGCTGCGGCCCGGCGGCTTCGCCAGAAACATCCAGAGCCCGACATACGCAAGGCGGGCCCATCACCGTTTCTCCCCTGTATCCAGTGTTTTGTGCAACGGAAGGTCTGCCATAGTCGCTAATGCGATGAGGCTCGCCATCCTTAGGACCCGCTCATGAAAATATCTCTTTCCGCCCTACTGTGTTGCCTGTCGTTTCTGGTGCTTAACCGGTGTTCTACCGCGACCGACTCGGTCGATTTCCTGCTGGGCGAGGGCCAGCTGGAACTACGTTTGGTTAGCCGTACCGACCTGCCTACCGCTCCGGACCGACAAATCGTGCTCACGGTAGCCGATATTCGGCTCGACGGCCTGTCGCTACCGGCTTTTCGCCGCAAAACCATCACCTGGGGGGCGGGGCCGCAGGATACAAATATCTTGTACAGTGGCGAGCTTGCCTCGGGCGATTACCAGGTGATCGAGCTCGTGCTCGACCCGGGCACCGACGATCGGGGAAGCGGTCCGGGCTGCTACGTACTCACCGAGCGGGGGGAAAAGCTGCCCCTGGACCTGGCCGCCCACGGGGTACTAAAGATCCCTGCCCGGGCCCTCAGTGTCGCGCGCAACGAGTACGTGCGTGGCCTACTCCACTTCGACCTAGCCCGCGCCCTGCGGGAACAGCCCGCTCAGGCCGGCAGCTACCAACTCCCGGCCAACTCCTGGAATAAGTGCTGGGCCAGTTACGAACCCCAGGACCCCCAGCACACGGCCGTACACCAGGAAGTGCAGGACGTAGGCGCACGGATCGACGAATAGTTCGGTTATTGCAGCATCAAGTACCTCATCATCGGACAAGGCCTGGCCGGTACACTGATCGGCTACCGGCTGCACCGGGCGGGGCATGACGTAGACTACGTGGATGCCCCCGGGCAGACTGCGGCAAGTACCGTTGCGGCTGGTATCATCAACCCTATAACCGGACGACGTTTCGTGCGCAGCTGGCGTATCGGCGAGCTAATGCAGGAGGCCCGTTTGCTCTACGGGCAGTTGGAACGGGACTTAGGCCTGAGGCTATGGTGCGACACCCCCCTCGTGCGCACCCTGTTCAACCGCGGGGAGCAGAACGACTGGCTGGCCCGGGGGGGTGAGGAGGGTTACGGTGAGTACCTCGACGACACCCCCGCGCTAGGCAACATACCTGAGCTTACCCACCCCGCCTTCGCCTACGGAGGGGTACGGCAAACCGCCCGGGTGGACCTTGCCGCCCTGACGGCTGGCTACCGGGACTGGCTACGGACGCGCGCTCGCCTCCGCGAGCAGCCCCTTGATTACGCCCACCTACCCCCGAGCTACGACCGCTATGTATTCTGCGAGGGGTGGAGGGTGCGGGATAATCCGTATTTCAGTCACCTACCCCGCGGGGGAACGAAGGGGGAGGTGCTGCTGGTCCGCCCCGAGGGGCCGCTGCTCGACCGCATGCTCAAGCACCGCGTATTTTTGGTCCCCCTGGCCGACCGGGGAAGCTACTGGGTGGGTGCCAGCAGCGCAAACCAATTCACCGATGATACTGCCAGTCCGGCCACGGCGAAGTACCTGGCCGATCGCCTACGGGAGGTGCTTCGCCTACCCTTTACTGTTGAGGCGCACCTCGCTGCCGTGCGGCCAACGGTACGGGATCGCCGCATGATCATCGGTACGCACCCTACGGATTCCCGGTTAAGTATCTTCAACGGGCTCGGCACGAAGGGAGCAAGTTTGGCCCCCCTGGGAAGCCGCTGGCTGTTTGATCACCTACAGACCGGCGCGTCGGTGCCCGTAGAAGTGAGTAGTCAACGCTTTGCCTCAGGATTGTGAAACATCGCGACAACTTTCGGCCCACTTTGACGAAATACCGGTAGTTTGCACCGGGTACTCTGACATGTGAGAACTTATTTGGTAATTTCTAGTTGGGGAACACATAGTTTCGCCCCTCATAATACAGCCGAATGCCTTCTTCCCCCGCGCCGCTCGGTGGATCGTACGACCTCCTTGTCTTTTGTCACCTACGTTGGGACTTTGTGTACCAGCGGCCCCAGCACCTCATCAGCCGGCTCTCGGAGCAGTACCGCGTCCTCTTTGTGGAGGAGCCCTGGCGGCGGCCCGAGCGGCCGGACAGCCCCCTACGCAAGGAAAGTGACCGATTACACGTCCTACAACCCAATGTAGACCACATCGACCAGATCCCGGAGGTACTGGCTGACTACTTACCGGGGGGGCACACGGAAATTGTGTGGTTTTACTCCCCGTCGTTCTTTCCGGTGCTGGCCGACCTGAGGTGTGAAACGGTGGTTTA
Source organism: Neolewinella sp. (assembly GCF_965214665.1). Lineage (GTDB taxonomy): Bacteria > Bacteroidota > Bacteroidia > Chitinophagales > Saprospiraceae > Neolewinella. The sequence continues at coordinate 580,136 of NZ_OZ243970.1, read as the reverse complement.
CGACTGCATGGACGAGTTGAGTCTCTTTCGCGGTGCGCCCCGAGAGCTGGTTCATCTGGAAAGCCGCCTGCTCCGCCGTGCCGATGTCGTTTTCACGGGCGGTCGATCGCTTTACGAGGCCAAGAAGGAGCGTAACCCAGCCGTTTACTGCTTTCCCAGTTCGGTCGACCAGGCCCACTTCGCCCGGGCGCAGGAGGGCTTACCCGTGCCGGCGGATATCGCCTTCCTTAGGGGTCCCGTAGTGGGATACTTCGGCGTGATCGACGAGCGCATCGACCTGGATTTATTAGCCGGAACGGCCGATCTACTACCTGAAGTGCAATTTGTGATGATCGGTCCCCTCGCTAAGATTCACGATGCTGATTTACCACGGCGCGGCAACCTGCACTACCTGGGCATGAAGGACTATGCCGAGCTGCCGGCTTACCTGCAGCGCTTCGACGTGGCCATGATGCCCTTTGCCCTCAACGATGCGACCAGGTTCATCAGTCCCACGAAAACCCTGGAGTACATGGCCGCCGGCCGTCCTATTGTTTCCACGGCAATTCGCGACGTGGTACGCGAGTACGCCGACACGGTGGCCATTGTCGATAGCCCCACCAGCTTTGCGGCTGCAGTACGCAACTTCCTGACCGCAGCCACGGCCCCCGATTACCGCACTATTTTGAACAACACCTCCTGGAAATCCACCGCAGCACGCATGCACGGTATCCTGGAAAAACCTCTCGTATGAACCACCCTGACATTGTAATCATCGGCGCGGGCATCTCCGGCGCCGTCCTAGCCGAGCGCTACGCCAACGCCGGCAAGCGGGTCACCGTACTCGAACGCCGCGATCACATTGCCGGCAACTGCTACGACTACATCGACGACAACGGTATTTTGGTGTCGAAGTACGGTGCCCACCTTTTTCATACCAACTACGAGGATGTGTGGTCCTACGTCAACCAATTTGCCGACTGGTATCCCTGGGAGCACAAGGTGCTCGCTCAGGTGGACGATAAGCTCGTCCCCATCCCCGTCAATATCACTACGGTGAACGAGCTCTACGGCCTGTCCCTGGAAACGGAAAAGGACATGCAGCGGTGGCTCGACGCCAACCGGCACGACATCCCCGAGGCAAAGAACGGCCGCGATGCCGTGCTCCATAAGGTGGGTAATGACCTCTACGAAAAGATGTTCCGCCACTACACCAAAAAGCAGTGGGACAAGTACCCCGAGGAGTTGGATGCTTCCGTGCTCAACCGCATCCCCGTACGCACCAACTTCGATGACCGCTACTTCTCGGATCGCTACCAGGCCCTGCCAAAGGGGGGATATACCCGCCTTTTTGCCGCCATCCTGGACCACCCCAACATCACCGTACGGCTCAACACCGATTACTTCGAGGTCAAGGACCAACTGCGGGGCTACGAAAAACTATTCTACACCGGCCCCATCGACCGCTTTTTTGAGTTCAAGCATAGCCTGACCGAGAAGCTGGAATACCGCTCCATCAATTTCGTATCCGAAACCGTACCGCAGGAATACTTCCAGAATAATTCCGTCATCAACTACCCGGGAAAGGAAGTCGACTACACCCGCATTGTCGAGTACCGCCACTTTGGTAAGCAGGAAGGCCCTCAGGTGACCACCATCGTCAAGGAGTACACCACCGACGAGGGTGACCCCTACTACCCCGTGCCTAACGCCCGCAACCAGGCGATCTACGAACGCTACCGCGCCGAGGCAGAAGCACTGGAGGACGTATATTTCGTCGGGCGGCTCGCAAATTACAAATACTTCAATATGGACCAGGCCTTCCGTAACGCCCTCGAACTCTTTGGGCAACTAGAGGGGCAAGCTCCCACAGGGGTAGCTGCCCCGGTACCCGCCGAGCAAGTCGCTGCCGAGTGATCCCCGATCTTCCCTCCTTCATCATGGGCGGCTACGAGTGCGCCGACCATATCAATCGCTCCGGCCTCCGCATCAACCTCCACCAGGTGACCGAGCACGACCTGCGGGCGCGGGAAGATTTCACCGACCTGGCGGGGCTAGGTATCCGGGTAGTTCGTGAGGGCATCTGCTGGAGCGCCGTAGAAACCACTCCCTACCAGTTTGACTTTTCCGAGGTCGCCAATCGACTCCGCGCCGCTCATACGGCCGGTCTGGAGGTGATCTGGGACCTGTGTCACTTCGGTTATCCCGACGGACTCTTCCCGACCCACCCACAGTTCACTCCCCGTTTTGTGGCGCTGTGCCGGGCCTTCGCTCAGTGGCACCAGGCGGTCACCGACACGACGCTCTACGTGGTGCCAATCAACGAAATCAGCTTTCTCTCCTGGCACTCGGGGGATGTGCGCGGTACCGTCCCTTTCGCCACCAACTCCGGATGGGACATGAAGTGGCACCTCTGCCGGGCGGCCATCCAGGGCATTCGGGCGCTGCGCGATACCGACCCCGGTTGCCGCATCGTGACCATCGAGCCCCTGATTCGGGTGCATGGTCATGGGGGATCGGATTTCGGCCACATTGCCCGTATGAACAACGACCAGTTTCAGGCCATGGACATCATCGGTGGGCGGATGTGTCCCGAGCTCGGCGGGCGGGAAGAGTTCCTCGATCTACTGGGCTTCAATTATTACTACAACGGCCAGTGGACCGATGGGGTAGGTGCCCTCCCCTGGCCGGAGGAAGAACCACGCCGCCGTGTACCCCTTCACGAGGTCCTGCTGGGTGCCTACTACCGCTACCGCCGGCCCTTTTTTCTGAGCGAAACCGGCCACTTCGGCGACGAGCGCCCGCGCTGGCTGGCAGAGGTTACCGCCGCGGCACGCAGGGTAATAGCTCAGACCCCGGACTTCTTCGGTGTCTGTATCTACCCCGTGCTTGATCGACCGGACTGGGACGATTTGACCTCCTATTCCAACTGCGGTCTGTGGGACCTCGATGAGAATAACAACCGCGTGCCTCACCTTCGGTCGTTAGCGGCGCTACAAGACATGCAGCGGGCTTTGGAACCGAGTAGGGAACAGCCCCGCTCGGCCACGCTGCAGCGCCTCTGATGCTTACACCGGAGTCCATCGTCGGCGCGCTGATCGAGATCGTACTACCAGACTGCTTCAATCCCTACCGTGACCTCGATTCACTGCACGACCGGCTGGATGCCCCGGCCCTTCGCCGTCGCAACTTGCTGACTTACCTACAGGTAATGGCGCAGCTAGGCCCGTCCGAGCTGTGGGTGGCCGAAAGTGGTAGCCACACGGGCACTCGGCGAAGTGGTCTGCCCCTGGTACCAACGACCGAACTTACCGGGCTCAACGAGCGCTTTGCTACTACGGGTTTTGCCGTTCCCACACGGACCAGCGATCGGGCGGGTATGACGGCGGCGTTCGTTTGGCAAGCTGCCCTTGAGCGGCCCAACTTGCCGCTATTCTGGAACGCCGTTATGGCTCACCCTCACCGCGCCGGCCAGCCCTACCACAACCGCTCCGTCCGTCGTACGGAACTGACCGCTTATCAGCCCGTACTACAGAACCTGCTGAAGCTATTCAGCTTTACCACTGTCATCGCCATTGGCCGGGTAGCGGAACGAACGCTGGTTGACGTAGGCATTAGCTGCCGCTACGTTCGCCACCCGGCTCAGGGTGGAGCCCGTGCCTTCCGGGAGGGGGTAGAATAAAAAAGCCCGCCGGTCCGCTAGACCGACGGGCTTATACCTAATTATCGCGGGCTGGGGACTACTTACCCTCCACCTCTTCGAATTCTACATCCTGGACGTCATCGGCTCCGGTGGTACTTCCGGTGCCTGCGCCCGCATGGTCGCCTCCAGCACCACCGGCGTTGGCGGTGGGGTTACCATCCTGCTGGGCCTGGTACATATCCTGACTAGCGGCGTTCCAAGCTGCGGTCAGGGCTTCGGTGGCACGTTCGATGCCGCTAAGGTCTTCAGCCTTATGGGCTTCCCGTAGCTTCTCGAGATTCTCCTGGATAGGCTGCTTCTTCTCGGCCGGGATCTTCTCCCCAAACTCCTTGAGTTGCTTCTCGGTCTGGAAGACGAGCTGGTCGGCGGCATTGAGTTTCTCCACCCGGTCACGAGCCTCCTTATCGGACTCCTCGTTAGCGGCGGCCTCGGCCTTCATGCGCTCGATGTCCTCCTTGCTCAGTCCAGTACCGGCCTCAATCTTAATTGACTGCTCCTTACCCGTACCCTTGTCCTTCGATGTCACACTGAGTACACCGTTGGCGTCCATGTCGAAGGTTACCTCGATCTGGGGTACGCCGCGGGGGGCGGGGGGAATGTCTCCGAGTACGAAGCGACCGATGGGCCGGTTATCCTTAGCCATCTGACGGGCACCCTGTAGCACGTGGATTTCCACGCTGGGCTGGTTGTCACTAGCGGTAGAGTATACCTTGGACTTCTTCACGGGGATCGTGCTGTTGGCCTCGATCACCGTATCGAAGATGCCACCCATGGTCTCGATACCCAGGCTGAGCGGGGTCACGTCGAGGAGCAGTACGTCCTGGACATCGCCACTCAGTACACCACCCTGGATGGCGGCACCTACGGCCACTACCTCGTCGGGGTTCACGCTTTTATTGGCCTTCTTGCCGAAGAACTTTTCGACGGCCTCCTGGATGGCGGGGATACGGGTAGAACCACCTACGAGGATCACCTCGTCGATATCGCTCTTATTGATCCCGGCATCATTCAGCGCCTTTTCACAGGGCTTGAGGGTACGCTGCACCAGATCGTCGGCCAGCTGCTCGAACTTGGCGCGGCTGATCTTGACCACCAGGTGCTTAGGCACACCGTCTACGGCCGTGATGTAGGGAAGATTGACCTCCGTTTCGGTGGAACTTGAAAGCTCGATCTTGGCCTTTTCGGCGGCCTCCTTGAGGCGCTGCAGCGCCATGGGGTCCTTCTTCAGGTCCATGTTCTCCTGCTGCTTGAACTCACCGGCTAGGTAGTCAATTAGTACGCGGTCAAAGTCATCGCCCCCGAGGTGGGTATCCCCGTTAGTGGACTTCACCTCGAATACGCCGTCACCCAGGTCCAGAATCGAGATATCGAAGGTACCACCACCGAGGTCGTACACGGCAATCGTCATGTCCTTACTCCGCTTGTCTAGACCGTAAGCCAGGGCGGCGGCGGTAGGCTCATTGATGATACGGCGCACGTTAAGTCCGGCCACCTCACCGGCTTCCTTAGTAGCCTGCCGCTGGGAGTCGTTGAAGTAAGCGGGTACCGTCACGACGGCCTCCGTAACTTCGGTTCCGAGGAAGTCCTCGGCAATTTTTTTCATTTTTTGCAGCACCATGGCGCTGATCTCCTGGGGGGTATACTTGCGCCCGTCGATCTCCACCTGGGCCAGGCCATTGTCGCCCTTGACCACTTTATAGGCCGAGCGCTCTACTTCGCCCTTTACTTCGTCGAAGCGCTGACCCATGTAGCGCTTGATGGACGCGACCGTGCGCGTGGGGTTGGTGATGGCCTGCCGCTTGGCCGGCTCGCCGATCTTACGCTCACCGGCATCCAGGAATGCCACGATCGAGGGGGTCGTATTACGGCCCTCCTCGTTGTAGATCACGGTGGGCTCGTTGCCCTCCATCACCGCCACGCATGAGTTAGTCGTTCCTAAATCTATTCCGATAATCTTGCTCATACGATTTGCTTATTTACGTTGGTTGACAGTGTTGTCGCCCCCAGTTATGCAAGCAGCGTGCCATCCACCTCGCGCACCAAATTCTGCCGGTTTTTCGGGCGGGGCCGCGGGTGCCGTGCCAAATTGCAAGGGGCATTGTCACTGGCTTGACAATTTGGCAGTCGCTCCTTCGACCCACTTAGCACCCGCGACCCCGCCCGTACACAAAAGCGGCTTCCCGGACGCCGAAAAGCCGCTTTATGAGCTGTATGATCAGGTCAGCGCTACTACTGCACCACTACGCGGGATGTACTGATGAGACGTCCGTCGCTATTACGCAGCATCAGGAAGTAGGTTCCCGCAGGTAAGGAAGACATGTCTACTCCTACATTCTGCTCGCCAACCAGGGCGGTCACGTTGATGTCTTGCTGGAGCTGACCGAGCTGGGTGAAGACCATCAGGCGACCGCGGAACGCCTCCCGAGTGGTGATCTGGTAGGTGAAGGCCTGTCCCTCCCGCAGAGGATTAGGATAGGTCTTTACTCCAAAGCCGGCGGGCAGGAAGTCCCGGGTGCCCACGATATCACCTACGTTCAGAGAGATCGCAACGGCCTCGCTCGGCCGGTAGTTACTGCCATCACTTGCCAGTACCCGGTGGTAAAAGGTCATGTTGGTATCCATCGCGAGACCGGCACTATCGAGCAGCGTAGCAATGGTACCGAAGTTGGTCTCGAAGAAGGTATCCCTACCAGTGTTAGCACCGAAGAGGATGCTATCGAAATTCTCGTCCATCGCCAGTTGCCACACGTAGATGACCGTATCGCCATCCGGGTCGGTAGTGGGTGCGTAGCTCACGCGGAACGCCTGCTGATTGGAACCCTCCAGGGTCAGGCTGTCGCCGTCCATGGGCGAGAGAATGCTCGTCGAGTCGGGGGGTAGGTTGAGCTCACCACGAATCTGGCCACGGGCCTCACCGCTAGGTACCAGGGTGGTGTGGATGTTAGCGTACATCCGACCGTTGCGCAGCGCCATGGCCTGGTCCATCGTGATGTTGAAGGTATTGCTATCGACGCTGAACTCAGCTGCTTTGCTAGCATTGAGGGTATCAGCACTCAGGGGTATAATGATGTCACCATTCTGTCCGGCGGGGGCCAGGTGTAGGTGGGCACCCCCGCTTACGGAGTAATCAAAGTCACCCTGTAGCATGGTCACGCTACCCGATAGCATCAGCATGGTATCGCTGAGTTCGAGCTTCAGTCCACCCTGCGCGGTAGTATTGAAGTAGTCGGTATTATTCGCACCCGAGAATGTCGTGTGCAGGAAGGTCTGTGCCAGGGGAAGCGCCTGACCACGGATCGCACCGGCGGGATGGTCTTCAGTGTGTACGTTATAGTATAGCTCGCGATCGAGCAGAGCCCGTAGTTGGATGGGTTCCAGCGCGATGACGTTGCTATCGGCTAGAACTACACCGCTGCGATCAGTACTATCGAGCTCGGTGGCGATGGGGTACAGAATGGGACCGTTACTTCCAGCAATAGCCTGGTGAATATGCATACCACCCTGATCCCTTGACTCGTCAAAGTCACTATCCAGATCCTTGAACGATCCGATCAAGGTAATCATCGTATCGCGTACCTCCGTAGCCACCATACCGGTAGCGCTAGTGGGCACGCCCTCCGGCTGGCTGGCACCGGAAAGCGGAGCGATAAAGTAGCTCGTAGCTTCAGCTAGTACCTGACCGCGAATCTCCCCCATGGGGTGATCCAGGGAATGTACGTTGACGTACAGGAAGCGGTCGGTCAGGGTGTCGATCTGCGTTTCGGGGATGCTAATAGTATTTGCCTTGGGGAAGAAGCGACCGGTGCGCGCGGCGGCACTGTCCGCCGCTACCACCAGGGGGTATAGTATGGAATTACTCTGCCCCGGATAGCCGGGGTGTAGGTGTGCTCCGCCCTGAATAGCGGTGTTCAGATCGCTCTGTAACCCGGTGTAGCTTCCGGTAGCCGTCATGGTGGTGCCCATCAGTTCGACCTTCACCATACCGTGGCCGGTGGTGATCACGGACGGTATCTGCTGGTTGCCGTGCAGGAAGGCGGTGAATACGGCCTGGGATTCAGGCAGCATTTGTCCGCGTATCTCTCCCATCGGGTGATTCGTGGTGTGTAGGTTGAAATAGATACCGCGGGCAAGTAGTAGACCACGTTCCTGATCACTTAACTGGATGACGTTATCCGCCAACTGTACGGTGCCGTTCAGCGAATCGAGTACGGTAAGCCGGGTGGCACTGACCACCTTAATGATACCGCCATTTTCTCCGGCGTAGCCCGCGTGGAGGTGAGTACCACCACGAACACTAGTATCGCGGGGGCTACTGAGATCGAAGAAACTACCGATCAGCCGTACGGTATTACCGACTACGTGACCGAGGACCTCGCCATGGGCTTGGGTAAGTACCGGGGGGTATTCGTTGGCACCCGAAAGGTGAGCACGTAAAATAGCGTCGGCGGGGGGAAGTACCTGCCCGCGGATCTCACCGCTGGGATGCTCCACGCTGTGAATGTTAGCATAGTAGCGTCCGGCCCGCAGCGCTTCCACCTGATCGTCGTCGAGTTCGATGGTGTTATCCTCGCTACGGAAGATACCGCTGAGGCTGTCGTCCTCAGTAATGGTGGGAGTGAGTGCAATATCGATGGGACCGTTCTGTCCGGGAAGGCCCAGGTGCAAGTGGGAGCCGATGCTGGCTGCGTAGGTGGAGGTGAGATCACTGAACGAGCCACTTACTACCAGCGTGTTGTCGTCCTCTAGTTCGAGAAGTAGGGCGCCGTGGGCGGTAGAGATAACGGATGGTACCTGGTTGCTGCCGAACAAGTTGGTGTAATAGGCCTCGCGGTCTTCTCGCACGATGTCGCCGCGAATCTCCCCACCGGGGTGGTTACGGGTATGGATGTTGACGTACACCGCACCGACGTCTGCATCCTCAAGATCAGCGGCAGCGATGGTGTAGGTGTTGTCTTCCGCGTCGATGGTACCACTGAGGGAGTCGGCCGCGAGCGTAAGAACGAGGGGCTGGATAATATCACCATTGCGGCCTGGATAAGCGATGTGGATGTGTCCGCCGCCCTGTAGGGAAGTTAGCACCGGTGAGCTTAGCCCGCTGAAGGAGCCACTGACGGTGACCTGTACCTGATCGTTGTCTTCGTCATCGTCATCGTCGTCAACATCGGAGAATTGCACGTCGACGGTGCCGCGTGCCTCAGTGGCTACGGGAAGCACCTGCTGCTGGCCGCTTAGCATCGCCGAGCCGGAGCCGTAGCTTTGTCCGTAGGCCAGAAAGGTGCACAGGAAAAGTGCGGTACCGAGTGCGTACCGGAGGGTAGAAAGTGTCATACAGAATAATTAGGGTTTTTGAAGATTGGTCAGCAGGCGGTGACCGGCCGAGACTACCCTAGCCTAACCACGGTGCGCTAATTTTGTGCACGGTTTTGCCATGTTTCGTGAGTACCCGTGGGGCCTTGCGGCAAACATTCTGGAAGTACGGCGCTTGTAGTTGCCAGTAAGTTTACGAGGTTCCTATGCTCCCCCAAGCCCCCGACAGCACCGCCAATGACGTCCCCGAACAAATCGATCTTAACCCCGGGGCGATTCTCGAAAAAATAGATAGTTGGGTCGACGGACTCGTCCGCCTTGTGCCCAACATCGTCGTCGGCATCGTCGTACTTATCGCCTTCATCTTCCTAGCCCGCTTCGTGGCCCGGACCTTCGAGCGGCGCACGGCCGATAGAAACCGGGAGAACCTGGGCCGCGTAGCCGGCGGCTTCATTAAGTGGATCATCTACGTCTTCGGCTTTCTCATCGCGGCCACCATCGTAATGCCCACCCTGAATCCCGGCGACCTCATCGCGGGGCTGGGCGTCAGCTCGGTGGCCATCGGTTTCGCCTTTAAGGACATCCTGCAAAACTGGCTCGCCGGCCTCCTTATCCTTCTACGCCAGCCGTTTAATATCGGCGACCAGATCGTCATCAACGGATTCGAGGGCACCGTCGAACGCATCGAAACCCGCGCCACCATCATTAGTCTATACAATAACGAGCGGGCCATCATCCCCAACAGCGATGTATACACCAATGCCGTGCGCGTCAAGACGGCCAACGCGCTTACCCGCTCGGAGTACGATGTAGGTATCGGCTACGGCGACAGCATTCCCGAGGCCATCGACGTAATCCGCAAGGCCGTCGAAGGGGCCGAGGGCGTAGACGGTAGCAAACCCGTAGATGTCCTCACCTGGGACCTGGCCGCCAGCTGGGTATCCATTCGCATCCGCTGGTGGACCCACTCTGAGCGCGCCAACGTTGTCAGGGTGCACGACCGCGTACTGACCGCCGTCAAACTAGCCCTAGATGCAGCCCGTATCGACATACCCTACGAAACCCACGTGAACCTGATCCACGACCAGACCGAGGAGATCGACGGCGACCGTGCTAACCAACGTGAGGGTTGGCCGCTGCCTAAGGATGGTAAGGCGCCGCGGCAGGGAGCGGTGGGTGAAAATCCCAGTGCGCAAAAGGAGGATGAAGAAGGCTCGGCTAACGGCGTCAGTAAACGTCGGAATTCGACAGAATAGTAAGACTGGCCTGTTCACTTCAGACGTTTCCAGCGCAGCCGGAGGCAGCATTTTGCTGGCGTCCCGATAGCTATCGGGAGTGGCAGCATTGTACTGAACTATCCCCGATCCTTAGGCACCTCCCCGGCCGCCACCTCCTGCCGCCGGAAGTAGTCCATCACCTTCTTTGCCGTACTCAGGTTGGTCACCTCCGCAATCTCGCTGGCCAGCGCGTTTTTTACCTTCTTCGTACTGCCGAAGTGGGCGATCAGCTTCTGCACCGTCTTCTCCCCTACCCCGGGGATGTTCATCAGTTCGGTCTGGAGCATCCCGGTGCTGCGCTTATTCCGGTGGTGACGTAGGCTGAAGCGGTGGGCCTCGTCGCGGCACTGTTGAATCAACCGCAGGCTCTCCGACTTCTTGTTGATGTGGATCGGCACCGAGTCATCGGGGAAATAGATCTCCTCCAGTCGCTTGGCGATACCCACCACCGTCATCTTATCCCGCAGGCCCAGCAGGTCGATACTCTCCATGGCGTGGCTAAGCTGGCCCTTACCGCCGTCGATAATGACCAGCTGGGGTAAGGGCTCGGCCTCCTCCTGTAGGCGGCGGTAGCGGCGGTACACCACCTCCTGCATACTGGCGAAGTCGTCCGGTCCCACGACGGTCTTGATGTTGTAGTGTCGGTAGTCCTTCTTGCTGGGCTTGGCATTCTTGAAGACCACGCAGGCACTGGCCGGATTTGTACCCTGAATATTCGAGTTATCAAAGCACTCGATGTGCATGGGCAGCTCGTCCATTTGCAGATCGCTCTGCAGTTGGCGTAGCACGCGCTCGGCGGGGGTCTGCCGGTTGGCGTTACTGATGCGCTGCTTCTTGCGCTGTAGCAGCATGTACTTAGCGTTCTTCTCGCTGAGTTCGAGCAGCTTTTTCTTGTCGCCGATCTTGGGCACGGTCACGGAGGCGTCCACCCCGGCCAGCTCCAGCTCGTGGCTCAGCACTATTTCGGGGGCAATGCTGTTGAAGCGGTCGCGCAGCTCGGGGATGGCGTAGGTCAGCAGGGATTCCTCGTCATCGTCCAGGTTCATCTCGATCTCCTGGGTATGGGTGTGAATCACCGCTCCGTTGACGATCTTAATGTAGTTGAGGTAGGCCTCTTTTTCGTCCATTGCCACGCCAAAGACGTCGATGTCGCGCAGGCTCGTACTCACGATGGTCGACTTGCTCTGGTACTTCTCAAAGGCCTTGAGCTTATCGGCGATCTGCTGCGCCCGCTCGAATTCAAGGTTCTCGGCCAGCTCTTCCATCTCGGCCTGGAAGTGGCGCTTCACCTCGGCAAAGTTGCCCTTGAGAATGTTCTTGACCTGCTCGATCTTCTCGTTGTAGTTCTCCTCACTTTCCTCGGCCACGCAGGGGGCCTCGCAGTTCTTGATGTGGTACTCCAGACACACCTTGAACTTACCGGCCTGGATATTTTCCTCGCTCAGGTTCAGGTTGCAGGTGCGTAGGGGGAAGAGCGTCTTGACCAGGTCCAGGATGATCTTCAGCCGCCCCTTACTTGTATAGGGCCCAAAGTAGTAACTGCCGTCCCGCCACACCTGCCGCGTGATAAACACCCGCGGAAAGCGCTCATTCTTGATGCAGATGTAGGAGTAGTTCTTATCGTCCTTTAGGTTGATGTTGTACCGCGGCTGGTGGGTCTTGATCAGGGCATTTTCCAGCAGCAGGGCATCAGCCTCCGACTCCACGATCGTAAACTCCAGGCGGGCGGCGTTTTTGACCATCACCCGGGTACGATTCAGGCGGTCCTTACGGTCCCCGAAGTAACTGGCCACTCGGTTGCGCAGCACCTTAGCCTTCCCTACATAGAGGATGGTATCGTCCGGCCCAATGAAGCGGTACACCCCGGGCTGGCGGGGCACGGTATCCGCGATACGTTTAAAGTCTTCCGTCGTCATCGCTGCAATAACGGATAAGCCGTGCGGGGGTTGGGCGGGGCCGCAGGTGCGAAGTTGATTATAGGGCGTACTTTCAGACATGCGCCACACCCAATATTCGTCCACCCTAGTCCTGTTGTTACTGGTCTTGTACCTACCCGCTCAGGACACCCTGACCTACCGGGGCACGGTCTTCGACGAGCAGTCCGGCGAGCCGCTTCCGTTTGTATTCGTCTCCCTTTCCGGTGATCCCACCCGTGGGGTGCTGAGCAACGAGCAGGGTGATTACCAGCTGGAGCTCGCCGGTGAACGCTATCGTGGCGATACCCTCGTCTTCTCCCTACTGAGCTACGCCGACTTCCGCCACCCCGTAGCGACTACCGATACCGCCCGGCTGGACGTACGGCTAGCTACCTCGTTCATCGACCTGGGTACCGTAGTAGTCATTTCCGATTTAGGGTTGCGAGAACTAGTCAGGCGTACCGTAGCCGCCATTCCTCAGAACTACGGCCACGAAGATTACCTTCTCCGGGCCTATTACCGTAAGTACGACATTGATGACGGGGAGTACAGCCAGTTACAAGAGGCCATCCTTAATATTCGCGATGGAGTGTACGAGCCGGAGCCCGCTCTAGCCCATGGTTGGATTGATGAATATCGAAGCACGGACTATAGTGGGCCGGAGATCAACTTTTTCTGGCCCAAGATCAATACGCAGCAGACCATGCTCAGTCTCTATGAGGGGCCCGGCAATTTTGCCCGCAGCGGTCGGTACGCACATACCGCGGGTGCGTTCTTTAAGTCCGTCGAAGCATTAAAAACCTTCCACGCGCGAACCGATGACGATCGGTTCTGGCGCCACCTCACCTTCGCCAACCGCGGGGAGTATCTCTCGGGCACGGACACACTAGTACGTATTCATTACCAGCTCGATCCCCAAATTCCCGGCATCTCACAGACGATAGCCGAAGCAGCCTGGAACCGCGGCGAATTGCTCATCAATAAGAACGACCTGGCCGTACTACGCTACCGCCATGGTGACACTGGGGAAGGGTGGTACAAAGACATCACCTACCACAAGGTAGCCGGGAAATACTACCCAAAGACCATCCGGGAAATCATTCGGTACCGCTACGCCGGTGAGATGAAAAGACACTTCAGTAGCCGCTTCTTCTACGTTACGGATGTAACTACCGACCGTAAGGAAATCAAGGGCCGCAAGGGCAAACCCATCCGGCGGTCCGAACCCTATACCGCCATCAACCTTCCCTATGACCCAGCTTTCTGGCACGACAACGAGAAGTTACAATCCATCCCTGCCGCCGACGCCCTCCAGTTTGAAACGAACCAACTCGAAGCGTTTGAGAAATCTTTTCGAACTAACGCCCGGCGGATTAAGGAGTAAAATATGACCCTAGGGCTCCTCGCTCAAGAGGCGATAAAAGACCACAATCAACGTAACGACTAGCGCCACAATACCCGCCAGGACCAAATAGGCCACCGGACCGGTACCGCCAAGAATCTGGGGAAATGCGAGGTACACCATACCTGAAGGAACATTCCGCACGGATAAAGGTTAGGTGCCGATTTATACCCTCGACTGGATCTCCAATGAGTGCGACTACCGCAGCTTGGGCATGGGGGGGGGGCAGCTTTCGGGGCCGCGCAGCTAGCCCGAGGCATCAGGGTCGTACACGACTAGTCGACCGGTCGGGCACCCGCGGCCAGGAGTAGCTCCTTCACCCCGCCGTTTCCCCCCATCTCGGCAAAGTGAAGGGCGGTCATGCCGTCCGGACCCGGCACATCAACCCCCGCGCCCTGCTCGATGAGGTAACTCACGATGGCGCGGTGGCCCCGAAAGCTGGCCCCCATAAGGGGGGTGCTACCGGCGGCATCCTTTACGTTCGGCCGGGCACCGGCGGCGATGAGGAGGCGGGTACATTCCAGCTGGTCGAGATAAGCAGCTAGTACGAGCGGGGTGGAACCCCGTAGGTCGCGGGCGTGCACGAGTTGGGGCTCGGCTTGTAAAAGACCCCTAAGTCCGTCCACGTCACCGCTACGTATGGCCCCAAAAAGTCGCTCGCTACTGTTCATACCCACAAACATACGGGCAGGGCAGCAGGTCCAGGGCCCGTAGTGAGCCCGCTAAGTGTTAAAGTAGGCGGGTGCGGGGGGCGGTGGTCGCTTTTAACTTGCGGACCCGGTCCCTGGGGAGTATATTTGGGTTCGATTTAGTATTTTAGCATCTCTCTCATGAATACACCAACCATGGTGGGCACTTCCCTGCCCACGCGCCCCGGTACGGGCAATCAATTCATTCTTCGTGGACTTCACCTGCTGCGAGCGTACAGTAGGAACGACTGCGATACGGTACGCAAGCTAGCCCTGGACTACCTCCGGGCGGCGGAGCACCATCGGGACTGTCGTAATTACGGCAACGCCATCCACCAGGCAAATACCGTACTGGGACTGATCGCCCTGGAAAGCGACCAGATCGACCAGGCGGAGGCCTACCTAGCTGCCGCCGCCGCTACCCCGGGCTCCTCGCAGCTTACCAGCTTCGGACCTAACATGTTGCTAGCCAAGAAACTACTCTTGATCGGCCGGCGCAAGACCGTCCTCCGCTATCTAGAGCAGTGCGGCGCCTTCTGGAAACTTAGCTTTGGGCGGCTTTGGCGCTGGAAGCTGCAGATTCGCGGTGGGGGCACCCCCAACTTCGGCGCAAATCTGACGCACCTACTCGACCCTAAGTCATTCGGCTAAAGATTTTTGCCGTAGACAGTCTGGGATGTCGTAAATTTGGCTGAATTACCTAGTGTCCAAATCTTGAACGGCCGGGCAATTGGTACCCCGCCGCACCGCCTTCGCATCATGCACGCTTATACAAACCCCTCATGGAATCAGACTTTATCTTACTGGGCCGCCGGCTGCTCAAGGCCTACGCCCGGCATGACTACCTTACCGTCAGTCAGATGGCGACCGACTACCTTGCGACCGCCGAACGCTTCCGCCACCACACCAACTACGGCAACGCGATTCACCAGGCGAATACCCTACTAGGACTGGTGGAGCTGCAGCAAAACCACGTCGATCGCGCAGCGGAATACCTACTTAACTCCGCACGCACACCGGGTTCACGGCAGCTTAAGGCCTTTGGGCCCAGTATGCTCCTGGCCCAGCAGCTTCTGGAGCGCAACCAACGCAGCGCCGTCCTGCGCTACCTCGACGAGTGCCGCTCGCTGTGGATGCTCAGCTTCGGTAGTCTGTGGAAGTGGCGCCGGCAGATCCTACAGGGGCGTATCCCTAATTTCGGAGCGAACCTGTCCTACCTTACCGACTACAAGTCATTCGGTTAGCACCGGCGATCGCCCGCAGCGGTATACCACGTACTTGGCATTTTCCCGCACCACCGTCACCTCCCGAAACAGTCTTCGCAGGTGAGTGGCGTAATTGAGGTGACGGTTGGCAACTACAAAAAACTGGCCTGCGGGAGTCAGCACCCGCTGTACTTCTCCGAACAGCGACAGGCTCGTATCAAGGGTGTTTTCGTATCCCTGGTGAAAGGGTGGATTGGTGACCACCAGCTCCTGCGAGGCATCGGCTACGGTAGCAAGGGTGTGCGCGTAGCGTACCGTGGCACGGTCCGCCGGTAGGTTCTCCCGCGCGCTGGCTACGGCTAAACTAAAATCATCCGTTGCGGTAAGCCGCGCCGCAGGGTAACGCCGGAGCAGCTGGTCTCCGATGATGCCACTACCACAGCCTATGTCCAGAATGGAGGCGGGTGCGGGAAGGTCGTCCGGCCAGGAGTCCAGCAAAAATTGCGTGGCGAAGTCTACATGCTGGGAGGAAAATACACCGTAGTACTGCGTATACCGCGCCCCCTGGTAGTCGATCACATTGCGGAGCATCGGCCGTGGGCCCGACTCCGGTGCAGGGAGATAAAGATCCGAAAGGAGCAGTAGCCGCGCCTTTTTGCGGGCCCGCGACTGGGTTACCGTGCCGGCGTACCGGGCGGATATTTCGAGCAGCCGCGGGGTAAAGTGCCGCGTCATAAATCCGGCCGCGAGCCGGGCACCCGGCACCGCGTTCACCCCAAGGTAGGCTAGGTAATATTCGAATAGTTCGAGCGATTTAGGCACTCGGAGTAGGGCCTGGTGGGTTACCGGCGAAGCGTCGGTGAGCCTTGCCACATTTGCCGGGAGGTATCCTCCGGCATTGCGGCGCAGCGCTTCCTCCTGACTGTGGTAGCTGGCGATGAACTGCACGGGCGCGGACAGGCGAAGGGCTACCGCTCCAAATCGATCGTGCACCACGGTGGTGGGCACGTCGGTTAATAGCGATTGGCGCGCCCAGTCCAGTAGTAGCTCATCGGCCTGGCTACTTACCCGTAGGCTGCGGTCGGTGGTGGGAGGGTAGCGGTGCAGGGAGGGCATGGGCGGGGCAACTTGCGGCAGTGGGTAAACTACACGCTGAGCCAGCGAGTTGCCGGCCGGGGCCTACTACTTGCGAGCGGCTCAGTACTTTGCGGGTATGCTGTATACCGAAGGTCTGGCGGTCCAACCCGCTGCCGTAACGCCACTACCCGGCGAAGTCAACGAAAATTTCCGCCTCACGGCCCCCTCCGGAGAATCATACCTCCTCAAGGTCAGCCCGCCCGATGGCGCCGCGGAGGCATTTTCCAGGGACCTACTGTGCCACCTCCGTCAGGCCTCCCTTCCCTTTGCCGTCCCGGAGCTGCTCGAATCTCACCAGGTCACTACCGAGGCAGGCCCGCGTACCGTAAGACGCTATACGTGGCTACCCGGCCGCCCCCTAGCCGAGCGGAACCCACGTACTCCTACCCTACTCCGACAGTGGGGCACCACCTGCGGTCATTTATCCCGCGCGCTGGCCGATTTCGATAACCCGGCAGCACCCCGTAACTACCGCTGGGATCCCCTATGCGTGGGTAATAGTGATCTAGTGATGGATGGTCTAGACCAAAATCAGAAAACACTAGCGGAGTATTTTCTCGACCGCATTCGCAAGTTGGATCATTCCGTTCTCCGCCGCGGCATCAACTACAACGACGCCCACGAGCTCAACCTGCTGATCGCACCCCGTGAGGACCGAATCACCGGCGTCATCGACTTTGACGATGCCTGCTACACGGCTACGGTCTGCGAGCTAGCCATCAGCTGCGCCTACGCCGGCATGGGCATGGCCGATCCACTCGGCGCGATGCAGGAGGTAGTCCGTGGCTACCAGACGGTCTTCCCCCTTCAGGAGATAGAACTGGCCGCACTCTTCGATCTCATTGGTGCCCGGCTGCTGCTTACCGTTACCACCGCTGCGGAAAACCGTCTGCGTAACCCCGATAATGCGTACCTCAGCGTGTCGGAAGCCCCCGCCTGGACGCTGCTGGACCAGCTACGCACCGTACACCCCACCCTAGCGCTCGCCCACTTTCGCACGGCCGCCGAACTACCGGCCCACCCCCGCTGGCAGGCCTACCACAGCTGGTGCGCGCGGGCTACCCCCGAGTCTCTGGTCGTTTTTCCGGAGCGGGTGCTGCCCCTTAATCTCAGCGTGGGCAGCCCCACCCTGGGCCTTAACCGCAATTTTGAGCAGCTCTCCGTCTTCGTTACCCACATCCGCCGCCACCTCGAGGACCAGGGGGCCGAAATGGCCGTGGGCGGCTACGGCGAAACCCGACCGGTCTACACCACCGACGCCTTTCGCGGCACGGGCAACCAGGGACCCCGCTGGCGGAGCGTACACCTCGGCCTTGATTTCTGGACTCCCCGGGCCAACGTTGCCGTAGTGTGTCCGCTCGACGGCACCGTACACAGTTTCGGCACGGACCCCACGCCGGGCGGCTACGGCACCACCATCATCCTGCAGCACGATCCGATCCCCGGGCTCACCTTTTATACCCTCTACGGGCATCTCAGCAGTTGTTCCATCCAGAGCATACGGGCGGGGTCGCAGGTGCAGTGCGGGGAGTTGCTGGCCACGATGGGCGCACCGGACGTCAACGGTGGCTGGCCTCCCCACCTTCATTTCCAGGTGATGCTCGATCTGCTGGGCGGCTCGGTGGATTTTCCCGGCGTGGCCTACCCCGACGAACGGTACATCTGGCTGGGTCTGTGTCCGGACCCCCGCACGCTCATCCCCCACCCCCTGCCAGAAGAAGTGCCCCCTGCAGATGAGGCGCAGACGATTCAACAGCGGCGCGGCAGGCTGCTCGGCCGTAGTCTAAGTGTCTCCTACCACGAGCCGCTGGTCATCCTACGGGGGGCGGGGCAGTACCTCTACGACCGTACGGGTAGGCGCTACCTGGATACGGTCAACAACGTAGCCCACGTGGGCCACGAACACCCCCGCGTAGTGGACGCGGCCAGCCGGCAGATTAGTTTGCTTAATACGAACACCCGCTACCTCCACCCCGCCATCGTAGCACTGGCCGAGCAGCTCACCGCCACCCTACCCGCGGAGCTTAGCGTGGTGCACTTCGTCAATTCCGGTAGCGAAGCTAACGAGCTGGCACTGCGGATGGCCGAGGCGGTGACGGGTACCCGGCGTACGGTCGCAATGGCAATGGGCTACCACGGTAATACCAGCCGGACGATTGAGGTGAGCCAGTACAAGTTCGGCCGTCATGGGGGGCAGGGGCGACCCAACCATACCCATCTGTTACCGTTACCGGACCGGCTGCGCGGTACGGGGCTCGATCCCCTGCCCCACGTGCCGGAGCAACTGAGTTCGTTTCTTCACGAATCCATCCTGAGTTGCGGGGGGCAGCTAACCCTTCCCGCGGGCTACCTGACTGCAGTGTACGATCGCATTCGCGCCGGCGGCGGCATCTGCATCGCCGATGAGGTGCAGACGGGCCTGGGCCGGGTGGGTAGCCACTTCTGGGCGTTTCAAACCCAGGGTGTGGTGCCGGACATCGTCACCATCGGAAAACCCTTCGGCAACGGGCATCCACTGGGCGCGGTGGTCTGTACCGAGTCTGTTGCCGCGGTCTTCGCCAATGGCATGGAGTACTTCAACACCTTCGGAGGTAACCCGGTGAGCTGCGGGGTGGGTCTGGCGGTACTGGACGTAATGCGTGATGAGGGCTTACAGGAGCAGGCCCGCGGGGTAGGCAGCTACCTGACGGAGCTCCTGCTTGCCTTACAGTCCGATCACCCGCTCGTGGCGGACGTTCGGGGGCAGGGATTATTCCTGGGCGTGGAGCTCTGTGGGCCAAGCCTTGCACCTGCGACCGCGCCCGCTACTTACGTGGTGAACCGGATGCGCGAGCTGGGCTTCCTGCTGAGCACCGACGGACCGTACGAGAATGTGCTGAAAATCAAGCCGCCGCTGTGCTTCAGTCGTGGGAACGCGGAGATGCTGGTGGAATACCTAGACCGCGTGCTGCGGGAAGACGGCTCACGGTTTACTGACTAGCTGCTGTAGCTGGCGGCGGGCGGCGGAAGCCCCGGTAGGATGGTCGTACTTTACGCAGGCCTGCTCGATGCGCAGGAGGTTTTCGCGCATCGTGTCCACGCCCCAGGGGTCGGAATCCAGGTAGCAACGCAGCTGGGTGAAGCAGCTGTCAAGGAGGGTACCCACCTGCCAGTCGTTGAGGCGTAGTACGCCGGCGTCCTGCTGACCGGTGACGGCATTGTAGGGTTTCACCGCGGCAAGTTGCATGAAGAGCTGCCCGAGGTAGTTGATGGCGGTCATGGCCGTGCCGGGGTCATTGATGGCGGGGCTGGCGGCTTTGATGGCTACCTCGACCTGGTGCTTGAAGCCGGTGGCGTAGACATCGATGGGCTCCTCCCGGGAAAGGGTGTAGTAGGAGTCGATGCTAATCTGGTCGGCTGACTGTGTATCGCCCCAGCCGAAGAGGGGATCGCCGGTGTAGACAAAGGAGCCCGGGCGGGGCAGTAGGTAGATTTCGGTCCGTAGCTTCTGGGCTGCGTCGACCAGACCTGCATAGTCCAGCTCGTCGAGGTAGCCACACCGGTCGGCAAAGATGCGGGGCTGGGGATCATCGTCCGGTCGGTCCCTAGCGGTGATAAGCGATAGCCTTTGCTCGTCGAGCCGTTCGAGGCGGCGGCGGGTGTAGTCGTAGCTTTTGCGCAGGAGTACGTTGATGAAGATGCTCTGCGATACCCGGTGGATGAAGTAGATAAACAGCACCAGGCTTAGAATCGCAAAGAATCCTGCGCTAGCCGCCGCCAGTACCGGTGGCTTGCTGAACTCCGGCGGCTCGGCTACGCCCAGTAACAGGATGGTACTGTGTGCGATCGTACCCGCTCCTACCCCTAGGATCTCCTGGTGGTACCGCTCGGAGAGGACCAGGGGGAGCAGCCGGGGGGAGTAGGAGCTGATGCTACGGTCCAGCACGTTCATCACCATGGTGTAGGCAAAAATCGTAAGGGTGAACACTCCGGTAATCACCGCTGCCAGGGTGGTGCGGATGGTATCAAGGTCCGTAAGGTTGTAGGGGGCAAGCCAGTCGGGCAGGTCCTGCGCCTCATCCGTAGTGCTAAGCTGGTAGCAGGCTAGGGCTACGAAGGCGAAGAAAATGAGCGTGGGGAGGCTGGCGATCGAGCGAACCAGATCGCGCAGCAGCAGCATAATTTTGCCCATCGGTGCTTAGGCGGCCACGGTACCACGCTGGGGCAGCAGGTCGGTGACTTGCATGGCGGGTTCGAAGCCCTCGGCGGCACTGCGCTGGATGGCGATGTAGGTGATCATGAGTCCGTAGATGACCTTAGAGGTGACGTCGGCCACCGTGAAGAGACCCTGACGGATGACCACGCCGGTGGAGCT
The DNA here is from genome assembly GCF_965214665.1 of Neolewinella sp. Lineage (GTDB taxonomy): Bacteria > Bacteroidota > Bacteroidia > Chitinophagales > Saprospiraceae > Neolewinella. Next base: position 559,167 of record NZ_OZ243970.1, on the reverse strand, counting down.
GGCCTCGAAGAAGGGCATGCCGTAGGCCAGGGGGTAGAGGGTCCAGGCAAACATCATGAGCCAGAAGACCTTGCGCATGGGCGAGGCGGCCGTGGCGGGCATATCGGGGGTGGCCCGAAAGATGCGGGTGCCGACGATCCAGTTCATACCGATGAAGAAGAGCGTAGAGATGGCCCCCCACAGCATCAGGGTGCCTATGCTATCGATCTCGTAGAGCTGACCGACGTAGCCGGTCACAATCATCGCCCAGGCCAGCAGAATAAGGGTGGTAGCCGTCTTAAATAGATCGTTACCGCGGATGTTGAGCACGATGAGCAGCTGCACGAGTAGGCAGGGAACGGTAATCATCCAGTTCACGTAGCGGTAACCGTTGGAGAAGGTTTCCTGGGCGGGGTCGTACATACCCGTGGACTGGTTAAACGTAAAGGCCTGCTCCCAGAGGTTGGACTGGCCGTAAAGGATGATGCCGGCCGAGACCATGACGATACAGCTTAGCGCGGTGGCGGTACGGTAGTGGGGGGCAACGAAACGGGAGGTAAGAATGAAAAAAATGAGGGCGGCGAAGTGCGCCCCGACCCCCATGCTGAGCAGGTGGTCGACGGCCTCGTAACGACCTACGGTGTAGGAAAAGAGGCTCTCGATGTTTGTCATAGGTTGTGTTTAATTTGAGCAATCAACCCTGGAGTTGAGAAATATGTTGCGGCAGATTTTAGTGCGGGGGCGGCGGGGAAAATGGTACGCTGAAACCGGACCCTAACGCGCTTGATCGGAGAAGCTGGCCGACACAGTTAAAGATTTTCAGCTCGACAATTTAACTCCGGCAGGTCGTTTCCCTATTAGTCCCAGAACGTTTAGGTTAACGAAGGCGACCCCGGTTGCGACTGCTTCTAGGTCAGCGCTACGACCGCGTTACGATCGCATTTGGTTGTTAGGGAGTTGCTTTATCGGACTTTTAGACATTTTGAACAATCCAGAACAAGCTTTGAGACGACTCCTCACACCAGCTTCAGCGCTGTACCTACTGCTGTCATTCTGCTTCGTTTCCTGTACATGGGATGCTGCTTACTCCAGCACGGGAACCGTCCATGTCAGCTACTCAGACTCCAGGGGCTATCAATTGCTACGCCATGGTAAGCCGTTCTACGTGAGGGGAGCAGCCGGGGCAGACCACTTGGGAAAGCTTCGTGCTTACGGTGCTAACACCCTTAGAGTGTACTCACCTGACAGCCTAGGACAGCTACTGGATCGAGCCCTGCGGCTGGACTTGGCGGTAGTGGTGGATATCCCGTTGCCGGCCTACGATGACAAGGCAACCGCTCCGACCCTAACGCCCCTTACCGATTCAATCCTCGCCCTGGTAGACCGCCATCGGGACCATCCGGCCTTACTGTTCTGGATGCTTGGAAACGAGATTTTCCAGAATGGGTACGACGCAGGCTTCCTACAACAGTACAATCAGCTAGCGGATGCCGTGCGTGCTCTCGATGCTGACCACCCCGTGAGTACGGCGGTCATACCGCACCAGTTGCTTAGCCTGTATACGGGTTGGGCTGGCTTACGCATCGATTTTATTTCGCTAAACATGTTTGGCAACCTTTCCACCTTTGATCGCACCCGCGACCTGCTTACTCCCGTTTGGCGGGGCCCTTATCTCATTTCAGAATGGAGCTTCAACGGGCCGTGGGAGGAGCAAACTACGCTCTGGGGAGCGCCGCTGGAATCTCCCAGCACCACCAAAGCGCAGCATCTGCGCGACCGTTACCTTGGGGAGGTGTCTCGGTCTGCGGATCGCCGCCTGCTGGGTAACCTGGCGTTTTACTGGGGAGCGAAATACGAGCGTACGCCCACTTGGTTCAGCCTGCTGTCTGCCACCGGGGGAAGCAGCGAACCGGCCTTCGCGCTCGGCAATTTATGGCAGGAGCGTTCCGCCCCCTTCCCTGGCCCTCAGGTTGCGTATTTACTGCTAGACGAACGGGGAGGACAGGAAAGTATCATGCTACCCGCCGGAACCTCGGCCATGGCAAAGGTCCAGTATGCTGGTCTACCACCATCGGAGCTGACCTTTAAGTGGGAAGTCCGCGCAGAAGACTGGAGGGGGCAGGGTGAACTAGGATTCGGTCCCGATCCAATCGCAGGTTTGTTCCTTCGTTGCGACCGCGATTCGACTAGCTTCCGTACGCCGGACCAGCCAGGTCCCTACCGTATTTATTATTACGCGGAGAGTTCCGATGGTTTTTTCTCTACCGCCAATATTCCCTTTTACGTAGTCGCCTCCAATGAAACTAAATGACCCCATTGTACGCAATCCAACGTTTCGCGAACAGCTGATTATCCGCTTATTGATTGTTACCGGGGTGATCAGCATCGTCCACTTTTGCTACAATTTTTTCCAGCCCCGCTATTACGGAGAGCCTTTGCTGTACGCGCTCTTGGCCTGCGTTATCGTCTACGGGCTGGTCCGCGATATGAGCCTCTGGTATTACTATGCCGCGATTAAGGTGCCACTAACTCCGGAATTAAAGCAAACGTTTACCGTAGACGTACTGACCACCTATTTCCCGGGTGAGCCCTACGACATGATTGAAACTACCCTACGGGCGATTCAGGCCATCAGGTATCCCCACACCACCTATTTATGCGACGAGGCCGATGACCCCTACCTGAAACAGTTGTGCAGCGAAATCGGCGTCATACACGTGACGCGCAGCGTTCGGGTGGATGCCAAGGCCGGAAACATCAACAATGCCTTACGGCAGGCAACGGGTGAGATCTGTCTGATACTGGATCCAGACCACATTCCCGAGCCGGACTTCTTAGACCACATCATTCCGCACTTTCAGAACGAGTCAATTGGCTTCGTGCAGACCGTGCAGGCCTATTACAATAAGTTCGACTCCCTGGTAGCGAAGGGATCCGCCCAGCAGACGTTCCACTTCTACGGGCCGATGATGATGTCGATGAACACCTACGGCACCGTCAACGCCATCGGTGCCAATTGCACTTTCCGGCGCAAGGCGCTCGATAGCATAGGCGGGCACGCCCCCGGGCTAGCAGAAGATATGCATACCGCCATGCTACTGTACCGCGAGGGGTGGCAGTCGGTCTACGTACCACGCATTCTGGCTAAGGGCCTGGTGCCGGCTAGTATCACCGCCTACTTTAAGCAGCAGCTTAAATGGTCACGCGGCACCTTCGACCTACTAGTCAAGGTGTATCCCCGCATTTTCAGTCGGCTCACCTGGCGGCAGCGCCTCCATTACGCCCTCATGCCGGTGCACTATCTGGCCGGGGTGGTCTACTTCATCGGCTTTCTCATCCCAATCCTGTCCCTGGTATGGTCCGAAGTACCCTGGACGGGCAACTTTGGTTTTTTTCTGCTTCTGATCGGTCCGGTCATCTTTACGTCCTTCATCCTCCGCTTTTATATACAGAAGTGGCTGATATCCGACGATGAACGGGGGTTCCATATCGTTGGTGGCATCCTGGAAATTCTGACGTGGTGGGTGTTTGCCCTCGGTTTTTTCTATACGCTCGTAAATAAGAAGGTGCCGTATCTACCAACTCCAAAGAACGACGAGGACGCTACGCACTACACGCTGCTGCTGCCTAATCTGACCATCGGAATTGCCTCGCTAGCTGCCATCGTTTACGGTCTGTCCCGTGACTTTACTCCATTTTCGCTCATCATGGCCTGCTTTGCCTTGCTGAATGCATCCTTCATGTTTTTCAGTGTATATCTGGCCTTTGGAGTCACGAATCGCAACGGCGTGTTTAGAAGCAAATTACCAAGCCCGGCGCGTACCGTCGGTCGCCACGCCAAGCGTCAACTGCTGTGGGCGCTGGATGCTATGACGGTGACGGTAAGAAAGCTTGCTCCCTTCATCCTGGTCGCTATTGTAGGTGCTACCAGCCTACTCATGTCTCTTTACAACCAACAGGAATTCGAGATGATCGAACCCGCCGCCCCCACTGCTACCACATCGACCGCACCCAAACTAGGTATTTTCTTTCCCGCGGATGGGAGCGGCCTTTCCGAGCTGAGCTCCATCAATCGGATCGAGCCCAGGGCGCACACTCCCGTAGATATAGTCTCAAGCTATATACCCTGGAGCGGCGGCATGGAGAACGACCGCATCTTGAATCACCTGCAGTCCATTACTGCCCGGGGGTTTGATCCGATGATCACCTGGGAGCCCTGGGTCAGCCATTTTCCAGGTAGCGGTACGGACTCTTTGCTTAGGCAAGAAAGGCGCGGCCTGAAAGCTATCGCTGAGGGCAGGTTTGACGAGTACGTCATCTCTTTCGCCCAGCAACTTGCCGCACTTGAACGGCCGGTGTACTTACGTTTTGCGCATGAGTTCGATAACCCCGGATACCCCTGGTCTACGGCGGGCGACAACCAGCCCGAGGACTTCATTGCGGCCTGGCGCCGCGTCCACGGCATCTTTCAGCAGCTAGGCGCTGGGAATGTTCGCTGGGTGTGGAACCCCTGGCAACCACAGGCGGTATCCTCCTACTACCCTGGCAAGGATTTCGTGGACTATATTGGGTTGACCACCCTGAATTACGGCCCGGTTTATGATAGCCTGCCGGTCCGATCCTTCCGGGAGCTCTATGCTCCTTTTGCCGAACAACTCGCCGACCTTCCCCCCACGCCGGTCATCGTGGCGGAGTTTGGCTCCCTTGGCACCCCCGTCGAAAAACGGGAGTGGGTACGGGCCTCCCGCCAGTTCATCCTGGATAGCCTGCCCGAGATTCATGCGATCGTGGCCTTCAACAGCGCATTTGACGAGAACCTCCCCGCCCGCAGCGAACACGGACCCAGTCAGCGGCTGGACTGGACCCTAGATGCCTACACGCTGTTCAATGTGGAGCCCGCCACGGCGACAGCGGATACGGGGCATGCCAACTGGGCTACCGCCACGCTCTGGCGTGGCCGTCCGCTACCGAGCCAATCCGTCCGTGCCGTAGGCTATAAGAAAGGAGCGGGTTGGAGTACCCACCGCTACATCCCCTCGCGTGATAACCTGGAGCATGACTTCGGTCTGATGCACGCAGCGGGAATCAATGCTATCCGGATTACCCTACCGGGCATGTATGACTACAACCTCATGACCATATCCGAGGAATTTGGGTTAAAGGTCATCTATAACTTCTGGGTCTCGGAGACGATTGACTTCGTAGCAGATAGCACGGAACTAGCGCAGTTGCACGACGAAATTATTGATCAGGTCCGCGACCAGGTAGACCGCCAAATGTTGCTTCACTGGAACTTCGGCAATGACGTACTATCCAACCTTGCGGCCCATCACCTGCAACCCACCCTACACCGGCAGCGCGTGGCCTACCTCAACTGGCTGGGTGCACTGATCCGCGACATCAAACAGGTCGATCCCGAGCGGGCGGTCATGGTCGCGGTCGCCGCGACGACGGAAGGTATCCAGTTGCTGGAAGAATACGAACTTCTGGAGGGTCCGTTAGATGCTGTAGGCCTGACGGTTGGGGAAAGCTCCCTGTCCGCCCGGGCACTCACCGAGGTATTGGACCGCTACGCCGGCCGGGTGGTCCTCGGAGATATCGACGCTCAGCATCTTGCCGCCTTACCACCCTCAGCCAACCAAGCCTACGCGGTAGTCTCCAACTGGCAAAATGAATGGCGCAAGGGCAAGTTATCCTTCGATGGGCTGCTCGATTTTAGCAGCCGTCCCACCGGAGACTATGTTACCCTGAGCGAGTTGTGGGCCGACAGGCCCTTGGCCGCCATCCACTTACCTGCTGTTGCCGTGCTCGCCCCGGCGCTACAGCCCATCGTAGGACAGTCGTATACTTATCGGGCGTTGGCGCGGGATGGCGATGAATGGATGCCGGCTCCTACCCCCTTCGGGGGCTACTCCTTAAGTTGGAATCTGGTGAAAACGGATGCCTACGGCAATCCCATTGCGCTTCGCCAACTCGGCGAAGGAGCTCACATTGAGGTACAACTGCCCGAGAATCACCTAGCGTATCAGATTATGCTTACGGTTACCGATGGTACGTATTCCCACTCAGTGCGCTCCCCTCTCCTGCCGAAATAAACAAAGGGACGATCGCCACCACCGCGATCGTCCCTTTTACTATCCCAGTCGGGGCACCAGGATTCGAACCTGGGGCCTCCTGCTCCCAAAGCAGGCACGCTAACCGGACTGCGCTATGCCCCGTGGCGGAGACGGCGGGATTCGAACCCGCGGTACCCTGTTAGAGTACGTCGATTTAGCAAACCGGTGGTTTCAGCCACTCACCCACGTCTCCGGATGTGCTTGTTGCTAAGGCGAGGCAAAGCTACAGCCCACCCCGCACCCGCCAAAGCATTCGGCCAATTATTTTGAGTCAGCCCAGTCCAAGGACAAAACGGCAGAGGAGGGGATGTAACTGCAGGTAGCACTTTACACCACGTACCCCCAATGTGTATTAGTTGCAACCGGTTGCTCGCCAATCTCGACTTGCACGGCAAGGTCTCAACAAATTCCTTTCGAGCTTTGGGATATTGAACCGGGTTTGATTATTATTGCAAACGATTGCACTACCCATTACGGAAGCTGCATCGCCCGATCATTCTCACTAATGAAACTTAAGGTTCATGCTAATCAACATTCGCCGCGGACTGCTGCTAGTCTGCTGGCTCACCCTACTTTGTTCTTCTACCCTACTTGCCGCCGGCCTTCAGGTGGCCGACCCCGTCACCGGTACGGTGCTGGATGAGGATGGCTTTCCGCTCATCGGCGTCACCGTAGTGGAAGCCGGTACGAGCAGCGGCACGGTGACCGATCTTGACGGTAACTACTCTATCACGGTCAGTGGACCGGAGGCAGTCCTACGCTTTTCCTACATCGGTTACACGGCCCAGGAGGTGGCGGTTGGTGGTCAGACGGTGCTAGACATCGTACTACTCACCGATGCTACTCAGCTCGAGGAGGTGGTGGTAATCGGCTACGGCACGCAGCAAAAAGCGGACGTAACTGGCTCGGTCTCCCAGATCGAGGGGCAGGAGATTAATGTGGCCCCCACGCCGAACCTATCGGCTAACCTAGCCGGCAAACTCTCCGGGGTAATTGCCGTGCAGACGACCGGCCAACCCGGCTTCGACGATGCGGCCTTCCAGATTCGTGGCCGTAGTACCCTGGGCAATAATAGCCCGCTCGTATTGGTGGACGGCGTAGAGCGTAGCTTCGCCCGCATCAATCCGGCCGAAGTAGCTAGCGTAACTGCCCTGAAGGACGCTGCCTCCACCGCCGTATATGGTTCACGGGCGGCCAATGGCGTACTGCTTATCACTACCCGCCGGGGTCGGGTTGGTAAACCCCAGTTCCACTTTGACGGTAACATCGGTCGGCAGTCCCCGGCCGGCCGGCCCGAACTGATGGATGCCAACGAGTATGTGATCGCCTACCGCCAGGCGCTATCTAATGAAGGTACTCCTGACGATCAGCTTCCCTTCGCTAATCTATTGGAGGATGCGCGCGCCGGGCGCCTGCCCAGCTACGACTGGTGGAATCAAACGCTGACTAACTCGGCCCCTCAGCGGCAGTATAATATGTCGGTGGATGGCGGCAGCGAGGACCTACGCTACTTTTTCGCCTACGGCCGGCTCGACCAGGAGGGCTTCTTGGAAAACGCGGGCTACAGCCGCAACAACGTCCGTTCGAACGTAGATGCCGACGTGGCACCAGGCCTTACCCTTAGCTTCGACCTTTCGGGGCGTATCGAGGAGCGGCTTCGCTCGGCCGACGACGACGGGGAGATCTTCTCCAACGTCCTGCGCGCCAATCCCCTCAATCCCGTATTTCTTGACGGTATCGAGGGCGCGGAGGGCCTGCCACCCGGTTCCCTGGGCTTTGACGGTTTTAGTGGAAACTCCTTCGGAGATGCTAACCTGAACGGTTCGCGTGAGGAAGAATTTTTCGTATTCCAGTCTAATTTTCAGCTCAACTACGAGCTGCCCTTCGTAACGGGACTCTCCGCCAGGGGCCTTTTCTCTTACGATGCGGCTAATGTCACCAACCGAACCTTCTTTACCCCGTACACCAGCTATCAGTTAAATGAGGCTACCGGGGAGTACATCCCGCTTCAGAGCGATAACATCAGTTCGTTACGAGAGCGGCGCGACGACTCGCGGCAGTTGACCACACAACTTAGTCTGCGTTACACCCGTGAAATAGGCGATCATTACGTAGCGGGATTAGCCCTCTTCGAGCAGATCGGCCAGCGGGGCAACTACTTGTCAGCATTCCGCGATGGCTTTCTTTCCCCCACGCTTCAACAATTCTTCGCGGGTAACCCGCTCAACGACGAGAACGATGGCTCCGGTTCTGAGCTTACCCGTCGGGGCTACGTGGCCAGAGTGGATTACGGTTTTAAAAACCGGTACCTCCTACAGGCCAACATCAGGGTGGATAAGTCCTCCATCTTTCCTGAGGATACCCGTACTGGGTACTTTCCCGCTTTTTCTGCCGGCTGGCGGGTTTCCGAAGAGCCTTGGATGCAAGGAATCGACTGGCTTGGTACCCTCAAGTTGCGAGGTTCGTGGGGTATAACCGGTAATGACCGCATCGCTGGGTTCCAATTTCTGTCTGGTTTCCCGTTTGCGGGTGGCTATGTGGAGAACGGACAATTTCAGCCGGGGGTGACCCCCGGGGTTGTGGCTAACCCCAATGTGACCTGGGAGCGGGCAAAGACTACCGATATAGGCCTCGAAGCTGGATTTTTAGAAGGCAAGTTTGGCCTTGAGGTAGATTATTATCAAAAGCGTACCGAGGATATTCTCGCCGCCAGAAACCTCTCCGTACCACTCACCTTCGGTGCTAGACTCCCGGCCGAAAATATTGGCATTGTAGACAGTTGGGGCTGGGAGTTCACCGCTCGCCACCGCAACAACATCGGCCCGGTGGAGATCAAGGTAGACGGCAACCTGACCTTAGTACGTAATGAGATTGTGTTCATCGACGAGCCGGAGGGGGTCAATCCCGCTACCAGCCTTGAGGGTAACGAAATTGGTGTATTCCGAGGCTACCTTTCCGATGGCCTCTACCAGACCCAGCAGGAAATCGATGAGGGCCCACAGCAGTTCGGCACCCTGCAACCCGGCGATATTCGTTATCGAGACATCAATGGCCGGGACGCTGACGGTAACCTTACCGGCGCGCCCGACGGGGTGATCAACGATGATGACCGGGTCATCATCGGTGGAAGCTCCACGCCCAACGTGATCTACGGCCTTAACCTCAACTTTAACTATACCGGTTTCTCTCTGGCCCTTAACTTTCAGGGGGCCGGTGACTACGCCCGCGAGATTGCCCCCCGTGGGTTCCTCCTCAGTGTAGGCAACAACTTTGATGTCCTGAACGATTCATGGACTCCCGAAAATACCGGTGCGCGCTATCCCCGTATCCTGCCCGATGGCAACAACAACAATAACCAACGGAGCGACTTCTTCGTCGAAAATATCAACTTCGTGCGGCTACGCAACGCACGACTCTCCTATGATTTTAAGGAGCTTCCCGGTCTGTTTGACCGTACGGGCATCGATAAGCTTCAACTCAGTGTATCGGCCACCAACCTGCTGACCTTCACCAATGTCTCCATCGGTGACCCGGAGGGAAACAACGGTAACTCGCTGTTTTACCCCATTGCACGGGTCGTCTCGGCCGGTCTGCAGCTGGAATTTTAAATGCCCCCAACTACCACTATCATGCAAAAGTTATATCCCTACCTGCTAGCCTGCCTGTTCTCGGTGACCTCCTGTAGTGAGGATTACCTAAACCTCACCCCCATCGACCAGGTGTCATCCGATGTCGTGTTCACCGATCAGGGGCTAGCCGACGCCTACTTAAACAACATCATCGGCTCCCTGCCCGCCGGGCAGTACAACAGTCCCGGCGCCGGCTACGGAAACAACTACTTGTTAGCCTCCATCTCCGATGAGGCGCGCTCAAAGAGCGGCTGGGTACCCTCCAATTCGGTAGTCCGTACCGGCAACATCCAACCCACCAATATGGGGGGTCTGGACATTTGGGGGCCAGCCTACACCTCCATTCGTAACGCCAACGAACTGTTAGCTGCCCTGCCGGATGCAGATTTTGACGAGGAATTCAAAACGACGGCCTCGGCCAGCCTACATTTTGTACGCGGCTGGTTTTATTGGGACCTGGTACGCCGCTACGGTGCCGTACCTGTGCTCACCGAAGCTCAAACCCTGGAAAGTGACAATCTACTTCCCGGCCGTACCCCCATATCCGAGGTATACGATTTCATCGATCAGGAACTTCGCCTTGCCGCAGAAGGCCTGCCCAATAAATCAGATGCACCGGTTGGGGCGCTGAACCGGCAAGGGGCCATCGGACTGCACGCCCGTGCCATGCTGTACGCCGAACGATACGAACAAGCTGCCAACCTAGCCGACCGTCTCATCAATGGAGAGGACAACGACGGCTTGGAATTATTCGGCGCCGAACCAGCCAATGCGGAGGAAGCAGCCAGCAACTACCGGGAACTTTTTCTCTCCTACGGTGGCAACGTAGAGACGCTCTACGAGATCACCTTCCTGCCCCCCGAGCGTGCCCACCAGTTCGACCGCGGCAACTGGCCCGTGCGCTGGCGCAACGACAACGGTGGGCAGACCGATCCGACCCAGGAGCTCGTTGATGCTTTTCAGACCGCCGACGGGCTCGATATCGATGACCCTGCTTCCGGGTATACCCTACAGGACCCATACAGTAATCGGGAATCGCGCTTCTATGCCTCCATTTTCTACCACGGTGCCGAGTTCAGTGAAGTGTCTCCCTCCCGTGGCGAACCCTTCATCGATATGGAGTACAATGCCTTCAATGAGGGGCCTGGCGAGCAACGTGATGGTAATGCATCGATTACGGGCTATCTGGTACAAAAATGGGTGGACCCGGCACTTGGCTTCGCCCCCGAGGGCGTAAGCCGTACGGCCTGGCAGGAAATCCGCTTCGCCGAAATCCTACTCATCTACGCCGAGGCGGAAAATGAGGCTAACGGACCGAGCGAAATGGTATACGATGCCGTCAACCGCGTACGGCGCCGGGCTGCGCTTCCCCCCCTGGCCGATGGCCTCTCACAGGATGAGATGCGCCAGCGTATCCGCCACGAGCGCCGTATCGAACTGGTGTTCGAAAACCACCGCTGGTTTGACCTTCGCCGTTGGGGCACCGCTTCCGAAGTACTCAATGCTACGTTTACCGGCATTCGTATCGACCGCGATGGCGTACCTACCGCCGCGGAAGGTGGTCCACAACACGTGTTCGACCCCGCCCAGCTCACGTTCAGCACCTTTCAGACCGGTCAGTTTGAAAACGTCTACCCCGACCGCTACGATCTGTTGCCCATTCCACTGAGCGAGGTGGAAGCTAACCCCAATCTGGGGCAGAACCCCGACTACTGATGCGGTTAAATGGTGTACCGGCGGCGGCAGTCGCCCTCAGTCTCATCCTTCACCCGGGCCCGCTCCACACCCAGCAGTTTGTGGAGCGGGCTCTTTCGTCAGGCATTGACCACTATACCTACGACCCTACCGGTATGGCCGGCGGCGTAGCCGTATTCGACTATAATAATGATGGCTGGCCGGACATTTACCTCACCGGCGGATTAGGCTCCGACAAGCTCTACGAAAACCGCGGGGATGGTACCTACAGCGACGTAAGCCGCGAGCGGCGAATCGATGGCCTGCGCGGTCTCAACACCGTAGGCGTGGTGGCTGGCGACCTTAACAACGACGGCTACACCGATCTCCTGCTCACCACTGGTCAGGGAGACCACTGCCATCTGCTGCTTAATCAGGGAGGTGAGTCATTCGTGGATCGGTCCAGGGCGGCCGGCATCACCCAGCAAGTCTGGTCCAGTAGTGCTACCCTGGCTGACTACGACGGCGACGGTGACCTTGATATCTACGTCGGCAACTACGTCGCTTACAGCGCACTGCCCTTCGAACAACATATCACCCGCGCCGAGACCGACTTTCTCTACCGCAACGAGGGGAACTTACGATTTACCCTTACGGAGTCCCCCCTTCCAGATGAACGTGCCGGCTGCACCCTGGCTACCCTATTTTCCGATTACGATGGCGATGGGGCAGCGGACCTCTTCGTGCTCAACGACTTCGGCGACTTCTACGAGCCGAACAACCTACTCCGAAACAGTGGCGTGGTAGGCAATCCGTCCTTCGAGCGGGTCAGCGAGCGTACCGCAATGCGGGCGGCCATCAATGCCATGGGCATCAGTAGTGGTGATGTAAATGGTGACGGACGACTGGATTATTACGTCACCAACATAGGCGATAACCGCCTATACCTCAGTCAACCCGACGGCACGTTCACCGAGAGCGCCCGGCAGTACTACGTCAACGACGGCAGCGGCTCGAGCTGGGGCACCGTGATGCAGGACTTCAATCAGGATGGCTACCTAGACCTGTACGCTAACAAGGGTTTTTTGTATGCCCTCGATGTGCCGCAGTATAACCGCGTGTACCTCAGTCGCGATAAGGATCTGCTCTTTGACGATGCATCGCGCGATCTCATTTTGCCGGCTACCGTAGCCAATAAAGCCCGGGGGGTGGCCTACGGCGATCTGGACCGAGACGGTGACCTGGATTTAGTGGTGGCTGGGGTAAGGCTTGACCCAAATCACACCGCACGCGCACTCATCTATGAGAACAATACACAAAGTGGCGGGCACTGGGTACAGCTACAGTTAAAGGGTACCACGGCAAATGCATCCGCCGTCGGTGCCCGGGTACGGTTGTATACTCCGGACCACACCACACTACGCGAGCTGACCGCCGGGGGCAGCTACCTCTCCAGCCACAGTCCGGTCCTACACTTCGGACTGGGCAGCACCACCACCATCGATAGCCTGGTCATCGACTGGCCGGCCCCGGGTGGTCGGGAGGTTATTGAACTACCTTCCGTCGACACTCAGTATGCCTTCGTAGAAGGGGGTGCACTTACCGCCACCGACAGTCCGAAAGCGCCCTCTACGGACTTAGGATATAGGGTCTACCCTAACCCGAGTGGTGGAACGATTTTTATAAACTCTCCGGCGCAGACCGCGCAGGAAAGCGCTCAGCTTCGCCTTTTTGATATGGCGGGGCGGCTGTTGTCCAGCGCTGAGTTGAAAATGGGGCAGCGTCGGCTCCCCGTAGCCGAGCACCTCGCATCCGGCCTGTATCACCTGGAGGTGCGCACCATCGCAGGTAGGCAACGTATCCGGGTGATCGTACACCGGTAATTTAGTTCACACCGCGAACCGCCCCCCACTCCGGCACTATCCCCGCATCAAAGCCCCACAACAACGGTAGCACGAAGTAGCAAAACAGCGTGATCACCACGATAGAAATCAGGTTCAACCACAGTCCCGCCCGCACCATATCCGGTATCGTCAGGTAGCCCGAGCCGAACACCACCGCGTTGGGCGGTGTGGCCACCGGTAGCATGAAGGCACAGGTAGCCGCCAGGGTGGCCGGCACCATCAGCGCATAGGGGTGGATACCCAGGGGGATGGCCGCCGCGGCAAACACCGGCATTAGCATCGAGGTGGTCGCCACGTTGCTCGTGATTTCAGTCAGAAAGTTCACCGCCGTAGTGATGAGCAGGATGACCACGATCAAGCCTACGTGCTCCGGCACGCGTAACGATGACCCGATGAAATCCGCCAGCCCACTTCCCCCGAACCCACTGGCTAGCGCAAAACCACCACCCAGCAGCAGGATAATCCCCCACGGCAACCGCACCGCCTCCTGCCAGGTCAGCAGCGGCTCGTCGATCGAGCGGCCCGGGATGAGGAACAGGGCGATGCCCCCCGCCATGGCGATGATGGGATCGTCTAGCCCCGGAATGAAGGGTTGTAGTACACTCGTCCGGAAGATCCACGCCAGGGCAGTAAGGGTAAACACCACCAGTACCTTCTTTTCCTCCCGGCTCATCGGTCCCAGCGCCGCCAGCTGCCGCCGTACCTCCTGCCGCCCCCCCGCAAAGCCCGCCTTCTCAAACTGAAACGCTACCCGCGTGAGGTACCACCAGCACAGCGCGAGCAGGAGCAGGGAAACGGGAAAGCCGATCGTGAACCACTGGGCAAAGGTGATCTCCACCCCGAAGGCCTCCTGGACGACGCCCACTAGCACTAAATTCACTGGCGTACCGATAAGACTGGCCATGCCGCCGATCGAAGCACTGTAAGCCACGGCCAGCATGAAGGCCTTGCCGAACTGGTCGTTCTCGTCCACCTCCGGGGTCGTAGGATCGTCGCGCAACTGCGCCACGATGGCCGCCGCGATCGGTAGCATCATCACCGCCGTAGCCGTATTAGAGATCCACATCGACAGCAGCCAGGTAGCCACCATGGCCCCTAGAATGATCAGCCGCACGTTACTACCGATCAGCGCGATAGTGCCCAGCGCGATCCGGTGGTGCAAATCCCATTTCTCAATGGTCATCGCGATCAAAAAGCCCCCCAGGAAGAGAAACACGAACCGGTGCCCGTAGGCCGCCGTAGTGGTCTCCAGATCGAGCCCGCCCGTGAGCGGAAACAGGACGATCGGTAGCAGGGCCGTCACCGCGATGGGCACCGCCTCGGTGATCCACCACACCGCCATCCAGGCCGTCGTAGCCAGTACCGCCACCCCGGGCGTTCCCAGGGCGGCCGGACGGAATAGCCCCAGAATTAAAAAGAAAAACAGCGGCCCCAGCAGGAGCCCGATACGCTTGGTCGTCATATGATACTTACTGCCGCCTCACTAGATAGGCATAAATGGCCGCTTCTACTCGCTTGGCCGCTTCCCGCACCGCCCTAGTCTCGTCCATTCCTTCGACAATCAGCGGTATAACCTCCTCCGCACCAAGCGCCGCGGCACTGAGCGCACTGCGTCCGCATACGACCACCGTAGGCCGCCCAAACCCGAGTACCCCACCCACCAGCTTACCGCGTAGCGTCTGTTCATCGACTGCACCCTCACCGGTCACGATAAGATCCGCCTCTTCGGCCAACTCCCGCACGCCCAGTGCTTCAAACAGTACCTCGGTACCCGAGCGAAGGCGTGCGCCAAGAAACGCCACCGCGCCCGCTCCCAGACCACCCGCCGCCCCGGCCCCCGGCACCTCATACACCTCCTGGCCCAGATCGCGTCGAATACAGCCGGCAAAGTGCAGCATACCGAGCTCTAAATCCGCCAACTCCTCAGCTGCCGCTCCCTTCTGTACAGCATAAGAATACGTCGCGCCCTCCGGCCCGGTGAGCGAATTAGTAACATCACAGGCCGCCGTGATCGTAGCCTGCGCGAGCGCCGGCAACCGCCCTGCCCCGTCGATCCGATCCACCCACTGTAGCGAATCCGCCATCGGAATGAAATCCTCCCCCTGCGCCCCGATAAAGCGGTACCCCAACGCGGCCGCCATACCCGCCCCGCCGTCGTTCGTGGCACTTCCGCCGAGAAACAGCGTCACCTCCCGCGCCCCCCGCGCCAGAGCATCCTCGATCAACATGCCCACTCCAATAGTGGTCGTATTCTTCGGGTGCCGCCGCTGCGGCGGCACCAGCTGCAGCCCACAGGCCCGGGCCGATTCGATCACCGCCCGCCCACCACCCAGCAGGTACTCCACCGTAATCCACCGCCGTAACGGACCGCGTACCCGCAGCCGCCGCACCTGCAATTCAGCCTGCCCCCGTAGAAGGTCCATGCTTCCCTCCCCCCCGTCGGCCAGGGGGTGCACGATCACCTCCGCTCCGGGCATTGCTCGCACGATGCCCCGCCGTAATGCCTCTGCGGCTTCAGGCGCCGTCAGGCTTCCCTTAAACTTATCCGGACAGACCAGTACCCGCACCGCAGGCCTAAAGCTCCCGCACCCAGATGTTGCGGTAGGAAACCAGGTTACCGTGATCCTGCAACTTGATCACATCGTCACCGTGGGGCAGGTAGTGGGGTAGGCCGATGTACTCCGTGGGCCCCTTGATCTCGAAGTGGTTAAGCACCACCACCCCGTTCATCAGGAGCGTCACGTAGGCGGGGCGCACTACGATGCCGTCCTTACTGAAGTGCGGGGCGGTATAGATGACGTCGTAGCTCTGCCACTCGCCCTGGGGCCGCAGCGCGTTGACCAGCGGCGGGGTTTGCTTGTACACCGAGCCGGCCTGGCCGTTGGTGTAGGTATCGCTGCCCTCGCTTTCCAGCACCTGAATCTCATAACGGCCCTGTAGAAAGATACCGCTGTTGCCGCGACCCTGGCCCTCCTTATCGGGCTCATTGGGCGACTTCCACTCTACGTGCAGCTGCATATCGCCAAACTTGCGGCGGGTGCTGATGTAGCCCGTGCCGGGTTTGACCACCAGGGCATCTCCCTCACTCGTCCACTCCGCCGGGCCCTGGGTATCATCATCGACCCACTCGCTAGCGTCGGCACCGGGGCCCAGCAGTACGATGGCGTCGCTGGGCGGGGCGCCCATTTCGCTACCGGGCTGCACCTTCGGCGGCACCGGCTCGTAGAATTCAGTGGCGGTAGGGTCGGTAATTTGCCCGCAGGCCATACCGGTCACGGCCATACAGACCAAAAGAAGGGAAATACGCATGATCGCTGGTGTTGTTGCGGACAAGGTACACCGTCCAGTTCACTTTCCGGCAACTTCTGCCCGACCGGCGTAGGGCACCGTGAAGTGGTACAGGTCACGGGCGGCCGTGGTGTTGAGGAACATCTCCCGAGCCTCCCGTTCGTGGGCCTCGACGTCCCGGTACCGTGCACTGAAATGACCCAGCACGAGCTGCTTTGCACCGGCGTGTAGCGCCACCTGAGCCGCCTGTTTTGCCGTGCTGTGCCCCTTTTGTGCTGCTTCGTCCGCCATATCCTCCAAGAAGGTGGCCTCGTGGTACAGCAGGTCCACCCCCCGGACGTAGTCGGCCAGCTCCGCAAAATAAACCGTATCCGAGCAGTAAGCGTAGGAGCGGGGCGGGGCCGCCGGTGCTACCAACTCGGTGTGGGGAACGAGCTTCCCGGTGACCGTCCGGTAGTCCCCGCCCCCCTTAATATCGGGAATAGCCGTCCAGGGAATCGCGTACTGCGCGATCTTGTCCTTGCGAATATTGGGCTCCCGCGGCCGCTCGCGGATCAGGTAGCCGTTGGTGGGGATACGGTGCCGCAGGGGAAAGCTGAAAACCTCTAGTTCGCCACTCATGGTAAGCAAGCTGAGCTTAGTTGCCGTATGCTCCTGGAAGGTAAGTGGGAAGGGCAGGCGCCAGCGGTCGAGCTCGAGCAGGGGGCTGAGTTTTGCGCGTAGTCCCGGCGGACTGACGATACGCAGCGGTGTCGTGCGGCCCTGAAGGGAAAGACTGGTAAGCAGGCCCGGTAGTCCGAAGTAGTGGTCGCCGTGCAGGTGGGTGATCAGGACGGTGTCGGTGCGGCCCAGCCCGGTACCGGCGGCCTGGAGCTGAAGTTGGGTGCCCTCGCCGCAGTCGATGAGCAGGTCAGTGGCCTCGCTACGCAACAGCTGAGCCGAGGCGTAGCGCTCCGGGGTGGGTACGGCCCCGTTGGAGCCGAGGATGATGACCTCGAAGCGCATGAGGTGGTGGAGGGCTTACTCGTCGCCGGGCTCGGCCTGTAAATCGCGTTGGAGCTCCTCCATGAAGACGAAGTCGACCGCCTCGCTCTGGGTGGGCAGGATGGTGAGCACAGTGTCTACCTTGCTGATCTCGACCAGGCGCTTAACGGCACTGTGCACTACGCCGGTGACTACGAAGGTGCCCAGGTTGCTCCACAGGCGGCGGGCGGTGAGGATGGCGCTAAGTCCGCTGCTGTCGACGTACTTGACGTTACTGAGGTCCAGGATGAGGTTGGCGATGCCCTCGTTGGCCATGATGACGAACTCGGATTTCAGCTGCGGGGCGATGGCCGAGTTGAGGTTTTCCTCATCGGGGGTAAAGACACTGTAGCGTTCCTGCTTGTCGGTGCTGAATTTCATCGGTAGGGGGTGGGTTGATCGTGGTAGCCGGCAAATGTAGGCAATCGGCCACAGACTAGCTAGTCACGCACCCGCAGGAAGAACACGCTCAGGGCCAGCAGCACTAGCATCAGCAAGGCTACCACCCCGAGCCCCACGCGCAGCCCGGCGATGCCCGGAAAGAGCGCCATGCCCTCCGGCAGCAGCGAATTCTGGTAGTCAGAGATGAAGCCAATGATGGGCGGACCGAACAGAAAGGCCGAGTAGCCGATCGTGCTGACCGAAGAAATACCCACCCCCGGCCGCAGCCCCGGCACCTTACTGGCCTCGCTGAATACGACCGGGATGATATTGGCTACCCCGAGTCCCACCAGAGCAAAGCCAGCGATGGCTAGTCCGGGCAGCGGGAAAAGCAGGGCCACCATGATGCCAAGAAAGGCCAAGAGCGATCCGCCACGCACTACGTTGACCGAGCCGAAGCGCAGGCGAATGTAATCGCCAAGTCCACGCCCCACTAACATGGCTCCACTCAGCGCCGCCTGCCCGATCGGTGCCAGTGCCTCGGCACTGCCCGTCACCCGCGTCATATAGATCGGCGACCAATCGGCCACCCCACCCTCCCCGATCATGGTGCAGAGTGAGCAGATACCGAGCAGGATGATGGCCGTACCGAAGTTAGACGAAGAGCCCGAGCTACCCTCCGCCGCTACCGGATCGTCGGACAGTAAACCGGGCCGTGCATAGAAGGCCGCCACCAGGGTCAGAATGGCTACGGCAATGAAATGCTGCCCCACGTCGAAGCCCAGCGCGATGAAGCCCGCCGCCGTCCCCGCCCCGACGAACATGCCCCCACTGAAGCAGGCATGGAACGAAGAGGTAATGGGCTTACCCCAGAGCTTCTCTACGTCCACCGCCTGGGCGTTCATCCCCACGTCCATCACCCCGGTCGATACACCCACCAGCGGCATCACGAAAAGCAGCGCCAGGTAACCGGGCAGGAAGGCGATGACCGGCACCGTAGCGATAAATACCAGCGTAGAAAAAATGGTAAGTCGTCGGCTGCCGTAGCGTACGATCAGGAAGCCGGCCAGGGGCATCGCCACCAGGGCCCCCACGGCGAGGCAGGTAAGCGCAAAGCCAGTCTGCCCGTTGTCCATACCGTATACCTCCTGCAGACGGGGCAGCCGGCTGGTCCAGTTGGCGTAGATAAAGCCGTTGATCGCGAAGGTAAGTCCGACGGCGATGCGGCTACGCAGAAGGGAGGCGGGGCGTTCGATGGCACGAAATTACAATAGGTCGAGCCGTTGTACGACCAGCACCTCCCCCGTATGTAACCTCACCCGGTAGCCCACCCCCTCCGCCCAGATCTCCCGCACCTCCGCCCGGTTGCGCTCGCCGCCCAGATCGATAAACTGCACGGTGCCATCCGGGCGCAGCAATTGCAGGGCCGCCGCATCCTGCCGCCCGATGCGGGGTAGCACCTCCAGGCGATTGCCACCCAGGAGAATACCGTCGGGAGTCGGTAAAGCTACGTTCAGCGTCGTAAGCTGAGCCGCGCGGGGCAGGGTATCTACGGAGACCGTACCATCATTCGCAACCCGTAGTCGCAGGTGTGCCAGGGTTTCAACGCGCTCCGGCGCGGTGGTCAGGTCCGGAAAGTTTTCGCCGAACGACCGCCGGCTGAAGTCCGTGTAGCTCAGGTTATTGCGCCGCCAGGAGGGGAACTGCCGCGTCAGATCGTCCTTGTCCGCCAGACTGTACTCCCGTCCCCCGCGCACGTAGGTGATCAGGGGGTCGAGGCGCCCATTGTCGTCTATGTCCTCCAGGTAGCGGCGCAGGGGGGCCTCTGCGGTGGGTACGCCCAGACTACTGTTCAGCCCCCAGTTCCCCAGGATGAACTCCCCCTCTCCCACCCGGCTCACCGACTGCCACCAGCCGCCGGTACCGACTACTTCCTGCGTTACCCACTCCCCTGCACCGTTACGCTGCCGCACCCGAATGGGTCGCCACGCAGCGGCCTCAATAATTAGATCATCTGAGGTGTACCTCGCCACGACCTCTTCACCGGTCGCTGCCCCAGCGTAGGGCTGCAGGGGCTCGCGGTCAAAGGAGTTGGCCGCCGCCGAAGCGTCCTCCCCCGCGATAGTATCCACCACGGAGACCCGGTAGCTTACCGGATCATGAACGGCTGCCGTAGCGTACACCGCCGCCCCCCGCTCCGACTGCGACATAAATCCCCGCTGCGGCACGCCCATCTCCACCATCCTGCTACCTGAAGTTAGGGTGTCCGGTTGCGCGCTCTCGCTGATGGTACGGTTCTCGTACACCCGGGCCGCCTCGTTCACGTTGTTGACTACCAGGTCCATATCGCCGTCCCGATCGAAGTCGGCCACGGCCGCCCCCGTGGAGCTGCCCACCAGTCCTAGCCCCCAGTCCGCCTCCGCGTAGCGCAGTGGCCCTTCCTCTACGAAGAGTTGGTTCGCTACATGCCCCGACGGCATCTCACTGATCACAGCCAGGTTGCTGCTCTCGCGGGCCAGCGACGAACTAATAAACTTCAAGTAGTCCAGGTCATTCGGCCGCCGCTCGATACCGTTAGCGACGAAGACCTCCTGCCGCCCATCCAGATCGAAGTCCTCCAGAAGCACCGACCAGCTCCAGTCGGTGGTCGCTAGGCCCGCCAGCTCGGCGACCTCCGAGAAGTTACCCCCACCCCGGTTCCACTGCACGTTGTTGCGCGGCAATTGATCGTAGTATCCCGCCCGCCGCTTCAGCCGGTACACATTGTAGGCATCCGCACTGGCGGTAGATTTGAGCACCTGCTCATCCCCCGGTCGCATATCCAGGGTCAGTAGGTCCGGCCGGCCATCGCGGTCCAGGTCGCCCACGTCACTGCCCATACTGAAGTTAGAAGTATGTCCGGTGCGCTCCCGTATGCTTTCGGTAAATCTTCTTCCCTGCTGATTCAGGTAGAGGTAGTCGTTCTCCGAAAAGTCATTACACACGTATATATCGGGATAGCCATTGCCGTCAAAATCGGCGACCGCCGCGCTCAGTCCGTAGCCGATCTTACTGGAGTACAGACCCATCTCCGCCGTCACGTCGACGAAGGTGTCCCCGTCATTGCGTAGCAGCTTATCCCCCGCCAGTGAGTCGACCGTCTCCCGGGAGCGGGCCTCCCCGTAGGTCGCGTCATTATGCACCGAGTGCCGCAGCAAGTACACGTCCTTGTCTCCGTCCAAATCGTAATCCAACCAGTAGGCCTGGGTATTGAACCCGCTGAGAGCCAGTCCGTAATGCTCCGCCTGCTCCACAAAGCTTCCGTCTGGTTGCTGCACGAAGAGTTCGTTCCGTCCGTCCAGCAGCTTATACCCTCCGACATTGCACACGTAGATATCCGGCAGCCCGTCGCCGCTGACGTCCTCCACGCTTACGCCGGTTGACCAGTTCATGGCACCTGCGACCCCGCCCTCCTCCGTGGCATCGCGAAAGTGCCAGTTGCCCTCGTTGATGTAGTACTTGTTCGGTCCCTGATTGTTGGTGAAGTAGAGGTCCGGCAACCCATCGCCGCTGATGTCCGTCGCCGCTACTCCCCCGCCATTGTAGTAGTATAGGTACTCGACGATGTTAAATTCTTCGCTTTCAAGCAGTTGATTAACGTTTTCAATGCCCGTATCTTTCGTTCGGTCTACGAAGCGCGGCTCCTGCAGGGGGGCGGGGCCGCAGGTGCAAAGCAGGAGCAAGAGCGGGATCAGTATGGTGGTCGTCCCCCTCATTCCAGGATGATGGGCGTATCGTTGTTACGCGCTAGTAGGTATCGGTGAGCACCAAGCTTAGCCATTGCCCGGATCTCCCCCCGGACGTTGATGCCACTTTCCACCCAGGGTACGGCCGTGAAATTTGCCGCCCCGTCGTTGCGTAGCAGGAGTCCCCGACCGGCGTCATAGCGGCCCATCTCGGGCTTGACGTAGTAGAAGTTACCACCCAGTAGCAGGTCCTGATCCCCGTCGCCGTCGACATCATCGGCCAGAATGGCGTGCACGGGGGTTTCCTGGGCGGCCGGAGGTAGGTAGCGTACCTCCCACCCACCGCCAGCTTGCTGTAGCAACGCCAAAGAGCGGAACTCGGTGGCCGCGTACTGCAACCCGCTCGCGAGGGCCTCCTGTCCAAAGATGTCCTGCATCGTCTGACTGCCGAAGTCGCTGTACTTCAGGTAGCGCTTGCGCAGGCCCGGCATCTGCTTTACCAGGTCGTGCAACAGCGGCGTAGGATATTCCCTCCCATTCTCAAAGGTCGCGGTGACCTGCTCGGCCGAGCCGTTGCCGTCAAAGTCGTTGACGTAGAGCTCGACGGGGCTCTGCGCAGTAGCCCGGAAGCGGCTGTTCAGTCCGTGATTACCCAGCACCAGATCGTCGAGGCCGTCCCCGTTCAGATCGGCTACTGCGAGGGCAGTATACCAACCCGTTAAACTAGCTACCTGCTTGGGGAGGGGAATGGACTGCACGGTATCCGCGGTCACGGAAAAAGCCTGGGGGGACATGTACTCCCCGACCACCACTAGATCCTCTTGACCATCACCGTTGACGTCGACCCAGCCGGCGGCGGTGACCATGCCGAGCTCCGGTAGGACGCGCTCAGTAAAGGTGCCGCGGCCGTCGTTCATCAGTAGGTAGCTGTCGGCGGGCGCGCCGTAGAGGCCGGCCCTTAGGCGTGCCCCCACGAAGAGGTCCTCATCGCCGTCACCGTCGACGTCGTGCGGGACCACGGTGCTGCCGGCTACCGGTTGCTTACGGGTGGGAAGGATTTGCTCCGATTTGCTCCACGCGCGTCCCCGCCCCTGGTTGAGGTAGAGCCGGTCGAAGAGGGCCGTCGAGGCGGCGCCGAATTCACTACTGCCGCTGACCACGTAGAGATCCTGGTCGCCATCGCCGTCGGCATCGAAGCAGGCACAAGCAACGTCCTCGCTGCCCCGGTCCTGCTCCAGTAATTCGGTCGCTACGCCACGAAAGCTAGCCCCACTGGTCAGGTACAGCGCGCCCGCCTGCCCACGGGCACCGCCGAGGTACACATCTGTGTTCCCGTCTTCGTTGAAGTCGCCGGTACACAGTGCCGGACCGTCCGCACTGAGCATGTGGTAGGTGAGCGGGTCGCGGTCGAAGTCGCTGTAGCGGTTTTCCTGGTGGACGAAATCGATACCGATTGCTGCAGCATCGCTCGCCTGAAAAAGAGCTGGTTTAACCGTTCGGTCAATGATCTGTAGATTAGTTGCAATAGACTGATCCTCAGCCACTACGATAAGTTGGTCTACCTGAGGACTTACGATGGCGGACTGCCGGCCGTCGGGCCATTCCAGTTCAATCCGGTCTACGCGATCGGTAGCCCCCAGTCCGAAATGCAGCCGGTACTGCATGCTCGACTCGAAGCCGCGCATGGGCATGTATTCCAGGTACCACCGCCGGTCGCCCGCCACCACCGTAGCCTTGGTGCCTACGCCGAAGGTATTGCCCCCCTGCCCCCGGAATTCCAGTTGCAGCCAGTGGAGGCTGTCGCGGGTCGTCTCCGCGGTGTGGTTGCGGTACACCAGAGCGGCGGCGTTGGTATTATTGATGACCAGGTCGAGATCGCCATCGTTGTCCAGATCACCGTAGGCCGAGCCGTTAGTGAAGCCCTCTAGGTCGAGCCCCCACTGCCGGGCCGTGGGAGCGAAGCGGTAGCTACTGTCCGGCCCTAGGTTACGGAAGGCGGCATTCGGCACGGGGTTGGAGGGGATGGCATCGACCAGCACCTGGAAGTCAACGCTGCCGCTGGCCGTCACCTTGCGCTTAAACTCATCGTCGGCAATGTAGTCTAGGAAGTCGCGGTTAGTTAGGTCCTGATAAATGCCATTGGCGACGAACAGGTCCTTGTAGCCATCATTATCCATATCAAAGATGAGCGCCCCCCAGCTCCAGTCCGTAGCCTCCACCCCGCTGAGGCGGCCGATCTCCGTGAAGGTACCGTCACCGTTGTTGCGCTGCAACATGTTGCGGGTGAACTGGTGGTAGTAGTCATTCTTTAGGTTGAGCTGGTAGCGGTTCCAGTTTTCGAAGGTGGTGGCCTCCTTCAGGCGCTGGTTGGTGGACGGTAGCATCTCGGTAACGAAAAGCTCCGAGTACCCATCGTTGTCGATATCGGCCAGGTCGGCGCCCATGCTGGCCGCGCTGATGGACTGCATAGCCTCCGTGAGCGTCTCCCGAAAGGTGCCGTCGCGGTTGTTCATGTACAGGTAGTCGCGCTCGAAGAAGTCGTTGCTAACGAAGATGTCCGGCCAGCCGTCGCGGTCCACGTCGCCCACCGTCACTCCCAGCCCGAAGCCGATGATGGAGCCGTAGATGCCGGCCTGTTCGCTTACGTCGTAATAGTGTCCCTCCCGGTTTTCGTACAGCCGATCGCCGCCGACGCTGTCCCGCTTCGGCCGCTCGTTCTTTTCCAGGTTAAAGGAGCCAATAGCCTGGTAGCTGTTGTTGAGGAGGTAAAAGTCGAGGTCGCCGTCGCGGTCGTAGTCAAAAAATACGCCGTGGGTACTCAATCCTTCGTTATCAAGACCGTAGTCTGCGGCCGCCTCGACGAAGGTGCCATCCCGCTGATTGATGTATAGCTCGTTGCGGCGGTTATCGCCCTGAATATCACCGGAGTTGCAGACGTAGATATCGAGCCAGCCATCGGCGTTGACGTCGGCCATGGTCACCCCGGTGCTCCAGGCCGCCTGACCGGCCACGCCTGCTTGGCCGGTAACGTCATCGAAGTGCAGGTCGCCCCGGTTCAGGAAAAGGCGGTTCGCCACCCGGTTGCCGCTCAGGTAGATGTCCGTGAGTCCATCGTTGTTGACATCCCCCAGGGCTACCCCGCCGCCGTTGTAGAAGTTGCGGTAGGTGTAGATATTAAAGTCCTCGTCAAAGTCGAGGGTGTTGGCGAATTCCACCCCGCTTACGTCCGGGGCAAGGGCTTCAAAACGCGTCTGCCCGTCCCAGGGGGGGGCGTTATTCTCTACGGAGGCTGAATCGCAGCCCACCAGGAGGCACAGCAGCTGCGTCCCCGCCCAAATCCGAAGTAGCGTGCGTAGGCTCATTTACTGCAGTAGTTCCAGGGGGTCGCCGGTGAGGGTGGAAAGGTCCGTGATCATGCCCTTGACGGTGCTGTCGTCCTCGCGCCAGAGAGTGAGTAAACGGTTGCGGTCGACACTGGCAAAGACCCGCTTACGGCGTGGGTGCTGGAGGTCGATGAGCTCGGTGCCTAAGGTGTTGGCGAAATAGGCGGCCACGTCGGGCAGCAGGGTATCGGCGCTGGCCCGTTTGTTCCAGGGCGACCAATCATCGTACCGGAAGCTGAGTTCCAGCGCCTGTAGGGTGCGCGGTTCACCGATAAAAATGGGGTGGAAGGTCATCAGGGCCGGCCGGTTTAGGTCGTTGGGCATAACGTGGTCGACGACGGTGCCGCCGCCGCCGCCCATGGTGATGAGCTGCTGCTGGTTGAGGGCCGTACAGCGGTCGAAGAACTCCTGGGCGGGGATGCCCAGGTCGATACCCAGTACGGTCTCCATAGGCGCGGCTGGCGCTTCAAGTCCTTCCTTGATCGCGGTGCGGTAGCGGCCTACGGGGGTGGTATCCTCGGGCCGGCAACCGAGCAAGAGTAGGGCCGTCAGGGTCAGTGAAAATAGGTGGTGCATCATTCTACTCAACTTCAAGTTTCAGCAAGGCACGGTCGGAGCGTGCAACAAAGTAGGTACCGGGCGGGAACGCAGGTGCAATGCTTCGCGTATCGCCGGTGAGGTACACCCCGCTCCCCGAGGGCTCCACCGCAGTAAACACCCCACCGCCGCGATTGATGAGTAGGCTACCGAAGCTAGCAGCGTAGATGCCCAGCTCGGGTCGGCCGACCGACTGGTTGCCGGCGGCGAGGAGGTCAGGCTGGCCGTCCTGGTTGAGGTCCGTGGCAGCGAGAGCGTAGACCGGGGCCAGTTGCACTTCGTCGGGCAGGTAGTGGAGAGTGCGTCCACCGGCTGGGTTGAGCACGACCAGGGAGCGCAGCTCCTCCACGCGGTGTACTACGGAGCGGGAGAGTACCTCCGGCGGGAACAGTTCGGCCAGCGTTTTACCCTGATAGTCGGCGTAGCCCGGCACGGTTTTGCGCAGGCTCGGCAGTTGCTTGACCAGATCGTCGCGCAGCACCAGGGGATAGCTGCGGCCATCGGCGGCGTACTGGGTGATGAGTTGCTCGGCCTTGCCGTTGCCGTCGAAGTCATTGAGGTACAGCTCCAGGGGCCGGTCGGGGGAGGCGTGCAGACGGGAGTTAAGACCGTGGTTGCCGGCGGCCAGATCGTCATAGCCGTCCCCGTCGAAGTCGGCCGCGACCAGGGCGGTCCAGAGTCCGCGGGTACCGGCCACGGTGTCGGTGCTGAGGTAGCTGCCGTCGGGGGCGAAGTGCAGGTACCGGAGCGGGGCCCACTCTGCGGCTACGGCCAGTTCCTGCTCGGGGTCGTCGTCCACGTTGAGCCAGACGGCATCGGTGACCATGCCGAGCTCACTTAGAACGGGGATCTCAGCCGGGGTGAACTGCCCCCGGCCGTCGTTGAGCAGTAGGTAGCTGTCGGTGGGTACGCCGTAGGTGCCGGGCTGGAAGCGTCCGCCCACGAAGAGGTCCTGATCGCCGTCGCCGTCCACATCGTGGGCGCGTACGCAGGAGCTGGCGACGAAGCGGCGGCTGTTGGGTAGGAGTTGCTCGCTCTTCGTCCAGCGGCCCGCCCCCTGGTTGAGGTAAAGTACGTCAAGTAGGGCGGAGGAGGCTGGACCGAACTCATTGCTGCCATTGGCAACGTAGAGGTCCCGGTCGCCGTCGCCATCAGCATCGAAGAAGGTGGCCGCTACGTTTTCGCTGGCGGCATCGGCGGCTAGGAGGTCCTGGGCAATGGGACGGTAGGTGCCGTCGGGAAGCGCCAGCAGTAGTTGCCCGGGGTAGCCGGCCGCGCCACCCAGGTAGAGGTCGCTGCGGCCGTCGCCGTTCAGATCGGCGGTGGCCAGGGCCGGCCCCTCGTTGTTGATGCCAAGGAAGAGGAGGGGGTCGCGGTCGAAGTCGGTGCTGGGGTCTTCGTGGTGGGTGATGGGGCCGGCGGCGGTGCGGAGCTCGGTGAGGGTAAAGGCTAGGGGTACTTGCGTTTCCGCTTCCGCTGTAGTAGAAGGTTCTTTCGCTGGGGTAGCTGCTTGGGTACCACTGCCCTGCCGCAGGGCCATAACTGCTGCCGTGTCCGCTAAGGGGTAGGTTTCACGGGTTCCGTCCGGCCAGCTTATAGCGGCGGTTGCGGCCACCGCTGGAACATGAATCCGTTTGTCCACCGTACTCTCGAACCCCCGCATGGGGTGCAGCTCGGTTGTCGTCACTACTTGACCGCTGGTGTCGCGGGCCGTGAGAATAGCGCCGATGGCGTCCGGATTGCCGGCTTGTGCCCCACGTAGCCGAACCATCCGGCTAGGCGCGGCGGAGTTATTCCGGTACACCCCCACCCGCTCATTCACATTATTGACCACCAGGTCCAAGTCGCCGTCATTATCCAGATCGGCGTACGCACTCCCGTTACTAAAGGTGGCCTGGTCCAGTCCCCACTCCGCGCTGACGTCCGTAAACCGCATCCCCCCCTCGTTACGAAACACCCCGTTGACGAGCGCCTCGCTCGGAATCTGGTCGATAATATCCGTGATCCCCTTCCCCTCCTCGAAGAGCATCCGCCGCACCGCTTCTGGACTGCCGTTGAAGTTGATGTAATCCTGGTCCAGCAGGTCTTTACCCGTACCATTAGCGACGAAGATATCACGCAGCCCGTCGTTGTCCATATCGAAGAGCAGCGCCCCCCAGCTCCAGTCGGTAGCGGCTACCCCGGCCAGCCGCCCCACCTCCGAGAAGTTGCCCCCACCCCGGTTCCACTGCAGCACGTTGCGGCTAAATTGCTGGTGGTACCCCTGATCGCGGTACAGTTGGTAGCGGTTCCACCCCTCGAAGGCGGCCTTGGTCTTGTAGCGACGCTCGTCGGCCGGTAGCATCTCGGTCACGAAGAGCTCCGGCAACCCGTCGTTATCGAGATCGGCTAGATCGGCCCCCATGCTGCCCTTACTGATCTCCGGTAGGTGCTCGGTCAGTGCCTCGCGAAAGGTGCCATCTCGCTGGTTGTAGTACAGGTAGTCGCGCTCGAAGTAGTCGTTGCTGACGAATAGGTCCGGCCAGCCGTCCTGGTCTACATCGCCCACCGTCACCCCCAGCCCGAAGCCAATGGAGGAAGAGTAGATGCCCGCCGCCTGCGTCACGTCCTCGAAGCGGGTGGTACCGGTCTCGGTGAGCAAGTTCTTAAAGAGCTTATTCCCCCCCTCGGGGTCCGGCACCTCCCGCAGTCCCGCGCGTAGGTCGTAGCCCGTCGTGGCCCGGGTGCTGTTGTTGAGCAGGTAGCAGTCCAGGTCGCCGTCGCGGTCGTAATCGAAAAAGGCGGCGTGGACGCTTAGGCCCACCACGTCCAGGCCATACTCCGCACTCGCCTCCCGAAAGGTCAGATCGCCCTGGTTGATGAACAGTTCGTTGTGCCGCACCCCGGTCATGCCGGCGATCCTCTCCCCGGCCGGCGGACCGGCCTTGCAGACGTAGATATCCTGCAGTCCATCGGCGTTCACGTCTACCACGGCCACCCCCGTGCTCCAGCTATCCGGGCACGCCACGCCCGCCCGTGCCGTGATGTCCTCAAAGCGAAAATTCCCTAGATTCCGGTACAGCTTATTCTCCACCAGGTTACCGGTCAGGTACACATCGACCAGCCCGTCGTTATCGAAATCGCCGATGCCCACCCCGCCCCCGTTGTAGAAATTGCGGTAGGTGTAGGGGTTGAGCTCCTCGGTGTATGCCAGGTCGTTACGAAAGTCCATCCCCGGCATCAGACTGAAGCGCTTGCTATCATCCACCGGCTCCTCCTCCCGGGCGGGGCCGCAGGTGCTAAAGAAACCAAACAGCAGGAGCAACACCACCCACGACGACCAAATCTGGCAGGGACCGTACGGCGGGGGCGAGTGCATGGGAGGAGACTGGATGAGGGGTGAACGGTGAAGGTAGGGCGGCTAAGGATTGTTGCACCCGCAGCCCTGGCCCCCCCATTACGAGTTGCCAAGATTGGATAATAGACTTGTCGAAACAATTATTTCGTTAAGTCACCACATTACAGTACTTTACATCCGTCAAAGTGAACGAGCCTTGGTGCTTGCACCGCCCGTGGTGCGACATCCCGGTAGCGTTTCTTCTCTTTTACCAGCCTTTCAACCACTTAACACGGTTTCTTTATGCCTACCAATCCATTACCCATATTCTGTGCACGACGGTTGCGCAACCTATCCCGGGCAGTCGCTGCCCTCTTTCTCTTCCCCCTACTCTTCACCGCCTGTTTAGAGGATCCCGCCGAGGTCACCGCTCCCGGGGCCGAGGACTTTGTGCAGCCCTCCGTGATCCAACTCGCTACCCCCGCGAAGTGGGTCAACATCAAGGGTACGGCGGGGGCTGATGTCGACCTGACCAAGGCCAAGCGCGCTACGCGTGCTGCTGGCGTCGACCGCGGCCGGTTCAACATTGACCTGAAGTTCATCGTGCCGGCTACCGACGCACAACGCGCCGTATTCAATGACGCCGCCGCCCGCTGGGAGCGCATCATCATCCAGGACGTGCCTTCCTTTACCGGCACCGTGCCCTCGGCCTTCACCGGCTTCCCCCCCGCCATTGACGGTACGGTAGACGATATCGTCATCGAAGTTGCCCTGGCTCCCATCGACGGCCCCGGGGGTATCCTGGGCCAGGCCGGCCCCCGCTTCGTACGGACCAGTGACTTCCTGACCCTGTCGGGCGTCATGTTCTTCGACGTGGACGACCTGGCGCTGCTCGATGAACTGGATCTCTTTGAAGAAGTCATCGTACACGAGATGGGCCACGTACTCGGCGTGGGTACCCTCTGGGACATTGGGGACCGCGACCTACGGAAGGACGAAGAAGGCAATCCTTACTTCGCCGGCAAGAAAGCGAATATATTCTGGAATGCCGAGGGCGGCACCTTCGAACTTCCCGTGGAGAACATGTTCGGCCCCGGCACCCGTCTGAGCCACTGGCGTGAGTCGGTACTGCGTAACGAGTTAATGACCGGCTTCCTCAACCTCGGCGACAATCCCCTTAGCCGCATCACCGCCGGTTCCATGAAGGACCTTGGTTACGGTGCCGCCAGCGTGGGCGAGCAGTATGACCTGCCCCGTGGCGCTCCCGGCGTAGACCCCGATGGTGACGACACCGACGAGGGCGACAACGACGAGAATCCCGGTGCCGGAATTGACATCGCAGCTAAGGAGATCACCCTACTGCCGATCGGTTCCGTGACGACCGAGTAAATATACCAGCCGTACGCTACGGTTTGAATTGAAGAGCCCCCGTTCGGAATACTTCCGAACGGGGGCTTTTTAGTATCGCCACACATCCAGCAGCTTACGAAACACCTTGACCGTATTTTCCGCATCGTCGAGCGCCCGGTGCTGCTCGCCCGTCCACTCGAAGCCCTCGTGGCGCACGGCCGAGGCCAGGCCCCGCTTTTTGGGTAGCTTGCGCAGCTCGCGGTACTGCTGCTTTAGGTTAATGGAGTGATCGAGCCAGTAATCATCAAGGCGGTGCAGGGCGCAATCTTTCCTTAGCTGCTGCTCGTCAAATTTGCCCCAGGCGGCCAGGGTATAGGGCTCACCACGGTCTACCCCGATCCACTGCTGGAAGTCGCGGATTACGCGGGGAAAGTCCTTGGCGCGGTTGATGTCGGCCTGGTCGATGTTGGTAAGCCGGCGACAAAAGTGACTCAACTGCGGGTGCAGCACGGGCTTGATGAGGCGGGAGAAGGACGGACCGACCCGCCCGTAGGCATCTACCTGGTAGGCACCGATCTCGATCGTTTCCTGGACCGTGGCCGGGGGGCGACCCTCCCAGCAGGTGGCCTCGATGTCGTAGACGATGAACTTCACGTGAGCAAGAACGGGCGGCGGGGCATTACGTTGTACTCGGCCCGGCCCCGCCACCGGTCCATTGCCTAGAGGCGGGGCATGCGGCTCTTGATGTCGGCGTGGTAGGCCTTACCCATCTTGAGCTGGTGGTCGTTGAGCTCGATGACGCCCTCGGCGAAGCTGATCCGATTGACCTGGCTAAAGTTGACCAGCAGACCGCGGCTGGCGCGCACGAAGTCGGTGGCCTCCAGTTCCTCGGCAATCGTAGAAAGGCTGCGCTTCACGGCGTACCGCTTGTCGTTCGTTTGGATGTAGGCGTAGTTGCCGTCGGCCTGGATGTAGTGGATCTCGGTGAGGGGAATCTTGGTGTAGGTGGTGCCTTCTCGTAGGAAAAGGTGATCCATTTTATACTGCGGCTTAAAGGAGTTCATAACAGTGGGAAAGCTTGAGTTTAAAACTTGCCTAGACCACAAGGCCTACGCAATCGGGACGAAAGCCCTGGCGGTTAGTCACGCCGAATGTCCTTTAAGTGTACGACAAATATGCCTTGCTGGATTTATCCCCCCAAAAAGTCTTTTGGTCCAACACCAAATTTGCGGTATTTGCTACACTTGCCCGGGCCCTTACTACCTTCACCGCCCCGGCTTGCTTCATCCCCACGCTTATGCACAATCTTCCTCTTTACCAGGTCGACGCCTTTACCGATCAACTGTTTGGCGGCAATCCCGCCGCCGTAGTCCCCGTGCCCGACTTCCCCGCCGATCACCTGATGCAGTCCATCGCCGCCGAAAATAACCTCTCCGAGACTGCCTTCGTCGTCATCCGGGGTAAGGGCAAGTTCGACATCCGCTGGTTCACCCCCACCCAGGAGGTGAGGCTCTGCGGGCACGCCACCCTGGCCGCCGCCCACGTGCTGTTCAAATCGGGGGGGAAGGACCTGGATAAACTCCGCTTTCGTACCACGTCAGCCGGTACCATCACGGTCGTACCCGGCGAAGCGGCCGGTACGTACCGCCTCACCTTCCCCGCTGACGTGCCCGAAAAAGCAAAATCCTCGAAAAAAGTGCGCGGTGCACTAGCCGGTCTCAAGCCGCGGGAAGTGTACCGGGGCACCGACGACCTGGTCGCGGTGCTCAACGACGAGGAGCAGGTCCGTAGCCTAGCGCCCAACTTCCACATCGTAGCTCAGCTCAAACGCCGCGGACTCATCGTCACCGCCCCCGGCCGGGAGGTAGACTTCGTGAGCCGCTGCTTCTACCCCGCCTACGGCATCGACGAGGACCCCGTAACGGGATCAGCACATACCGTGCTGACGCCCCTGTGGGCCGAAAAACTCAAGAAAAAATCACTCACTGCCCGCCAGCTCTCCACGCGTGGGGGTACGCTGCGGTGCGAATTGCGCGGTAAGAAGGTCCGACTTACGGGTCAGGCCGTCACTTACCTCTCCGGACAGATTTTACTGGACCGTCTCGACTAAACGTCTCCGGCACGCAGCTCATGAAGTAGATCGGTGGGCAGTACCTGTACCGGCCGGTCAATGGTCTCCTCCAGGGAGATAAAGGTTTCCGTGCGCTGTATCCCCTCAAAGGCCTGGATGCGTTGTAGTACGTCGCGCAGGTGATCCGTATCCCGGCACACGACCCGGGCGAAGATGCTATACACCCCCGTGGTGTAGTGGGCCGATACGATCTCCTGGATCCCCTTCA
The DNA here is from genome assembly GCF_965214665.1 of Neolewinella sp. GTDB lineage: Bacteria > Bacteroidota > Bacteroidia > Chitinophagales > Saprospiraceae > Neolewinella. Next base: position 526,463 of record NZ_OZ243970.1, on the reverse strand, counting down.
GGTACTCCGCCGCCTGGTTGTAGAGCCCGCTTCCCTTTAGGTAGATGCCCAGGAATGCCGACACGTCGTAGCCCAGTTTGGCGTGGTCGATTCGCAGGGTCTGCCCCTTAACGATCCCGGCGGCGATGAGCTTATTCATGCGTACGTGGATCGTGCCCCCCGACACGAAGAGCTTCTGCCCCAGCTCCGTGTAGGGCCGCTTGGCATTTTCCATCAGCAGGGCCAGAATTTTGCGGTCTAGGTCATCGAGCTCGTAGTCGGCGGGCATAATCGCGGGTTCGTTTAGCAAGAACGGGCGAAGCAAAGATCAAGTTGCCGCCCTCACTCGGATGGGCAGTCCCCCCGTACGCCCGCGCTCTGCTATGGTCAACCGGTTGCCTTCCTGCAGCCACTGCCGCAGTCCATTTGCCGTAGCCGTCTCGTAGTGCTCACCCCCCTCCGGCGTCTCCAGCCAGAGCACGCAGTGTACGTGATCGGGCACAGCCAGGCGCCGCGCCGCTTCCGCCCAGAACCAGTAGTGGGAGCCGGGGCGGGGCCGCCGGTGCAGGCTGTAGTAGAATAGCAACATACGCACATGCCACCGCCGTTGCATGGCCCGAAGCACGATAGCGACCAGCCGCCGGGTATCCGCAAATTTCCTGCCTACGTGGTCAGCCAGCGCTTGCGGATCGCGCCGTACCGCCAACTGCCGCTTCCCGCGGCGGTAAAAATTCTTCACCTCAATAAGGTAAACTTCATCGGCTCCCACCAGACACAGAAAGTCCACTCCCTTAAGCCCGTGCCCGCTCACGCTGCGGTAGGCGCCCGTTGCGTCGAACTTGCGCACGATCCAGTCAGGGGGGAAAGTGAAGTTTAGATCGGATTCGGTCAAGGGGTGAGGGTGTAAAGGGGCTAACCCACCACAAAATTCACCATCCGTCCCGGCACCACGATCACCCGACGTACCGCCTTGCCCTCCAGGTAGTGCTGCACCTGCGTATCCGCCCGGGCCCCCGCCTCTACGTCTGCCTGTGAGGCATCGGCCGGAAAGTCGATGGTTAGACGGGTCCTGCCATTGAACGCAATGGGGTAGGTGAAGCTATCCTCCACTAGGTACTGCTCCTCGATCTCGGGCCAGGCGGCGTGGTGTACGCTGCCTTCCCCACCCAGGGCCTGGTGAAGCTCCTCAGCGAGGTGGGGAGCGAAGGGGGCAATAAGACGCACGGCCGGCTCCAGCACCGCTTGCTTATTACACCCCAGCTTATTCAGTTCATTAGTGGCCACCATGAAGGCACTCACGCAGGTATTGAAGCTGAGCTTGTCGATGTCCTCGGTGACCTTTTTGATCAGCGTATGTAGAATCTTCATCTCCTCTCTCGTTCCGGCTTCTTCGCTCACGTTCAGCCGGTCGTTCTCCCCGACGAAGAGCCCCCAGAAGCGGCGCAAAAAGCGGTACACCCCGTCGATGCCCGACACACTCCACGGTTTGGCCTGGTCGATGGGGCCCAGGAACATTTCGTACATCCTAAAGCAATCGGCCCCGTAGCGCGCACAGATATCATCGGGGTTGACGGCATTGTACTTGCGCTTCGACATCTTCCCCTGCTCCACACTGAGCTCCAGGTAGGGGCGGCCCTCCCGGTCGGGCTTCCAGGCGAAGGCCCCGGCCTGCTGTAGGATGGTGCGAAAGTAGGCCGCATCCTGGTGGTCCATCTGCTGGGCCTCCTCTACGGCATCTTTGTAGAGTCGGAAGCTGCTCTCGTTGTTGACCGAGGTCTCGGTCACGAAGCGCAGGGGCGTAAGCCGGGTGCCCGTGCTCTCGTCCAGCACCAGGTAGCCCTTCCCTACCCCGCTTACCTCCAGGGGCGTGCCTTCCGCTACGTCGCTACTTACCCAGATGGGGTGGCGCTGCCCGTCGTCGGCCAGCAATATACCCAGGTGGATGTAGCTGATGGGCCCGCCAATCATGCCCTGGTTGAGCAGCTTACGGTAGGGCTCCTGAGTGGGTACCTTGTTCAGGTCGTAAAGAAACTTGTGGATGAGCCGGCTGTAAAGAATGTGACTTACGGCGTGTTCCGCTCCCCCGACGTACAGGTCCACGTCCCGCCAGTACTCCACCGCCTCCGGGCTCACGAACTCCCCGGCGTTGTGGGGATCCATGTAGCGCAGGTAGTACCAGTTAGACCCGGCCGTGGCGGGCATGGTATCGGTCTCCCGCCGGCCCCGCGGCGTGGTCAGCCAGTCGGTGGCCCGCTCCAGGGGGGAGGCGCCGCTGACGGCGCGGAAGTCGTCCATCTCCGGCAGGGTCACCGGCAATTCCTCGGTCGGCACCAGCCGCGGCACGTCCTGCGCGTCGTACACGATGGGCCAGGGCTCGCCCCAGTACCGCTGCCGACTGAAGACCAGGTCGCGGATGCGGTAGTTGACCTGCCGCTGCCCGCGAGCGACTGCCTCAATGCGCCGGATCGCCGCGTCAATGGCCACCGGCACCTCCATGCCGTTCAGGAAGTCGGAGTTGATCAGCTTCCCCGCTTTGTCCTTCAGTGTCGCACCGGGGTACTCACTCTTATCCACTACGTCGATGATCTCAATGCCGAACTTTTCGGCAAAGCGCCGGTCGCGCTCATCGTCGCTCGGCACAGCCATGATGGCCCCGGTGCCGTAGTCCTTCAGCACGTACTCGGCGATGTAGATTGGCACCCGCGCTCCGTTCAGCGGATTGACCGCGTAGGCGCCGGTAAAGGCCCCCGTGACCTTGTTTTCGCTCATCCGGTCGAGCTCACTACGCCGGCCTACGTAGGCCAGGTAGTCGTCGATCTCCCGTTGCTGCTCGGGGGTGGTGAGCTCCGCCACGAGGTCCAGTTCCGGGGCTACGACCATGAAGGTGGTGCCGTAGATCGTATCCGGACGGGTAGTAAACACATCCAACCGCCCGTCGTGCCCCTCGATGTCGAAGTGCACCAGCGCACCGGTCGATTTGCCGATCCAGTTAATCTGTTGCGCCTTGAGCCCCTCACTATAATCTACCGTCTCCAGTCCCGCCAGCAGCCGCTCGGCGTAGGCCGTGATGCGCAGACTCCACTGCAGCATCGGCCGCTGCTCCACGGGGTGGTTACCGCGCTCGCTGCGCCCGTCCTTCACCTCGTCGTTAGCCAGCACCGTACCCAGGGCTTCGCACCAGTTCACGTAGCTCACGCTACGGAAGGCCAGGCGATAGTTCATGAGCACGTCGCTGCGCTGCTTTTCTGACATGGCCCTGAATTCCTCAGCACTCACGTCCAGTGCTTCGGACTGTGCCGCCTCTACCCCGGCGGTGCCCTGTGCCTCCAGGATGTCTACTAGTTCGGTCACCTGTCGCGCCCGGTCCTCCCGCTTATCGTACCAGTGGGCAAACACCTGCCCGATGATCCACTGCGTCCACTTAAAGTAGTCGGGGTTGGAAGTATTCACGCTGCGGTCCCAATCGAAGCTCAACCCCAGAATCTCCATCTGCTCCCGGTAGCGCTCGGTATTCACCGCCGTACTCTCGGAGGGGTGCACCCCGGTATCGATGGCGTACTGCTCGGCCGGCAGCCCGAAGGCATCGAAGCCCATGGGGTGTAGCACGTTATAGCCTGCCTGCCGCTTCTGCCGCGCTACAATATCGGAGCCGATGTAGCCCAGGGGGTGGCCCACGTGCAGCCCCGATCCCGAGGGGTAGGGAAACATATCCAGTACGTAGTACTTGGGTTTGTCGGTAGCCGTATCCGTTCTATAGGTCTTGTGTTCCTTCCAGTAGGCTTGCCACTTCCGGTCCAGGGCCTGTACGTCAAATTTCATCGGGGCGTATATACTGCGTGAGCGCCCAAAGGTACAGCAAGGGGCGGCGCCGCAGGTGCTACCAGAGGTAAACGCGCTGCCGCCGGTAGTCGATCCCCACCGTGTACCGGCTCAGGAACGCTGAGCCTAGTACACCCGCCAACTGCACCCCCTGCGGCTGCTGGAGGTGGGCTACGCCCATCGCCACGAATTCTACCTCCCCCACCCCCGCCGTAACGGGCAGCCCACTGGGTAGCGGGGTGGCCACTACTGGACAGTCAGCAGGTGCCCCATCCAGCCCCTGTACGTTCATGCCGTTTGCCGTAACACGTGCCGCCACGGAACTGACCACCGCCCCGTCGAGCAGGTTCGCACCGGCCCCCGTATCGAGGGCGAAGTACCACTTCCTCCCGTTGAGTTCGAGCTGCACCACGGGTAGGTGATCCAACAGGAAGAATTTGAGTACCGCACGGGGCGCCCTGCCCCCATGGGTCGGCCGACGAACGGACCGCCGCAACTCAAAGATCTCCTGCCCGTAATCGATGCGCAGCTCTCCCCGGTTGAGCAAGTCATAGCCCACGAACCCGTCGATGCGCCGGTCCGTCCGCTCCTCAAAGGCGCTGAGATCGAGCCCGATGGCCCAGTAGTTTTCCACCCGCCGGCCGCCCATCTCGAAGCGGTCTACCCGGTGGTCGCTAAGCCGTACTTCCCCCCCGGCTCCCAGCCCGGTGTAGCTGCCGGCCACACTACCCTGCCCCCGGTCATTCATAATGAGGGAAGGTGCGCCGGTGTCCAGAATAAAGCGCCCGGGGCGCCCATCTACCAGGGCCTCAAAAAAGATCAGGTTGCGCTCGAAGGTGAACGACTGCGTGCTGGCCGCCACCCGGGCTGATTTGTTGGTGGGTGTGCCTGGCGCACCCTCGGAAGTCCGTAAGAAACCCACCGTACCCTGCCCCAGACTCATTCCCACACCGCATACCACCAGCGCCAGCATGGCAAAAAAACGGGCCAGTATGTAGTGCTGAGTTAACATTGGGCTAAGCTAGGTCACCACAAGTTAACTATTTATTTACATATAGTTAACATTGGATGTGATTTTAACCCGTGGTTCACCTCCTTTGTTGTGTGTAGGCCCATCCTACCGCAGCCAGAAACTGCACTGTACTATTCTTACCCCCTTTAGCCCTTTACCCCCTGTACCCTACCTTTACACCCCGTAACCACCAAATATGACCAAGTATGTTTTCGTTACGGGCGGAGTGACCAGCTCACTCGGTAAGGGCATCATTGCTGCCTCCCTGGCCAAATTGCTCCAGAGCCGTGGCCTCTCCGTGACCATCCAGAAGTTCGATCCCTACCTCAACGTGGACCCCGGTACGCTCAACCCCTACGAGCACGGGGAATGCTACGTGACCGACGATGGTGCCGAGACCGACCTCGACTTGGGGCACTACGAGCGCTTCCTGAACACTCCGACCAGTCAGGCCAATAATGTGACTACGGGACGGATCTACCAGACCGTAATCGAAAAGGAACGCCGCGGCGACTATCTCGGTAAAACCGTGCAGGTGATCCCCCACGTGACCGACGAGATCAAGCGGCGCATTCAGTTACTGGGTAATTCCGGTGACTACGACATTATCATCACGGAGCTCGGCGGCACGGTCGGCGATATCGAGTCCTTACCCTACCTGGAGAGCCTACGGCAACTACGCTGGGAGCTCGGCACGGACAACTGCATCACCGTCCACCTTACCCTGATTCCCTACCTCGCCGCCGCCAAGGAGCTCAAAACCAAGCCCACCCAACACAGCGTCAAGGAGCTACTCCAGACTGGCATTCAGCCCGATATCCTGGTGGTACGCACCGAGCATCCGATCGATGATGCCATACGCCGTAAGCTAGCCCTGTTCTGCAACGTCGAAAAAAGCTGCATCGTCGAAGCCCTCGACGTCAAGACCATCTATGACGTCCCGCTACTCATGCTCAAGGAGGGGCTCGACGCTACGGTGATCAGTAAACTGCGCATCCCCGACCGCCGCAACCCTGACCTGCGGCGGTGGAAAGATTTCCTGGGCCGGCTCAAGAACAGTACCCACGAGGTCACCATCGGACTGGTCGGCAAGTACAACGAGCTACAGGATGCCTACAAATCGATCTACGAGGCTTTTATCCATGCCGGGGCCGTCAACGAGTGTCAGGTCAAGGTGGTACCCATCCACTCCGAGCAGTTGGAGGGTAATGCTCAGGAAGTGCACCAGTTTCTGGAGCGTTTCGACGGGATCCTCGTAGCTCCTGGCTTCGGCGAGCGGGGTATCGAGGGTAAGATCGAGGCCGTACGCTACGTCCGCGAGCAGGGCATTCCCTTCTTCGGTATCTGCCTGGGCATGCAGTGCGCCGTGGTCGAGTTCAGCCGCAACGTGGCCGGCATCGACGGGGCCACCTCCTCGGAGGTCGACGAGTTTTCCGACTTCGCCGTGATTGACCTCATGGACGAGCAGAAAAACATCGTCACCAAGGGGGGTACCATGCGCCTGGGGGCCTATGCCTGCGAGCTCGTCCCCGGTAGTTACACCGCCAGGGCCTACGGTACCACGACGATCAGCGAGCGCCACCGCCACCGCTACGAGTTCAACAACGCCTACCTGGAGCAGCTCCGTGAGGCCGGCCTCACCATCGCTGGTACTAACCCCGAAACCGGCCTCGTGGAGGTCATCGAGCTAAAGGACCACCCTTACTTCGTGGGCGTACAGTACCACCCTGAACTAAAGAGTACGGTGGAGTCGCCGCATCCGTTGTTCGTGAGCTTTGTGGCCGCCGCGATGCGCAAGAAGGTTAGATCGCCTTCGGCGAATTAGACGCCTAGCGGCTGGTTAGACGCTCCGCTGGTTAGACGCCTGCCGGCTGGTTAGACCGCCTAACCAGCGGAGCGTCTAACCAGCGGAGCGTCTACTACAAGCCGAAGGCTTGTTTAACCCGATCCACATAATCCAGTTTTTCCCAGGTAAAGGTCTCCACCGTCAGCGTCCGGCTTTCCCCCGAACCGTTGCGGAAGGTAAGCTCCTTGGTCTCCGGCTCGCGGCCCATGTGTCCGTAGGCAGCCGTGTCCAGGTAGATCGGGTTGCGTAGCTTCAGCCGCTGCTCGATACAGTAGGGCCGCATATCGAAGAGCTCGGCCACGCGCTCGGCGATTTCGGAATCGGCCAGGTCCACCCGGGCGCTGCCGTTGGTATTGACGTAGATATTGGTCGGATGGGCCACTCCGATGGCGTAGCTGACCTGCACCAGCACCTCGTCGGCCACGCCCGCCGCCACCAGGTTCTTGGCGATGTGGCGGGTGGCATAGGCCGCCGAACGGTCTACCTTGCTGGGGTCCTTGCCGCTGAAGGCGCCGCCGCCGTGGGCGCCCTTCCCACCGTAGGTGTCGACGATGATCTTGCGACCGGTCAGGCCGGTGTCGCCGTGCGGACCGCCAATGACGAATTTGCCGGTGGGATTGACGTGGTAGGTGATATCGTCCGTAAAGAGCCGGCGTAACTCGGGCTTGACTTGGTCGCGGACAGCGGGGATGACAAAGTCGATTACGTCCTGGCGGATGGTGGTGAGCATCAACTCGTCGGTACCGAAGTCATCGTGCTGGGTAGAGACTACGATACTATCGATGCGCACCGGACGGTGGTTATCATCGTATTCGATAGTGACCTGGGATTTTGCATCGGGGCGCAGGTAGGTCATGCGCTCACCGCGCCGGCGGATGGCGGCCAGTTCCTTCAGGATGCGGTGGCTTAGGTCGAGGGCCAGCGGCATGTAGTTGTCCGTCTCGTTGGTGGCGTAACCGAACATCATGCCCTGATCGCCGGCGCCCTGCTCCTCGGCGGTCTGCCGCTCCACGCCCTGATTTATATCGGGCGACTGCTCGTGGATGGCGGAAAGTACACCGCAGCTATTGGCCTCGAACATGTACTCCGATTTGGTGTACCCGATCTTGCGAATCACCTCTCGGGCCAGCGTCTGAACGTCGAGGTAGGTGCTTGACTTCACCTCGCCGGCCAGTACGACCTGACCGGTCGTGACCAGGGTTTCGCAGGCTACTTTCGAGGCGGGGTCGAAGGCCAGAAAATGATCGACTAGGGTATCACTAATTTGGTCGGACACCTTATCGGGGTGCCCCTCGGAGACGGACTCGGAGGTAAAGAGGTAGGGCATACGGTATGGGTTGTTCAGAAAGTGGCGCAAGGTAGGTATTCGGGAGTGAACCTGGGGGCTCAGGATCGCCTTAGGCAGAGTCACCAAAGTACCCCGCCCATGCCTACCTTCTACCCCTTCGACGGCGTCATTCAGCACTATGCCTGGGGCGGCTACACCTACCTCCCCCAGCTCCTCGACCAGTCCAACCCGCAGCATCAGCCCTGGGCCGAATTCTGGATGGGGGCCCACCCCAAGGGACCCGGACAGCTACGCGGCAGCGAGCATACCTTAGACGAGCTCATTGCCCGACAGCCGGAAACCTTACTCGGGGCCGAAGTAGCCAGGCGCTTCGATGATGATCTGCCGTTCCTGTTCAAGATTCTGGACGTGCGCGAGATGCTCAGCATCCAGGTGCACCCCACCAAGGAGGCCGCCGAAAAAGGCTTCGCCCGCGAGGAGCGCGAAGGCCCGGCCCGCGATGCCCCCGACCGCAACTACCGCGACGACAACCACAAACCAGAATTAGGAGTCGCCCTGACCGACTTTTACCTCCTACACGGCTTTCGCTCCGAATCTGAGATCAGGGAGACCCTAAGCACCACTCCGGGCTGGAACGCGCTACTCGATACCTTTGACACCGGGGGCACTAAAGCACTTTACGCCCGCGTAATGCGCGCCGGACAGCCCGAGATCGACCGCCTGTTACAGCCGCTGGTCGACCGCCTGGCCGGAGGTACCTATACCCGGGACGCACCCGCCTTTTGGGCCCAGCGTGCCGTGGAGCAGTATACCCAGGATGGTCACCACGACCGGGGCATGTTCTCCATCTACTGGTTCAACCTGGTACACCTTCAGCCCGGCGAGGGCATCTTCCAGGACGCCGGTATCCCCCACGCCTACCTCGAAGGCTGCTGTATCGAGCTGATGGCCAACAGCGATAACGTACTGCGTGGCGGCCTGACCCCCAAGCACATCGACGTGCCGGAGCTACTCGACAACACCCGCTTTGATCCGGTGCAGCCCAGTATTCTCCACCCGCAGGCGGCTAGCCCGGGCTGGCAGACCTATGCCACACCGGCCCCGGATTTCAAGCTCCTGCGGAGTACCCCCATGGCCGGCACCTCCCTTACCGTCGATACCCAATCGGGTGCATCGATCCTACTACTCCTCGACGGCCAGTTATCCGGCGACGGCGTGGCCCTTGCTACCGATGCCCGTACCACTTTTGTAGCAGCGGGGAATGAGCTGACCCTAAGCGCCGCCGAAGACAGCGTGGTTTTTCTGGCTACCGTCGGGGCATAAAGAAAGGCCCGCCGAGTCGGCGGGCCTCTGAGAAAAACGGATAAACTATCTACTCCGAGCTTCTGATGTCACCGCAATAGGGTGATATCACCGGTAAAAACCTGGCTCGTTCCATCGACAAAATCGACTTCTGCAGCCCAGATGTAGACACTACTTTCGAGGGGCTTACCCCCCAGGCGGCCATCCCAGCCGTTGTTGACCGAACCCGTGCCGCAATTCGTGCACTCGTACACGATGGCCCCGTTGCGGGACAGGATGCGCATGGAGCGGATTGCTGCCACGGTGTGATCCTTTACTTCGAGTCCGAAGGTTTCGTTGAACCCGTCGTTGTTAGGGCTGAATACGTTAGGCGCATAGATCCGGTCCTGGTAATCTTTCTCCACCCGTACGCGGATCGAATCGGTGGCCTCGCAGCCGTGCTCGTCGGTCAGGGCTACTTCGTAGAGCCCGTCGTTGATGGGCTGGGCCCGGGTGTAGGCGGCCGTAGGATTTTTGATCGAATCCCCCTCCCAGAGGATGTCCGTGATGTTGCGGGCCGGATACACGTTGACGCTCAGGTCGAGCATATCTCCTAGATCGACGATGGTGTCGGTATCCGTAGTTTGTATTTCCGCCTCGAAGCCGGGGAAGACGGACACAGTCATCGTGCTATCGATACTACAGCCATTGGCCGAGGTAGCCCGTAGAAGCATCTGGTAGTCCCCCACTTCGTAATATGGGTACTCCACTGGTGCATCCCCCGCGATTCCGTTGCCGTAGTCAAACCACCAGCCGGTCAGCGGTGCCCGTATCTCGGCTCCAAAGGGCGCGTTGCTACAGATCGTGCTCGGCATCGTGAAGTCCATATCCGCACCATCGTATTCGCCGATGGACACTTCCAGGCTATCCACTGCGCTACAGCCATTGTCACTGGTCGCCTCACAGTAGGCTATGTAATTGCCCACCTGCCGGTAGGCGTAAGTTGGGGTGTTGTCCTGGCTCACACCCTCCCCATCGCCGAAGCTCCAGTCAAGGCCGTAGGCGACCGGGTCACCGTTGGGAGTGAAGATCATGTCCTTATCCACACAGTTGGCCTCTACGGCCTGTACCGAAAAGGAGGCGTCCGGCGTGGGTCGTACCCGGATGGTGTGGCTAAAGCTGTCGATACCACACAGTCGAGCGACCATGCCTATAGTATAGGTAGTATCCTTGTTGATGTCGTAAGTATGGTTCAGGCGCTCCAACTCGTCGATGTATTGCGGCGTGGAGCCATCCCCCCAGTCGACGAAGGTCAGTGCCCCGGGGGTCGAGCTGTTGTACAGTACGACCTCGGTGGCCGAACACACGTCGTCGTAGTTGAGTCCGAAGGCCGCCTCGGTCGTGATTGGTAGCACGTAGATTGTATCTACCGCCGTCTCGTCCGGGCAGCTGATGTTGGAGCCGCGCAGCGTGATGGGGTAGCGCAGTACGTCCTCCTCCGTATTCCGTAAGATCATGAATTCGGGCAGCTCCGTACCCGCCCGGCCATCGGGGTAGGTAACCAGGTAGTCGTCCGCGTTGACGGAGGTATTGGACAGGAAGATCGTATCGTCCGAGCAGACGGTATTGTTATCGTTGAGAAAGTCAAACGACACGCGGAAGCGCAGCGGCAGTACCACGCCAAAGGTATCCTCGGTGGTGTAGCAGGCATTGGTCAGGCTTGCATCAACGCCCAGTACCTCCGGGGCCAGGGGGCGCAACAGATTAATGATGGGCTCGGTTTCCTGACTGGTTTCGAAGTTGGAAAACGACCAGTTGTAGGCCATGTTCTCGGGTTGCTCGCCTAGGGAGAAACCGATGAATAGTGAGTCACAGACGCTGCTATCCATCCGGGAGGTAAAGCTCATTACGGGCGGCAATTGCACCTCGAAGGTGCGCCGCGTGGTGTCCGTACACACTCCGTTCGGAAACGACACGACCTGCTGGAGCGTGTAGCTCCCGGCCCGCTCGATCTTGAACACTGCCTTTTCCCGATTGCAGGCCTTCTGCCCCGTCTCCAGCACCTCGTAGCAGAGCGTACGGGCCGAAGAGCGGTTCTCGATTTGGATTTCACTCAGTCCGGCATAGATCGGCGTATTCCCCCCGGCTCCGGGGCCGGCACAGGAATCCGTCACGATCTCGAAGGCCGCCCGGGGAAACTCCTGCACGGTAATGGTCAGGCTATCCTCCCCCCCGCAGAAGGTGCGGCTGAAGAAGCGAATCTTGTAGGACCCCACCCCTACCTTCTCGGAGTCGAAAACATTCCCGGCAACACCTTCCCCCCGGTAGTCCGCCGCTTGGATGGCGAAGAGGTCCACGGTTTCGCCCGCGCAGACCACAACGTCCGTACCCTCATAAAACTCCTGGGGAATGACGTGAAAGTTAAGGGGGTAAATGGCCCCGCAACTATCCACTACGGTTACCTCTACATCGCCCTCCACCAGGGCGGGATTGAAAATGTTATCTCCTACCCCAGGGCCGAAAATCTCGCGCACCTTGAAGTTGGGCTCAATGTAGTCCAGCAGTACAATGGGCTCCTCGGTCACGCAGACCGTGTCGACCTCCGAAATATCGATTTCGAGAGCCGAGCCGTCCCGTACGCGTACGTTAATGGGAATCTCGAACACCTCTCCACACACGTCGCTTCCCGTCGCGGTGAGCACGTACTCGCCCGGAGTTTCGAAGGTGATAGAGGGGCAGGTGGCCGTCACGTCGTCGAATCCTACTCCGGGCTTGTCGGCCGTCCATTCGATGTTATCCGGCGTCGGCAAGTACTGTAGGTTGTCGCACAGGTTCAGGGTGTACTCGGTACAGGTGACGATTTCTTCCTGCACCTCGATGGTCTGCCCCCGCAGCGTGGTGATTCGAATAGTATCCGCCACGTCCGAGCAGTAGGCATTCGCCACATTGACGATAATGGTGCGTACGCCGGCCCGGTTGTTGTTGATGTTGATCACCGGATTAGGCGCACTGGGATCGCTGAAGCTTACGTCGGACGAGGTGCTCGTCCAGCTGAAGCGGTCGGCGTACTTGTAGGTGCTATTGGTATAAATCTGAATGGTCGGATCACAGAGCATGGCCGTATCCAACGTGTAGTTTAGGTCGATGACCGGGGTAGGGAATATCTCAAAGGGTTTTTCGTAGATGTACTTGTCGCACCCCTTGAAGGTCGACACCTCCAGCTTGGCGACGTGCTTGCCCGGCCCGTCGAACTCAAACCCCTTCAGGAACTTGGTCACTTCCCCTTCCAGCTTTACCCCGTCCATGTACCACTGGTAAGTCTCCACCAGCTTTTCGCTGCACATCTTACCCTCGAAGTCTACCGTAAAGGGCTCCTCGATACAGGTTAGGTCACTGGTCTTAATGTCCACAATCGGGTTAGGCACCACCCGAAAATCGTACGAGCCCCGCTGGTTATCGCCCCGCTCGTCCACACAGTCGAGCCGGGTAATGTCCAGGGCGCTCTGGTATTCATAAAACAGGGCACCGGCCTTCGGGGGGATGGGATCTCCGGGAGGGGCCCCGCAGTCAAACAAGAATTTCTTAACTACCGAGGCCGTATTGGTTACCTGGGTATAGATCGTATCGCTACCATCGGGAAAAGTAACCCGGTACGTTCCCGGATCCCCGTTATTGTAGATTTTGAAGTTGATTGTCACGTTGCCCAAGCTGTCGGCACAAAAGGTGCTGGTAGGCGGGAGCAGGAAGGGCTCCTCGGACCCACACGGGGCCTGGGCGGAGAGCCACACGGTGGAAGTAGAAAAAATGAGTAGCGTAAAAAGCTTTAATCGAGACATCACACGGAGGTGTTTTCGCTCAATTAGGTCAGGGCCACATCAGGGGGCATCCCGCCACCGATAGGTCGCGGCAAGTGGGTCGCCCGGCACAGTACCGGCGCAGAACCCAAGGTTTTTTCTGAGAGACACTGGCACTAATTGACCAGGTAAAATACTTACTGGCGGCCCGCGGGCCGAAAACAACACAAATTCTCGGGTCCTCGACCCAAGTGACCATAGAACCGATTTGCCCCCCCGGCTTATTGCCGTACGCACCCAAACTTTAACACACGCAAGGGGGCGGGGCCGCGGGTGCAACCCATTCAGTACCGACTAAAGGCACGTACGATGCGCTCGGGTAACCTCCCCTCCTGGCTAGCCTGTAGGTAGTCTTGGTAGCTGCAGGCTACTAGTCGATTGCGTTCCTCGCCGCGGGGGTCGTCCGTGGGCACCTCTATCCACCAACGATTGCTCCGGCTGGAACGCCAGAAGGTTAGCCGCTGGGGAAGCTTAGCGTCTACAATGTACTCGACCATGCCGGTGGTAGCTACAGGAAAATCCCCCGCGCGCTGGCTCACGCCGTGCAGGAAGTACCACAGGAGTTGGGCACAGGCCGCCGCGGTCAACTCCCCGGCTGGTGTAAGTTCCTCGCTCACCTCCAGTCCATACAGCCCAAAGGACGACATGCGGTCGCTGTTACCGGCATAGTAGCACAGTTGACCGGCTTGCTGAAGGCTCAGTCCGGAGGGGTGGTAGCCAGCCTGCGCCGGTGCTTCGGCGTGCAACACCGAGCCGATATCGACCAGGGCTAGATCGGCATCGCGGATACAAGGTTCCAGGTCAGGCGCGTTCGCCCGGCTCTCCCCGAGGCTGTACCGCTCGAAATTCCGCTGGTAAAACAACTCGTCTAGGCGAGAGTCGATGAGGTGGCGCTGGGAGCCTGCGTGTGCCAGGTGGTAGCGCGGCGGCTCGGGGCGGTGAACGGCCGCGTCTAGCAGCTTATCGCTACCCGGGTCCGGGCTCAGGGGAATGTGCTGGTCGAGCTGGAAGATTCCAATCTGCCGGTGTAAACTACCAAAGGCGAGGTACTGCGCTCGGGCGGTAGCCTCCCCTGCTCCACCGAACAGCACGGGCAGAATACCGGCGGCGTGCAGCTCCCGCAGGAAGGGAATGGTGAACTCCGTAGTCCGTTTGCGCAGGTTACCGAGGTCAGCAACTTCCAATGGCCCGTGGTCCCAACTAAAGGCATATAAGTGACGGCGCACCGCATCGGCAGTGGGTGCGTGGGCACCGATCAAGCCGATTTGGGTGTGCGGGGAGGCCTGTGGGCGGAGGAAGGTACCTAGGGCGGGAAGCGCTAAGGAATCCGGAGATACGGAGGAAGGACTGAGCCAAGAAGTATACATACGTACGGCGGCCAAAGGTAGCACGGCCGGCCGCCTTATAAAAACTGCTTTGATTAGTAAACAACCCCTACATTTGGAGCTTCAATGAAAAATAAACCGTCTCGGGCCAAGCACCGGTCACTTTGTCGTCTCCGTTGCACCTGCCGTTGTGGCGCGCTCCCGGCGACTCGGCCACCCACTTAACCCACCATCAGATCATTAGTATATGCGCTTATTCTCCCTTTCCCTTCTGTGCCTTTGCCTTATGGGCGGTACCCTCCCCCTGCTCGCACAGGGTACTCCGGTACCCAGCGTGACCACCGATAGTACCACTACTATGGAAATGGACGGCCCGGTAGATCGCCGCAACCAACCCTCTATGTTGGAATTCGGTATCTCGCCCTACTACGCTTTCGTTGCCGGCGATGTCACCGCCAAGGGAGGCTACGGTGCGGGTATCCACCTGCGTAAGTCCCTCGATCACCTGTTCTCCGTACGCTTGGACGCGCTTTACGCACGCTCCAAGGGAGATAATGAAGCCGGCGACCTCACCGACGGCAACCGCCGCCACGATACCGACTGGTACAGCGGAACGGCCTACGGGGTCGTCACGCTCAACAACTTTAAGTATAAGGGCGACATCCGCGATTGGAACGTGCTGCTCATGGCCGGTGCTGGATTCAACTACTTCCAGAGCGAATTTCAGTGCACGGACGAGGTGCGTGGATTCACCAACTGTAACGGCACGAACCAACCCTTCGTAGAGGGTCGCAACGGGGAGGTCGACCTGGAATTTCAAACGCACGCTGCGTTCGGGTTCGCCGTCAACCGCCGCCTAAGTCCCCGTGTCAATATCGGTATTGAGTACCAGGCCCTGGTACCGCTGGGCAACCGTGCCGATCTGGTCGACGGCTATGACCCCCGCAACAGTAGTAGTGATTTCCGCGACGTGCAGAACGTAGCCGGTATTTCCCTTAACATCAATCTGGGCGATATAAGCAAGCGCAGCGAGCCCCGCTACTGGGTCAATGCCCTGACGCCCATCAAGGACGATATCGCCATTCTCAATCGCCGGGTCGACGATGCTACCCTCGACTCCGACGGTGATGGTATCGTCAACAGCGTAGACCAGGAGAACGACACCCCCGCCGGCGTGCCCGTCGACAGCCGTGGGCGTACCCTGGATAGCGACAAGGATGGCGTACCGGATTTCCGCGACCTAGAACCCTTCTTCCCCCCCCGGGAGGGCGAGGTAGTCGATGCCGATGGCGTAGTCACCAAGCGCATCGATGCGCCCCTAACCCAAAACGAAATTCAGGCACTGATCGACACCAGCATTGCCCGGGCCATCGCCGAGGGCAATATGGGTAACAACACCACGCGCATCAACACCGCCGGTGGCGCCATCTACCTGCCGATGATCTACTTTAACCTGAACTCTTCGGACATCAAGTACGAGGACTACGGCCAACTGGCCAGTATCTCGCGGGTGATGACTGCCAATCCCGGTATGACGCTCATCGTACGCGGCTACACCGACCGTACCGGTAATGCTCAGATCAATCAGCGCCTCAGCTACCAGCGCGCCCGTAACGTCATCGACCACCTGGTGGAAAACGGCGGCATCGAACGCGAACGCTTCATTCTCCAGTACCGCGGAGAAGAAGAGGCAATCGTACCTCTAGACCGCAGTCGGGTCAACCGCCGCGTCGAGTTCCTGACCGGTATGGGTGATGCTACCGAAGACGCTGCCCCCGAGGGCATGATGGAGGAAGACCGCAACTAGGCTACTGCTCCGCTAGAGCTTACCGATTTGCTAAAACGCCCCTCAGCCACCGGCTGGGGGGCGTTTTGGCATTACCTTTACTGCGTAATTCTCCGCATGCGGTACTTAATTCTCTCCTTTGCAATCTTCTGGTGTACGGCACCCGCGTCCGCGCAAGTTAAGGAGGATCTTTCCGGTACCTGGAGCGGGTTACTCCTGCAGAATGAGGGGGGCTTCGCCGATAAGTTCGAGCTCTACTTCGACCTGGAACAAATCGGACTGGCGGTAAAGGGCACGGCCTTCGTTAAATTAGGGGAGCTACAGGCGGAGATGAAACTGAGCGGCTACCAAACTCCCGCCGGTAGTTGGCGCATCACCGAAACGGAAATTTTGCGCAACAACAAAGCGGGGCTAGCTATCTCCTGGTGCATGAAGGAGTATGACCTACGGGTTGACTACCGCAAGGGGGAGCTGGTACTGACCGGACCGTGGTGGGGCAATAGCGAGTACGGCCCGTGTATTCCAGGCTCGATCACCCTCAAACGGCGGATCAAAGTAGCTTCCCTATTCCTCGGCGGCCAGCACGCCGTTGATGTCCAGCCGCATGGCTAGGTCCATCACCGTTACCACGCCCTCCACCGGAGCCTCTCGGTCCGGGGCAATAAGCATGCTGTAACCCGTGCCCGCCCGGCCCCGTAGCTGCCCCTCCAGCTCCACGGTGCTGATGCGGCGGTTGTTGAAAAACAAGCTCCCCTCGTTGTCGATACGGACTTCATCGAGCCGCCGAGTATCCGGACTGGCGGGAGTGTCGGCGCGGCCGGGAAGTTTCAGGTTCAGTGCATTGGGAGCTACGACGGTGGAGGTAAGCATGAAGAAGATCAGCAGCAGGAAGATGATATCCGTCAGCGACGACATATTGAATTCGGCACTGACCTTGGAGCGTTTCTGAAGGGCCATGAGGAGCTGAGTTATCCCTGCCGGGGCTGGGTGGCGATGATGGCCCGGGCCCGGCGCTGGGCGGCTAGATTCATGATGGGGGTGATGCGGCTGAAGGGCACGCCGGTCTCGGCTACGATGGTGACGGTGGCATCCGCCTGGTTGTTGGTCTGCTCCAGGGCATCGCCGAGGGCGGCCAGCACGGAGGCTTCGGAGACTTCGATGTTGTTGACGCGCAGCGCGCCCGATTCCTCTAGTTCGACGACGATATTCGTGGGCGCTACGGTCTGGCTGTCCGACTGCGGCAGGTCAAAGGGCCGAATCTGCACGAAGTTGGACGTGAGCATAAAGAAGATGAGCAGCAGGAAGATGATGTCCGTCAGCGACGACATATTGAACTGCGCGTTCGCTCGATTCGATCGTTTAAGGCCCATGTGTCTGGGATTTTGCGGTTTAGCCAGGCTCCTGGAGTAGATCCATAAATTCAGTGGTAGAGCGTTCCATTTTGTAGACGACGCGCTCTACCTGAGCGACCAGCAGGTTATAGCCTACGAAGGCCAGAATACCGATGAACAGCCCGGCTGCCGTAGTAAGCAGAGCCGAGTAAATGCCACCGGCCAGCACGTCGGGAGTAATGTTCTGGGCGTTCGACATCTCGTAAAAAGCATTGATCATGCCGGTCACGGTGCCGAAAAAGCCGATCATTGGGGCGGCACCGGCGATGCTGGCCAGGGTACTTAGTCCCTTTTCCAGGCGGAAGACCTCCAGGTTGCCAACATTTTCCACAGCCGCATCGATGTCGCGTAGCGGCCGTCCAATACGCTGTAGACCTTTGTCCACCATGCGGGCCACGGGACTATCGGTAGTGGTGCACAGGGCGCGGGCGTTGGCCATATTGCCGGTAGAGATTTCGCGGCGGATGCGCTCCATGAAGCCCTCGTCGTCGGAGCCAGCGGCCTTGATGGTGATGTAGCGCTCGCTAAAGATGTACACGGCGATCACGAACAGGACGAGCAGAATGCCGACAATGATCATGGTCAGGGTGCCGGATTCCAGTAGGACGTCGAGCAGACTTTCATTGGCTACGGGGGCGGCGGAGAGCGAATCCAGGCCGGCGGTGCCCTGCGCCTGCAGAAGAAGAGGAAAAGCGTCGGATAGCATCAAGCGGTGTTTAGCGGGTGGGTAACGTGATCCGGGGGGTGGATATGTCGACACGTAGCTGCAAATGTAAAATTATCTGGGTGGGGCGTTCACCACAGCGGCGAGAAAGGGGAACTGATTACGCTCAACCATCCCAAACCCGGGCGGTTACTTTAGCACCCCGGTATGCCAATCCCGGGGCGGCTAACTTTACCGCATGGATACTTTAATTACCGTTGGGCAGCTCGTTCTGAGTCTTTCGATCCTCATCGTGCTGCATGAATTCGGTCACTTCCTTCCCGCCCGACTGTTCGGCACCCGGGTGGAGAAATTCTACCTCTTCTTCGACCCCGGCTTTAGTCTATTTAAAAAGCAGATCGGTGAGACCGAGTACGGCATCGGCTGGCTGCCGCTGGGGGGCTACGTCAAGATCAGCGGGATGATCGACGAGAGCTTCGATAAGGAACAGATGGAGCAGGAGCCCCAGCCCTGGGAGTTCCGCTCTAAGCCAGCCTGGCAGCGACTCATCATCATGCTTGGCGGGGTGACGGTGAACTTTATCCTCGGCTTTTTGATCTACGGGCTCGTGCTCTTTGGTTACGGCGAGGAGTATTTTCCAGCGGAAAATATCACGGCCGGCATTGCCGTAGATAGCCTCGGCCAGGAGATCGGGCTACAGAATGGGGATAAAATCCTGCGCGTCGGCAACGTGCCCTTTGAGCGTTTCAACGACCGCATCGTACTGCGCGAGATCGCCATCAACAACGCCCGCACTATCGAAGTGGAGCGTAATGACACGGAAACTACTGTCGACGTAGACCCAAAGTGGGTCGATCTACTCACTCGCTACGAGAACAAGAATTCCCGCCTCTTCGTGCCCCGCGTACCACTGGTCGTAGCCCGCGTCGGCGAAGACACCCCCGCCGAGGAGGCGGGCCTGGAGTTTGAAGACCAGATTGTTAGCGTTGACGGGGTGTCCACACCGTACTTCGACCAAGTCACTGAGCAGTTGCAGAGTAAAAAGGGACAAGCCGTCCGCCTCGGCGTCAAGGCAAAGGAAAGCGAGCACGTCCGCCAGGTGGACCTTACCCTCACCGATGAGGGCACCATGGGCGTTGCCGTAGCTCCTCCTGACTATTTCTACGACACCGAGCGTCAGGAGTACACCCTGGCCGAGGCCATCCCCGCCGGTATCGACCAGGGCATCAACTTCCTGGGCGATCAATTCAAGGCCTTCGGGCAGATGTTTGCCGGCAAGATCAAGGTCACCGAGAGCCTCGGCGGCTTTGCCAGTATCGGTGGCATGTTCGGTAAGACCTGGGTCTGGGAGCGCTTCTGGTACATGACCGCCTCGCTCTCCCTCATCCTCGCCTTTATGAACCTCCTGCCCATCCCCGCCCTCGACGGCGGCCACGTTATGTTCCTGCTCTACGAGGTCGTCAGCGGCCGCAAGCCCAGTGATAAGTTCATGGAGCGGGCCACGATGGTCGGTTTCGTGATCGTACTGGGGCTAGTGGTGCTGGCGAATGGGCTGGATATCTGGCGGTGGATCAATGGGTAACAAGGAGTTAGGGAATTAGGGAGTTAAGGGGTTAAGGGCAGGCAGTACAAAGCAACCTCCGGTCGCGCTTTGCGCCATAAATAACATACTACCCAGACGAGCGAAGCGAGCATCCCCAACCTTGACTCCTTAACCCCTTGACTCCTTAACCCCCTAACCCCTTGACCAACTACTTCCACCTCTTCCACCTCCCCCCCGCCCCTACCATCGACGAGGCCGCCCTGAAGAAGACCTTCTACGCCAACAGTAAACGCTACCACCCCGACTTCCATACCCTGGAGGACGCCACCACGCAACAGAAGGTGCTGGAAAAAAGTACCGAGAATAACCAGGGGTATAAGGTGCTGGCCGACGAGGACCTACGCCTGAGGCACCTACTGGAACTGAAGGGGGTACTCGGTGCGGAGGGTACCAACCAGGTGCCCCAGGACTTTCTGATGGAGATCATGGAGGTGAACGAGGCGCTGATGGAGCTGGAATTTGAGGACGACCCCATGACGCGATTGAAGGTAACGGGGCTGATCGATCAGTTGGAAGCCGACCTACGCCAGGAGGTCGCCGAGGTATACGATACCTACGATGATGCCACCGCTACTCCAGCTCAACTCGAACTGCTTAAGAACTACTACCTCAAGCGGCGCTACCTGCTGCGACTGCGCGAGAAAATCTGATGGCTGTCGATCAGTCGGCTACCTCCTGCCAGTAGCTAAGTAGTTGCTCGGCGCGGTGGGAGGTGGTGTGGTCTGCTAATACCCGCGCCCGAGCGAAACTGCCGACCCGCCGCCGCGTAGTCTCGTCGGTACCATAAAGGATGTCGAGCACGTCCTGCTGGCTGGCTACGCAGTAGAGTTCGCGCCGATCTTCGAAAAACTCCCCGATGCCATCCCACTCCGCGGTCAGGACCGGTACCCCGCAGGCGGCCGCGGCCAGCAGCTGACGGGAGGGGGTGTGGCCGAGTGTCCGGCGGTCATTGCGCCCAAGCACGAGACTACAGGCCTGGCGGTTGTAAAAGTCCACGTGGTTGGTGTGCGGCAAATGCTCTAAGTAGGTCACGTTCTGCGGCCAGGCCTGGCTGTCGGGGTAGTTGTCGCCGGCCAATACGAATTGGCGGTTGGGGGTAGTACGGGCCGGAGCCAGGAGCAGTGCCTCGATAAGGTCGTAGCGCTCCGTCTTAAAATTACCCATGAAACCCAGATCGTAGCTCTTGTCGATGTCCATGCGGTAGAACGCGAAGGGATCGATGCTTTCGTAAAGCGGCCGGGCGCAGGGCATACCGTGAATGCGGGCCAGTTGCTCCAGGGCCGGCCCGCCGGTTGTAGATAAATAAAGGTGAAAACTACCTACCGAATCGCGGCTCAAGCAATTGCCGCAGTCTTCCCCGGAGGCCAGCACCCGGGCCGTCCGTGCCAGGTCGGTGTCGTAGTAGATCGTGATGCCGCGCGCCTCGTTACAGATCCACTGGGCGATGCGATCGGTCTCGGGTACATCGCTACCCAGCAGCACCAGATCGGCCGACTGGATGGCCGGCAGGTATTCCTCCAGTAAGGTATCCACGTCGCCATAGGTCCATACCTCGCAGTAGGGCGAGCGCAGCATATCGCGGTGGGCGATGCCGCCGAAGTCATAGGGTTCCAGATAGGTTGTACGGTGCCCCCGGTGGGCCAGCTCGTTGATCAGCCCCCGGTATAGCTCGGCTACGGGGTTGCGGGAGCTGCTCAGGATCGAGCGGCCGATCATGACGACGTCGAGGGTGTGGTGGGTGAGGCTCACTAGCACAAGGTAAGGCGGTGGACGCTAAGGCGTTGGACGCTTTAAAGCGTCCAACGCCTAGTTGATCCCACCACTATTGCTCACGAAAGCTACATGTTTTCCGTCGGGCGACCAACTCGGCACGTTCATCGTCCCCTGCCCGCCAAACACGTAGGCGACCACCCGTGGTGTACCCCCACCAATCGGCATGGTCCGCAGGTACACCTGCTTATAGAAGGGATGATCGCCGGCAGGCACCTCTGGCTCGTAGGAAATGAAGATTAGCGACTGACCGTCCGGCGACACGTGCGCGAACCAGTTCTGCAACGCATCGTCCGTAAGCTGCTCCTGCTCGCTCCCATCCGGGCGCATACGCCACAACTCCATCGAGCCGGTGCGGGCACTATTGAAGTAGATGTACTCGCCGTCGGGGCTGTACTCCGAGCCATCGTCGAGGGTGGACTGGTCAGTGAGTTGTACCTCCTCCCCGCTGCCGTCGCTACGTATCTTGTAAATATCAAATTGCCCGCCGCGCTCAGCCGTATAGGTCAGCCACTGCCCGTCGGGCGACCAGCCGTGCAGGTAGCTCGGCCCCTGCTGCGTGATGCGTTTTGGCTCACCGCCACTCACGGGTACCGTGTAGACCAGTGAGCCCTCTCCCTCCGCACCGCTCGAACTGCTGATACCCAGCATCTCGCCGTCGAAGGACAGTACGTGGTCATTGTTATTCGCGCGCACCGTGCCGGTGGGTAGCTCTTCGGGGGTGCCGCCGTCGGGGGCAATGCGGTACAGTAATCCCTCACTGTTGTAGATCAGCGTTTGGTCGTTCGGGGTCCAATTGGGGGCCTGTAGCGAATTGGGTCCGGAATGAATGATCTTACGCCGCCCGCTCCCCACATTCATCACTTCGATATGACTACCCAGATAGTCACGATAGGTCTGAAAATCAGCCGGGGGCGGCACCACGATCCGCACGTTGTCGAAGTCAGCCGTCTCCAGTGCCGCATCGTCGTGGGCACACACGAAGAGTCCGACGAGCGCCGTATCGGGCAGCTCCATTCCGGGCAGGGTCACCGTCTCGAACAGCTCCCCATCACGCGCCACGCGCATGATGAAGGTGTCTTGGCGGCGCTCTAACTGGATAACGGCCGCACTATCCAGTTCGGCCCGTAGCTCCTCAATATCTCCGCCGGTTTGGCGGCGGTACTGTAGGGAGGTAAGCCCATCGGCGTGTACCGTAGCCACTAGCATAGCCGCGTCGGAATCGGTACTCGCCCGCACCATCCATCCGAGTTTACGGTGGGGGTGTCCTCCGGGGCTCACGAAGCGGGCGCGCGCCCGCAGGATCACATCCCCCACCTGCTCCCGGTACGCATAGTGGAAGGAGTCGCGATCAAACCAGACGTTCCCTCCCCCACCCTGCAGGGTGTACACCTGTTCGAGGCTATCGTAGCGGGTAGTCCCCGGTCGGCTCACGCTACCCACATCGGTAGCCGTCGTGAATAAGCCGAGCTCCTGCCCTAGTAGCAGACTACCCATCAGCGAAAGCATTAACAACAGCGATATACGCATACCGGTCAGTTTTACCGGGGTGGCACCTGCGACCCCGCCCGAAGTTACGGCGTGCGGCTATACGTATCCGGCGATGATGCCCAGGGTGAAGCTCAGTAACAGAAAAACGAAGAGATGACGCTTACGTAGGAAGAATAAAGTAGACATAGGTGGTGCGTTTTGACGAAGGCAAAGTTCTGGTGCGGCGGGCGGGGGAAAAAGGACAGTCAAACACCCGTTAGCGGCTTGCCGGAACGTTAGAACGTCGCCCCAAAATATCGTAAGGCACTCACAATCAACACCTTAGTTATTTCGTGACGCCATACGATACACCGGGGCATTACACTAATATGCGTACATTACGTCTAGCCTCACCGCCCATTGGTCGAATAGATTTGGTCGGTGGGGAGTGGACCGCCACCTTTATCCTCCACTAATCATCGATCCATCATGGGCATCTTCAGCCGCTACTTCCTCTACCTACTCGACTGTGCCGTCATGCTCGCCATAGTGGGCGTACAGGTATACCTGTTCCGGGGTGAAGACCCCATGGTTTATTACCCTGGCGAGTGGTTCGCTCTGCTGCTGGAAGACTACGCCGCCATTGGCCTCTGGACGGTGGTATTCACCAGCGTGTACTGGACGATTGTTGATTACCATTCGGCCCTGATTCGCATCCGTGGCCGCGTGCTCAACCAGGCGACCGGGCAGCTACCCACTTACGACGTGCGGGTACTGCGCTCAGTGGTCAAAGCAGTGACATTATTTGTCTTGCCATGGCTACTGTTGTACGCGTTGTTTAGTGATGGGCACCGGCTGTTACATGATCGGATAGCGGGCACCGAGCGGCTGGAGGCACAACAGACACGAGGGTAGTCCAGCAATAAAAACGCCCCCCGTACAGGTACGGGAGGCGTGAAAATGGGACTACAAATTGTAATCTAGTGCGTCTTGGGGAGTGAGCTTACATGCCGTAGCTGATGCCGAAGCTGATTTCTCGGCCGCGCTCGTAGCTCTGGAAAATGTAGGTGCGATCGAAGTCGGAGTAGGCTTCGTAGGCAGGATTCAGCAGGTTGCGAGCCCGCAGGCTAAGTTTGAAATTATTAATCTGCTTAGAGATGGACAGGTCCAACTGCGCACGCCCGCGTTCGAATACGTCGGGACTACCAACAGCGCCTATACTCTGGAGACGATCGTCGAAGTAGTTATAGGCGATAATGGCATCCCAGCCGCGGTCCACATCATTGTAACCGAGGTTGGCGTTGATGACATAGTTTGATTGCCCGTTGAAGGGGCGGGTGGCGCTGAACTCGGGGTCTACGGTTCGGGCGATCCGTACCTCGTCCGCGTCTACCTCTTGTTCTGACTCGATGAGTGCGAGGTTAGTACTGATGGTA
The DNA here is from genome assembly GCF_965214665.1 of Neolewinella sp. Classification (GTDB taxonomy): domain Bacteria; phylum Bacteroidota; class Bacteroidia; order Chitinophagales; family Saprospiraceae; genus Neolewinella. Next base: position 501,939 of record NZ_OZ243970.1, on the reverse strand, counting down.
AAGTTAGCGAGTGCGGAGGTGATAAACCCTAACGATTTCCGAAATTCCATCTCAATTCCGTAAAGGTTGGCGCTTTCGGAGTTTGTCCACGTAAACTGCTGCTCGCCACTGAGGCGGAAGGTCTGTACGATGGGATCGCGGAAAGATTTGTAAAAGGCGCTGAATGCAATGACCTCTCCTGCATTTGGAAATATCTCGTATCGCAGATCATAGTTATCTATACTAGTTAGAACTAAATCGGGATTACCGAAGATAGGAGGTTCACCCAAAAAGCCGAAAGCTCCGAAGGGTGCGACTTCCCGCATATTTGGCCGAGCCACAGTTTGGGTGAAGCTACCCCGAAGGTTACTGTTTTCACCGATTTTGTAGACCAGGTTCACCGCGGGCATGAAGTTGAGGGTATCGATGTTGGCAGTGTTGTCGTCAATAACGCGTTGATCGGGATTTTCTCGGTCGCGTTGAATATCAACAATCGAGCTTTCCACCAGGATATTGGTCGATTCTGCTCGCAAGCCTACAATGGCTTTCAGTTTTGGACTTACCTCATAGGTGAACATACTGTAGGCGGCGGCTACGTCGTAATTTCCAGTGTAACTATTAGCGGGGTTACTGTTATCAAAAATGTACACCCCAATGGTATTGCGACTGGTAGTTTGCTCGATGACACCTAAATTATCGGGGCCATAGAAAACGTCAAAGTCTCCCCCGGCCTGGCTAAATGAAGTGCCACGGTCATTCTCGTAGGCGTATATACGCTCATTAAAGTCACGCGATTTGGTGGAATAACTTCCTCCAAACTTGATTGCGTTGCCCCGACTACGGGATTGTAGCACAGGGATGGTGACGTCTAAATTACCCTGGTACGTGTCGTCGGCTAGATCGCGAAAGTACCTGCTGGGCCGGCTGAATTGACTGGGATCGATGATGAAGTTATCATCCTGCTGAATGTATTCGGCAAAGCGAAGGTCGGGCTCGTTTTGCGCACTGTTCACGTAGTTTGCGGTCCATTCAATTTTCGTGTTACCGAGTCCGGTGAGCGTATGGTCACCCTGCACGACGTAGTTGATCAGCTCCCGCTCAAGAAAGGTGCTAGCTTGGGAACGGTAGAAATTATCTTCCGTACCTCCCGCTCCTTTACTTTCGTTGCTGCCCTGTAAGATACGACCTTCCAGGAATCCCTGATGACTGTAGATTGTATAGAAAGTCAGATTATTGGAAGCGGAAGGGCGCAGCGTGAGGGCAAACATGCCTCCCAACTGCCCGCTTTCCACGCTCTTATTATCGTTGAGATCGAAAATCTCCTGTAGGCCGTCGGCTCCCCCCCCGGGATTGACATAGTTGCCGCGGGTACCATTTTGGTACTGCTCGAAACTACGGCTATAGTTTAGAGATGCAAAGACGCCTAGAGGCATAGTACCCAGGGTAAACTGGTTACCGATGTTGCCGCTAAAACTATAGTCCGGCCCGGTGTTGATGCGGTCCACATTGAAGGCGTTACCAAAATTATTAGCTACGTCCTCCACTAGGCCCGCGAGTTCCTCATCTGTGCGTGCCCGACGGTCGGCATTACTTGCCAACACTCCAAGGTCTGCAAGCCGAGGATCGTTGAGGATTGCCGGTCCATCCAGCGTTCCATCATTATATCCTAGTCCGGCCAGGTCTCCGCCGTCGAAGGAGAGAAAGTCATCGCGGAAGTTTCCCTGTGGATTATAACTAGCCGAAGCACTTAGCCCCCAGGTAAACCGTTCCGGTAATGCTTTGATTTTAATGTTGACACTACCGCCGGTGAAGTCTCCGGGTAAATCAGGAGTAAAAGTTTTGCTGGCTACAATATTGTCCAGCACGTTTGTAGGGATCAGATCTAACTGCGCGGAGTTGCGGTAAGGATCGATGCTAGGAATCCGTAGTCCGTTCAGGGTGGTGGCGCTGTAGCGGTCTCCTAGGCCGCGCACATACACGTATTTACCATCGACCACAGTAGTTCCTGTCACTTTCGTAAGAGCGGCAGCGGCGGTTCCCGCTCCAAGACGCTGGATTTCCTGACTGGAAATCACGTCCTGCACTTTATCGCTGTTTTGCCGCAGTTTCATGACCGCAACTTCGCCCCGTTCTAGCGCCTGCGCTGTTACGGTTACATCTACATCTAACTCAACTCCGGTATCCTCCGCGAAGGTGATGTCGAGTAGGGTCGTTTCGTTAGCCGCTACGGTTACTCCTTCAATAGTTTGATTTTCGTAGCCCACGTAGGAGGCAACGAGCGTATAGGTGCCCGGAGCGGTCTGAAATTGATATTTACCTTCAATGAAGTCGGTTTGGGCTCCCTCAGTAGTACCTTCAATAACTACGTTGGCTCCGAGCATTGGAAAACCATCTTCGTCGTATACCGTACCGGATATAGCGCCTTTCTGCGCCATTAAGGAGGGGGCGGAAACCAGCAAGAGGGCTAGGATCGCCGTGATGCGATTAAGCATGGGAAAACTATGTTTAATTGTGCACTAGATGTAGGGATGGTCGGAAGACGAATCTCCGACCATCCCATGGAAGATTATAGTCGAATAGCAGGTAGGCATCGGTTAGTGAGCGACTACCATTTTCTGAAGTAAGCGCCCACCCTCGGTGTCCAGTACGATGAGGTAAGTTCCGTTGGGCAGGTTAGCAACCTTAATCGTTTCTTGCTGCTGACCCACACTGTACTGCCGGGTGCTTACTGCAAGAGGACGACCTACGAAGTCCATCACCGTGAGCGTAACCTTACCGCCACGAGGCAGTTCAAACCCTACAGTCACCAACTGGGAAGAAGGATTCGGGGAGGGAGCGTCGAGTAGATAACCAGCGACCTGCTGGGTACCAATGCTGTTAGTAAAGTCCACAATCAGTCCCGAAGTAGAAAGCTCCGTCCAACCCGATAGCCAGGTGCGGTCATTGTCGCTGGTGGAACCGGGAGCGAAGGCGCCGTAGTAGGCTACGGATTCGAAGTCTTCCCCTGCTTCGGGGGCACCCTGGGTGGCGGTAGAGTCGAAGGCGAAGGGCCGGGGGTCGATGAAGCCGTTAGCATCACGATCCGAAATGCTGTTCAGGGCCGGATCGATGATCCGGTTACCGCATTCCATGAACCCAGCCGCTACCTCGGTAGTGGAAGCCTCAACAACGTTTTCATCCTGATCGACGGCTAGAAAAATGTCCTCAGGCTTCTCGCCGGCACCGAAACCAAAGAAAATACTGTTGCAAACGCTCAGATCACCGTTGAGGAAGTTGGTGTACGAATCCACATCGGTATCCGTGCGGTCTTCGATACCGATAGCGGCACCATTAAAGTCGGTAAAGATAGAGTTGTTGTAGTGTCCGCCGGCGTTGTCGCGAAAGATTACCGAGAGGGGAAGCGATCGGTTTGCATCACCCCCAGTAGCCATGCCGTTTTCTCCAATGCCAATATAGGTAGCGTTGTAGATAGTCGGATTACTGAAAGGCTCCTGGTTGTCAGGGCTTGCTCCATCATGCTCACCGGAGCGACCGGTAGAATTGCCTGGACCTTGGAGTACGAACCAGTACTGCCCACCACCGCGCCAGCCGAAGTCGTAGTCCATACCATCATCACCACAGTAGGATACTGCAGCGTGGTCAATGCGGACGGTGCCACCGAACCATTCGATTCCATCGTCTAGGTTAGCAAACACTTCGATGTAGTCCATCGTCGTGCCGGAACCGACACCACCAAGCGTCAGGCCATTGATCTCATTATCTGTGCTCAGCTGTGCACCACCGTGCCGAATAGACACATAGCGAAGCGTACCACTGTTGTCCTCGTCATCATCGCCGCCAAAGCGTGCACGCTCCTCGTCGGCATCAATCCCTTCAATGCCATCCTCCCCGTCGGGGCGGGCGATGGTAGCATTACCGAGAATGATAAGTCCTCCCCATTCACCGCGATCGTTCTCATCAAAGTCGTCCGCATCCTCCGTATCATCGCCAGATGCGGTGAAAATAATGGGACTATCAGCTGTGCCCTCAGCGAAGATTTGCGCGTCACGGGTAATAATGAGTGCAGAAGTGTTATCTCCTGTAGTAGTCAAATCTCCGTTCAGACCATAAATCTTAGTGCCGGCTTCTATCGTAAGCGTTCCATCCGCTTCGAGGAACACCAGACCATCGAGCGTGTAGCAGCTGTCGGCTTCCCAGGTGTAATCCTGACCGCCCTGCAGGTCGTCGTCCGTGATAGTAACACATTCGCCGATTTCTACCTCATCGACGAGGTCACCCAGGTAACCGTAATCACTCAGGGCAGTCCAACCCTGCAACCAATTCACTCGGTTACCGAAAGCACCCCGGTAGGAAACGACGGAAAAAAAGTCATCGTCGCCGTTGGGCTCACCGCCGCTGAGTGCTTCGCCATCAGCATTAATCCGGGGGTCTAACCCACCATCGGGCATGCGACTCAGTCCAGCGATCCCAGTTGTACCAACCTCGTTGTCCTCAAGAACAGCGGCGGCGAAGATTGTCGTTGAAGCAGGAAGAATAACCTCGTCCTGATCTACTGCCAAAAAAATTTGATCTGATTCGGCGACGCCGGCAAAATCTTCGAACATGTTGTCGACGAAGTCAAGATCACCCGCTTGAAACCGAGCGTAAGAATCTTCATCTGAATCGGTCCGATCCTCTACCGCGATAGCAGCTCCGTTGAAACCGGTGAAAATGGAATTGTAGTAAAACCCACCGGCATTATCGCGAAAGAGTACGGATAGCGGTAAGGCCCGATTAGCGTCACCTCCCGTGGCAGTACCCTCTTCACCGATACCTACGTAGGTAGCGTTGTAGATCGTAGGCTGGCTAAAGGGTGATTGCCCGTCGGGATTGGCTCCGTCGTGCTCCCCGGACCGGCCGGTACCATCCCCGGGGCCCTGTAGTACAAACCAGAACTGTCCATTACCACGCCAGCCAAAGTCGTAGTCCATCCCATCGTCGCCACAGAAAGCAACCGAGGCATACTTTACGCTGACCGTACCACCAAACCACTCGATGCCGTCATCGAGGTTGGCGAAAATTTCGACGTACTCAATAGTGGTACCGGAGCCAACGCCACCAAGCGTAAGGCCATTAATTTCATTGTCCGTGCTTAACTGCGCACCACCGTGGCGAATGGATACGTAGCGGATTACGCCACTATTATCCTCATCGTCGTCACCTCCAAAGCGGGCACGTTCCTCGTCGGCATCAATGCCCTCGATGCCATCTTCGCCATCAGGACGAGCAATGGTTGCATTGCCAAGAATGATGAGGCCACCCCATTCTCCACGATCAGTACTGGTCAGATCGCTTGGATCATCCATATCGTCCCCTTCCGCGGTGAAGATGATCGGATTGTCCGCCTCACCGCTCGCGAAGATTTGCGCGCCCCGCGTAATGATGAGCGCCGAAGTGTTGTCGCCCGTAGTTACGGCATCTTCGTTTCGTCCCTGAATGACGGTTCCTGGCTCGATGGTCAATGTTCCTCCTTCCTCAAGGAAGATGAGTCCATTTAGTATGTACACATTGTCGGCAGACCAGGTGTAATCCTGACCGCCCTGCAGATCGCCGTCTTCGACAATAATAGTTTCCTGCGCAAACACCACCACCGAAAGCAGCAGCGCAGCAAGGGTAAGGGTAATTCTTTGTTTCATAGGAGCTGTATTGGTTCTTTGAGCGTTAATCCGCCGCAAAGGTCCACCAGCACCGTGAACTCCAGGTACGAAGTGCGTTAACTTATTGTTACGTCTAGACTAAGTTTGCGTCAGCCGCGCGGAGCAGGTACACGCTCCAGCAACTCGAGGGCTCTAAGGATGGCCCCGGCGTTGTCATCCATGCGCTCGTCGGCCCCCTTCACCTTGTCTGTCAGTCCGATTAGGTAGCAGCCTGCCGCGCGGGCCGCCTCGCCGCCGGGGCCACTATCCTCAATAGCAATGCACTGATCGGCCGGCAGGCCTAGCCGTTCGGCGGCCAGAAGGTAAATATCCGGGGCTGGTTTCATGTGCTCCACATCGGAGGCCGTCACGCTGATAGGCGTAAAGCGCTCCAGGCGAGCCGCCGCAATCATGACGTCCGCGTCCTTGCGCCCGCTATTCGTCGCAATCGCCAGCGGAAAGCCCGCCGCCACTACCCTACCCAGCGCCTCGTCTACGCCGGTAAACGTCCTCCCGTCCGTAGCCACCGCATCGTGGTACCGCTTCTGCTTTTTTGCAATCAGCTCCTCCACCGTGATGGGCAAGCCATCCACTTCTACCTCGTGCCGGGCCAGCACCTTATCGCTGGTACCGATCCACTGCTCGAACCAGTGTGCGTCGTAATGAATACCGAACTCTTCAGAGAGGGTATCGAGCCAGGCCTGACAGTGCAGCGGCTCGGAGTCAGCTAGGGTGCCGTCTAGGTCGCAGAGGAGCCCCAGAAATTTACGATTTACCATTTACGACGTACGATTTACGATTTGTAGGCTCTGCTCGCTTCGCTCGTCTAGGCGGCAAACGGCGCCAAAGTACTACCCACGACCGCAGGGAGCTGCCCCACAAATGGTACATGGTAATTGGTACATCCGTAAATGGTAAATCACCTCAGCACCACCCGCTTAACCACCTCCACCCCCCGGTGAAGGATAGCGCCCGCATCAATAATGGGCTTACTCACTTCCTGGAGCTGCTCGAACTTACCCTCCTCGTGCAGGCGCACCGTGCGGCCGACCAAAAAGCCGGAGCAACTGGCGCTCAGGAAGAGGAGTACCGCAAAAACGGAGAGTAGTTTAAATTTCTTGGGTGGCATAGCGACCGCGAATATAAGTGTTTTACGGAGATTTAGCAAACCTAGACGTGGGTGCGCCTAGCGGCGCTGAAATTCAACCACGGAGGACGCAGAGAACACAGAGTTTGTGCCTTTGGCACATGCGTGACGGCAACCTCTGCGTCTCTCTGTGTTCTCTGTGGTTTGAACCCTATACACCAGCGGAGCTGCGCACTCAGAACTCCCGCATCACCTTCACTAAAGCCTCCACCCCCTCGTACGGCATACTGTTGTAAATACTAGCCCGGAAGCCCCCCACGCTCCGGTGCCCCGTGATCCCATCCAGGCCCGCCGCCTCGGCCGCCTCTTGAAACGCCTGGGTGTCAGCCTCATTCGTACACTCGAAGGTGACGTTCATCATACTACGGCTGTACTCATTGGCTACCGTGCCGCGGAATTTCGGGTTGCGATCGATCTCGTCGTAGAGCAGCTTGGCCTTGCGCTCGTTGTGTTGCTGCATGGCCGCTACCCCACCCTGCTCCTTCACCCAGCGCAGGGTAAGCATGGTCACGTAGATGGGGTAAACCGGCGGGGTGTTGAAGGTGCTGCCACCGGCAATGTGTACCCGGTAGTCGAGCATACTGGGTAGGTCTCGCTGGACGGTGCCGAGCAGGTCCTTGCGCACGATCACGAGGGTGACGCCGGCCGGGCCGAGATTCTTCTGGGCCCCGGCGTAGATCAGTCCGAAGCGCTCCAGGGGGATCTCGCGGCTGAGGATGTCGGACGACATATCGGCCACCAGCGGCGCGGAGGTCTCGGGCCACTCCCGGAACTGCGTACCGAAAATGGTATTGTTGCTGGTTACGTGCACATACTTCAGGCCCTCGGGCACGGTATAGCCAGTGGGGATGTGGTCGTAGTTCGTGTCCTTGGAGCTGGCAATCACGTTCACCTTTCCGAATAGCTTCGTCTCCTTGATGGCCTTAGCGCTCCAGGCACCGGTGTCGAGGAAGCCGGCCGTCTCGTCGGGGTTGAGCAGGTTCATGGCCGTATAGAAAAACTGGGTGCTGGCCCCACCCGAGAGGAAAAGTACGCCGTACTCGTCGCCCACCTGCATCAGCTCGCGCACCAGGGCTTCGGTCTCGATGAGCACGCTGTCGAAGGCATCGGAGCGGTGGCTGATCTCCAGGATCGAAAGGCCACTACCGTCCAGATCGGCTACGGCTTGCGAGGCCTGCTGCAGCACCGAGGCGGGTAGAATGGCCGGTCCGGCGCTAAAATTAATCTTCTTGAGGACGTTCGTGCTGGTCATGGGGCATGCAATTGTGGGGCGAAATTAGACAAATGCGGGGGAGCCGGGAAAGTTTGTTTTGCGGGGCCGCGGGTGCCGCGCGGGTGGCAGAAGAAAACGCACCACTACGAGCCCGAAATGCATCCTTATATTGTCGCACCAACCCGCAAAACCGATATGAAAGGAATCTTTTCCCTCCTTGCCACCATTCTGCTGCTCGCGCTCCTGAGTGTAGCCTGCACCCCGAAAGCTGCCGGCCCCTCCGCTACGGAGACTGCACCGGCGTCCCCGCCCACTACCTCGACCACCACACCGGCCGCCGGGGGGGAGGAACTGAGTAGCTGCCGCAAATTCAGCGATGCGCGCAGTCCAGACGATGCCGAGACCAACTACGTCATCTACCGTGCCGCCCTCAAGGCCCAGGAGATGGACCGGGCCCTGCAGGTCTGGCGGCAGGTCTACGCCGAAAGCCCCGCCGCGGATGGCCGCCGCCCCACAGTGTACACCGATGGCGTAGCGTTTTACAACTACCTGATTCAGCAAAATCCGGACAAGAAGGAGGTGTACGGCGACTCCATCATTCAGCTCTACGAGCAGGCGCGGGAGTGCTACCCGAGCGATGGGTATATGGCCGGTCTACAGGCCTTCGACAGCTACTATACCTACCCTGGCTCGGCGACGGACGAGGAGATCTACGAGCTCTTCAAGGAGAGTATCGAGATGGACGGTCCGGAGGATTTCCAGTACTTCATCGTCAACCCAATGTCGCGCCTGGTGGTGGATATGCACGAGGCCGATAAGATCGACGACGCAGAGGCCAAGGAGGTGGCTACCGCCCTGATGACGCGCCTCGACAAGGGACTGGCCGAGTGCGAGGGCGAAATGTGTCAGGCCTGGCAAACCATTGAGGCTTACGCACCGAGCAGCCTACAGTATTTCGAGACGGTAAAGGGCTTTTACGACTGCGATTACTACGTGGAGGAGTACTACCCGGACTTCCAGGAGAGCTCCGACGACGTAGACGTGATCACCACCACCTACAGTCGCCTGAAGTGGGCGGACTGTGCCGAGGACCGGCCGGAGTTCCAGGCCGTAGCGGCCGCCTACGAAACCAAGCGGCAGGAGATTGCCGCGGCCAACCCCAGCTCCGGCGGGGGCGGAAACATCCTGCGGCAAGCCTACGATGCCCTGCAGAACGGTAACTCCAGCGAAGCCGTCAAACTCTTCGAGCAGGCGGGCGACGAGGCGACCGACCCGGAGCGGAAGGGGCGCTACTACCTCACCGCGGCCAAGGTGTACTACAGCAACCTGCGTAACTTCTCCCAGGCCCGCGCGATGGCCCGTAAATCGGCCGCGGCCAACCCGAATTCCGGCGAGCCCTACATGCTCATCGGTACGCTCTACGCCAGTAGCGGTCCGCTGTGTGGCCCCGGGACCGGGTTCGACTCCCAGGTGGTGACCTGGCCGGCCATCGATATGTGGCAGCGTGCCAAGTCGGTAGATGGCAGCGTGGCGGGCAAGGCCAATCAGCTCATCGGCCGCTATACCCAGTACATGCCCTCGAAGTCGGACATTTTTCAGCGCGGCATCTCAGAGGGGCAGTCCTATACGGTGGGGTGCTGGATCCAGGAGACCACGCGGGTGCGGACACCCTAGGTAGGACGGGGTTAGTTATATTTGCCTACCTCCCTTTCTACCACTTAGCAGCTCCCATCGTGCATTCACCTTCCTTACGCTTACCGGCTCTCGTTGCCGGCTTACTGTTAGTCGCCGTAGCGATTGGCACGAGCCTCACCGCCGTAGCCCCCGCGCCCGGCGCTCCCCAACTCAGCGGCAACGCCTTTCCGATCGTAGAGCCCACCGTACGCTACGGCCTGGCACTGGACACCTTTAGCGTCCGCCACGATACTATACAGTACGGGCAGACGCTTTCGGATATCCTGCTGGCAACCGGTATGCACCCCGAAGATGCCTTCGTGGCGGCCGGCAACTTCAATGAGTTGCTCGATGTGCGCAACCTGCGGGCCGGGCGCACGTACGAGTTACTCGATGACCCCGATACCGAGGGCCCGGACTTTCTGGTGTACGCGCCTAATGTGTACCGCTACCTACGCCTCGACCTGCAGCGCGGTGGGCGCGATGAGTACGTGGAGCATCCCGTGCTGCTGAGACAGGAGCTAGCCGCCGGCAGGATCGAAAGCTCGCTGTGGAATGCCATGGTGGGTGCCGGACACAGTTTCGCTCTCACCGAAAAAATGGAGGATGCGCTACAGTGGTCGGTCGACTTCTACCACGTCCACAAAGGTGATGCCTTCCAACTCGTGTACGAGCAGGAGTACGTACACGGCGAGGAAGCTGGCTTCGGCAAGGTGCAGGCGGCGCGCTACAGTACGGGCGGTAAGGACATCTACGCCTTCTACTTCGAGAGCGCCGATGAAACTCAGGCGGGCTACTTCGGCCTCGACGGGCAGCCCATGAAGTCGACCTTTCTGAAGGCACCAGTACGCTACAGTCGCATCAGCAGTAAGTACAACCTACGGCGCTTCCACCCCGTGCAGCGGCGGGTAAAACCCCACCTCGGCACCGATTACGCGGCTCCCTACGGCACGCCCATCGTGGCGGTGGCCGACGGTACGGTCAGTCGCTCCGGTCGTACCCGCGGCAATGGCATCTTCGTCAAGCTGCACCACGACAAGCGCTTCGACACCCAGTACCTGCACATGCAAAAGCGGGCGGTGGGCATGAAGGTCGGCCGGCGCGTAAAGCAGGGCGAGGTGATCGGCTACGTGGGAAGTACGGGGCTGGCTACCGGTCCGCACGTCTGCTTCCGCTTCTGGGACAACGGCAAGCAGGTCGACCACACCAAGATGGACTTTCAGGACAACGAACCCATGCCGGAGGAATATCTCCCGGAGTTCTTCGCGGTACGTGATGCCTACCTGGAGCAGTTGAATAGCGTGGGAGAGCCTATCGAGGGACCGGCTAAGTAAGTGGCACCACGCACCAAGGACGAGCGGCCTCTGGCCCGAGGCTACAACATCTGAACAAAGTAACTACGGTGTACTGCACAATGGCTCTGCTCGGGCCAGAGGCCGCTCGACCTTGTATCTTGGGGGGAATAATTCTAACAGGTTTCCAGATGCCGCAAGCACTCCATTACCTCGCCTTACTGCTCCTAATAAGCTGCGCCTCGAAGCCCACCTCCACCGTAGCCCGCGACGCTGCCACCCCCTACCCTGGCTACCGCCTCACCTGGTCGGACGAATTCGACGGCGGCAACTTGGACACCACCAACTGGAATTACCTCACCGGCACCGGCTACAACAACGACGGCAGCGGCTGGGGCAACAACGAGCTCGAGTACTACCGCCCAAACAACACCGAGCTACGCGATGGCAAGCTAGTCATCACCGCCCGCCGCGAAGACTTCGACAACCGTAGCTATACTTCCTCGCGCCTGACTACCAACGACAAGCAGGAGTTCCTCTACGGCCGCATCGACGCCCGCGCCAAACTGCCGATCGGGCAGGGCATCTGGCCGGCGATCTGGATGCTCGGTGCCGGGTTTCCGGAACGTGAGGGCTGGCCTGCCTGCGGCGAGATCGACATCATGGAATACCTCGGCCACCAACCCAACGTACTTTACGGCACGGCCCACTACGGTAGGGACTGGCGCGACAACCACCGCTACGCCGGCGATAGCACTCGTCTGGAGGGGTCCGCCCCCTTCCACGAGGCCTACCATACCTTTTCCATCGACTGGCGCCGCGATACTATCGACTGGCTACTGGACGGCGAGCGCTACCACCGCTTTACCGCCGCGGAGGCCGCCGCGAACGGTCAGCCCTACCCCTTCAACGCCCCCCAGTACCTGCTCATTAACCTAGCCGTAGGGGGCAACTGGCCGGGCAGTCCGGATAGCACGACCGTGTTTCCCCAGGAGCTGCTGGCGGACTACGTGCGGGTGTATAGCTTACAATAACAGATCCATATCCACGTGCTCCTCGATTAACTCGACGGCGCGGCGGATCTTCCACGGGGTCTTCAGGTTGATCTTTACCTCCATCTGGCTGATGCGCACGGCTGCTCCGTAGGTATCGAGCGGGCAGGCGACGACGGGGATGTTGTGGGCGTTAAGGAAGTCGGTGTGCGGCAGGTGGGGCTCCTCATCTAGTAGACCGGTGACGACGACGCCGGAGATGGTGCTGCCGGGCAGGCCACGGTCCTGCAGGATGCTCTGAAGGGCACTGAGGGCCTCGTCAAGGCGACGGTGGCTGACGATCACCAGTAGGTTGCGCAGGTTTTCGACTTCTTCCTGCGCCAGAAGGCTACCGCTGGCAATATGCTCGACTTGGTTGTCGAGGCCATCTTTGTTGAGTAGGGTATGGCCCTTGAGGGATTCGCGAATGGAGGCCATGATGGGATTACTGAGTACCTGCTCAAAGGGAAGTACGCCGAGCAGGGGGATGCCCGTTTTTTGTAAGTATTTGCCCACGTAGTGGCGCACCTTTTCGAGTTTGGCGGGGCGGGTCTTGTTGACAATCACCCCCCTCACCGGTACGCGTCGCTCACGGAACATCGCCAGGTTCAGGTTGAGCTTATCGATGGTACTGCCGATACCTCCTTCTACGACCATCACCACGGGGGCATCGAGCAGCTGAGCGACCTGGGCGTTGCTGACGTCGCAGACGCTGCCTACCCCCGGGTGGCCGGTCCCCTCATAAATCACGACCTCATTATTGGTCTGTAGCCTACGGCTCGCCTTCGTGATGGCCCGATTAAAGCCGTACTCGGCCGGATCGTCCAGGTACCGCGCCGTCACCCCGCTACCGATAATAACCGGACTGTGCAGCTCGGCCTTCAGCTCGAAGTCCATACCGCGGGCAAAGAGCAGCGCATCCTTATCGACCTGGAGTCCGCCGAGCTCCACCCACTCCTGCCCCACGGGCTTGCAGTAGCTCACCTTGTGCCCGCGCTCGCGGATGGCGGCCATGAGGCCGAGGGTACAGGTGGTCTTACCGACGTGCTGGGAGGTGGCGGCAATGTAGATACGGTCGAGCATGGGGAGTGAGCAGGGTGCAGGTAGCAAGGTAGTGCATCTGCATCAGGCAGTGCCCTTACTCCAAGTACACCCGTTCGTACGCACCATACCGGACGCTATAGCCAAAGCTCACCTTCCGCTCCGTATCCGGGGCCAGGTCGAACTGCCAGGTGACCTCACCGGTCTCCCCGTCGAACTGAGCATCGTCAGGCAGGTCCGTATCAACGTCGATACTGCCCTGGGCGCTGACCGGCACCTGATCCACGAGGGTGAGCCGGATCGGCTGGCGCTTGGTGTTGCGCACGGCGATGATCCAGCCGCGGCTGTCGGTGCGCTTACTATTAAATAGGCCGGTATTCCGTTGGTAGTCCTCGTTACGCTCCCGGGAGACGATCACGCTAGCGTCACGGCCGAGGGAGAGGCTTAGGCTATCGGCCGTCTTGGTCACGTCCAGCACGGAGGTACCCAGGTAGGTGCCCTCAAAGAAAAGTTGCAGATCGCCGCTGACTAGGTCGTACTGCTCCCAGTCGCGAATTACAGCCGATAAGTAGACCTCCTCCGTCCGCTTCGGCACGGTCAGGTGACGGTACTCGGCGGGGATGGCGTACTGCTTGATCTCCACGCGGCGGTCCTTGCCGTCGGAGGGGATGGTGTAGGGTAGTTCGATGGCGAAGGTGAGGGTGGTGGCGCGGCGCTGGGTCTGGGTGGGGACGGGGGGCGGGGCTAGCTCGGCTCCTGCCGCTTTTTGGCGTTTACCTTCGATGTCCAATCCAGCTACCCGCCCCCGCAACTGCTCGTAGGCCACAACCTCTTCCAGTTGCGTGATACTTTCTTGAAGAACAATATGTACCGTAGCGCTCGAAATAGGAGCTACAGCCGGGTCATACCCTGGGTAATTCACCGTCAGTGTACTTCCCGCTTCGGGAACCTCCAGCGTATATCGACCGTCGATGTCCGTCACCGTACCAATGTCTGTTCCTGTGACCATGACCGTGGCCCCGATCATACCGATACCCTCACGGTCCGTCACCGTACCCGACACCTCGCGTATCGCCACCGTAGAATTACCCGGTATCTCCGTGGGGTACACCGGCGGCAGTTGCCCGTCCCGCAGTCGCCATACCTGCAACTCGGGCACCTCGGCCGATTCCCGCGGGTCACCGGTAGAAAGACTTAGGCGCACGTCCGTCCAATCCTCCCCGCTAGATTGCTGCACCCTGGCGTGGTAACGCAGGTCGATGGGCTGGTCGACCGACTCCACGCGCACGTCGTACTCGGGCGTCCAGCCGGCATCGGCCACCAAATACCTAAGGTCGAAGGCAGCCCGCACAGCCCGTTCAGCCTCTACGAGTACCACTACCTCACTCGTAGCCGGTGCCCGCTCCGTCTCACCCAGCTTGGCGAGTTGGCGTTGAAGTAATTCGCGGCGCTCGTCGTTGTCGCGCAGGCTATCGCCTAGTGCCAGGTAGCTCCGCTTGATGACTGCGATACGCTCTCGGTAAAAGCGTACGCCCTCCTGTAAATCGGCAGCGCTGAGTCCCCGCTCAGAGCTGGCCAGTTTTCGGTTTTCGTGCAGCAGCGCTTCTTCTTCCTGGGCAATTTCGACTTCGGTGAGTAGGCGGCGGCGGCGGTCTTCCAAGCGCTCGATGCGGGTATAGATGTCCTCGCGTTCGGGACTATCTTCTACCAGCTCCGGAAAACGTAGTCGGTGACTTACGCTGAGGATCAACACCCCGCCGGTCTGGGTGCTTGCTTGTATACTGGCCGGGTTCAGGCCACTGCTCAGACCGCCAACAATGAGGGTAGTCCGACCGGTGGGCAGGTCCACCTCCCCACTTCGTTGCACCTGCGCGCCCGCCCGATAGACCGTGACGTGCCTGGTGCTGGATGATATAGGGAGTTTTTTCTGCGCGCCACAGAGGGCGGGGCCGCAGGTGCAAAGAATCAGGAAAAAAAGGCGAGTCAGTAGATTAAGCATAGGAGTAGTTTTAACCCTTGATGCTTCCTATGATCATATTACATATACGACACGTAGGCTATCCCGCTTATGGGTAGATTAACAATGGAGAGCCGTGATAGAATTGTTAGATTTTAGATTATGGCCAGTAGCAAACAAGGTGTAAATTGGGGAAGTTTGTAACTTTTACGCTCATTTTGCTAATCCTTTAC
This sequence comes from Neolewinella sp., assembly GCF_965214665.1. Lineage (GTDB taxonomy): Bacteria > Bacteroidota > Bacteroidia > Chitinophagales > Saprospiraceae > Neolewinella. Next base: position 486,697 of record NZ_OZ243970.1, on the reverse strand, counting down.
ACGATGACCAACACTCCCTTCCTCCTCCTGCTTCTGCTCTGCACCTCCTACGCGAGTGCCCAAACCCTGGTAGCGGACGACAACACCCCAGGTGTGATGATCCCTGAGGGCTACGACCTGCGCCTGGGTGTAGGCGGCCTTGACTACCCTAGCAACATCGCCGGGGGCGACGGCCGCTACTGGGTCAGTGAGTCGGGCTACGACCCGGCCATTCCACCCACGGTCAAAGAGATCACCCTACCGGCCGGCGATACGGGGGTGGCCACCATCATTCTTACTCCCGCGATGCTGGAACCTGGCATGCTGGCCCCGCCCTTTACCGACGTGGTGTACCACGATTCCCTACTCTACCTGGCCCACCGGCAGATGGGAGAGAACGGCTATTTGGTCGGTGCCTACAGTCGCTTTTCACCGGACAATCCGATGAATACCTTCGAGACCATCCTGACCAATCTGCCCTCGACCGGCGACCACAGCAACAACACGCTGGTCTTTGGCCCCGACGGACGAGCCTACTTCGGGCAGGGATCGGCAACTAACTCTGCCGTGGTGGGAGCTGACAACGCCGACTGGGTGGCAGAGGCACCGGATTTTCACGAGATGGCACCGGTCGATTTGGTGCTCAACGGGAGCGAGTTTACCGCCCGCGTGCCCACGTCGGTGGACCCCGATAGCAACGCGGTGACCGCACCCTACCGACCCTTCGATTCCGGAGCTATCGATTCGGGGCTGGTGATACCCGCCGTGACGCCCGCCGACCCTATGAATGACTACATCATCGGAAACGGTACGGTGTACTCCTTTGATCCCGAAGCGGATGACGTGGCTGGGTCACTGCGCCTGGAGGCCTGGGGTCTACGCAACCCCTTTGGACTCGGCTTCGATGCAGAAGACTCCACGCGGCTTTTTGTATCCAACAACGGTACCGACATCCGGGGCCGGGCGGGCGATCCAAACGAACCTTTCGATACGGCTACCTTCGTGCTAGTGGGTAACCGGCCCGTCGCTAATGATCACGACGATCTATTCGAGCTGACCGTGGGGGGCGAGGTGGAATTTTTCGGCTGGCCGGAATTCTTTCACGATACTACCACACTGGAGGCCCGGGGTGCCGATAGCTCGATATTCTGCGATTCCCCGGTGCTGGAGCAGGACGACTGCCCGGGCTTCATTTTTGCCAGTAGCTTCCGTGATTCGCTGACGGTCGACCCGGTATTTAGCGACATGGGCCCGAACGTATCCGTGACGGGCTTCACCGCTTCGGTGAGCGATAGCTTCGGCTACCGCAATGACTTATTCGTTACTGAGTCGGGCTCCTTCGGTCCGCAGACGGGCATCTTCCGCTATACCGGGTACCGGGTCACGCGCGTTGATGCAAGCAGTGGGGCGCGGAGTCCGTTCATTGTCAATGAGGGCAGCACTGCTGAGGAGCTACTTGACGCCGAGGGCTTCAATAAGCCGGTGGCCGATATGTTCATCGGCGATACACTGGCAATCGTGGACCTGGGCGTGCTGGAACCAGGCATTAATCTATTACAGTCCGGTACGGGTAAGGTGTGGTTACTAAGCCGCACGACGTCAACGGCGACCACCAATCTCGGCCGCGAGTTCGGGGCTAGCTTCTCCAGTGTAGTACCTAACCCAACCAATGGTCCGGCGCGCATCACGTTGCACTTGCGCGAATCGCTGACCGGTCTGATCACGGTACTCGATCTGAATGGTCGGCTAGTGCGCACGGTTTACTCCGGTCGGTTACTGGCGGGTCAGCGGCAGTTCGAGTTGGAGACAAACGGGCTTGCCAGTGGTACGTACATCGTGCGGTTAGCCAGTGGAGGTGGAGTGCTCTCAGAGCGCTTCGTGGTGAGTAGATAACATTGCTATAGTTTAATGGTGGGTGGCAGCGCCCGCCCCGCTGGGTATTCGGATGGTTTCGACCATCTCCTGCACGTCCTCCGGCGGCGGTGGGGTGACCCGGCTGACGGTGAGGGCCACCACCAGATTGACTACCATAGCTACGCTGCCAAAACCCTCCGGACTGATACCGAACCACCACGCTGACTCCGGCGGCAGGGCCTCTACAAACCAGCCGAGCCGGTACACGGCCATGTAGCCGAACATGAGTAGGATGCCGACTACCATGCCGGCCACGGCCCCCTGGCGGTTCATGCGCTTGTCAAAGATGCCGAGCACGATGGCGGGGAAGAAGCTGGCCGCCGCCAGCCCGAAGGCCAGGGCTACGGTAGCGGCTACGAAACCGGGTGGGTTGACCCCAAAGTATGCAGCCACGAGCACTGCTCCGGCCGCTCCCCCACGGGCCCACCATAGCTCTTCGGCCTCGCTCATAGCGGGCTTGAGCTGTTTGCGCATGAGATCGCGGCTGACGGCGGTGGAAATTACGAGGAGCAGTCCGGCCGCGGTGGAAAGGGCCGCGGCCAGACCACCGGCGGCCACGAGGGCAATGATCCAGGCGGGGAGCCCGGCAATTTCAGGGTTGGCCAGGACCATAATGTCGCGGTCGATGTACACCTCGTTGGGGTTATCAGTGGGCAAGTTCGCTAGAAGTGCCTCCCCCGATGGGCCCTGCACCGGCGCGCCGCCGCCCGCCCTTTGCTGTTGTACCGCGCCGAGAAAAGGAGGACCGGGTGCGTACTGTAGTTTGCCGTCCTGGTTTTTATCGACCCAGGCCACCAGGGCCGTCTGTTCCCACTTGCTGAACCAGGGGGGCAGCTCGCGGTACGGTTGCTCGCTGATGGTGGTGATGAGATTGGTACGGGCGAAGGCCGCGATCGCAGGTGCGGTTGTGTAGAGAATAGCAATGAAGAGCAGGGCCCAACCGGCGCTGATGCGGGCGTCCTTCACGCGCGGGACGGTGAAAAAGCGAACAATGACGTGCGGTAGCCCCGCCGTACCGGCCATCAGTGCTAGGGTGATGGCAAAGACGTCAACGGTCGATTTGGTACCACTCGTGTACTCCGCAAACCCCAGCTCCGTATGGAGTTGGTCGAGCTTATCTAGTAGCGCTAGCCCGGAGCCATCATTCACCTCACCGATGAAACCTAGTTGGGGAATAATATGGTCGGTCATCTGTAGTGAGATAAAAATGGCCGGCACCATGTAGGCGAAGATGAGCACGCAGTACTGCGCGACCTGGGTGTAGGTGATGCCCTTCATGCCGCCCATGATGGCGTAAAAGAACACGACCACGGTACCGATGTATACGCCCGTATCGATCTCCACTTCGAGGAAGCGGCTGAAGACAAGTCCGATGCCGCGCATCTGGCCGGCGACGTAGGTAAAACTGACCACGATGGCACAGACCACGGCCACGCTGCGGGCCACATTGGAGTAGTACCGGTCGCCGATGAAGTCCGGCACGGTGAACTTGCCGAATTTGCGCAGGTAGGGGGCCAGCAATAGAGCCAGCAGCACGTAGCCGCCCGTCCAGCCCATGAGGTACACCGCCCCGTCGTAGCCGGCAAAGCTAATGATGCCAGCCATGGAGATGAAGCTGGCGGCGCTCATCCAATCGGCTGCCGTAGCCATGCCGTTGGCAATGGGGTGAACGCCGCCGCCGGCTACGTAGAACTCCTGGGTGGAACCGGCCCGGGCCCAGAAGGCGATGGCGAGGTAGAGGGCGAAGGTGGCCCCGACGATGAGGTAGGTCCAGGCTTGTACGGTCATAGGTAGATCGCCTATCGGCTCGTTAAACTGCCTTCGGCAGGTAGACCGCTACGCGGATAGATGGCCTTCGGCCCGTTAGAAACTTGATTCATTGACGCCGTACTTCGTATCGAGCCGATTCATGAGGTAGACGTATACGAAGATCAGGACCACGAATACGTAGATGCTGCCCTGCTGGGCGAACCAGAAGCCGAGCTTGGCCCCGCCGATGCGGTACTGATTGAGCTGATCGACGAAGAGGATGCCGCAGCCGAAGCTGACCAGGAACCAGAGGGTGAGTAGGACGGCAAGGTAGCGGAGGTTGGCGTGCCAGTAGCGACGGTGGGAAGCGGGCAAGAAGGTGGGGGAATTGAAGGAGTAAGGAAGTCAGGGATTCGCTTCAAGGTACTCCGAGGAAAACAATTTTCGGCAATCGTGCTTTCACCCCCGCATCCCCCCAACAAACCACACCCGTATGTCAGCATGGTACGAAGGCTGGACTGATGTCACCTACCCCATTTTCGAGAACATGACCGGCTGGCCGGGGCAACCCAGTATGCACCTGGAGACCCTGAGCTGTATCCACTGCGGGGATTCGGCGCAGGTATCGGTAGTACACATGAGCGTACACAGCGGCTCGCACATGGATGCGCCGAACCACTTTTTGGCCGAGGGCATCGACATTTCCCGCTCCCCCTTCGAGGTGGGGCTGGGGCCGGTACGTATTGCGGCGGTCGATCCGGTAGCGGAAGTAACCCCGGATGATTTGCGGGCCTACGAGGCACGTACGCGTCCGCTAAAGGCGGGGGAACGCTTAATCCTACGCACTCCCAACAGCGACAGGGGCATGTGGCTGCAGCAGAAATTTGACGTGGACTACCATGCCGTTGGACCGGCGGCGGCGGATTACATCGCCCGGAAGAAACTAGCGCTGATCGGGGTGGACTACTTGTCCGTAGGGCCCTTCCACGAGGGAAACCCACAGACCCACCGGACTCTTCTGGGAGCTAAGGTGTGGATCATCGAGGGGGTAGACCTGCGGCGCGTCGATGAGGGGGACTACGACATGATCTGCCTTCCGCTGCGGATAGTCGGCGCGGATGCCTCACCCATCAGAATTTTGATCCGCCCGAGAGACTGATAAATAAAAACATTTTTTGTTGGAAATAATTTGCTAGTTAAAACAAATCGTGCTAACTTTGTCAGGCGTCGCAGGTACTGGGCGCTGGTTGCAAAAAATTAGAACGGTTATGTCTCACTCTACTACCCCGGCCCACGCCGCCGGCCAACAAAAAGTGTTCTCTATTAACTGGTCGCTCCTATTCCGCCGACTGCGGCTGCGGGGCGGTCAGGTTCTGAACTCGGCACGCCACCGTGCCAACCATACCGAGTACATCCCGCCGGTGTGGATGAGCCAGTTGCGGCTGACTTGGTTCCGGCTCGGATTGATTGCCCTGGCTGTTTTTGTCTTCACCCAGAAGCAGATCGATTTTACCTTCACGGTAGGAGCGAACGGTGTTGGATCACAAGTGCAGGAGTCCGCCGGACAGACTACCTCTACCGCCTCCCAGACCACCGCGCTAAGCATGCTCCCTACCGGCACGGCTACCCCGGCCCCGGCACCCGTTTGGAGTGTAGACCAATTCGACGCCCCGGTGGTGCGTGAATACATCGACCGCTTCGAGCGTGTGGCCCGTACCGAGGAGGAGAAGTACGGCATTCCCGCCGCCGCCAAGTTAGCGATGGCCATCCTGGAGAGCGATGCCGGTCAGGCTACGGCTGCCATTCGGGACAACAACCACTTCGCCGCCTCCATCGCCCGGGAGTACTACGACAATGCCTGGACCAGCTGGCGGGCGCACAGTCAGTCAGTGACCAAGCGCTTTCCTGAACTCGCCCACGAGTCGGTCAACTACCAGCAGTGGATCGCCGCCCTAGCCAAAACGAATTACAGCAGCGATCCGCACTACACCCAGAAGCTGCTCCAGATCATTGAGGCCTACGACCTGAAGCACCTCTAGGTCTCCCCAAGAGCTTTTTTTCTCTAAGTGGTTTTCTCGGCCGCCTTCCTTCACCGGGGGGCGGTCCTTTTTTGTCAACTGCCCGGGTGCCTACGCCGTTCCCCTAGCGTGCTACCCACTGACGATGTCCTGGAGCAGGAATACCACCGCTTCATTGAGTTTGGCCCCCTCCTGGACCGCCGCACCCGCCGCTACCTGGTGGAGTACCTGAGGACCAAGCTCAGCGGGCAGGCCTACGCAGGTGATAGCCTCAACGACCGCTACGCCGACTACTTTCAGCAGGCGCTCGATGAGGTTTTCCAAATCGATAACCTGCTGTTCGTTTGCGCCAACAACGAGAGTATTACCCGCCAGATCGTACTCGATACCCTCTACTGGATCAAGAAGACCTTCGCCAAGGTCGCCGCCAAGCACCCCTACGATAAGGAGGCCGACATGCTGCAGAGCTGGAGCGTCACCCCAGCCAAGGTGTTCCAAACGCGTTACCCTTACCTGCTGCAGTACCTAAGTTCCACCTACACCCGTGAGGAACTCGATAGCGCCTTTTACCAGGATCGGCTCGCGACCTACTTCGCTCAGGATTTTTCCGAGTGGACGGCCGGCGACCGCCGCAACTTTGAGCGCGTACTCACCGACCTGCTCAGTCAGTGGGATGCCCTACTCCAGGCCAAAATCCTCGCGTACCAGCTCCGTAAGTTCAACGAATCGAAGGAGAGCTACGTCGAGCTCCTCGGCCAGAAGGTGGAGGAGTACCGCCGCCTGAAATCCATCCTCAACCCCTTTACCGACTACCTGGGCTGGGACATGAGCCGCGACCTCTGGCAGTCTACCAGCTTCGATACCCTCAAGGCCTACGATGAGCTCCTCACCGATGAGGATAGCCTCCGGCGTCTGGCCGATCTGCTGGGCCAACTGCGGGAAGCGGATATCGAGATTGAGGAGGAAACCTTTGAAAAAACCATCGCCCGCCAGGAGTGGCGCGTCGACCCCCTGGCCCGCTCCGAGATCGTCGGGGTCCACGAGAGCAAGGATCTCAACCATTTGCTAAGCTCCGAGGCCGCCCTACTCAGCCACGACATCACCGAGACGGCCTTCCTCAAAAAGTACGCCGATAGCAGTTTACTCACCCTACGTTACGAAGACCGGCAGTTGGTGCGTAGCCAGGACCAGGTTATGGAGGTCAACCAGCGTATTAAACAGCGCGAGCGCGGTCCGTTTATCGTCTGCGTCGACACCAGCCAGTCGATGATGGGCCGGCCGGAGGAGATCGCCAAGGTACTTACTCTGGGCATCCTCAAGATGGCCATCAACAGCAACCGCCGGGCCTACCTGATCAGCTTCAGTACCGGCATCAAAACCATCGACCTGCACGACATCGCCAACTCGATCGACGAGCTGGCTGCATTCCTTAATATGTCCTTCTACGGGGGTACGGACGCCACCCTGGCCCTCTACGAGGCGCTGCGTCAGCTAAAGAGCCACGACTACCAGGACGCCGACGTACTCATGATCTCCGACTTTGTGATGTATAAGATCGACCAGGACATCCTCAACGAGGTGGCCTTTTACCAGCACAACAAGAGCACCGAATTCCACAGCCTCGCCCTGGCCCGCGAAGCCAATGCCGAATTGCTCAGCCGCTTCGACACCAACTGGATCTACGACCCCGCCCGCAGGGGCATCATCCGCGAGCTCACGCGGGGGCTTTCCGAGATCCACGCCAGAGCCTGATCAGACTTTAATAAAAATGCGGCGACGGTAGAGTAGCGTACCGACAGCCAGATAGATCACCACCAGCGTCAGCGCATACAGCAGACTAGATAGTTTATCCGGCAAAAAATCGTGGTCGTACACCGTTTGGTAAATCCAGCCGTGCAGTGAGGTGTCCCCCACCCGGATCAAGCCAAACACCTTTGCAAAAAAGCTCGACAGGAAATACAGGGCCAGCGCATTGGCCCCGGCATAGGTGAACACCCGCCCCCACACCAGCCCGCGCACGTCACTCAGGTAATAAATCACCGCCAGTGCCAGCAGCGCCCAACCCGCCGTCACCAGCACGAAACTACTCGTCCACAGTGCTTTATTGATCGGAAACACCAGTCCCCACAGGTGCCCCAGCACGAGCAAGCCCGCAGAGGCTAGCAGCAACTTACGCGTCTTATCTACCGTGTTTTCCAGCAAAAACCGTCCCGTGATCACCCCGATCAGGCAGGTGGCCAGCGAAGGTAGGGTGCTCAGCAGGCCTTCGGGATCGTAGTCTTCCTGCCAGGTGTGTGTGCCAAGTAGCAGCTTATCTACGTACATCGCCCAGTTATTCGGCGCCCGCTCATAGTTTGGTGCCGATCCATCCGGCAGCGGCACGAAGCCCATCCAGATCCAGTACCCCAGCAGCAGCACTAGGGTCAGCACAATCAGCGGGCGCGTCCGCAGGTGCAACGCCAGGGGAGCCGCCAGCAGGAACACGAGCCCGATCCGCTGCAGCACCCCCGGCAGCCGGATGGCCTCCCACGCCTTCACGAAGGGCGGCGCGATCAGGAAGGCCCCGAGGAAAATCCCGAGTCCGATCAGCTTAAGGCTCCGCACCACGATCTTGCGGTAGGTGGCCCCACCGGGCGACTTCGTGCGGTACGCAAAGGCAATGCTACACCCCACGATGAAGAGGAAGAAGGGGAAGATGAGGTCCGTCGGCGTGTACCCATGCCAGGGCGCGTGCTCGAAGGGAGCGTAGATGGCACTCCAGGTGCCCGGATTATTGACTAGTATCATGGCCGCAATCGTAAGACCCCGCAGTAGGTCTACCGCCTGGATGCGGTCGCGCAGTACGCTGGGGACCACCGGCTCCGGAATGATCCGACTCATTTGGTGGCGGCAGCTTGCTCCAGGAAACTTTCGGCCTTTTCCACCATCAGTTGACTGCCGGCGAAGAAGGGCGCCCGCTCGTGAAGGTGGGCTGGCTTCAGGTCCAGAATCCGCTGGTGACCATTCGTGGCCCGCCCGCCGGCCTGCTCTACAATGAAAGCAACCGGATTGCATTCGTACACCAGCCGGAGCTTGCCGTCCTCCCGCTCCGAGCTCTTGGGGTAGATGTAGATACCTCCCTGGATCAGGTTTCGGTGAATGTCACTGACCATACTACCGATGTAGCGGCTCGTGTAAGGCCGGTCCTCTTCCTCCCGCTGACAGTACTTGATGTAGTCCTTTACCCCCTGGGGGAAGTGTACGTAGTAGCCCTCATTGATTGAATACACCCGGCCGGTCTGCGGCATGGTAATATTCGGGTGGGATAGGTAGTAGGTACCGATGGCGGGGTTAAGGGTGAAACCGTTTACGCCGTTGCCGGTAGTGTACACCAGCATGGTAGAGGTGCCGTAAATGACGTAGCCGGCGGCCACCTGCATATTTCCCGGTTGCAGGAAATCTTCAGCAGTTACGGGCGTCCCCTCCGGCGAGATTCTCCGGTACACCCCGAAGATCGTCCCTACCGATACGCCGACGTCGATATTGGAGCTACCGTCCAGGGGGTCCATCACCACCACGTATTTGTTCCGATTGGCCTGGTTGACTCCACTGATGGTGATAAAGTCCTCATTTTCCTCCGACACGATGCCGCAGACGATGTTGCGGTTCGTCAGCGCGTTGATGAATACGTTGTTGGCGAACACGTCAAGCTTTTTCTGTTCCTCGCCCTGCACGTTGATATTGCCCACCGTGCCGGTGATGTCGACCAGTCCCGCCTGCCGAATTTCGTGATTGACCACCTTGGCCGCTAGTCGGATACAGTTGAGTAGTCGGCTGAGCTCTCCCGAGGAGCCCTCGAAGTCTTTCTGATTGCTAATGATGAATTCACCGAGGGTCTGGGGGTGGAGGGGCATAGCAGGAAGTAAGGGAGTTAAGGAATAAAGGAGTCATTGGTCGATGCTACTCGTCGGCTGCAATCCTCGTCGGCCGAGCCTTACGCAGTTTGGCTCGTCCGCCGAGTAGTTTAACGAGTAGCTAAGCTACACCATCAGTAGTATTTACCCGGTAGGAGGTATTCGCGGACGTATTTCCCCACACCATCTTCGAGGCTAGTAAAAGGCTCAGCGTAGCCCGCCTGCTGCAGCTTAGCCATATCGGCTTCGGTGTAGTACTGGTAGTTCTCCCGCAGATCAGCTGGAGTATCAATGTATGAGATGTTCGCCGTTCGATCCATCGCCCGGAAAGTAGCTGTAGCTAGATCGCGGAAGGTCCGGGCCCGCCCGGTGCCCAGGTTGTACAAGCCATTCGGCTCGGGGCGCTGCCTCATCAGCCAGTGACACACCCGGCACAGATCGAGGACGTAGATAAAATCACGGGCTTGCTCCCCGTCCGCTACCTCTTCCCGGTGGCTGCGAAATAGCTTCATTGCTCGCGTTGCTTTCACCTGTCGGAAGGTGTGCCACACCACACTGGCCATCCGCCCCTTATGGTATTCGTTGGGACCGTACACGTTGAAAAACTTTAGCCCGTACCAGTGGGGCGGGGCGGTGGGATAGGTCAGGGCCCACTTATCGAAGTCGTTCTTACTGCGCCCGTATTCGTTCAGCGGCGCAAGTTCGGTGGGATCGGTACTATCGTCGAAGCCGTGCTCCCCGCCCCCGTAGGTCGCCGCACTACTGGCATACACCAGCGGAATGTTGAGCAGGGAACAGCGTTCCCAGATTTGCTTGGAATAGTCAAGGTTAAGCCGACGGAAGAGCTCGGTATCGGTCTCCGTCGTATCGGTACGCGCCCCCAGGTGGTACACCCCCTGGAGCGGCCACTGCTCCTGGTCCCAGATCGGAAAGAGGGTATCGCGTTCCACCTTTACGAGGTAGTCCTTGCCCTCCAGGTTAGGTGTCTTATCGGCGTAATGGATGAAGTCGTCGACCAGGATCAGGTCGGTCACGCCCTGCCGGTTCAGGTAGCCTACGAGTACGCTGCCGATGAAGCCATTGGCGCCGGTGATGAGGTACATGAGGGGATGGTTTGGGGGTAAGGTAGCCCTTGTCGGCCGGATCCTTTTTGCAGCGCCACAGCGCAATGAAAAGTTCGTCCGCCGAGTAGCTCAAAACACTCGGCGGACGAAGCCTAACCGTTTGCTAGGGCAAACGCTCAGGCAATTCGGCCGACGAGGTTAGCCGCACCCGCGTCCCCGCCCTACCTTACCGCCAAAAGCAAGAAAATGGCCAAGCCACAAGTAGTAAAGAAGAGCCGCATCACCGTCGATGTGGGCCTCGACGCCAAGAACATGCCCGTAGAAATGAAGTGGGCCGCCAGCGACAACCCGGCCGGTCAGACGCCACAAGACTGTAAGGCTATGCTACTGGCCATCTTTGATGAACGGACTAAGGAGACCCTCAAGATCGACCTGTGGACCAAGGAGATGCAGGTGATCGAGATGGACCGCATGTTCTACCAAACCCTAAGGGGACTGTCGGATACCTACTTTCGCGCTACGCAGAATAAGGAGCTCGCCAATCAGATGCAGCAGTTTACCTTTTACTTCGGGCAGGCTACGGGGGCTATTCCTAAGGAGGAGTAAATTACCTACTACCGAACTACCTACTACCTTACCGACTTTCCCCCTCAGAGATCTCCACACCCCCCACCCTATGGCATCCTACTTCGACCAAATCCCCACCATCCAGTACGAAGGGCCCGAGAGCGATAACCCGCTGGCCTTCAAGTACTACCAAAAAGATAAAACGGTAGCCGGCAAGACCATGGCCGAGCACTTTAAGTTCGCCATGGCCTGGTGGCATACGTTACGTAATACGGGTGGCGATCCCTTCGGACCGGGTACGGCCGACTACCCCTGGCTGGGCGGTGACGATCCGGTACAGGAGGCAAGAAACGCCGTGGATGCCGGCTTCGAAATCCTCGAGAAGCTGGGGTTGGACTATTTCTGCTTCCACGATGTGGACCTGCTCGACGAGGCCGGCGCCGACCTGAATACCTACGCCAAACGCCTGGACCAAGTCAGCGACTACGTGAAGGAAAAGATGGGTGCGACGGGGAAAAAAGTCCTCTGGGGTACGGCGAATCTCTTCAGCCATCCCCGCTACATGAACGGAGCGAGTACGAATCCGGACTTCCGCGTCGTAGCCTACGCCGGGGCCCAGCTCAAAAATGCCATTGACACCACCATCAAGCTCGGTGGGAAGAACTATGTGTTCTGGGGCGGTCGCGAGGGCTACATGAGTCTACTGAATACCGACCTAAAGCGGGAGGTAGACCACCTGGCGCGTTTTCTAACCATGGCGCGCGATTACGCTCGTGGTCAGGGCTTTACGGGCACCTTCTTCATCGAACCCAAGCCCTTCGAACCCAGCAAGCACCAGTACGATTTCGACAGTGCCACCGTGGCCGGCTTCCTGCGACAGTACGATCTAATGGACGACTTTAAGCTCAACATAGAGGTCAATCACGCCACCCTGGCCCAGCACACCTTCGAGCACGAACTGGCCGTAGCCGCCAGCCAGGGCCTACTTGGTAGCATCGACGCCAACCGCGGCGACTACCAAAACGGCTGGGACACCGACCAGTTCCCCAACAGCGTACAGGAGCTGACGGAGGCGATGATTATCATTCTGCAGTCCGGCGGACTACAGGGCGGCGGGGTCAACTTCGACGCCAAGACGCGCCGTAATTCCACCGACCTTGAGGATATCTTCCATGCCCACATCGGCGGCATGGACGTATTTGCTCGCGCCCTACTGGCCGCCGACCGCGTGCTCACCAAGACTAAGTACAGCGACATGCGCCGCAAGCGCTACGCTACCTTCGATTCCGGCGATGGTAAAAAGTACGAGGAGGGGCAGCTCAGCCTGGAAGACCTCGCCCGCATCGGCCTATCCGGCGGAGAGCCCCCCATGACCAGCGGGCGGCAGGAGCGGTACGAGAATATCATCGCGCAGTACATGTAGTAGTGGCTTCGACTTCAGTCGTCAGGCTGCTGGGCGTATCTGGCAGCCTGGCGACTAAGTATGCTGCTCCAAGCGGACCGTCGAACATGTTGCCCGGCCAGCTGCTACACTAAGTATGAAGATCCTGACCCTTTTATCCCTTCTGTTTCTCGCCATCCCTTGTATGGCACAGGACAATCAAGCAGCTGAAGATGCGGGTGAGTCAATCGCCCGCATCGCCGAGCACATGCCGCTCATGCTAGCTAGCGACTGCCCGACGGACGCCCCCTACCCTTCCCGCAAGTCCTGTTCTGACCGTGCGATGCTCGAATACATCTACGGTAACCTAGAATTTCCTGCTGCCGCCAGCAGTCTCACCGGCCCGGCCAAAATGGCCGTTGTAAACTTCGTAGTCGAGGCCGACGGCAGCATCAGCAACGTAGAGGTATACCGCGATCCCGGTAATGGTATGGGAGCAGAGGCTGTCCGGCTAGTAGAACAAATGGCTCAGGAAACCAAGTGGAAACCTGCCATGCAGGAGGGGGAGCCCATCCGGTTACTGATGCAGATGCCGATTAAATTCTCGAAGCCGGAGTGAGGCCTAGGAGATCGCCGCACGAACACGCACTAGCTTAGTAAGTAAGGCCTCCAACTGATCCAGCGGCAGCATATTCGCCGCATCGCTCTTCGCCTCACTGGGGTTGGGGTGCGTCTCCAAAAATAAACCGTCTACCCCCACGGCCACGCCGGCTTTCGCGATCGTCTCGATCATGGCCGGTCGGCCACCCGTTACTCCGCTGGTCTGATTGGGCTGCTGAAGGCTGTGTGTGCAGTCAAGGATCACGGGTGAGCCGTATGACTGCATGGTCGGTATGCCCCGAAAGTCCACTATCAAATCGGTATACCCAAAGGTCACGCCGCGCTCGGTCAGCCACACTTGGTCGTTACCGCTATCGATCACCTTCTGCCGGGCGTGCTGCATGGCGGAGGGACTCAGGAATTGCCCTTTTTTGATGTTAACCACCTTGCCCGTTTCGGCGGCGGCGGTCAGCAGCGATGTCTGCCGGCTTAGAAATGCGGGTATTTGCAGCACATCGACGTACTCAGCGGCCATTGCAGCCTCCTCGTCGGCGTGGATGTCGGTCGTGGTTGGCAGGTCGAAGGTCTCGCCCACCTTGCGTAAAATCTTGAGCGCCTTCTCGTCACCAATACCCGAGAAGCTGTCGATGCGGCTGCGGTTAGCCTTGCGGTAGCTACCCTTGAAGATATAGGGGATATTCAGGCGGGTGGTCAGTTCCCTAATCCGTTCAGCGATGCGCAGGGCAAGGTCCTCGGCTTCAATGGCGCAGGGACCGGCAATGAGGAAGAAATTTGGGCTATCGGGTAGGTTCATGATAGGGGGTCAAGGCGTTAAGGAGTAAGGGGGTTAAGGGGGTCAGGTACCCGTGAGCTCCGTAAACTTGGATTTGACGCCGGCGGCTAGCTCCCGTGCGCGATCTTGGGTGCCGGCCTCGGCATAGACGCGGACGATCGGTTCGGTGTTAGAACCACGCAGGTGGACCCAACCGTCGGGAAAATCGAGCTTGAGGCCGTCGATATCGGTCTGCCGTACCTCGGGGTAGAGGGCTTCCATGGCTGACAGCGCCTCCGCTAGGTCGAGCCGAGGATCGAGGTCAAGCTTGTCCTTCACCATCTCGTAGTGAGTATAGCTGTCACGTAGCTCGTTGATGGTCTTTTTACTGGTGGCTAGGTGACTCAGGACGAGGGCCAGCCCAATGAGGCTATCGCGGCCGTAGTGCAGCCGGGGGTCGATGATCCCGCCGTTGCCCTCGCCGCCGATGGTGGCTCCAACAGCCTTCATCTTTTCCACCACGTTGACCTCACCGACGGCGGAGGCGTGGTAAGCCTGCCCGTACTTTTCAGCGATGTCAGCCAGGGCCCGGCTGCTGCTTAAATTACTCACCACCGGGCCAGGCTCGTGCTGTAGTACGTAGTCGGCTACCGTCACTAGGGTATACTCCTCGCCAATCCAGCGGCCGCCGGGGCCAACCAGGGCAAGTCGGTCTACGTCGGGGTCGACGGCAATGCCCAGGTCGGCGCCGCTGGTCTTCATCCGCTCGATTAGTCCGCTGAGGTTGGCGGGCAGCGGCTCGGGGTTGTGAGCGAACTGTCCGTTGAGGGTACCATTCATCACCTGGCAGCTTACGCCTAGCTTTGCGCAGAGCGGCGGGATGGAGATGGCTCCGACACTATTAACCGCGTCCAGCACTACGCTAAAGCCGGCCGCTTTGATCGCCTCGGTATGAACGAGGGGATGGGCGAGCACGGCGTCGATGTGGTCCTGCAGGGCGCGGTCATCGGTGGTCAGGGTGCCGATGTCATCTACGCCGGCGTAGGTGATGTTGCCCGACTGTACGCTAGCGATCAGGTCTTGCCCGGCCGCGTGGCTGATGAACTCGCCCTTATCATTCAGCAACTTCAGGGCATTGTACTCCTTCGGGTTGTGGCTGGCACTCAGGATGATGCCGCCGCCTGCGCCCCGGCTCACCACGGCCATTTCTACGGTGGGAGTAGTCGCTAGTCCGCAGTCAATCACGTCGATGCCCATGCTCTGTAGGGTGGCGGCGGTGAGCGCGGATACGACCGGTCCGGAGGGCCGTCCGTCACGCCCGATTACCACCTTACGCGCCGCACCGCTACGAATCAGCCAGTCGCCGTAGCCGGCCACGCTGCTGACAATATCTTCGGGGGTGAGGTTGCTGCCGGCCTGGCCGCCGATGGTGCCGCGGAAGCCGGAGATGGATTTGATTAGGGGCATGGGGAGGGGTTAGGGGGTCAAGGGGTTAGGGGGTCAAGGGGTTAGGGGGTCAAGGTACGGGGATGCTCGCTTTGCTCGGGGGGGTTGTTGAGTTGTCGGGTTGTTGAGTTGTCGGGTTGGTTGGGATGCTCGCTTCGCTCGTCTGGTGTGTCAACTAACGTTGCACCTGCGGCCCCGCCCCTTTGCTGTACGGGTAAGGTCTATCTTGTCCACCGTATTGACCCTTGATGTCATTGGGGTTCAGCGAACCGCAACACCTGCAACCCAACAACCCACAAACCCACAAACCCAACAACCCACAAACCCAACAACCCTCCCCCTTGCTAAACAACCCCCGCACCCTAAACGGCTGGGCACTCTTCGACTGGGCCAATTCCGCCTTCGCGCTGGTGATCACGACGGCGATCTTTCCGCCCTACTTCGAGGAGATGGTGGATGCGGAGTTTCGGGTGCTCGGACTGGACTTTACGAACAGCTCCTGGTTTGCCTACCTGATCACCTTCAGCTATCTGGTCATCGCGCTGCTCTCGCCACTGCTGAGTGGGATCGCCGATGTCGGGGGGCGGCGGAAGTGGTTTTTGCAAGGGTTTACAACAATGGGCGGGCTGGGCTGTATCAGTCTCTTCTTCTTCCACGGTATGGGGACGATGTGGCTGGGGAGCCTGGGCTTCGTGGTAGGCCTGATCGGCTTTGCCGGCGGATTGGTATTCTACAACAGTTTCCTACCGGTGATCGCCACCGAGGACCGGTACGACCGGCTGAGCGCGCGCGGCTTTGCGATGGGCTACATCGGTAGTGTACTATTGCTACTGCTCAACCTGGCTATGGTGCAGGCACCTAGCTGGTTCGGGCTGCCAGAGGAGGGAACGCTACGTATCCGGCTGGCTTTTTTGACGGTGGGGGTGTGGTGGCTGGTGTTTGCCTATATCTCGCTGTCGCGGCTACCTGACGATGTGCGGACTAAGGGCACCAGTCTGGCTGATATGGCGGCCGGCGGCTGGCGGGAGCTGCGGGGCGTGTGGACGCAGATGATCGACTACCCCCAGGCCAAGCGCTTTTTAATCGCTTTCTTTTGCTACTCCGCCGGGGTTCAGACGGTGATCTTCCTGGCCAGCATCTTCGCTAAGAAGGAACTGGGTTTCGAGACCGCCGAGCTTATCGTGGTCGTGCTCATTCTACAGATCGTGGCGATTGCGGGGGCCTACCTGGCCGCAAAACTGAGCGAGTGGCGGGGGAATAAGTTTGCGCTTTACTTCGAGCTCATCGTCTGGACGTCCATCTGCCTGCTGGCCTACTTCGTGAGCGGTAAGACGCAGTTTTACTTCATCGCCGGGGCCGTGGGGCTGGTGATGGGCGGGGTGCAGTCGCTGAGTCGGTCGACCTACGCCAAGGTGATCCCACAATCGGAAAGTGAGGAAGCGGCCCGTACCGATACCACCTCCTGGTTCAGCTTCTACGACGTGCTGGAAAAAGTGGCGATTGTGCTAGGCACCTTCATCTTCGGCTTTCTCGATGCCCTCACCGGGAGCATGCGGTTGAGTATTCTGATCCTCTCCGTTTTTTTCCTTTTAGGTATGGCGTTCCTTTCCCGCTTGCGGGTCACGCAAGTGGACTAGCCGATGCTCTTTTCCTCCCTGCTCTTCCTGTGGCTGGCGCTGCCCGTGGTTTGGGGAGGAAGCATACTGCTGCCCGGTCGCTGGCAGAATGCTTGGCTACTACTCACCAGTCTGCTGATCTATACCTGGGGCGGTGTGGGGTATACGTCTATTCTACTGCTCAGTATTGGGGGCAACTACCTGATCGGCCGCCGGCTCCCCCACCGTGGCTGGCTCACTTGCGGCGTCCTGTTCAATCTGCTGCTACTGGGCGTTTTCAAGTACGCTAACTTCTTTGTTCGCGAGGCTAGTGATCTGCTACAACTCGTGCAACTGCCGGCCTTCGAGCTGCCCCGCATCGCCCTACCCCTCGGCATCAGCTTTTACACCTTTCAGGCCATCAGCTACCTGGTTGACGTGCAGCGGCGTACGGTCAGCCCCCAGCGCAGCCTTCCCCGCCTGGGCCTATTCATCAGCTTTTTTCCTCAGCTCATCGCCGGGCCCATCGTACGCTACCATGAGATCGACGCCCAGATTGCCCACCGCACCCGGAGCTGGGACCAGACCAGCTACGGCCTCCAACGCTTCCTCATCGGCCTGACCAAAAAGGTGCTTATCGCCAACACCCTGGCCGGCGTCACGGAAGAAATCTTTGCCCTCGACTTCACTACGCTCGACACCTTCACCGCCTGGGCCGGGGCGCTACTCTACGCCGGACAGATCTACTACGACTTCAGCGGCTACTCCGACATGGCCATCGGGCTGGCTCTTCTGTTCGGCTTTCGCCTGCCGGAGAACTTCGATTTTCCCTACACCAGCCGCAGCATCCGGGAGTTCTGGCGGCGGTGGCACATCACGCTGGGGGCCTGGTTTCGCGACTATCTTTACATCCCCCTCGGGGGTAGCCGTCGGCACACTAGGCGCAATCTGCTCATTGTCTTCGTAGCCACAGGTGTTTGGCACGGCGCGGCCTGGAGCTTTCTACTCTGGGGGCTCTGGCACGGGCTGTTCATCGTGCTGGAGCGGCAGCGTTGGTGGCCCTTTCACCACTGGGTATATGCCTTTTTAGTCGTGTTACTGGGCTGGGTCCTGTTCCGTACCGAGAGCGTCATCCTTTCCCTACAGTACTACCGCGCTATGCTCGGCTTCAACCCCGGCGCTACCCCCTTCGACTGGTCCTTTTACTGGACCCGAGAGCTTACTGTCGTCTCCCTCGTCGCCGTATTTTTCGCCAGCAAACTTCCCCTCCACCTGAAAGTACACGCCAGGCAGTTAACGGGCGGGGCCGCCGGTGCAACGCTCTACGTACTGGCCCTGATCCTACTCTTCGTACTCTGCACCAACAGCCTGGTCAACAACTCCCTCAACCCCTTCATCTACTTCCGCTTCTGATGCAGGCTGCTCCCCTTCGCTACGGTCTACCGGTACTCTTTGGGGGGGTGCTCTTGCTGTGCGTACTAGACGGTCTGTTCCACTTCTTTCCTACCGTACCGAGCGTGGAGAACCGTGCGCCGGCTCAACTTCCACACTTCGATACCGACGATCCGGATGCCTACCCCCGTGACTGGGAGGCCTACTTCGAGGATCGCTTCCCGTGGCGCGGCCGTTTCCAGCGATTCAACGCCCGGCTACAGCGCATCACCAACGGCCGCTCCCCCCTTCCCGACCTGGTGGTGTTGGGAACAGACGACTGGTACTACAAAGGCGGTCTACAGCTCGATATCTACCGCGGAAAGCGCCGGTTCTCCCCCGCCGAACTGGCCGAGGTCACCGCCACCCTCAGCGCCCGCCGCGATAGCGTAGCCGCGCTCGGTGGGCGTTACGTCGTAGCCGTGGCACCGCTCAAACACCATATCTATCCCGGCCACCTACCGGACTACGTGCGGCCACTCAACCCGGACCACGCCACCCGGCAGCTGTACCGCGCGCTCGATGGTAGGGGTGTGGAGTACGTGGACCTCCACCAGGCACTCCGCACCTACGCCGACACGGCACAGCAGGAGGATCTCTACTACCGCACCGATCACCACTGGACGGTGAAGGCCGGCGTCGTGGCCGCTGCGGCCATCCAGCAGAGACTCGCCCCCTCCCACCAGCGCAGCACCGGCGCGCCGCCGCCCTACTACTACACGAGCCAGCCTACGGACGGTATGCTACTAGCCCAAATGGCAGGCCGGGCTCGCAAAGATCAGGAGACCTTCTACACCCTGCACCGCCACGGAGGGTGGTGGACCGAGGAGGTGCCGCGACCGGATATTGTGGCGCCGGCCGACTTCCCCTACCCCATGGAGTACGCCAAGCAGCGCCGACAAATCAACCCGGAGCTGCGCCGGTCGCTACCGAGCCTATTTGTTACGCGGGAGAGCTTCGGGGAGAATCTGTACCTTCCGCTAAGTGAGGCGTACGGAACCTCCTTCTGGCTTTTCGATGCGTGGCGGCACGGGCTGAACCTGGACGACTACCGACGGGAGGGCGGGGAGGTGTATCTGCAACTGGTGTGGGAAGGCTTCCTCTTCAACCTGCTACGGGAGCCGGCCGAAGATGGCAGGTGGTAGCGGCAAACCTGGCCGGCCGGCGGGGGTTAGCGTAAGCATGAGTACAGGAATGGAGATCGTAGCCAGCCGCAAAACCGCCCTGCTACTGGGTGCTACGGGCCTGGTGGGGCGGGAGCTGTTGAACCAGCTGCTGGAGCACAAAGCCTACAGCCGCGTGGTGGCACCTACCCGGCGCAAACTGCACCGTGAGAGCAAGAAGCTGCATAATCCGCTGATCGACTTTCGCAAACTGGACCGACAGCGGGACTTGTTCCGCTGCCACGATGTATTCATCGCGCTGGGTACCACCATCAAGAAGGCGGGGAGTAAGGAGGCCTTTCGGCGGGTAGACTATGACTACATCGTGCAGGCCGCGCAGCTGGCGCAGACCGGTGGGGCCAACCAGTGCCTGCTGGTGAGTGCGGCGGCGGCCGATAGCGAGAGCGCCTTTTTCTACAACCGGGTGAAGGGGGAAACGGAGGAAGCCATCACCCGCATGGATTTTTGGGCCATCCACCTCTTCCGCCCCGGGGTGCTGCTGGGCAAGCGTGCCGAACTGCGTATTGGCGAGAAGCTAGCCGCCGGGGTGAGTACCGTGCTGCGGCAGATCTCCCCCAAGCTGCTGGGTGAGTACAACCCGACGGATGCGCACGTCCTCGCCCGCAAAATGATCGAGGCGGCACAGACGATCTCCCCCGGCGTGCACTTTCACCGGGCGGAAGAACTGCTCTAGCTCATTCCTCCTCCTCCGCTTCGGTAGCGGATACCGGGGTCTTAGGGTAGGCGATCCGCAGGTGATGGGAGCTCTTAAGTACGGAGCGGAAGATGCGCCGCAGTACTTCTAGCTCCCGGAAGCTCAGCCGGCTCTGTTCAAGCTGGCCGGTGGTGAGCTTGCCGCGAATAATGTTGTCGATCAGATCGTAGAGTTCTTCCTCCGTAGGCTGCTTGAGCGACTTAGAAGCCGCCTCGACGCTGTCGGCAAGCATCAGCACGGTCTGCTCGCGGCTGGTGGGCAGTGGCCCATCGTACCGAAACTGCGGCTCGTCAACCTCCCGCTCCGGGTGGTCCTTGATGTGCTGGCGGTAAAAGTACTCGGCCCGGGTGGTGCCGTGGTGGGTACGGATAAAGTCGATGATCACCTCCGGCAACCCCGCCCCCCGGGCCAGTCGCACCCCCTCGGCCACGTGGTCGATGACGATCTTGGCACTCTCCAGGGCGGTGATACGGTCGTGGGGGTTGGGGCCGTTCTGGTTCTCAATGAAGTACTCCGGGTTCTTGAGCTTGCCGATGTCGTGGTAGAGGGCGGCGGTGCGCACCAGCAGGGAATTGATGCCGATCTCGCTGGCTACGCGCTCGGCCAGGTTGGCCACATTAAGGCTGTGCTGCCAGGTACCGGAGGCCTGGCGGGCCAGGCGCTCCAGCAGCGGCCGGTTCATGTCGTTCAGCTCGACCAGGGTAATCGGAGAGATGAGGCCAAAAAGACGTTCCAGGAGGGGAATGAGCGGATAGGCCAGTAGTACTAGGAACACATTGAGGGCCAGCCAGAGCAGGTCGAAGTAGTTCAGCGTAAGGAAGGTAGCCCCCTGCAGCAGCTGAATACCGATGTAGCCGAACAAGTAGTACACAAACAGGAGAAGTAAACTACTGAAGAAGCGCGACCAGTCACGCGTATCAATGTCCATGAAAATGACTACCACCCCGGCCATGATGCTCAGGAAGGTGAAGGGATAGCCCAGCGAGGTGAGAAAACTGGCGATGAGCACTACCGCCACGTGCGTAAAGAAGGCCAGTCGCTCCGTGAAGAAAATACGCATCACGATCGGCACGATGCAGAAGGGCACCATGTAGGCACTCCAGCCCGGGGCCAGCTCGATGGAACGAACCAGCAGGGCATAGATCAGCGGCCAAATCAGGATGAACACCAGGTTCTTACTGCGCACGTACACCAACGGAAAAAAGGTGCGTAGGTAAAGGAACAGCAGCAGAATGACCAGCCCCACCAGGATCGCGTAGCCCCCGATGACCGAAAAGTAGCTACTCGTACCCTGTAGGTTATCATTGTAGAGGCGCCGGTAACTGGCTAGCTTCTGGTAGACCGATTCCGAGATCACCTCCCCCTGCCGGACCAGCACCTCCTCTTGTTGTACCAGTCCGTCGAAGGGGCTCACCGATTGCAGGCTCTGCTCGCGCAGTCGGTTGGTAAGGCTGTCGTTGTAGAAGGTATTGTACTCGAGTTTATCCTCCAGCAGCGGCACGAGAAAGTCCGGGGCGGCCAGGCGGGTATACAGCAGGCTATCGGTGAGCCACTGACGGGCCCGGCCCGGGGTGGTGAACACCTGGCCGATGGTGCGGGTGGCCACCTCGCTGCCGTCTACGATCTGGATGACGGAGGCCATGCCCGAGCGGGCCTCGTCTTCGGTGCGCAGCCGTACAATGCCGCGCTGGTAGATGCGGTCGAGAATGCCCAGGCCATAAAGTCGGTGGGCTTCGGGCTGGGCGCGCAGTCCGGCGTAGGTCTCGCGGGCCTCGGCCGAATCAAGGGCGATACTAAAATCCTGAATGTAGGCCGCCCGGGCGCGGCGGGCCACCTCTGGATCGCGCCGGTATACGGGGGTCAGGTTTTCGATCACAGCCTGGCGGTCGCTTTCCAACCGCTCCTCCCGCTTCAAAATCGGGATGTCGTAGGGGGCTGACAGATCGGCGTACTGCCAGGTCCGATTGAGCTCGAACTGGTAGGGAAAGCTCAGGTTATTGGGGTAGAGCAGACTGATGAGCACCACGGCCGTGACCCCCAGCAGGATGCGCGGCAGGCGGCGGCTCCAGGCACTGCTGTGGGTCGATCCCTCCATGGCGGCGAAGTTAAACTTTTTCGCGCTTGAGCAACGACCTGCGGCCGTGTACGGAGCAGATCGGACAGTCGCGCATCCGGTGGCCGCGGGCCGGGCAGTGCTGCCGTCCGAAGAAGATGATCTGCAGGTGCAGTCGGTTCCAGCACGCGCGGGGGAAGAGCCGCTTAAGGTCGCGCTCCGTCTGCACCACGTTCTTGCCCGTGCTGAGCGCCCAGCGGTAGGCCAGCCGGTGGATGTGGGTATCGACCGGAAAGGCCGGTACCCCGAAGGCCTGTGACATGACCACGCTGGCCGTTTTATGGCCTACGCCGGGTAGCGCCTCTAGCTCCGCAAACGTGCGGGGCACCTGGCCCCCGTGCTCCTCATCGATCATGCGACTCAGCTCCTTGATCGCCTTACTCTTACCGGGGCTGAGTCCGCAGGGTTTTATGATCTCGCGGATGTCCTCCACCGGCAGGGTCTTCATCACCTCCGGCCGGTCGGTCACGGCCCAGAGGGTGGGGGTTACCAAATTGACGCGTTTGTCGGTGCACTGAGCGGAAAGCAGTACGGCTACCAGCAGGGTGTAGGGGTCGGTATGGTCCAGCGGTACGGGCACCTCGGGGTAAAGTTCCTCCAGGATACGCTGGATATCGGCGGCTTTCTGGGCTTTCGTCACGGCGGCAAAGGTAGGGACAGGCGTTGGACGCTTCAGGGCCAGGCGTTGGACGCTTTAAAGCGTCCAACGCCTAAACTGAACTTCCCACTTTCATTCCACATACATAATTAAACTAGCAACCAATGGCAGGCTTCACCATCAGCAGCAACCAGTTTATGGGCCAGGTCCCTCAGGAATGTCTTTACGATGGTATGGGCGTAGGTGGAATGAACCTCAGCCCCCAGCTCACCTGGCAAAACGTACCCACGAGCACCAAGAGTTTCATCCTGATCATCCACGATCCCCACGCCCCCACCCCGGCGGGCTTCACTCACTGGTGTGCCTTTAATATTCCGGGTGAGGTGACCTCGTTAGCCACGGGCGATAGCACCGAAGGAATGCCGGAAGGCACACTTCAGTGCGCGAATAGCTTCGGGGATTACCGCTACGACGGACCCGCGCCGCCCCCGGGTGATGCGGCCCACGCTTACCACCTTACGCTCTATGCCCTGGATGCAAAACTGGAGTTGACGGGGGCCGCCCCACCCCCTAAGGTAATCTTTATGGCGCAGCCGCATTTGCTGGCGAAGGCGGGCTTGGTGGCGTTTTATGGGCGGTAAAGGCTAATCTACCCACCGCCGCAGCAAATCCCCGTACGCATCGATTCGCCGGTCCCGAAAGAACGGCCAGATACGCCGTACCTGTGCCGTACGCTGCCGGTCCACCACCACCACCGCCACATCTTCCTCATCCTCTGGTGACCGGTGCAGGAACTCCCCCTGCGGCCCGGTCACAAAGCTGCTGCCCCAGAACTGGATGCCCTCGGTGACCTCACTCGGATCGGGCTCGAAACCCGTCCGGTTTACCGCTACTACGGGCAGACCGTTTGCCACGGCATGCCCGCGCTGCGAGATGATCCACGCCTCCCGCTGCCGCCCCCGCTCCGGCGCATCGTCGGCCAACTCGTAGCCGATGGCGGTGGGATAAATGAGTACCTCCGCACCCCCGAGTGCCATCAGCCGGGCCGCCTCCGGGTACCACTGATCCCAGCACACGAGTACGCCGAGCTTGCCCACGCTGGTCTGCACCGGCTTGAAGCCTAAATCACCCGGCGTGAAGTAGAACTTCTCGTAGTAGGCCGGATCGTCCGGGATGTGCATCTTCCGGTAGCGGCCTGCGATGCTGCCGTCGCGCTCGATCACAACGGCGGTATTGTAGCATAAGCCCGGTGCCCGGTTTTCGAATAGGCTTAGTACCAAGACAAGGTCGAGTTCCCTGGCTAGCTCCCCAAAATACTCCGTACTGGGCCCGGGTATGGTTTCCGCCTGGTCGAAGACCTCGGGGGCCTCGGTCTGGCAGAAGTAGAGGCCGGTGTGGAGCTCTTGCATAACCACCAGTTCCGCGCCAAGAGTCTTGCACCTGCGTATACCGGCTGCGCTCTTCTCTAGGTTCGCTGCTCGGTCGCCGGTGTTGGACTGCTGGACTAGGCCGATGTGTAGAGGCTTCATGACGCAAAGGTAACTACCCTTACTCCGCGTCGTACTCGTAGGGGAGCCGCTTTACGTCTTTGACCGTACTCAGCGTCATCAGGGTCTTGAGCCGCTCAATCTCGTCGATCTGCTGCAGGGTTTTGAAGAGAAGCCGCTCGTAGGTGGGGATGTCCTGGCAGATGATCTTGATCAGAAAATCCGCCTCGCCGGTGATGATGTAGCACTCGGTGATCTCCTCAATGTTCTGCACCTGCTCCAGGAAGTTCTCCCGGGCCTGGTTCTTGCGCCAGTCGAGACTGACCAGCACGAAGGTCTTCACCATGAGCCCGATGGCTTCTGGATTGACCTGCGCGTGGTAGCTCTGGATCACGTCGTTCTGCTCCAGCTTTTTGACCCGTTCCAGGGTGGGTGCCGGGCTGAGTCCGATGCGCTTGCTCAGGTCCAGGTTGGTAATCTTACTGTTGTCCTGGAGAATCCTTAGAATGCTCAGGTCGATCTTATCGAGTTTGTCAGACATAATGGCGCATGGCAGTGGTGTAGCGGCAAAGATAGCAGCACCAACAATTATTTCACAGTTTAGGCGAAATAAGTATTTTATTCGCCACCGCTGCCCCTACGGCCAAATTCCCAAACTGATGTAGTCGTTCGATATCTTGCTGATGGCCAGGGCGAAAGCTGCGGTACGCAGGTCCTTGATGCCCTCCTTAGACTTGTACAGGTCGTAGATGCCCTGGAAGCCGGTGATCATCGTTTCCTCTAACCCGGAGCGCACGAGGTCGATCTCGTCGGCCCCGTGGATGATCATCCCACGATCGCGCTCGCTGATCGCCTTGCCGGTCGTTTCCTCGATTTGCTGCACGATGCGCCGGTAGTTCTGCTCGTCGAACCGCTTCTGTAGCCGCCCGAAGCGCATGTGGCTCAGGTTCTTCAGCCACTCGAAGTAGCTCACGGTCACTCCCCCCGCGTTGAGGTAGATGTCGGGCAGCACCACGATGCCGCGCTGGGCCAGTACCTGCGATCCTCCGGCCGTAACCGGGCCGTTGGCTCCCTCGGCCACAATTTTCGCCCGTACGTTCGGTGCGTTGCGCTCGTCGATTTGATTTTCCAGTGCGGCCGGTACCAAGATGTCACATTCGAACTCCATGACGGAGCGCCGGTCATCTTTCCCGTACGCCTCTACCCCCGGGAAGGACAGAATGCTGCCGTGCTTCACCCGGTGCGCGATCACCTCGTGGATGTCGAAGCCCTCCGGACTATAGATGGCCCCCTCCACCTCGGAAACACCGATGATCTTTACGCCCCCCTCGTCCTGGCTGATGGTGGCCGTATGGGACCCCACGTTACCGAGCCCCTGCACGACCATGGTTTTTCCCTCGATGCCCAGGTTCAGTCCCAGCCGGTCCATCAGGTCCTGCTGATTACACGCCTCGCGGATGCCGTAGAACACCCCCCGCCCGGTAGCTTCCGTACGTCCTCGTACGCCATTCTGACTCACGGGTTTACCGGTCACACAGCCGGCCGCATTGATGTCATCGGGGTGAAAAGAGCGGTAGGTGTCGTAGATCCAGGCCATCTCCCGCGGTCCGGTGCCGTAGTCGGGCGCCGGCACGTCAATGGCCGGCCCGATAAATTTACGGCGGATCAGCTCCGTAGTGTAGCGCCGCGTAATTTTTTCCAGGTCCGCCTCGCTGTATTCCCAGGGGTTGATGCGCACCCCGCCCTTAGCCCCTCCGAAGGGCACATCTACGATGGCACACTTATAGGACATCAGCGTAGCCAGGGCCACCACCTCCTCCTGGTTCACGTGGTTGGAGTAGCGGATACCGCCCTTCGTGGGGCTGCGGTGGTGGGAGTGCTGGGCCCGGTAGGCCTCGATCACCTTCACCTCCCCGTCGATTTTGACCGGGAAGTAAATCTGGTACACGGAGTTGCAGACCTTTATCTGCTTCAGCAGGCCCTCGGGCAGGCCGGTGTGGGGAGCAGCATTGTCAAAGTACTGTCCCACACTATCTAAAAACGTCTTGTCAGGCATGATCGTCAATCTGGTTTTCAATATCGGTTAGGCGTCGGTCCAGCCGCCATAAGTACAGGGCCAGTCCGAGAAAAACAACGACAATAACCGCCACCACCACGTACATCTTCCCGATACTCCGCAGAAAGTCCGGGGCCACCGTCTCCTCTCCTCCCTGCGCGAACAGACAGAGGGCGGGGCCGCAGGTGCAGAGCAAAACGAGAAGGCAACGCAGCAGGCTGGGCATATCATCGGCTGGTTAGGCGCCACAATGTACGATGCGGTCTCCTGACCGCGCCGTTCGCCGCAGCCTCCGGCTGCGCAGCGCCCTCATCGAAAATCTAATCCCATTTGTCCAGTAACTCACCCCATCGAGCCCCCACCCACCGACCTTTACTCCTTAACTCCATAACCCCTTAACTCCCTGCAACATGCGCCTCCTCTCCCTACCCATCAACGACGACCTCCTCGAAGTCCACAACAGCATGTGGTCCGGTGTGGAATCCGTCTACTTCAACGGTCAGTTGGCCAGCTCTGGCTTCAGCGTCTTCGGCCGCCACCACTACTTCACTGTTGATGCGGCCGACGGTGACGGCATCGACAAGTTCCGCGTCGAGATCAGCATGACCTGGTCCGGTATCGTAGTCGACGTATTCCGCAACGACCGCTGCCTGCTGGCCAGCAGCAAGACGCCCATCACTCGGGTCGATAGCCGCTTGCTGCCCGAGGGCGACACCAAGCCCTTCCACCTCAAGCGGGCCGAGCGCGAGGAGCCCCGACCTCTCGATGACGAGTTCTTCGTCTAGTGTACCTTCGCCGGCCTAGCCCCGCCACCCATGCCCACCGCCCTTACCGCCATTAGCCCCATTGACGGGCGCTACGCCAGTAAGACCACTCCGCTGGCCGCTTACTTTAGTGAGTATGCCCTGATTAGGTACCGCGTGGTGGTGGAGGTCCGCTACCTCCAGGCGCTCTACCGGCTTGGACTCCCGCAGATAGCATCCGCCAGCGCCGAACAAGTAGCTGCCCTGGACGAGATCATCACGGGTTTTACCGAGTCCCAGGCGGAGACGATCAAGGCCACCGAGCGCATCACTAATCACGACGTTAAGGCGGTAGAGTACTTCGTGAAGGAGCAGCTTAAGGTTCGCGGGCTAAAAGACATTCTGGAGTTCACCCACTTCGGCCTTACCAGTCAGGATATCAATAATACCGCCATTCCCCTGAGCCTGAAGGAAGGGTTGCGGGAAGTAATCTACCCTGCATTTGATCGCCTGTTAGATCGCCTCGACGGACTGGTCGACGAGTGGAAGGGCATCCCTATGCTGGCCCGTACCCACGGGCAGCCCGCCTCCCCTACCCTACTGGGCAAGGAGTTTGCCGTCTGGACGACCCGGCTACGCGAACAACTCCGCCAGCTGAAGGAGGTACCCTTTTCCGCAAAATTTGGCGGAGCGACCGGCAACATGAACGCCCACTACGTCAGCTACCCCGACCGCGACTGGCACGGCTTTGCCACTCGCTTCGTGGAGGACGATCTCGGGCTCCGCCGCAGTTACCCCACCACCCAGATCGAGCATTACGATAACCTGGCCGCCCTCTTCCATGCCCTTAACCGCTGCTGCACCATCCTGATCGATCTGTGCCGCGATACCTGGACCTACATTAGTATGGAGTACTTCCGCCAACGTACGGTGGCCGGCGAGATAGGTAGCTCGGCCATGCCCCACAAGGTCAATCCCATCGATTTTGAGAACGCGGAGGGTAATCTTGGCATCGCGCGGGCGCTCTTCACCCACCTGGCCGATAAGCTCCCCGTTAGCCGGTTACAGCGCGACCTGACGGACTCGACCGTGCTCCGTAACATCGGGGTTCCCCTAGCCCACCTGCTCATCGCCCTCCAGGCTACCGACAAGGGCCTAAGCAAGCTGCTCCTTAACTCCGACAAGATTGCCGCCGACCTTGCGGCCAACTGGATGGTGACGGCTGAGGCCATTCAGAATATTCTCCGCCGCGAAGGGTATCCTCAGCCCTATGAGGCGTTAAAGACGTTGACGCGGGGACGGGTGAAGATTGACGACAAAGTAATTCTTGAGTTCATTGATGGATTGGAGGTACTGCCTGAAGTCAAGGCGGAATTAAAAAAGATTAGGCCGGAAACTTATGTTGGCAAATTTTGAGCTGCGCTAGGGTGCTCCACATTGCCGGAGGTATGGACAGGGCGGGGGTCGAAACGACGATCATGAACCTGTACAGAGCCATTGATCGAACCCGTCTACAGTTTGACTTCCTTTACTTTTCCGATAGAAAGTGCGACTTTGACGACGAGATCGAAGAGCTAGGAGGTAGGATTCACCGACTACACCCTCCGGGTAATCGGCTTGGTCGTTGTCTAGCAACGGCAAATTTTTTACGCAAGCGGAGGTTCTACGTCGCAGTACATGTCCATGACCTGTTTGATGGTGGCATCTATTTAATGGCTGCCTGGCTAGCTGGAATTGAACAGCGGTTAGCCCATGCCCATACTACCAGTGAGAACCTTGGACTTTCCATTTGGGGACGTAGATATCAGCGGTTCTCAATCAGATTAATTCAGAAGTTCGCCACGCGGTACCTCGCCTGCGGGGTTGCCGCAGGTCGTTTTTTGTATGGTGAGGCAAGTGCTTTTTTCGTATTGCCAAACGGCATTGATTTACACCGTTTTCACCGGGATCGAAGGGGCCCTACCGATTACATAAAGCGCATGCTGAACGTAAGTGACTCATGTAAGGTCTTATGTCAAATCGGTCGGCTCGACCAGCAAAAAAATCCAAGTTTCACGCTAAAGGTAGCCTCCGCTCTTCAACGCCGTGGGTACAATTTTCATCTAATTTTTGTAGGGCAGGGCAAGTTGCGTCGCGCGCTAGAAGAAGCGGTTATCGGCGCAGGCCTAGGCGATAGAATATCGTTCTTAGGAAACCGCAATGACGTTCCACAATTGATGGCTGGTTCAGACTTACTTCTGCTACCCTCTCACTATGAAGGTTTCCCCCTGGTGCTAGTCGAAGCGCAGGCGGTGGGGCTGCCCGTTATTGTATCAAATAAGGTTTCTTTAGAAGTTGACTTGGGCTTGAATTTAGTTACTTTCCTTGCTACTGATTGCCCTGAGCGGTGGGCGCAAACAGTCGAACATACAAATTTTCCTATAAGTACATCGGCGGAGCATCGGTACGCTGCTATTCGGGCAGCAGGCCTTGATGTAAAGCAAAATGTAGCGAAGCTGTATGCCCTCTACGCATTGCCCGAATAAACGGGCCTTTCATCAACTACAACAACTGAAGGTTGGCAGCTATTACCGGATCAGACAGAGTGAACGTTCTACACTACGTTGAAGCATTCGACCATACCGAACTGCTCGAACGCTGGCTCCCGGTATTGACAGACATCGAGGGACTTAAAGTGACCTGTCACGTCAAGATTGAGTACGTCCAGTTACTGCGTAAACGCTTTTCTCAGGTTCCCCACCTCACCTTGCGTTGTCCTAGGTACGGACAGGGCTGGGCGAGCTACCTCAAGGAAATAAATTTTACTGAAGATTCACGGCTCGTGATTGCCACAATCGGTAGAAGACCGCACTGGTTCGCTTCCGCAATCGGACGGGTACGCTACTTTGTGGTATTACATAACTTAAACTACTGCTTTGATCGCGGTGCATACCGAAAGGCAGCTCATAGCTTGAAGGAGCTTGTGCAGGATGGTCGGGATTACTTACGAAAGCCTGGTAAACGCCGATTATTTACCCAGGCAGAAGCGCTTCTATACCCCACCGAGCAGTTAGCGCAAGAGGGTAGGCAACAGTTCTTCCTCAAGGGGGCTAGCCATAGAGTTGTTCCATTTGCTGCCAGGCGCGATTGCCCGAAGGTTTCGTACTCGGGCAGCGCCGTCCATCCCCTCAAGGTAATTGTTCCTGGCTCCGTGACTTACCGTGCTAGAGATTACGATGCCCTCATTGAAGCGCTTGCGGTTGCAGTCCCATCGGGCGCGGCAATAGAAATTCACCTAGCTGGTAGAATCATCGATGCTGCTATCCTCCAGCAACTGACCAATAGACTTCCTCACACTATTCAAACAAAAGTCCCATCTGCCGTACAGGTATTCTCTTACCCTAATGGCCTGCAAGAAGAGCAATTTATCACTTTACTTGCTTCTGCAGATATACTTCTTGCTCCTCTCCAAATGGAAGTACCGGTCGGCCGTTACCGAGAACTTCTCGGATTCACGAAAGCCTCGGGCACGCCCTTCGATGCTATTTACTACGGGAAGCCCCTTCTACTTCCCCACTACCATCCATTACGGGATCCAGCAGTCGTTCACTTTTCCGACGGCACTCAATTAGGACTTTTACTGGTGGAATATGCAAATCGCCGCAACTTTCCTACGAATTGTTGGGTCGAACGCAGTGAATCTGCT
Organism: Neolewinella sp.; assembly: GCF_965214665.1. Classification (GTDB taxonomy): domain Bacteria; phylum Bacteroidota; class Bacteroidia; order Chitinophagales; family Saprospiraceae; genus Neolewinella. The sequence goes on along the minus strand of NZ_OZ243970.1, from coordinate 455,728 downwards.
CTCCGCGATCAATGGATAGAGGCATTAGGCTTACCTAGGTGATCGGCCACCAGGCAGTGATGTGGAGTACCTTCATTGCACCTGCGGCCCCGCCCTAAAAGTCAGGACTGTTCCCAAAGGGATCATTATTACTCGGTCCGATCTCCGTATTCTCGTAGGGGCTCTCGTAGACGTCGCAGTTCATCTCAATGCCGATATCACCGGCCGGTTTGGTCCAGCCCCGTTCGGTGTCCCAGCCGACGGCCTCGTCCTCCTGGGCGGCGCGCACGAAACGGCGGAAGAAGGGCTTGGCCATATTGGAGCCGGCGCCCAGGCGGAGATTGCGGAAGCGGATCCAGCGGTCGTCGCCGCCCACCCAGGTGCCGACGATGAGCTCCGGCGTCAGTCCCATGTACCAGCCATCGGTCTGGTCGTTGGTCGTACCGGTCTTGCCGCCCACGGGGCCCTTGACGCCGCCCAGGTTACCCACCGAGGCCTTGGAGAGCATATTGATCATTACGTAGTTGGCCTGGGGGTTAATGGCCGGCCGCTCCTCCGGCAGGTACTCATAAATGAGCTGGCCGCTGCGGTCGCGGATCTCGGTCAGGTAGACCGGGCGGGTAAACACCCCATTGTTGCCGAAGGTGGTGTAGGCGCCGGTGAGCTGCTGTACGGTGAGGTCCACCGAGCCAAGGGCAATGGAGGGGGCGTCGGGAATTTCCGATTTCGGGATCCCCATTATCGCCACCATATTGCGCACTGGCTCGGTACTCGCCAGCTCCTTCATCAGGTAGGCTGAGATCGAGTTGACGGAGTTTTTTAGCCCCTGGTAGAGGGTGTAGTCCTTGTAGGAATAAACCCCCTCTGAGTTACGCGGCGTCCACTCGCGCTGGAGGTGGAAGTTGCCGTCCCCGGGGCCAATGGTGACCGGCTGGTCGACCACCTTCAGGCAGGGCGTAATGCCCCGTAGCGCGATCGAGGCCGCGTAGATGAAGGGCTTAAAGGTGGACCCCACCTGCCGGCGCGTCGTGACGTGGTCGAACTGGAACCACTTGAAGTTGCTGCCTCCCACCCAGGTGCGCACGAAACCGGTGCTGGGCTCGACGGACATGCTGCCGATCTGTAGGATCATCTTGTGGTAGCGCACGCTGTCCAGGGGGGTCATCAAGGTGTCCGTCTCGTTGCGGGCGTTGCCGTAAGTGAAGACGCGCATTTCAGTTTCCTTACCGAACTCCGTCTTGACGGTGCGCTGTAGTTCAGCCCAGGCCTTTTGCAGCTCCTGAAACTCCGGTAGCCGCATTACCTCGCGGTGGCCTTTGGCAAATTCCTCGGAGATCAGATTGCGGCTCACGGCATCGGCAATCACGCCGGGTGTCCTGGCCTCCTCTACCATGCGCTCGACCTCGCGGTCCGTATGACTGAACCGAAAATCGCGTTGGCCGGTAATCTTGCGCAGTACGGGCGAGAGAATGCTGCGGCGGTACAGTTGGTAGCGGTCGGAATTGCGGATGGCGTTGCGCAGACTCTCCTGGCGGCGCTCTACGCGCACCTCGGTTTCGGAGCCGGGGTTGGTGTAGGTCCAGGGGTCCATATTCTTCCAGTGCTTGAAGAATTCGTCCTGCAACTGCGCCATGTGCACCCGGGCCTCGGCCTCGGCGTGGCGCTGTAGCAGGGGGTCGATGGTCGTCTGGAAGGTGAGGCCATCGCGGTAGATGTCGTAGGCGCTGCCGTCGCTTTTGCGGTAGGCCTCCTGGGCGAGTATCTTTTTGGCCTCCTCGGCCAGCACCATGCGGAAGTAGGGGGCTAGCCCGTCATCGTGTCGCTGCCGGGTAAAGGTCACCCCCAGGGGTAGCGTAGAAAGGGAATCGTACGCCGGCTTCGTGATGCGCTCGTTGCGCAGCATCTGGGCCAGCACCTGGTTACGGCGACGCTCGGCGCGCTCGGGAAAGCGCAGTGGGTTGTACAACGAGGCGTTCTTGAGCATGCCCACTAGCATGGCGGCTTCCTGCACGTCGAGATCGTCCGGGCGTTTCCCGTCAAAGTAGTTCTCCGCCGCTGCCCGAATGCCCTGTGCCCCGTTGATGAAGTCGTAGCGGTTGAGGTACATAGCGATGATCTCCTGCTTGGTGTACTTGCGCTCCAGGCGTACGGCGATGATCCACTCCTTAAGCTTCTGAAACCCCCGCTCGAAGATGTTGGCGCTCACCTGTTCGGTAAAGAGCAATTTGGCCAGCTGCTGAGTGATGGTGGAGCCCCCACCGGCGGATTCATCTCCCAGGATGGCCGTCTTGATCACTACCCGCGGCAGGCTCTGCCAGTCGATGCCACTGTGATCGTAGTACCGCTCGTCCTCCGTGCTCACCAGGGCGGCCTCCAGGTGGGGGCCCAGGTCGTTGAAGTTGACCATTACGCGGTTCTCCACAAAGAAGCGGCCGAGTACGGTGCCGTCGCTGGCCAGTACCGGGCTGGCCTCGTTATTCTTAGGATTTTCGAGCTCGGTCACCGAGGGGAGATCGGTGAAGCTGAGTGCCGTGAAGACTGCAATAATACCTACGGGGATGGCCAGCACCAGGAGCCAGAATACCCTGAGGGCGGTGCGTAGCCAGCCGCGGGTATCGCCTAGTAGGAAGTGGTTTAATCTTGACATCCGGTGTAGTTAGGTAAGTGGGTCGCTGTCGCGCTACGCGCTCGGCTTATCATCCAACCACAGAGGGCGCGGAGGGCCGCAGAGATGTATCGGATGGACCTCTGCGGGCCTCTGCGTCCTCTGTGGTTCAAAACACCTGCAGCGACGGAGTCGCACAGTAAATAACGCAATTGGTGGTAAAGATAATGTACCACGACGGAGGTCTTAGTCCAGCTTCAACACGTCCAGAAATGCCTTCTGCGGCACCTCCACCTTACCGAACTGCCGCATCTTACGCTTACCCGCCTTCTGCTTTTCCAGCAGTTTCCGCTTCCGACTAATGTCACCCCCGTAGCACTTGGCCGTCACGTCCTTACGCATCGCCGAGAGCGTCTCGCGGGCGATCACCTTGGCCCCAATGGCCGCCTGGATGGCGATCATGAACTGCTGCCGGGGCAGCAGCTCCCGCAGTTTCTTACACATCTGCCGGCCGATCTGCTCGGCCTTGCTGCGGTGCACGAGGGCCGAGAGGGCATCTACATTCTCGCCGTTGAGTTTGATGTCCAGGCGCACTAGATCGGTTTCCTGGTAGTCCTTGGGCTGGTAATCGAAGCTGGCGTAGCCCCGGCTCATGCTCTTCAAGCGATCGTAAAAATCGAACACGATCTCGGCCAGCGGCAGGATGAAGTGCAGCTCCACCCGCTCGGGGCTTAGGTAGGTCTGTTTGGTCAGGGTACCGCGCTTGTCGATGCAGAGCGTCATGATGGCCCCGATGTACTCCGTGGTAGTGATAATCTGGGCGGTGATCATCGGCTCCTCCACCGCGGCGCGGTGATTGACGTCGGGTAGCTCGGCGGGGTTGCGGATCTCCGTGATGTTACCCTTCGTATCCATCACCTTGTAGGTCACGTTCGGCACCGTGGTGATCACGTCCATATTGAACTCGCGAAAGAGCCGCTCCTGCACGATCTCCAGGTGCAGCATGCCCAGGAAGCCACAGCGGAAGCCGTAGCCCAGGGCTGCCGAGGTTTCCGGTTCGAACACCAGACTGGCATCGTTGAGTTGTAGTTTTTCCAGGCTATCGCGCAGGGGCTCGAAGTCGTCGTTGTCCAGTGGAAAGATACCGGCGAAAACCATTGGTTTTACCTCCTCGAAGCCCGCCAGCATCTCGCCGGGCCGCTCCTCCAGAGTGACCGTATCGCCTACCTTGATCTCGGAGCTGGTTTTTAGTCCGGTGACGATGTAGCCCACGCTGCCGCAACTGATCTTATCCTGCGGCTTCGGGGTAATTTCCATGGCACCCACCTCATTGGCCTCATAGACCGATTCGGTGGCAATGAAGCGCAGCGTATCGCCTCTATTGAGCTCTCCGTTCATCACCCGCACGTAGGCAATCACCCCGCGGAAGGGGTTAAATACGGAGTCGAAAATAAGGGCTTGCAGCGGTGCCATGGGGTCTCCCGTAGGCGGCGGGATGCGCTCCACCACGGCCCGCATGATCTCCGGCACGCCGATGCCCGTCTTGCCACTGGCCAGAATGATGTCGCCGCGCTCACAGCCCGTCAGGTCGATCATCTGGTCGGCCATCTCCTCAATCATGGCCGTTTCCATGTCGACCTTATTAAGCACCGGGATGATCTCCAACTCATGCTCCAGGGCCAGAAAGAGGTTGGAGATCGTCTGGGCCTGAATGCCCTGGGTAGCGTCCACCAGCAGCAGCGCCCCCTCACAGGCGGCAATGGAGCGGCTCACCTCGTAGCTGAAATCGACGTGACCCGGCGTATCGATCATATTGAAGGTGTAGGCCTGGCCGTCGGTATGCGTATAGTGCATCTGGATGGCGTGGCTCTTAATCGTGATGCCGCGCTCACGCTCCAGGTCCATATCGTCAAGCTGCTGATCCATCTTCTCCCGCTCGTTCACCGCCTGGGTAAAATCGAGCAGCCGGTCCGACAAAGTGCTCTTGCCGTGGTCGATGTGGGCGATGACGCAAAAATTCCGAATGTGCTTCAAGGGGTAAGGGCGTATAGGGGTAAGGGAGGGGCGCTCTGGGCGCGCAAAGATACAACACCCGGCAGGCGGCATCGGGTTGTGGATGCGGGCGGGGCCGCAGGTGCAAGGCATACCGAATGCGCTAAAGTTGCGTTAATGGTGTATACCCGACCGGCTATTTGCTGTTTGAGACTGTTCCCTCTTTATTACATCCCACGATCTTGCTACCATGTCTAAGCTGAACGATTTTCTCCAGGAACTACTCAATAGCCTCTTTCCCGCGCCGCAGCCCGCCCCCCAACCCGTGCGGGTACCCAACCGGCAGCAGGGACCTCCGCGCAAGTAAGCCCGCACCCGCGGCCCCGCCCCCCCCACTCCGCCCCGTAACACTGCCGGGGCTTATGACGTTACTACTGCTAGTCCGGCCGACTGCCGCCGCCGCCGCTTCCGCGCATGCCCGAACAGCCTACTCCCCCGCCCGCCCCGACCCCGCGCCGTAAAGGTCGCTGGTGGAGGCTGCTGCGCCGGATCATCGTTTGGACCATCGTAGGCGTTATGTTTTTATTGGGCCTGCTGCAACTGCCCGACTTTCAAAACTGGCTGCTCCGCCAGGTCACGGAGGGCATCTCCAAGACCCTAGAAACCGAGGTGCGTGTAGACTACGTGCGCCTCTCGTGGTTTGATGAACTCACGCTGGAGGGGCTCTTCGTGGAGGATAAGTACGGCGATACGCTGCTGTACGGACAGCGGCTACAGGCGGACCTGAATCTCCTTTCCCTACTCGACAACGCCGTAGAGATCGAGGCGCTCACCATCGCCGACACCAAATTCACTATTCGGCGCGACCTAGGCGATACGGAGACCAACCTACAAACCACCCTACGCAAACTCTTTCCCCCCCGCGACGCGCCCGGCAAACCGATCAATCTGGCGCTGGACCGGCTGGACTTGGAAAACATCAGCTTCGTACAAAACGATAGCGTGCGCGGGCAGCGCTTCGACGTGCGCCTGGAATCGGCCGTGGTACGCATGGATCGGCTCGATCTGGCAGATCGCGTAATCGCCGTAGCTAATGCCGAGATCCGCCGCCCGTTGGTGCACCAGACCACCTTCTCCCCCGCCCCGCTGACGAATGTGCCGGAGCTAGATGCCGCCATCCGCCAACTGGACACTACCGCGGTAGACAGTAGCGTGGGCAGCCTGCAGATCCTGGCCGAAAGCATTGAGATCATCGACGGCTCCTTTGTACTGGATAACTTCCGTAAAGAAGCCATCGAGGTGGCCGAGCTCACCTCCGTGGATTTCGGGCGGCTCAACACCCACGACGTAGACCTGGAACTGACGGAGGTCGACTTCCAGAACGGAGAGTTTCGGGGCAAGCTGAAGCACCTGAGCCTGGAGGAGCAGAGTGGTTTTGTGCTTAACCGCCTGAGCGTAGAGGATCTACTGGTCACGCCCACCGAGCTACAACTCTACGACCTGGTGCTGACCACGCCGGCCAGCGAGCTATCGGACTCCCTGCGCTTCACCTTCCCCGGGGGCTGGAGTGACTGGGGGGACTTCAACGACCGGGTGCGGATGGACATCGGGCTTACCCCCAGTACGCTGGCGGTGCGTGACCTGCTGTACTTCGCCCGTAAGCTGCGGTCTAACCCCTTCTTTATAGACAACCGGGAGCGGAGTATCCGGCTCGGGGGAGACTTCAGTGGCCGGGTCAATAACCTGCGGGCTACCGACGTGGTGCTGGGGCTAGATGACAACAACTACCTAGAGGGCAGCTTCAGTAGCCGCAACCTGGCCCAGCCGGGCTCCGAGGCCCTGAACCTGAAGCTGGACGTACTAAAGTCGAACGTGACGACGCTGCGCCGACTGATCCCCCGTATGAACCTGCCGCCTAATTTTTCCAAACTCGGACGGCTCGATTTTAACGGGCAGTTCGACGGCTTCTTTACCGACTTTGCCGCGAAGGGGGATCTACGCACCGACATCGGGCGGGCGGTGCTGGACATGCGCATGAACATCGAGGGCGGGGCCCGGCGGGCGGAGTATAGTGGGACGCTTTCCCTCGATGACTTTGCCCTGGGACGCTGGACGGACAACGCTCAGCTGGGCAACGTGAACTTCAGCGCCGCGATCGACGACGGCGTCAGTCTCTTCCCCGAAACCGCCAGCGCTAATCTCAATGCGACGGTAGAAACCCTGACATTCCGCGGCTACCGCTACGAAAACGCCCGCATCAATGGCCGGCTCGAGCAGCAATTCTTCAACGGGAGCTTCGAGATCGCCGACGAGAACATCGACCTAAGCTTCCTGGGGGAGCTCGACTTTCGCGATACCGTGCCTGTCTTCGACTTCCTGGCCGAGATCAACAAAATGGACCTCCGGGCCCTCCACCTGAGCGAGCGGCTGGTGGTGCTCTCCGGGGATGTCGACCTCAACCTGCGCAACCTAGTCTTCAGCGAGATGGAGGGCCGGGTGGAGCTCGACAGTTTCCAGATCGTGCGCGATACTGCCCTGATCGAGATCGGCCGCCTGCTAGCCTACTCCAACTTCAATGCCGCGGGACAAAAGGTCGTCAAGCTCGAAAGCGACGTGGCGGAGGGTGAGATCATCGGCCGCTTCGACATCAACGAGGTGGCGACCAGTCTGACGGATTACCTAGTGACCTACTACCCGGGTTGGGCGCGGCGCCTGAAGATCCAGCCCCCGCGCACCGTGCCGGAGCCCAACCGCTTCAGCTTCAACCTCACGGTGCTCGATTCTAAGGGACTGAATCGGCTCATCGATCCTAAGCTCGGTCCGCTCGTGGATGTACACCTGACGGGCAGCTACGATGGCTTCGAGGACCGGCTCGACGCTGAGCTGCTGGCTCCCCGCTTTAGCTTCGATAACATCAGCCTGGTCGACCTCATCGTACGCACCAAGGGTGAGGGCTCCGAGGGCGAGCTGGACCTGGTTATCGATACCACCCTCATCAACGGCAATCCGCTGCTGGACCAGCTCACACTCCTCAGCCTGATCGACCGCGATACCATCACCTTCGGTATCAATTACGGCGGCAACGTGGGCGTATTCCTGGATAAGCTAAATCTAAACGGAGAGATCACCCTGCCGGATAGCGCCAACTACGCCATTCGCTTCGACGAGTCGGATTTAGTACTGTTCCAGGAGCCGTGGACGATCCGGCGCGATAACCGCATTGTAGTTGGCCCGCAGTACATCGATACCCGCAACTTCAGTCTGCGGAGCGGTGAGCGACGCATTCGACTGGCCAAACAGGGCACACGTGGATTGGAACTGGACCTGGAGAACATGGCCCTCGGACTGGTGGACTCCGTCTGGACGTATCAGCCGTTAGACTTCAGTGGGCGGGTGAACGTACACCTGGGCGTAGACGACGTCTTTAAGCTACAGGGCCTGAGTGCGGAGGTGCGCAGCGATAGCTTTCTCATCAACGGTGATAGCTACGGCGACATGCGCATGGACCTGCGCGCGCCTAATACCAAGGGCCGCCTGACCGCCTACATGAACCTCGACCGCGATACCTCCCAGCTCATTGCCGAGGCGACCTATAACCTGGGCGACCTTAGTGAGGACCCCCGCGTGGACCAGGCCAAGAACTACCTCGACCTCACGGTGGACCTCACTGGCTACCCCCTCGACATTGCCCGTTACTGGGTGGGCGGAGCGGTCTCGAGCATCGTCGGCAAGATCGACGGGCAGCTCAACGTGACGGGGCCGGCCGGTAAGCCCGACGTCAAGGGCTACATCGATGCTACGGCGGGCGCCTTTACACTCGACTACCTACAAACGCGCTACCACTTCGACGACAGTCGGGTACGCATCACCAATACGCTCTTTGACCTGGCCGGCACCCAGTTGCTGGATCGGTACAACAATGTGGCCCGCCTTACCGGAGGTATCACCCACGACCGGCTTAAGGACCTGGGTATTAACGCCCAACTACAGACGGATCGCTTCCTAGCGCTCGACCTGGCTCCGGGGCAAAACCCCACCTTCTACGGGCGGGCACTGGGGCGGGGCACGGTCAGCTTTACGGGCAATTTTCGGCAGACGGACATCTACGTGCGGGCTACGGTAGGCAACGAATCCCGGCTGTCCATTCCGGTAGCCGCCGGCAGTGGGGCCGGGGCCATCGACAACGTCCGCTTCGTAAACCGCAGGGTGTACAAGGAGGAGGAAACGGAAACGGCCGTGGCCGACCCCATCGGGGTGAGTCTAGAGATGGAAATCGAGGTCACCGACCAGGCCATCGGGGAGATCATCTTCGACGAGGATGTGGGCGACGTGCTGCGGGGGCAGGGAAATGGCGATCTGACCATCCGTATCCCCCGCGACAGCGACCTACAGATGTACGGCACAATCGCACTGACGGAGGGGGACTATCTCTTCACGCTCTATAAGGTGGTCAATAAGGAATTCACCGTGCGGCCCGGCGGTACGGTGACCTGGTCGGGCGATCCCTTCGCCGCTCAGATCGATATCCAGGCCGACTACCAGAATCTGAAGACACCGATCCTGCCCTTCATACGGGAATATATCCCGGCTTCCAGTACCGATGCCGGGAACCGGGACCTACAGCAGACGGCCGCCCGTGCAACGGATGTCGACCTGACGCTGAAGCTTTCCGGCATCCTAACCCAGCCGAATATTGCCTTCGACATCGCCTTCCCGTCGCTGGACGGTATCCTAGAAAACTATGCCAACAACAAGCGTCGGCAGCTACTGCTCGACCAGAGTGAGCTTAACCGACAGGTGTTCGGCCTGATCGCCGTCGGACAATTTCTCCCCTCCGACCTCAGCTTCAACGTAGCCGACGTAGCCGTCAATACCGTCAGTGAGTGGCTTGGCAACTACCTCAGTCTGCTGCTCAACGATCTACTACGGGATGCCTTCGGGGAGGACGCCTTCATCTCCGGCTTCGACTTCGACATCGACTACAACAACTATACGTCCAGCACTACCACCGGTAACACTACGGACGTGGTCAGCGGACAGGCGGTAGAGTTTTCCTTCCGTCGCGATCTAAACAACCGGCTTACCCTACGCGGCGACGTCAACGTACTAAACAACCGCGTCAGCAGCACGGCCACCACCGGCACCTTCGTGGGCAACGACATCGTGCTGGAATATGTACTCAATAATAGCCGCTCCCTCAAGCTGCGGGTCTACCAGCGGCGGCAACCCGACATCGCCAATACGCGCCGCCTCCAGGTGGGCACCGGACTGAGCTGGAAACGGGAGTTTGACAACCTGGACGAGTTCTTCGCCGCCTTCCGCAAGGACACCGGAAAACGCTAAGTTTGCGCGCATGAATTTTGATCAGCGTAAAGCCGCCCTCGAGCAGCTGCACACCCAGCTCATCGAGCGCCCCAATGCAGCCGTCAAACCCGGCAACGGCATCTACACCCGCTACCAGCACCCCATCCTCACCGCCGACCATACCCCGCTGTTCTGGCGCTATGACCTCAACGAGGAGCGCAACCCCTTCCTGATGGAACGCCAGGGCATTAACGCCACCTTCAATGCCGGGGCCATTCTCTGGGAGGGTAAGTATGTACTGGCCGTGCGCGTGGAGGGCAACGACCGTAAGAGCTTCTTCGCCATCGCCGAGAGCCCTAATGGCGTCGATAACTTCCGCTTCTGGAACTATCCCATCACCATGCCGGAGGTCGGTCGCGACACGACCAACGTCTACGACATGCGCCTTACCCACCACGAGGACGGCTACGTGTACGGCCTCTTCTGCGCCGAGCGCAAGGACCTCGACCAGCCCGACAACCTCAGCGCCGCCGAGGCCCAGTGTGGCATCGCCCGCACCAAGGACCTGAATACCTGGGAGCGCCTCCCCGACCTGATCACCTACAGCGGCCAGCAGCGCAACGTCGTGCTTCACCCCGAATTGGTCGATGGCAAGTACGCCATGTACACCCGCCCCCAGGACGGCTTCATCTCCGTCGGTAGCGGTGGCGGCATCGGCTGGGGACTGAGTGAGTCCATGGACGGTGCCGAGATCAGGGAAGAGGTGATCGTGGACGCCAAGGCCTACCATACGATTAAGGAGATCAAGAACGGCCAGGGCCCCGCGCCCCTCAAAACCCCGGAGGGCTGGATCCACCTCGCCCACGGCGTGCGCAATACCGCCGCCGGCCTGCGCTACGTCCTTTACCTCTTCGTCACCGAGCTCGACCGCCCCTGGCAGATCAAGTACGCCCCGGCCGGTCACCTCATCGCACCGCAGGGTGAAGAGCGCGTCGGCGACGTCAGCAACGTCACCTTCACCAACGGCTGGATCCGCAACCAGCAGGACGAGGTGTTCATCTACTACGCCAGCTCCGACACCCGCATGCACGTAGCCACCACCACCGTAGCCCAGCTCCTCGACTACGCTAAAAACACCCCACCCGACGGCCTCACCTCCGCCGCCAGCGTCCGCGCCCGCTCCGCCCTCATCCGCCAGAACCTAGAGAATAATTAGCCTCACCTGCCACACGGCACCCATAACCCCGTAGGGGTTCCCCCGCCCCGACCCCGGACGCTAGTCCGGGGGGCGAAGCCCCAGCCACCGCAGGTGGCCCACCACCATCCGCCAGTCCTCTCCCACCCCGTAATCCCGCGCGTACAGCAGGTTCAGGTGGTGCAGGGTATCCGCATCCAGCTCGGTAGTCTCTATGCCCGGCCAGAGTACCCCCGGCCGTAATCGCGGCAGCAGCTCCCGCTGCGGATCGCCCGGGTGGTAACCCACCCAGCTCCGCCTACCCAGCAGTACCCCGATGGCGTTACGGAAAAACCCACCCTTATCCCGCACGAACCAGACGAGCAGCGGTGAGAGCAGCAACAACACCACCGCCCCCAGCCGGTCAAACAGCCACTTCCCCCGCCGGTAGGTCGGATCGTTAATGCGCAGGTTCACGTCGATGGTATAGAGCGTGCCCCGCTGGTCGCGGCGGTGGCTACCGATGATGCTGCCACTGGCTTCGGGCAGGATACGGTACTGTATATCCGGGCCCAGCCGGGTCATCCACCCCTGAATGGCTGTATTATCCAGGTCGGCCGAACAGAAGATGAGTTCCTCGACGCGGTAGAGCCGGGCCAGGGTCTCCAGACGGTCCGTGCTCCCGATCGATTCGTCGGCACCTGCGGCCCCGCCCCAGGGTTCGCCGGTGGGAGCGATGTGGCCGAGGTAGTTACGGGTAGCGCCGGCGCGCTGGAGGAGGCTGAGGGTGCGCTGGGTCTCGGCACGGCCCCCCACGATGATGAGGCGGCGCTCGTGGGACTGGTCGATGCTGCCGTAGGTAAGTGCGCTGGCCGTGGCCCGTACGCCCAGGGTCCAGACCGTCGTCCAAGCCGCGCCCAGCACGAGCAGCGCCCTACTCGGACGAAACTCCTCCGGCAACAAGCCGTAAATGGCCAGTAGCAGCAGCGTACCCACCGCCAAACTACGCAGCAACCGCCCGTAATCGTACGGCCGGTCGTAGCCGCCGCCGAGAAAGATACTGCCCGTCCACAGCAGCACGTAGGCCGGAAAGTGTACGTAGTGGATGGTATCCGGAAAGTAGTCCGGGTCGCCGAAGTGGTAGGCGGACCAGAGCCGTTTGAGCAGCCGCAGGCCTACGTAGATGCCCAGGGCGTCGATGAGGGGAAAGCGGAGGTGCTGCCAGAGGTTGCAAACTACGGTAAGCACGGCGCGCAGGTACACGGCCAGCTGCATCATCCACACCAGCAGCCGGGCCTGGGAGCCGGCGAAGTGCTTGCGCGCAAAAATGATCATGGCCTGGTAGAAGACCCGCACGTAGTTCAGGCTGCCGCGCTTGGTGCTCTCGCCCTTGTAGTGGATGATGCGGGTCTCGGGCAGGTAGTAATTTTCGTAGCCCTCCTGCAGCAGGCGGTAGCTCAGGTCGATGTCCTCGCCGTACATGAAAAAGGCCTCGTCGAGCAGGCCGACTTCCTCCAGGGCCGAGGCGCGCATCCACATAAAGGCACCGGCCAGCACCTCGATACGGTGGGTCTCGTCGGCCGGAAGGTAGCCCAGGTGGTAGTGGTTAAAGCGGCGCGAGCGGGGAAAAAGCCGGGCCAGTCCAAAGGCCTTCGTGAAGGCAACCCAGGGCGTGGGCAGTCCCCGTTTGCTCTCGGGTAGAAAGCGGCCGCTGCCGTCGATCATGGTCACGCCCAGTCCGCCCAGCCGGGGGTGGGCCTCGGCAAAGGCGTAGCAGCGGCGGAAGGTATCCTCCTGCACCACCGTATCGGGGTTGAGCAGCAGTACGTACTTGCCCCGGGCCTGGCGCAGCGCCTGATTGTTGGCGACCGAAAAGCCGGGGTTATCACTATTGGCGACTAGATGTACCCAGGGGAAGCGGCGGCGCACCAATTCCACGGAGCCGTCGGCAGAATTATTATCCACCACCCAGGTTTCGGTGTCCATCCCCTCCGTAGCCCGTTCCACGCTCAGCAGGCACTGCTCCAGGAAGTAGCGCACGTTGTAGTTCACGATGACGATGGAAAGCTGCACAGCCGGCAAAGGTAGCACCGGGGCGGGGCCGCGGGTGCAAACAACTGGGTACCCTGCCGTCGTTCACCCCATAGCCATGACCGACCCCTTTCGCCACAGCACGCTCCGTTTACTCCTCTTTACGGTCCTCAGTCTGCTGACGATGTTTCTGCTCGGCGGCGGGGTGGTGGCCGCGCTGGCGCTCCACTACGGTATCCCCATTGGGCAGGAGGGGGCAACCTTCACCGGCGTAGCCGACCGGCAGCAATTGCGGCTGATTCTACTGATCAACAACCTAGCAACCTTCGGGCTCGCGGCCGCCCTGGCGCTCTGGCTCAGCTACCGCGACCGCTGGAATGAGGCAGCGGGACTGGTGCAGCCCACGCGACCGAGGCTGGTCACCGCCGCCATCGGCACCTTTATTGTCGGTCTACCGCTGATCGGCTTGGCTGCTTACCTCAATCTCCAGCTCCCGCTGCCGGACTGGATGGTACGCTCCGAAGCCACCGGCAACGCCATGCTAGAGGGAGTGCTGACCTTCGAGCAATCACCAGAGTTGTTGATGGCCTTACTGACGGTGGCCGTCGTACCCGCCCTATCCGAAGAGTTGATGTTTCGCGGCTTACTACAGGGTCGACTACTGCGGGGGGTGATGTCGGAGCACGCGGCGGTGTGGGTGGCCGCGGCAATCTTCTCGGCAATTCACGTGGAGTTCGCCGGGTTCTTTCCGCGCTTCTTTTTGGGCGCACTACTGGGCTACGCCTACCGCTGGACGGGCTCCCTTTGGATCCCGATCCTGCTCCACCTGCTCTTCAATGGTATCCAGGTGGGTATGACCTACGCGGATGGAAGTTTTACGCCGGATACGGAGATGGATGTGTCGGTGGTCCCGCTCTTTGTCGTGGGAGCCCTGAGCGCAGTGGCTACGGGGTATCTGATTTTGAAAAATGAGCGGGCACTAAAATGACTCCACGCACCGAGGCCGCTCAACCTTGGCTTTTTGACGGCTTACCGATAGCGCTCACTATCCGCAAACACTCGCCGAAACACCTCCTCCTCAAAGGACCCGAAGGTTTCCCCCCGCCGCGCCATGACCCGCTCCGCCGTAGCCACCGCCTTTTCCAAACGGTAGGTGGCTAATTCACCCGCCCCGCCCCAGCTAAAGGAGGGCACGAACGACGGTGGAAATCCTGCCCCGAATACGTTGCTCGAAAAACCTATAACGGTACCCGTATTGAGCGTCGTACCGATGCCGGTCTTGCAGTGGTCTCCCATGATGAGACCGTGAAATTGTAGCCCGCTGGGTTGCATTGCCCGCTGTGCGTACGACCACACCTTCACCTCGCCGTAGTCGTTTTTGAGGTTGGAGGCATCGGTGCCGGCCCCGAGATTACACCACTCGCCGATGACGGCGTTGCCGAGGTAGCCATCGTGGCCCTTGTTGCTGTTAGCCTGAAACACGACGTTGCTGATCTCACCGCCCACCTTGCAGCGGTCGCCGATGGTGGTGCCGCCGTAGATTTTAGCGCCCATTTTTACGATCGCTCCGGCGTTGATCGCTAGTGGCCCCCGGAACATACCGCCTTCCAGTACGACGGCTTCCCGGCCGATGTAGATCAGACCGCTACGGGTGCTCAAGGTGCAGCTCTCGATGTCCACGCCGGGCTCAATGAAGAGTTGGTCGGCCGGACCGATCAGCCGGTTGCTTTTGGGCAGGGCGGCGGAGATACGACCGTTGGTGACTAGGTCGAAATCGTCGCGTAGAGCGCGGTCGTTGTGCAGAAATAGGTCGGCCGGACGGGTGATGCGCAGTAGCGGGAGGTGCGGAAGTTCGTGCCGTGGCAAAGCTAGTGTTTCGTCCCGCGCATAGGTGGCGAGTTGCTCCGGATCGAGGTGGGCGACCATCAGCTCGTCCGCAGCGTAGTAGATCGTGTTAAGGGGCAGCTCCCTTACGAACGACAGGAGCTCCACGGTCGGCAACAGACTACCGTCAATGAGCAGGTTCGACTGTCCGGACTGAAAAGGGTAGCGCTCGCGCAGGTAGTCCTGCGTCAGGTAGCTGACCGGACACTCCAGTTGCCGGGCCCACTTTTCGGCGATGGTGAGGCTACCCAGCCGGAGATCGGCTACGGGACGGGCGTAGGTCAGCGGCAGTAAGGCGGTACGTACCGCAGGAGAATCGAACAGAATAAGCTGCATGGCCTAGAGATCGAAGCCGATATCGGAGCGGTAGGTCTTCCCCTCGAACTGGATCCGCTCGGCGGAAGCATAACAGCGCTGTAGGGCTTCCCCGATAGTTGCCCCGTAACTCGTTACGGAGAGCACCCGGCCACCACTGGTCACCAGGCGGTCCTGCTCGTCAAGCTGCGTACCGGCGTGGAAGACCATGCTGTCCGTCACCTCATCCATACCAGTAATCACCTTTCCCTTCTCGTAATCCCCCGGGTACCCGCCACTGGTGAGCACTACGGTGGCTGCCTGCCGGTCATCCATCTTGATGACCGCTCCGGTGAGTCCGCCCTCGGCCGTTTCCAGCAGTAATTGCATCAGGTCGTTGTCGAGCCGGGCCAGTACGGACTGGGTCTCGGGGTCACCCAGGCGGCAGTTGTACTCAATGACGAAGGGCTCCCCGTCAACGACGATCAGACCGATGAAGATAAAGCCCCGGTAGTCCAACTTGCGCGCCTGAATGCCGTGTAGCGTGGGCTGGATAATCGCCTGCTCCACCTTGCGCAGCAGATCGGCGTCCACGAAGGGAGGATGACTTACACTGCCCATACCCCCGGTGTTCGGACCGGTATCGCCCGCTCCGGCGCGCTTGTAATCCTTGGCTACGGGGAGGATACGGTAGCTCTTTCCGTCGGTAAGGACGAAGACAGAAAACTCCGTGCCATTGAGAAAGTCCTCCACGACCACCTTACTGCTGGCCTCGCCGAACTTACCGCCGAGCATAGCGCGTAGTTCCCGCTTAGCCTCCTCTACCCCATCGACGATCACCACGCCCTTGCCCGCCGCCAGTCCATCCGCTTTAAGCACGAAGGGTCCCTTGCGCGAGGCCAAATAGTCTTCCCCATCAGCTGCTTCCTCCGCGGTAAACCGCCGGTAGGCCGCCGTTGGAATATCGTACTCCTGCATAAAGGCCTTGGCGTAGGCCTTACTGCCTTCCAGCCGGGCGGCCTCCTTGCTCGGTCCGATGAGGTACACCGCCTTAAGCTCCTCATCGGTGCTAAAGTAATCCTGTAGCCCCCGCACCAGGGGCTCCTCCGGTCCGCACACCACTAGGCGAACGTTATTGTCCAGCACGAGCTGTCGTACCGCGTCAAAATCATTAGGATCTACGGCTAAGTTGGTGCCGTAGGTCGCCGTACCAGCATTACCGGGTGCGATGTAGAGTGCGGCGCACAGGGGGCTTTGGGACAGTCGCCACGCCAGGGCGTGTTCGCGGCCGCCGCTACCGAGGAGAAGGACGTTCATAGGGCTGAGTTTAGGGGCGGCGCTAAGGTAGGGTGCTTATTCCACGACCAGGGGCCGGGCTGGGGTAAAGTATTCGGCCAGGAGGCTCACTTTGAGGTAGTGCTGCTGGTCGCGGAAGCGCTGTTGTTTGATCAGGTAGGCACGGTAGCTACCGGGTGTGATATCGCGCAGCATAGTGGAAGTGAGGGTCACGCTGCCCTGCCCGGTGGGACCGGTGAGCAAAATGCGTTTTTCATCTCCGCTGTCCACCGGTTGTAGGTTCACCACCAAACTTTCGTTCTCCGCTAGCCCCCGGTCGGCGATCATGAGTTGCACGGTAGAATCCCTGCGTAGGGTATCGGGCAGAGAGTCTAGGGATACCGGTAGCATACGCAACGAAAAGCGGCCGGCCTTCTGTCCCGGCTCTTCTACCGTGAAGCGGACCGGGCGACGAAGGTCCACCTCCTGATCGAAGCGGAATCGCCGGGCCGGTAGACTACGTAGCGGCTCCATAATCTTACCCTGAAAGATGGGGGGGCGGGTGGTGGAGTCCGGTAGTATCAGATCTGCGATGAGCCTACCGCGGTCCGCCTGATAGCGTAGGTGTCCGGTCACCAGCTGCACCTCCTGGATGGGCTCAGGTTCGGCGGGGGCGCACCCTAAACTGAGCAGGAGAAGTACGAAAAAGCAGCCGCGTCTTAGTCCAGGCTCCAGTCGATTGGGGTTTTGCCGTGAGCCTCCAGGTACTCGTTGGCCTGCTTAAAGTGGTGGTTACCGAAAAAGCCCTTATCGGCCGAAAACGGCGAGGGATGGGCACTCTCCAGCACCAGGTGCTTGCTGCCATCGATCAATTCGGCCTTCTTACGGGCGAATGCCCCCCAGAGCATGAACACAGAGTGCTCCGTGCGATCATTGACCGCCTTGATACTGGCGTCGGTAAAGTACTGCCAGCCCGACCGCTTGTGGCTCCCCGGCTGGTTACGCTCTACGGTGAGCATGGAATTGAGGAGGAAAACTCCCTGCTCGGCCCACTTGGTCAGGTCACCATGATTGGGCTTGGGGACATTGAGACTGTCCTCGATCTCCTTATAAATGTTGCGTAGACTGGGCGGCGGCGTTACCCCCCGCGGCACGCTGAAGCTGAGCCCCATAGCCTGCCCCGGATTGTGGTAGGGATCCTGGCCCAGAATGACCACCTTGACCTGGTCCAGCGGTGTGGTGTTGTAGGCGTTAAAGATTAGCGAGCCGGGCGGGTAGACGGTTTTTCCGTCGGTCTTTTCTTGTTTAATAAAATCGATAAGGGTATTGAAGTAAGGCTTGCTGAATTCAGGCTCCAGGGCCTCTTTCCAGGAAGGCTCTATCTGTACGTTGGTGGCGGCCATAGTAGGTGGTAGATAATCGAAGGGTGCACTGGCCTAAGAACAATACCGACCAAAATGTTTGCTTTACACGCGCACCAACTCATCCAGCCGCACCGCCCGCCGCTCCGCAATACTCTTACGTGCCGCCACTCCGATGAGCACCGACAGCGCTCCGTCGCGCGTGCCTGCCATATGCCCCAGGGGGTCGGCCGCCTCGGGATTCACAAAGAGGTAGTCTAGCATTCGCTTGTCTCCCCCGCCGTGACCGTACCGATATTTCGGCACCTTCACGCTCTCGTACTGGGCCTCGAAGTTGTCGTGCACCACGATCTCGTGGAACTCCGAGGGGGCCTCCTCCTCGGAGAAGTTCATCTCGTTGCCGTGCAGGGCTTTCTGCTCCTCCTCCGAGTACTCCCCACGCTGGTAGGGAATATCCTCCCAGCTGTCGATGCGCCCGCGGTGCCCGTTGAAGGCGATGCGATAGCCCTCGTAGGGCGAGTAGGTCGTCAGGGAATAGTTGACCACTACCCCGTTGTCGTACAGGATCTGGGCACTCATTTTGTCCCATATGTTAATGTCCTCGCGGAATACACAAGAGTCGCGGATGTAGCCATCGTACTCCTCATTTTGCACGTATAACCGCATCGACGATTCGTCCTGCGTAATGTCCCAGTAGTAGGGGCACTCCGTCTTGTGCGGGCAGGTCCGGCATGACGCGCCGCGGAACGGCCCGTTCTTGCCGTAGTGCTCCAGGGCCCCGTAGGCGGTCACCTCCACCGGTGTGGCCCCCACCCACCAGTTGAGCAGGTCGAAGTGGTGGGTAGCCTTATGGACCCAGAGGCTCCCGCTATTCTCCACGTAGGCATGCCAGCGGCGGAAGTAGCTCGCCCCGTGGTACACATTGAGGTACCAGTGGAAGTCTACGCTGGTCACCGGTCCCACCCGCTCGTCGTGCAGCAGTTGCTTAATGGCCGTGTTGTGGGGGGTGTGCCGGTAGTTAAAGGTCACCAGCACCTCCCGGCCGGTCCGCTGCTGCGTATCGAGAATATTCTGGCACTTGGCGGCATCGGTGGTCATTGGCTTTTCGGTGATCACGTGCGCTCCGGCCTCCATGGCGGCTACGATGAAGGTGTCGTGGGTACTATCCATCGTCGTCACGATCACCCACTCGGGCTTCGTTTGCTGCATCATTTCCCCGAAGTCGGTGAAGGTCGGGCAGTCTACTCCCATGTACTTTCGCACCGTCTCCAGTCGCCCTGGATTGATATCGCATAGGCCTACGAACTGCACTTGCTCGCCGTAGTTATCCACCAGGTTCTTGCCCCACAGCGTACTTCCCCGGATACCCGTACCTACTAGGGCGACGCGTTTTTGGGCGGTGTTTTTCCAGAGGCGAAAGGCGCTGGCCTGCCCGGCGGCAAGGGTGGCGGCCAGCAGGGAGGTAGACTTCAGAAAGTTGCGGCGGTGCATGATGCGGCATTTGCCCGATAAGATAAGGGAAAAACTACGGGCGGGGTCGCAGGTGCAAAATGTATGAAGCAGCTTCCTATCTTAAACCCCCTATGCTTCTCCTCAACGCAGACCTCGGCGAATCCTGGTACGACCGGCAGATCGGTGACGACGCCGGTTTGATGCCCTACCTAGATCTCTGTAACCTGGCCTGTGGTTTCCACGGCGGGGATGCACTGACCATGCAGCGTACGATCGCTCTAGCCCTCGAGCACGGCGTGAAGATCGGCGCCCACCCCAGTTTTCCCGACCGGGCCAACTTTGGAAGGCAGGTGATGGAACTACCTGCCGACCAGTTAGAAGCTTTGTTGCTCTACCAGGTAGCCGCGCTGCAGGGAATGACATGGGCGGCAGGGGCCGCCGCTTCCCTACACCACCTCAAACCCCACGGGGCACTGTACCACTACGCCAACGCGCACCCCCTGGCGGCAGGTGCGGTGGCGGGTGTCGCAGCTAAGCTCGGTATCCCCCACCTACTCGGCCCGCCCACCGGCGAGTTGCGGCGTGCGGTGGATGCGGAGGGGCTAGCGTTTTTGGCGGAAGGATTTGCGGACCGGCGGTACGATCCCAGCCTGCACCTGCGACCCCGCACGGAAACTGATGCCTGCATAGACGGTGTAGCGGAGGCCGTCGAGCAGGCGCTATTACTTGCCAGGGGGCAGGTACGAACTACGGATGGAAGTAGCCGGGAGCTGCAGATAGCAACGCTTTGTCTGCACGGCGATCATGCCGGAGCAGTCGAGCGTGCACGAGCCATCAGGGAGGCGTTGGACGCTATTCCTCCTCAATAATGGCGTCATCGATGAGACTGTCGCCGTCGCCGTCAGTATCCAGAAATCCGGCTATGAGATCGCTCTTTTTTTTGGGCTGGTAGTTGGGGTCGTCCTGTACACGCACCGCCTTACCGCCCTCGTTGTGGTAGTCACCACTAGCGAAGCGGTCGGCTCGGTCGAAGAAACT
The DNA here is from genome assembly GCF_965214665.1 of Neolewinella sp. Taxonomy (GTDB): domain Bacteria; phylum Bacteroidota; class Bacteroidia; order Chitinophagales; family Saprospiraceae; genus Neolewinella. The sequence goes on along the minus strand of NZ_OZ243970.1, from coordinate 435,339 downwards.
ATCGGTGCCGCTGAGGGTAGAGTCACCGGTTTTGCGCGCTCCTTCCTTGCCGTCGAAGGCACGGGCGCGGGCCTCGGCCTGTTCGGCGGCGGCTTTGGCCTCGCGGATGGAGTCCTCGAGTTGCATCTTTTCGGCCTCGCGATTGGCGTGGTCGATGAAGGCATCCGTTTTGCCCTTGAGACTGGCGCCGGCCTTGGCGGCGCGGTCGAGGATTTCATCACCGAGCTTACCGGCCTGCTCCTTAGCAGCGAGCCCGGTGCGGGCGGCAGCATCGAGACCGGCATCGGCCACCTGACGGAAGGCGGAGGGTTCTTTGGGGGTCACGGGATCTGTCTCCTCTAGGTCGTCCTCGAAGTCGATACTGCCCGACTTCGGGGCGTCCTTCTCGCGGGTCAGATCGAGGTTGCCAAAATCGAGCTGGTCGTCGATGATCTCCTTAGCTTGTTGGGTCGTTGGGGCCGGGGAAGGCTCCGGCTCCTTAAATACTGCATCGCCTAGATCCTGTAGCGCGTCCTTCCCCTTCTGGATATACTCCGGAGCGCGGTCGGCAACTACGGCGGCGGCGCGCTTGCCCATTTCCAGGAGCTCGTCGCCCTGGGTGGCTAGCTCCTCTTCTACCTTACCGGCCTGATGCTTGGCTACGGACTTGGCGCCGAAAAAGATTTTCTTGAGGTCGTTAAGGAGTGGCATGGGGGGGAGTATGGGACGAGGGATGGAGGGACGGGGGATGCTGCTATAATACAGAATCTCGTCATTTGTGCAGTTAGACCACGCTGAGCCTTCGTCTACACCACCACGTTGCCGGGGGTTTCTTGCCCTACTTTCTTTTCCTTCTGGGATTCGGAAGCCGAGGGGACGATACCGTCTTTGTACTTGTAGAAGCCGTAGTGTTTCTCTTTGTCGAGGGTGAGGCCGGGGCCGCCGAACCAGATGCGCCACCAGGCCCTGGGGTGGCGGTAGGTGTTCATGTCGCGGAACATGTCGACGTGCTCGTGGAAGACGAGTTTGATGGGGTTGTAACTATTGACCGGTTTGAGGATGCCGTAGTTGGGCGTTTCCTGCTCGGGGCAGAAGGTACCGAACAGGCGGTCCCAGATGATGAGGCTGGAGCCGTAGTTCTTATCCAGGTACTTTTCCTCCGTAGCGTGGTGTACGCGGTGGTGGCTGGGCGTGACGAAAACGAACTCGATGGGGGCCCACATACGGTCGATGAGTTCGGTATGGATCCAGAACTGGTAGAGAACGCCGATTTGCATACAGATGAAAAATACAAAGGGGTCGAAACCAAGCAGGGCGGCGGGGATGAAGAAGATGACCTTGATGTGCTGCGTCCAGCTCAGGCGGAAGGAGACGGTAAAGTTGTACTGCTCGGAGCTGTGGTGGGTGACGTGGGTGGCCCACCAGAAGCGCTGCTCGTGACTCACGCGGTGGGCCCAGTAGCGGCAAAAGTCGACGACCACGAAACAGAGCACGAAACTCCACCAGGTAGTGGGGATGTAGAGCGGGGTCAGGTTGTAGAAGAATAGGATAATCCCGAAGGTCGCGGCCTTCACCAGGGCGGTGCTGATGAGGTTACCCACCCCTACTCCGGCGGCGGCCAGGCCGTCCTTGATGTCGTAATTGTGCTTCTCGGCGCGACTCTGCCCGGCGTGGTCGGCGATGTAGGCCTTCATCTCCTCGGCGTAGGCATTGCGACGCTGGGTGTAACGGATGGGGTTGTAGCCCGAATTGGCGAAGGTGGGGGCATAGTCGGTCAGGAAGCCGAGGGCCTGGGCGGCCTCCTCGAGCTCGTGGATGTACTCGCGCCGGCGCAGGAACCACTCAACGATGGTAAGGGCCACCATGACGGGTACGGCATAGACGATCACCGGGGGGAACTCCAGGTTCTGGATGTCGTCGAAGGTGTAGAGCGGCTTGGTCATAGCTACGTTACTTGCGGGAGCCGTAAAGTGTTTTTCCGGCAGCCTCGTATTTGTCTCCCTCCACCCAGAACGGCACGCTGTCGCGGTTGGCGATCAGGCGGGCAGCCAGGGTGAATACCTGGCAGTACTCCTTGAGGTACTGCATATTGATCGTCTCGGGGTTGTCGGCCACCTGGTGGTAGTAACGATTGATTTCGTCGGAAAAGCCGGTCGTACCCCCACTAAATGTCAGGGCGGGTACGCCGAGGGCGGCAAAGCTTACGTTGTCCGATCGGTCGAAGAGCCCCTGCTCCGGGGCCGGGTCGTTGATCACTGATTTGCCAAAGGCGGCGGCCGCCGCCTGCACCTGGGAGTCGATCCCCGTACGGTTGGCCCCGATGAGCGATACGGCCGAGGTATCGTCGTAGCCGGCTCCGTCAGTATTGAAGTTAAAGACCGTCTGATCGAGGGGCACCAACGGATTTTCTGCGTAATACTTGCTGCCTAAGAGGCCTAGTTCCTCACCCGTCACGGCCAGTATGATGACCGAGCGGTGCGGCGGCATCTCGGCAAACGCCCGGGCGGCTGCCAGTAGGCTAATGGTGCCGAAGGCGTTGTCGCGCGCGCCGTTAAAGATGCTGTCCTCGGCAGAGTAAAAGCCTCCCCCCTGCGCCCCGACCCCAACGTGGTCGAAGTGGGCGGTCATCAGCATGTACTCATCGGCCACCTCAGGATCGCTGCCCCGAAGGATGCCTCCCACGTTGCGGCTGCCCATATCTTTTACCCGCAGGCCACTGCTCATGACCTGACCGGGTAGACCGTTGGGTGCATCCTGAAGGTCGCGTACCGAAGCGTTAGCAAAGTTCACGAATCCGTACGGAATACTGGCCGGCTCGCTACCGTCGCTCACACTCATGCGCTCGCCTCCGAGGTAGCCCCGGAAGCCCTCCCAGGGATAGGGCAGGGAGTAGATCTCAAATACCGCTACTGCACCTGCGTCCGCGGCAAGTTCGGCCTTCTGACCTATGCCCCTGAAAATTCCCTGCTGACCGGGATCGCCCGGAATACCTGCCCGGGTGACCACGATCTTACCCTGCACGTCTAGGTTCTCGTAGTCATTGTGCCCGGTCTCTTCATCTACCCAGCCGTAATTGGCGTACACGACCTGGGCGGTAGCCTCGGCCGCCGGTCCGCGGAGCATAATCATCTCCTCGCCCAGTACGTAGGTGCTATCTCCGATGCGTAGGCTTGCTGCCAACGGCGGGTTCACCCGGCTAAGGGGTACGGTCTGGAAGTAGCTGCTGTCGGCGGCGTTGAGGGGCGCGTAGCCGTAGCCCCGTAGCTGCGCGGCGATGTACTCGGCGGCTACCTCATTGCCAACGGAGCCAGTACGGCGTCCGGCCAGGAAATCGGAAGCCAGAAAGTGCATCTGTCCGGCCAGTTCCAGCTGGTCGAAGTCGAACTCGGGCAGGCTGCGGTCGATGGTCTCCTGGGCGGAGACGGTCAGTGCTAGCAGTAGGACAACGGGTAGGAGCAGTCGGGTCACGTGGCGCGGATTGTAGACGAAACGGGAAGGAATGGATTAGGCGAAGGCCTCAGCGACCTCTTCGTAGACGATCTCGCCGTGCACAATGTTGAGGCCCGCCTTAAGGCCGGGGTCCTCGTCCGTAGCCCGCTCCCACCCCTTCTGGGCGATCTGGAGTAGGTAGGGAAAGGTGGCGTTGGTCAGGGCCAGCGTACTGGTGAAGGGTACGGCACCGGGCATATTGGCGACGCAGTAGTGGATCACGCCGTCGATGACGTAGGTAGGGTCCTCGTGGGTGGTGGGGTGGCAGGTCTCGATGCAGCCGCCCTGATCTACCGCCACATCGATCACCACGCTACCGTCGCGCATCTCGCTGAGCATCTGGCGGGTAATGAGGTGGGGCGCCTTGGCCCCGGGGATGAGTACGGCCCCAATGATAAGGTCGACGCGGTCGAGCTCGCGGCGAATGTTGTACTCGCTGCTGAAAATCAGGGTGACGTTAGCCGGCAGGATGTTGGCCAGGTAGCGTAGGCGGTCGAGGTTGATGTCCATCAGGGTCACGTTGGCATGCAGACCGGCGGCCATCTTGGCGGCTTCGGTACCGACCACCCCGGCGCCCAGAATGAGGACGCGGGCGGGGGGTACGCCGGGTACGCCACCGAGCAAAATACCCCGGCCTCCGGCGTGCCGTTCGAGGTACTTAGCGCCCTCCTGGACCGACATGCGGCCCGCCACCTCACTCATGGGTACCAGCAGGGGGAGGCTACCATCGGGGGCCTTGACGGTTTCGTAGGCCAGGCAGACCGCGCCGCTGCGCACCATCGCCTCGGTAAGGGAACGGGAACTGGCGAAATGAAAGTAGGTGAACAGCAACTGCCCCTCACGGACCAGGTCGTACTCCTCCTCGATGGGCTCCTTGACCTTGACGATGGTTTCTGCTTTGGCGTACACCGACTGGATATCGGGCTGGATCTCAGCGCCAGCTTGCACGTAATCGGCGTCACCGTAGCCACTGTTGGCCCCGGCCTGAGTCTGTACCAGCACGGTGTGGCCGCGGCGCACGAGTTCGAGGGCACCGCCGGGGGTGAGGGCTACGCGGTTTTCGTTATTCTTGATTTCCTTAGGGCATCCGATAATCATGGGGGTAGGGCTTGGTTAGGGCGAAGGGGAAAAAGGGGTGGACTACTCCGCCACGAGGGCGAGCTGATTTTGTCCGTTGTAGGCCAGGCGGCTGATGCGCTCCAGGCCGTAGAAGCTCAGATCGACCACCTCGCGCCAGCTGCCGCTACCGTCGGCCGGATTGAGGCGGTAGAGGCGACTGCCGCTACCGGCCAGGAAGGTACCGTCGGGTAGGAGAATGAAGTCCTCGGTCTTGGGGGCCATCGGCGCGATGACCCGGGGGGCTTCTTCGAGGCGGTAGAGGTTTTGCTCGACCAGGTTATAGGGTACGCTGCTCTTGTCTACGTAGACCAGGTTACCGTTAGTAAGCCGCGTGAAGGCGCGGCCGGTATTCGTGGCCAGGGTGCGGGGGGCGTCGCCGCTGGTAGTGGAAGCCAGGACCAGCTGATTCGGACTGGCATTGATAAAGAGCGCAAGCTGCGCATTGTTGAGCCACTCGTAGTAGCCCACACCGTTGGTGCCGGGGAGCACCGGTTTGCCGTTGTCGGATAGATCGGTAGGAAATTCCCAGAGGCGCAGCACGGTATCCTGACCCACGTACTCCTGCCGCACGGCGGAAAACCGACTACCGCCGGTCATCTTCTTCGGGCTGTACTCACCGGCCTCGGTGTCGGTGAGCCGTTCGCGGGTATTGCTGCTGAGGTCGAACCGGTACAGATCGGGCTGCGCCATACCGGGCAGAATGACGGAGGCGTAGAGGATGTTGCGGTCCGCCCAGTTGGGGTGATTGTTGTAGCCCGTGGGATTGAAGGCGGAGAGGTAGCGCGGATTGCTCACCGTGAGTGAGGTATCACTCATGCGCATGTCGAAGACGTATAGCTGGGTCTGCGGGGCTTGCGCCTTCACGCCTCCGGGGGCGGCGGTTAGACAGATGGCGAGGCAGAGCAGAAGGCAGCGGATCATGCACGGAGGCTTTGGGAAAACGAGGGGGTAAAGATAACGCAAGGGCTACGGCTCGGCGAGTAAATCGCGCATGGTGTACACCCCCCGGCGACCGGGTAGCCAGCGGGCGGCGGTCAAAGCGCCCCGGGCAAAGCCCTCGCGGGAGTGGGCCGTGTGCAGCAGCTCCAGGGTATCGATCGGCGAGTGGAACCGCAACAGGTGGGTACCGGGCACGTCGGGCTCGCGGTGGGAGGTGATGGGGACATCGTAGTCCAACGCGGCACGGACCTCCTCCGCTAGGGTTAGCGCAGTACCCGAAGGAGCATCGAGCTTTTCGGTGTGGTGAGTTTCCTCGATGGTGGCGGTGTAGCCCGACTGCTGGTGCAGGGCGGCGGCCAATTGGCGGGCGGCGGCAAGGAAGATATTGACCCCAACGCTAAAGTTGGAGGCCCAGAACAGTGCACCCCCGGTAGACTCCACCCGCTCCGTGACCTTATCCAGTTGATCCAACCACCCGGTAGTACCGACTACGAGGGGAAGACCTGCATCCAACACCCATGCGATGTTTGTCACCGCCGCATCGGGGCGCGAGAACTCGATGACCACCTCGGCGGTCCGGAGCTCCTCCCGCGTGATCTGGTCGCGGTTACCAGCGCCGATGCGCAGCACCACCTCATCACCCGCCGCGGTGGCCAGGCGGTCGAGGTAACGGCCCATCTTACCGTAGCCCAGTAGTGCGATCCTCATACCCGCGAAAGTACGCTAGACCAGGGAGAGCACCCCCTTAAGGGGAATGGGCAGCCACTCCGGACGACTGTTGAGTTCGTAGGCTACTTCATACACTGCCTTCTCCAGGATGAATAGATCGAGCAGTGCCCGGCGGTCATCGTCGGCGGCGGGCAGGAAGCTAGCCTCCCCGCAGGCTTCAAAGTAAGCATCTAGGTAGGCATCGCTTACCGTGCGGTACCACGCTTCGGCCCGCTGGCTCAGGTCACGACCGCTGTAGCGCTCCGGATTCAGCAGCAACTGCCCCTGCGCGGCGTAGTGAAAGGAGCGGACCATGCCCCCGACGTCCTTCAGCGGCGGCCGCTTCCGCCGCCGCTCCGGAATCGTCAGTAGCGGTTCACCCTCGAAGTCGATGATGTAAAAGTCATCGTCGGTATACAGCACCTGCCCCAGGTGGTAGTCGCCGTGGATGCGGGTAAGCTGGGCCGTCAGCGGCCGGTCGCGCAGGGCACCGAGCTGTTGCTCCAGGTGCGGACGGGCACCGAGCACCTCGTGGGCCAGCGACTGCTTTGACTCTCCTAGTTCGGAGAGTCGACTTTCCAGCTGGGTGAATTGCCGGTCGAGCAGCCTAAGGGCTGCCTGGGTAATCTCCCTCCGGTACTCAGCGGTCAAAGGTTCGGGCACCAGATCCGGTCGGTCCTCCCCTGCAGAGGCCAGGGCCCGGTGCATTTCGGCAGTGCGCCGGCCCAGGAGGCGCGCACGAGACAGGGTTTCTTCGTCGACCCCGTCGTCGTCGTCTTCGTCGTCGCCGGCGAAGTAGCGCTCCGTCAGGTCCTGGAAAAGCGACCAGGCATCCCCCCGGTTGTGCACCTTACCGGACATCAGACCCAGGTTCAGATAATGATCGGCTTCCATGTCTCCGATCCCGAGGCTGCCGCCGTAAGGGGGGCAGTGCTGGAAATCCGTCCGCTCGCTCAAAAAGCGTATCAGCTCCAGATCGGGGTTAAGCCCCGGATCGAGCTTGCGGAAGAGCTTAAAGAAGAAGCTATCGTTGTAGATGATGGCGGTATTGCTGGTGTCGATGGCCGGCACCACGCTCTCCGCCTCACTACTGGCGTGGGTTAGCACCCGACCGGCCTCGGCCTTCAACCCCGAAGCCCGCTCCTCGCTCTGAAACACGAGTTCATAAAGGGCGGCCCGAAAATCAGCCCGCGGCACGGCATCGGCCAGTAAACCGGTTTCCGTGATTTCTCCCAGGATCAGTCCCGGATGCTGGGTCTGGTAAAAGGCCCGCTGTTCGGTGCCTACGTTGAGGGAAAGGGGCAGTTGGTAGAGTTCGCGACTGGCGTCGGTGAAGTGTACCTCGATGAGGGCAATGCCTGCGTCCTCCAGCACGGGATGAAAGGCCTGCACCTGCGTGCCCGCCACAGTCTTGCCCTTGCTGGTGAACCAGCGCTGCTGCGGCAGGTAGGTGGGTAGCAGCATGGTGGTGAAGGCTTCGAGGAACTCGGAATCGGCGAAGAGGTCAGCGAGGTGGCTATGGGGCATGGGGTGGGAGGTGGTTGAATTACTGCAATACTACTTACTGGCCGGCCTTGATGAGGGTGTACATGTGCTGGATGTCGTAGCGGTTGGCCGGAAAGGCCCAGTTGCGCCGGTCGCGGGTCTGGAGCAGGAGGACCCGCTCCCCGGTAGTGAGCCCACGTCCCATCGCTTCCAGGCGCACGTTGGCCAGGCGCGGCAGGGGCTGCACCTCGTCTCCAATCGTGATTTCGGCCGGCGCGATGGTTACCGTCGGGTACTTAAAGGTGGTCCAGAATGCCCCCAGGAAGGCCATCAGGCCCAGCAAGCCACCGAAGTAGGCCAGCATCGGTAGCAGCACGCGTCGCCGCGGATCGGCATGTTGCTGCCTACCGGCGCGCAGTCCGAGATAGACCATCAGCGCGATCAGCGCCCCGCACACCGCCATGGTCAGGTACAGGTCGCCGAGCTCCGGCACGAAGGAGGTCGTATCCATCTACTTGCCGGCCGCCGCCGCGGCGGCGGCAGCTTTCGCGTTTTCCAGATTGGTAAGCACCTCGTCCAGCTGCTCGGCCCCGATGCGCTTACTCAGGATCTCCTTATTGCGGTCAAGCAGAAAGATGCTCGGCGTACTCTTGATGTCGTATGACTTATAGTACCGCTGGTAGGGGTCAGCCACCTGCACCCAGTCGCCCGTCTGCTGCTCGTCGACGTAGTCCCAGCACTTGCCGAGCTCGTCCTCCCCCTTGGTGCACACCGAGAAGATCTTCACCCCCTTATCCTTCCACTTGGCGTAGAAGTCCTTCATGTAGGGTGTCGATTTTTTGCAGGCCGGACAGTCGTAGCGCCAGAAGTACAGCACCGTGTAGTCGGCATCTACGTCGTAGAGCGTCGTCGGCTCACCGGCCCGGGTGACCATGTTCAGGTCGGGGGCGGTCTGGCCGATCAGCAGCGGGCGTAGCCGGTCGGTGGTTTCGATCATCTTGGCGATCTGCTCCTCGTCACTCCAGTAGGCCTTGCCCGTGCGGTAGTAGGTGTCCACGAGGTGTACGTAGAGGGCGTCCATGCCAACGATATTACTCGCCGCGGCCTCGTTGGTAAAATGGACGGTGAAAAACTTGAACGCCTCTCCCTGGGGATCGAATTTGGACAGCACGAAGTCGATGGCCTTTGCCAGGGTATCCGGGTGGCGGACCTGCAGCGTATTGACGTAGTAATCGACCCGCTCGAAAAAGAAGGGGGTACGCAGCAGGCGCTCGTCGTTCAGGTCCAGGCCGTCGAAATAGTGCTCCTGCAACCAGCGCCACTGTAGCTCCCGGCGCGACTCCTGGTCGGCTACATCGGCAAAATCCGGGGGTAGGGCCGGCCGGTTAGCCTTGATGATGGCCGACACGAAAGCATCCGGGTGGGAGGCAATCATCTCGGCCTGATGGGCCTTCACTTCCGCATCCAGGGCTTCCATCTCAGCACGCACTTGGGCCGCGGCCGCGGGTGCAAGGGTAGTATCCGCCAGTTGCTCGCGCAAGGGGGCACTCTCCCGCTGCTTTTTGTCTAGGTAGCCCAGGTAGGCATAGAAGAGCGTGTTTTCCTCACTTCCCTCTACTTCCATATCGTTCAGTTCGCCCACTTTGGTGCGAAAGCGCATTTCTTGATCGGTATCATCCCCCACCAGCAGTTGGAAGTACTCGTTGTTGGGGCTCAGCACCACGATGTAAATCCCGCGGGGCAGACCGGCCGTATCGCTCGCAAAGACATACTCACCGGCATCGTCGCGGAATGCGGTATCGACGATGTACTGGTTGTCGAGCAGGTAGTAGCCGAGGGTGAGGATGTCCTGTTCGTACCCTTCGATGTCGACCGTGATCCGGTAGCTCCCTCCCGCTTCGGGCTGGGCGACAAGGGAAAGGGAGGTAAACAGACCGAGCAGCAGGAGGAAACGATACATAAGGTACGGTGTAGGGCTCACAAAGGTAAGCCGGGGTGGGAAGCGAACACCTCGAATAGTGCTTTCGTTGGGTAAACGTCCGCCCGCCGGGCTTTTTGTACATCCTTTAACTTCTCCTGACCATGCGCACTTTCACTGCCTTTACCGGAATTACCCCCGAAAACTCCCGCTACCGCAACTCCGATCACCTCTTCGATATCCAGCGCCGCAAACTCTACGGGGAGCAGAGCATCGATGGCGACTATGAGTTCAGCATACCGGGTGCCAATATCACCGAAGTCGACGAGGAAGACCGCGGCGGTTACCTGATCGAACTGGCCGCCCCCGGCTACGAAAGGGATGATTTTCATGTCAGCGTCCACAACGACATCATGACCATTAAGGGTGAGCTACACCCCGACCGCGTGCGCTCCCATGACTCCTACCACCGGCGTGAGCACAACTACCACACCTTTACCCGCAGCTTCAGCCTACCCGACAGCGTGGATGAGGAAAATATCACGGCCAAGTATACCAACGGCATCCTGCACGTCTTCGTCCCCGTGCTCAAACCCGTCGAACAAACCCAGATGCCCCGCCGCATTGAGGTGGGCGGCTAGCCCCTCGGCCCCGCCAATGAATTGTAGTACTGCAGCGACCGCGTGATCTCCTCCGCGGTCGCTGTTTGATTTACCACCGCCCGGCCGGGCTCGGCCAGGAAGGTAAAATTGATCTCGTCCGCCTCGTTCTTCTTATCCTGCCGCATCAGTGCCAGTAGCGTGGCGTAGCAACTGGGAGGAATAGCCTGGTGCCCGTACAGCTTGAGGCAATAATCGGTGATCTCACGCAGCTCCTTTTCCGAAAGCGTACCCAGCGTGCAGCTGAGCCAGGACTCGGTAATCATGCCGATGGCGACCCCCTCCCCGTGCAGCAACCGGTTTTCCCGCTCCAGAAAGTAGCTCTCCACGGCGTGGCCGATGGTGTGACCGAAGTTGAGTGCCTTACGCTGTCCGTGCTCAAAGGGATCCTCCAGCACAATGTCTCGCTTGATGACGACGCTTCCGGCGATCACCTCCGCCCAGTCCGCGCCCGCAGCCAGATTCGCCCACTGCCGTAGGTCCACCCACTGCCCCCGGTCGGCAATCAGTGCGTGCTTGATAATCTCGGCGAAGCCCGAGCGTAACTCTCGCTCGGGTAGCGTCCGTAGAAAGCGCACGTCCACCCATACCGCCTGCGGGTTGGCGAATAAACCGATACTATTCTTTACCTCATAAAAGTCAACGCCCAGCTTCCCCCCCACGCTGGCATCCACCTGACTGAGCAGGGTGGTCGGCAGCTGCACGAAGTCCATACCCCGCTTAAAGGTGCTGGCCGCAAAGCCCCCCATATCGCCGATCACCCCGCCGCCCAGGTTGAGGCAGCACCAGCGCCGCCCTACCCCGCCCCGGAACATCTCCTCCCAGATGTAGCGGCAGGTGTCCAGGTGCTTGAAACGCTCCCCGGCGGGCACCTCGACGATAACTACCGGTAGGCCGCCGGTAAGCTCCTGCTCGATCAGCGGCAGGCAGTGCTTACGCGTTTGATCGTCGACCAGCACCACCCAGCCGGCGTAGTTTTTTTTCCGTAGCCAGGCGAAGTGACCGGGACCAATGGGCTGGATGCGGATGTCGTAGTCGCTCCCTACGTCAATCACCACCGCTTGCCAATCGACAGATTGACAAACAGGCTCAGGTACACCGGCGGATTACTCACCCCCGGCGTCAGCTCACTCTCCACCATAATGTCGGTGTTACCCAGAAAATAATCGGCCATCAGTCCGGCTTCGAGCGATTTGGCCGTCTCGTCGAATGCGCCGAAGCCGAAGTGCGTGGCCACCTTGGCGTGTACCCCGGGGCGTATTCCGATCTCGTCCAGGCCCACCGTCCAGGCCGAAGCGCCGAAGACGTTGTTCTGCGTGCCGACGAACACGTCGAGATTATCCCCCGTGTAGCGCACGTCGATCGGGGCGGCATCGTTGCGCTCGATCTCGAGGTAATAGGGCTTGAGTATACCCAGCGAGGGGCCGAACTCGTAGCTGTATCCCACGGCTACACCCCGTTCTTTGGCCTTTTCCGACAGGAGTTTCTTGGTACCGAAGCCGAGACGTAGGGCGTAAAGTTGGTTCTGCTTTCCGAACACGTAGGCGCGGCTGACGCGGTTGCTGACCACGTTGACGCGGTCGGGGTTCTCGCGCCGCTCGCGGCTGTGGCGGATGTCGCCGAAGGTGAGGCTCCAGTAGCGGGTCTTGTCGTAGGTGATGATCTTCCCCGACCGTACCCCGAAGAAAAAGTTGCGCGGGGTGGCCAGCGCGACGTTGAACGTCAGCTCGTTGTTGTATACGATGCCGATGTCCTTGGCGTCGTAGATATTGCGGTTACCGGGGAGCTCCTGCTGCGCGCTTAGCCCCAAAGAGAGCAAAACCCCACAGCAGGCAAGTAGGACTCTGTGCATGCCTATAAAGATATACCCAAAGTACAGCATCGCCCATTCCTTTGTTGTTACCGCCTACCTTTAGTCGCACAATTGTCCTCCCGTTGTCCCCCCCCCGCATCACCGTAACTACCACCGTCCGCCACCCGCGCCTGCGCTACGTGCTGCGGGTAGTGGGCGACGATCTGGGCTACGATTTCCACTTCCACAACGACCGCTCCGTCTTCGGTACCCCAACCCCCCAGTTCGGGATTACTTACGGCGGCGACGGACCGAATACCCTGCCCCACCACGAACTACTCTCCGGCAAGGCGTTTGCACCTGCGTCCGCGCCCCCCCTATCCTACCGTGGCGTTCCCGCGTTCTGCCCCACCCCGCAGGGACCCGATCTGCTAGCCTGCATCTTCTTTGCCCTGAGCCGCTACGAGGAGTACCACTTCTTTACGCCCGATGCGCACGGCCGCTTCCCCGGGGCAGGTTCCCACGCGGCGCGTCACGGCTACCTACACCGCCCCATCGTGCGGGAGTGGACGGCCCTCATCGGCCAGCAGCTACGGGAGTGGTTTCCCGATCTTCCGCCGCCGCGACGCAGGCCCCTCACGCTACAGCCTACCTACGACATCGACCTACTCTGGGCTTACCGCTACCGGGGCTGGCGGGGGCTTGCACAAGGGGCTAAGGACCTGCTGACCGGTCAGGCCCGCCGCGCTCTCCACCGACTGGCTGCTACCGACCGCAACGATCCCTTCCATACTATTGGTCGGCTGGAGCATTTTCACCGCGAGACGGGACTGCGGGCCACCTACTTCTGGCTACTTTCCAACGGTAGCCACCGCTTCGATCCCAACCCCTACCCCATTCCGGCGGCCCAGCAGGAAGTGATGCGGACCCTCGAAGCTACTGCCGAACAGGGCATCCACCCCAGCTACCGCAGTACCGACGATCCGGAGCTCACCGGCCGGGAGCGCGAGCGCATGGAACGCGTACTGGGCCGCCCCGTCACCCGTTCGCGCCAGCACTTTCTCCGGCTGACGCTGCCCCAAACCTACCGCCAGCTCCTGGCCCACGGCATCACCGACGACCACAGCATGGGCTACGCCGACCGCGTCGGTTGGCGTGCCGGCACCAACCTGCCCTTCCCCTGGTACGATCTGGAGCGCGAGCAGGAGACGAAGCTTACGATCCACCCCTTCGCCGCCATGGACGTCACGCTCAAAAACTACCTCGGCCTTACGGGCGGGGCCGCCGGTGCAACCCTTTTGGAACTCCGCTCCGCCCTCGCGCCCTTCGGTGGCCCCTTCCCCCTCCTGTGGCACAATAGCAGTTTTGCACCCGACTATGGATGGGCCGGCTGGTGGAATATGTATAGGGACCTTTAAGGGTCCGGTCGAGTCTCAGTCCAGCAGCAACAAATCCCTCACCCCGGGCTGCCGCCCCACATTAAACCCCTCCGCCAGCTCGTACCCGGCCTCGCGACCCAGTGCACGCGCTCTGGCGTGCAGGTAATCCATGAAGTCCTTGCCGCTGATGGGCGTACTGGGCTCCTGGCTGTAGTCGCTGATCTCGTGGTCGTTGAACTGCGAGGTGTAGCAGGCGATGGCCTCGACCTTTTGCTGGAAGTGCCCGGTGATGTCGACCACGAAATCGGGGGTGCGGTTACGGTCCTGGATGTAGTGGTACACGGCCCGGGGGCGCCATTTTTCCTGCTCGTCGCCCTCAATATTGTAGGTCTCGATCTTCCGTAGGCCGCTGTAGTAACAGGCATCGGCTACGAGCTTGGCGGCGCGGCCGTGGTCGGGGTGACGGTCACTGAGCGCATTGGCCAGCACGATGTCGGGCTGGCAGTCGCGAAGGACAGAAATGACCTTGAGTATGGTTTGCTTGTCGTCGCGGAGGAAGCCATCGGGCAGATCGAGGTTTTCGCGGAAGCGGGCCCCGAGCTTTTCGGCGGCGGCAAAGGCTTCCTGGGTGCGGATGTCGGCCGTGCCGCGGGTGCCGAGCTCGCCGCGGGTGAGGTCGAGCAGTCCAAACGTGTGGCCCAGGGCGGCGTGGTGCAGCAGGGTACCGGCGCAGCTCAGTTCGATGTCGTCGGGGTGTGCGCCTACGGCGAGGATATTGACTTTCATGGGGTAAGGGGGATAAAGGGGAGGTAACCTCCCGGGTAGCCTGGGTGTTTATTCGTCCGGAGAGGGCGCTAAAGGTAGCCGCCTGACAGTTATGCTGTAGGTGCAACTCGACGGACTACTGCCCCGTCGGCCGCCGTCACGTAGGCGACGAACCCCATGTACCTACATACAGTTATAGTCCGAACATTACTCACGCGATGCTTAGAGCCGTTTTTCGAATTGCCGCCCTCTTGGCGGGCCTATCCCTGTTTACTCACTGCGCGGATTATAAACTGCACGAAGCCGAGATCCAGGGCCTTACTGGCGAAGCCAATCCCTCCGGTAACCTTGAGTACTCCACCTTCCTGGTCGGCGACCTGGGCTACGACTACGCACGCGGGCTCACCACTCTAGAAACCATGGTCAGGGCCATGCCACAGCATACGGAGCAGAGTTCCCTGCTCCTACTGGGCGACATCACCGGCAAAGACGGACTGCGCAAGGACGATAACGACGACGAAACTGCCCACCTCGACGCCCTCATCGACCGGCTACAGCGCGTACCGGGCGAGGTGTTCTACACCCCCGGAGAGAACGAGATCGGCCGCAACGGACAGTTTAACCGCCTCGAACGCCTCGAAAGATACTTCAAGAAACACAGCGAGAAGAAGGTCAAATTCATGCCCAATCGCGCCTGCTCCGGCCCGGATGACGAGGAGCTCTACGACCGCGTCGGACTCATCGGCATCAACACCGCCTGGTACCTGGCCGACTGGAACCGCGATGAGGAGGTCAGCGAGGGCTGTGATTATACCAACCGCGACGCGATGACCTTCGCCCTGGCCGACGAGATCAAGGGCTACCGCGACCAGGTCAAGATCGTGATGATGCACCACCCCCTACAGGCCAACGGCAATCGGGGCGGACAGTATAGCCTCAAGCAGCACCTTTTCCCCCTCACCGATCTGATCCCCGGTGCCTACGTACCCCTACCCATCGTGGGCAGCGTATTTCGCCTGATCCAGGGGGTGGGGGGCGGCCCGCAGGACGTGCACAACCTGCGCTACCAGAACTTCGTGCGCAAGGTCGAGGCCGGCATCGACGATGAGGTCAACGTGATCTTCGTGAGCGGCCACGAACACAATATGATGCTGGTGCACGAAGGCGAGTACATGCAGGTGGTGGCCGGTTCCGGTAGCGTGCGCGGCCCCGGCATTGGAGGCAATGATGCCAACTACGTCCAGGGTGCAGTGGGCTACAGTCGGCTGGACTTTTACGACGACGGGGCGGTCTACGTGGGCTTCTACACCGTAGACGAGAACGGACAGGAGCAGCGCACCTTCTACCGCCGCATTATTGAGGACCGCTTTCAGCCCCAGGACGTAGACATCGAGCCCGTACCCACCGAGGAGATCAGTGACCGCCTCGTCAAATCTACCATCTACGCCAATGAGGGCGGAGACCGTAGCGGTAGTTACCAAACCACCTTCGGCCGGCACTATCGGCCGCTGTACTACACGCCGGTCGAAGTCCCCGTGGTAGACATCGATACGCTCTTTGGAGGCCTCACCCCCTACCGCCGCGGCGGGGGCATGACGACCATGAGCTTACACACCGAAGGGGCCGACGGGCACCTCTACCAGCTGCGATCGGTGCGCAAGAACCCGGCGCAGCTACTGCCCTCGCTGCTGGAAAACAGCTTTGCCGCCGAGGTGGCCAAGGACCAGTTTACGGCCATCCAGCCCTACGCTCCCCTTACCCTGCCCCCCATGCAGCGAAAGCTCGGTCTGCTGGGAGCCGATCCCCTACTGTTTTATGTGCCCAAGCAGCCCGGTCTGGGCAGCTTCAACACCAACTTTGGGGGGGAGATGTACTGGGTGGAGCAGCGGCCCGACGAGGACTGGAGCGGTACCCGCTTCTTCGGCGGCAGCAAGAAGATTATCAGCAACAGCGACATGCGCGAGGAGCTGCGCGACAGCTGGAAAACCTACGCCGATCAGAGCAACTTCGCCCGGGCGCGGCTCTTTGACTTTCTGATCGGGGATTGGGACCGTCACCGCGACCAGTGGCGCTGGGCGGCCTTTGAGGAGGAGGACGGACGCACTCGCTACGAGGCTGTAGCACGTGACCGTGATCAGGTATTCTCCAACTTCGATGGCGGACTGCTGGGCGTGGCCCGCATCTTCGTTCCCGAGGCGCGTAAGCTGCGCCCCTTCACCGGTGAATTGAACAAAGCCAAGTGGCGGGCGCTCAACGGCAAGTGGAACGACCGGGTATTTCTCAACGCCGTGACCCGTGAGGAGATGGTAGCCGAGGCCCGCTACATCCAGGAGAACCTCTCCCCCGAGCTCATCGACTCGGCCATGCGGCGTATGCCGGAAGAAGTACTACCCTATAGTCTGGACCAGGAAAACATCGCCGGCAAACTCAAGGAGCGGCTCACCCAACTCGATCGCTTCGCCGCAGAGTACTACGAAACCCTGGCCGAGAGTGTCAACGTGCTCGGCACCGACAACGACGACTACTTTCTACTGGAAGGCCTACCTAACGGTGACCTCCACGTGCAGGTCTTCGATGCCGATAAGGAAGGTAATGCCGACGAGCAGTTCTACGACCGGGTCTTTCATCCCAGTGAGACCAAGTCCGTGAACGTCTACGGGCTGGACGGCGACGATCGCTTCGAGCTTACCGGCCCCGACAGCCGCATTAACATCCGCCTGATCGGTGGTACCGACGGTGACGAGGCGATCTCCAACGGCCAACTGGGGGCCCGGGTGTACGACGAAAAAGATGGTATGGAGCTGAGCGATAGCACCAATAAGCTCAAAGACCGCCGCAACAGTAAACGCCCCGAGCTCAATACCTACGATTTCCAGGAATACTACCCTAACTACACCATCCCGATGCCCTCCCTGGGCTTCAACGTCGACGATGGGTTCTTCTTCGGTGGCGGCTTCACTACCACCATCACCGGCTGGAAACCCGACCCCTACGCCCAACGCCACAGTTTGTCGGGCACCTATAGCACGAATGAATTTTATAAGTTCAACTACACCGGGGAGTTCAACAATGCCTTCGGACCGAAGGCCGACCTGGTCGCTGCCGCCCACTACTTCAGCCCTGGTTACGTAGCCAACTTCTTCGGCCTCGGTAACCAGGGCGTGGGGCAACCCGCTGATGAGGACCTCGAAACCATTGGCATCGATGACGACCAGACCCTGGAGTACAACCGCGCCCGCCGCCGGGAGATCTACTTCAACCCCGTGCTGCGGCTGCGGGGTAACCGTAACCGGACGAGCTTTTCCATCGGTCCCTTCTACCACAACATCCAGCTCGATGATGCGCCGGACTACACTCTGATTGAGAACACCAACGCTATTCCCGAGCGGGTCTTCGACGCCCAACCCTTCGCCGGGCTGGCCGCATCGCTGACCTCCAACAACCTAGCCGTACCCCTACTGGCGGACAACGGCGTGAAGTACGAGCTCTTCGCCCGCCAGACCTGGAACCTGAACGACCGGGACCGCTCCACGACCAAGTACGGTGGCAACCTAAGTTTCTACCGTATGCTCACTAAGGCAATCAACTTCGCCACCCGCGTCGGCTTTGAGGTTAATACCGGTGACCCGGAGTTTTACCAACTTGCTTCCATGGGCGGACGGGGTAACTACCGCGCTGCGCGGGTAGACCGTTATTTAGGTAACAACATGGTATACCAGAACATCGACCTACGCTTCATGGGTTTCGGCTTCGGAAAGGGGGAGGTGCCTACCGTAGGCGGCTTCATTCTCGGTCTGGATCACGGCCGCGTGTGGCTCGACGGCGAGGACAGCAGCACCTGGCACGTCGGCTACGGCGGCGGGGTATGGG
The DNA here is from genome assembly GCF_965214665.1 of Neolewinella sp. Lineage (GTDB taxonomy): Bacteria > Bacteroidota > Bacteroidia > Chitinophagales > Saprospiraceae > Neolewinella. The sequence goes on along the minus strand of NZ_OZ243970.1, from coordinate 417,237 downwards.
TTGCTCCCCTGGGGGCAACTATCCTGAGCCTGACCTATTTCCTCGATGAGGAGCGGGGGCGGGTCAATTTTGCCGCAGGCTTCCCCTTCTAATCTACGGATACATGAACAAAATCTGGGAAAGTCCCAATCTGATTTCCGTCGTAATTCTCCTGGTGGTACTCGCCATCGCGGGCGGCTATGTCCTGTTTACCGTCAATCGGCGGCCGGAAACCGAAAGCTTTACCGTAGACGACGACTACTACTTCCCCTACAACTTCGACCGGCTGGACCGGGTGGTCAAACTGCCCAACGAGCTAGCCGAGATTAGTGGCCTGTGCCGCGGCTTCGCCCCCGACGAGGTGTTCGCCGTGCAGGACGAAAAGGGTACGGTGTTTCGGGTCAATTCCCGTAGCGGCGAACTGCTCCAGCAGATCACCTTCGATAAGGACCTCGACTATGAAGGAATCGCGCGTAAGGACAACGATATGTACGTGCTGGAAGCGGACGGCGACATCCACTACTTCGCCTACCAGGATACCGCCACTGAGATACCGTCCACTAAGCTAGAGACCAGCTTCAGCTACCGCAACGACACGGAGGGCATTTGCTACGACTCGGTCACCAACACCCTACTGATCGTACCCAAGGCGCAGGAACTCAATCCGCAGGGGGAAAATGAGCAGCGCCGCGGCATCTATACCTATGACCTGCGCCAATCGGCTCTCAACCCCCAACCCACCTACTACATCGACGAGTTGGAGGTCGGCCAGATCGTCTACAATACCAACCGCCCCTACGTAGTCAATCCCAGTGGCATTGCCGTAGATCCCATCATGGGCGACATCTTTGTCCTCTCGGCGGCGGGCAACGTGCTGGTAGTCATCGACCGGGACAGCCAAATCAAACACGTCGAGCTCCTCGAAAAGGGCACCTTCGGACAGCCCGAGGGTATCGCCTTTGGGGCCAACGGCGACCTCTACGTCAGCAGCGAAGGACGCGGCGGACGCGGCATCATTGCCACCCTCTCCCGCAAGGGGCAACCCACCACCACCGATGAGCAAAGATGAGACAGCTAACGTAGCGGAAATCAAGGAGCCGGAAACTGCAATCATAACGACGGCCCGCAACTACGTACGCTCGCGCTTCAATGAGGACCTGGACCCCATCTTTCTGTTCCACAACTTCGCCTACGCCGAGGAGATGGAGGAAAAAATGACCGAGCTGGCCGCGCTCGCCAAGCTAGATGAGCTCACCACCGAGCGCCTGCGACTGGCCGCCCTCTTCTACCCTCTGGGCTACGTAGGCGGGTCCGAGGGGTGGGCCGATCGCAGTGCCGAGGAGCTCAGACGCTTCGGTCAGGAACAGGGTTACGACGTAGGGGATGCTCCCCGCTGGATCAACGCTGCACCTGCGGCCGCGCCCCAGAGTGACTACCCGACCAGGCTACTGCATGACGTGGCCTATAACTGGCTGGGACGCAAACGCTACGACCGCCGCTCCGATCTGCTGCAGCTGGAACGCGAGGCCATCGAGGGTAAGGAGGGCGACCCCGTGAAGTTCGGCCAGGAGATGCAGGATTTCCTGCTGCGCTTTAACTACCTGACGGACGAGGGGAAGAAGGAATTTGACGGGCGGCGGCGCAAGAACGTCAGCAAGCAGCAGAGCAACAACTACAAGGTCCAGCAGAAGGAAGTCAAAGCAAAGACCGGTAAAAATTTCGGCCGCGGCATCGATACGATGTACCGCACGGCCTTTCGCAACCACATCAACCTGAGCCGGATCGCGGATGACAAGGCTAACATGATGATCTCCATTAATACGATCATCCTGTCAATCCTGATTGCCGTATCGGGTGCCGGACTGAGCTTTTTCGAGGAGCTGGTCTTCGATAGCCCGGAGTTTTTGGCCCCGATCGTGATTCTACTGATGAGCTCGCTGACGGCGGTGATCTTTGCCGTGTTCTCGGCCCGGCCGAAGGTGACCGAGTACCGCATCAAGAAGCGTAAACTGCTGGAAAGCAAGGAGGCTAGCCTGCTCTACTTCGGCAACTTCCTGAAGCTGGAAAAGTCGGACTTCATTAAGTATATGTCTAAGCTGAAGATGGATCAGGACGGGCTTTACGACGACCTGGGTCGCGACCTTTATGACCTCGGGCAGGTACTGCACCGTAAGTACCTGCTGCTGACCATCAGCTACAATACCTTCATCGGGGGGCTGGCCCTGGCCGTGCTCACCTTCCTAACGGTTTACATCTGGAACCTCTCGAATATGCAGTAGCTAGTGTGAGGAGGCCCGGGCAAAGAAATCCACCAGGGTACCGGGGTCCCGCCCGATCAGCCGCCGCCAGTCGGTACGCGCCATGACGGGCTTCTGAAAGCGCTGAATGAAGTGGATACCAGCCACGGCCGCGGCGTAGCCCGCCGAGTCACCCGCCTTGAGTCGGTGGGCGATGAAGGTGGGCAGACTTACATCCTCGTAGGTGAAAGCTAGGGGGCTGCCCTGCGAGCGTTTTGCTACGCGGTAGTAGTCTAGGTTCTCGTAGGTAGCCAGGGTAATACCCTCGCAGGCCTCCGGGTGGTTGGGGAAGTCAAGCAGTAGCCGGGCGGCGGCCGCACCGATATCGCGCACGTCGATCCAGTTGAATACCGCCCGGTTGGTGGGTAGCTCTACGTGGCCCGTTTTGACCTGATCGTACAGTGTGGTGGTGAGGTTCTGCATGAAGTAGGTAGGTCGCAGAAAATAGTGGGGCAGGCCGCTATCTTCTACCGCCTGCTCTATGCCATGGTGGGGTAACAACTTACTGTTCTCGGCCCCGTATACGCTGGAGTAGACGACACCCTTCACGCCGGCCCGTATGGCCTCTTTTAGCAGCGGCCTGAATACTTCCTTCACTCCGGCCACCGCCGGCGGGCGGATGAGGAAGAGGTAGTCGATACCGGATAGAGCCGGGGCGTAGGTGGTCTGGTCACTGAAGTCAAAGGGGCGTTTGTCTTGCTGAGCTTCGTCCACATGGCGGGAGGTCTCTAGCACGGTGACGTCATCCTGCTGTTGCTCGTGTAGTTCGCGGACTACCTCGCTGCCTACATTACCCGTTGCTCCGGTTACTAGTATCGTCATGGCTCGCCGTTTGTATAAGGCAGCAAAGCTGCCAAATCGTTAACCACAGATTACACGGATTAACACAGATTTGTGATCGCTTCGCGATCCGGTACTGTGGATACTGCAACCGGAGGTTGCTATAATCTGTGCAAATCCGTGTAATCTGTGGTTCGTTCCCCTGAGCTGCGCACGTAGTGCGGCAGCGAACACTCAGTAGTGATTAATCCAGCACCTGCAGCTTCGCAAATTTCAGCATAATACGTTTCTCAGGCTGCGGAAGCTCGCTAAAGTGGATCGTAGCGATCCGATTATCCGTCCCCCCATCCACGTGCAACACCTTTCCCTCGCCAAACTTAAGGTGCATCACCGTACGGCCCACCTCTACCTCGCTGGTGGGACTGGGCTGAAAGGTAGCCGGGTCTACCTTCGGGGCGGCAAAACGGGCAGTACCGCGGCGGTTACGGGGGGCCACACCGGTAACCCGCGCCCGGTGCTCCCGCTGGCGGGCCACCTTGTCGAACTCGAAGTCATTGCTGCGCCGGCCTCCGCCCGTGGTGTTTTCTACTGCATCGGCGGGCACCTCGGCCAGAAAGCGACTCGGCTCGTTCATCACCATTTTACCGTAGCGGTAGCGGGTGTTGGCGTAGCTGAGGGTGAGGTAAAGTTCAGCGCGGGTGATGGCTACGTAGAAGAGGCGGCGCTCCTCGTCTAGTCCGTCCAGACTGTCCATGCTCATCCAGCTGGGGAAGAGCTTTTCTTCCAGACCCACCACGAAGATGGATTTATACTCCAGCCCCTTAGCGGCGTGGACCGACATGAGGGTGACCACGTCGGTAGTGGTGGCGTCGCCCTCGTCGGCGTCGGTAAGTAGGGCGATGTTCTGGAGGTAGGTGGCCAGAGATTTATCGGGCAGGGTGTCGGTGTCGATGACGGTATCGTCCTCCACAAAGGATTTGATACCGTCCAGCAGGGCCTCGTGGTTTTCCAGGCGAGCCATGCCCTCGATCGACTTATCGCTACGCAGCATATCGGTGAGCCCGCTGGACTTGGCGATCATATCGGCCACCTCGTAGGCATCGGCATTGTCCACTTTAGCCTGGGCCTTTTCGATCACGTGAATGTAGCCGTCGGCGGCGTGGCGGGTGCGGTTGGGGAGAGCGACATGTTTGAGGGCCTCGAAGAGGGTTAGCCCTTCTTGGCGGGCCAGGGTGGTGACCTTGGCTACGCTGGTGCCGCCGATACCGCGCTTCGGATGGTTGATGGAGCGGCGGAAGGCCTCCTCGTCGTTGGGGTTGACCACCATGCGCAGGTAGGCGATGAGGTCCTTGACTTCCTTGCGCTGGTAGAAGCTCTGTCCGCCGTACACCCGGTACAGGATATTGAAGCGCCGCAGGTACTCCTCGAAGATCCGCGACTGGGAGTTGGTGCGGTACAGGATGGCGATGTCGCTATTCTGCAGGTGGTAGCGGTTCTTTTGCTCCAGGATGGTATCAGCTACCCGGCGGCCCTCCTCGTTGTCGTCGACGGCCTTGATGATGCGGATCTTGTCCCCTACCCCCTTATCGCTCCAGATGCTCTTCTGAATCTGCCGCTTATTGTAGCTGATGACGGCGTTGGCGGTGTTGACGATATTTTCCGTGCTTCGGTAGTTCTGCTCCAGCTTGAAGGTTTGGATGCCGAAGGCCCCGAAGTCGTTCTCGAAGTCCAGGATGTTCTGAATCGTGGCCCCGCGGAAGGCGTAGATCGACTGGGCATCGTCGCCCACCACGCAGATGTTGCGCGGACTCTGGGGGTACTGTACCAGCCGCTTGATGATGGCGTACTGTAGCGTATTGGTGTCCTGAAACTCGTCGACCAGCACGTACTTGAACTTCTCGCGGTACTTCTGCACCACCTCCGGTATATTCTGGAGTAGTTCATACAGACGGAAGAGGAGGTCGTCGAAGTCCATGGCTCCGGCCTGCTTACAGCGCCCCACATAAGCGGAATATATCTTGTACGTCAGCGGCATATTGGCCAGCTTATCCTGGGCCAGCAGCTCTTCGTTTTGCTCGTAGAGCTTCGGCGTAATTAGACTACTCTTGGCGGAGCTGATCCGGTTTTTAATGGCGTTGGCCCCGTACACCTGCTTATCCAGATTCAGCTCTCGAATGATACTGCCGATGAGGCTCTTCGTGTCGTCCGTATCGTAGATCGTGAAGTTGCTGGGGTAGCCGATGTGCTGGGCTTCCACCCGTAGGATACGCGCAAAGAGGCTGTGGAAGGTCCCCGCCCAGATGTAGCTGGCCCGCTTGCCCACGACGGTCTCGATCCGCGCCTTCATCTCTCGGGCCGCCTTGTTGGTAAAGGTCAGGGCCAGGATCTCGTAGGGTGCCGTGCCCTGCTCGATGATGTGGGCGATGCGGTAGGTCAGCACCCTGGTTTTACCCGAGCCGGGACCGGCTACCACTAGCACGGGACCATCGGTAGTTGTCACCGCCTGCCGCTGTACGTCGTTGAGGGAGTCGAGGTAAGTGGAGGTGGTGGGGTCGGCGGCCATGCGGTGTAAGTGTTTCGAGTGGGAGGGGCAAGATAAGCAACAAATTGTTTTGCTACGCAGCTGCCTTCGGCGGTGGCGCGAACGCAGGTGCAGAGTATATTTGAGCAAAGCCAATGCGTCATGACTGCCACCATCGATCAACAAGTCAGCCTGGAGGAATACATCGCCACCGAGCAGCGGGAAGGGCAGCGGTACGAATATCACTATGGAAAACTACGACTTGTGCCGGGAGGGACGATTCCCCACAGCCTTGTATCCTCTAACATCAGCCGTTTTCTCGGAAATGCACTAGACGCTCACGAAAAAGACTGTATAGCTTTCAACGCGGACCTCAAAGTCGAGGTAGAAGATGGAAAACGATTTATCTATCCAGATGCGAGCGTCGTGTGTGGCGGTTTAATTGCCTCTGCGTACATAACTGGGGCGGTCACGAATCCCCAAGTCGTCGTAGAAGTCTTGTCAAAAGGTTCCATGAACTATGACCTGACAACCAAGCAACGGTGTTACTTCTCCCTCCCGTCCGTGCAGGAGTATCTACTTATAAGCCAGACGGAGCCCTTCGTCACGCTCATTGCTAGACAAGGCGAACCCGACCTGTACCGCCATAGCTATGCGGAGGGACTTAACGCTACTATACATATCCCCAGCCTGGGTATCGATCTCGCACTAACTGACATCTACCGTAAGGTTACTTTCCCCGAAGGAAGCGAAGAGTAGTCCCTACACACTCCGCGGCACCTCCTCCCCCGGCCCGGGCAGCCACTCCCCCTTCACCCGCAGCGTCCGCTCGATCACGTCGCGCACCGCACCCGCGCCCCCGCCCTTATCACTCACGTACTTGGCCAGCGAGAGTATCTCCAGACACGCATCCCGCGGACAGGCCGGAAACCCCACCAGCCGCATCACCTCGTAGTCCGGCACGTCATCGCCCATGTACAGCACCCCGGCATCGTCCAGTTCGTACAGATCCATAAACTCGCGGTAGGCCTCCACTTTATCCCTCACCCCGTAGTACACGTCGACCACGCCGAGTCCCTGTAGCCGCTCCACCACGCCCAGGCTCTTGCCGCCCGTGATCACACATACCCGGTAGCCTACCTCCAGCGCCCGTTTGATCGCGTAGCCGTCCCGTACGTTCATTTGCCGCAGCAGGCTGCCGTCCTCCAGGATGATCAACTGTGAGTTCGTCAGCACCCCATCCACGTCAAAGATGAAGGTGGTCACGTCGCGGAAGCGTTCCAGTTCGTTCATTGATTCTCCCGCCACTCATACACCCACTTGGCCTGTATCTGCTCCAGGTGTTCCTCCGTGCTCTGTTCGCGGGTACCGGTGAACTGGGGGATTTCGATGATCCAGTCCAACAGGTCAGTGAAGCGAATGCGGTAGATCCTATCCTGCCCGAAGTCGTCGCCGAAGCGGTCGTAGAGTGCAATGGCAATGTCCTCGTGGTCGGCCCAGCCGAAGGGAAAGTCGTCGAAGTCTTTGAAACTCATTGAAATTTACAATTTACAATTTACCAAGTACCATATACAATTTGCGGGGATGCTCGCTTCGCTCGTCCTGGGAGACTCCGACGGCGGCCAATAGTAAATGGTACATCCGTAAACTGTAAATGGTAAATCCCTAATGTTCGTGGCCGATGATCCGCCGCTGATCCGGTATCTCCACCTCAATCACGGCGTCCGCATCGAGAATGACGGACTGGCAGCCCAGCCGGCTCTCGATGCGCGGATTGATGGCGCGGTCGATGAAGTCTTCCTCCTTGTCACTAATCTCCTGTAGCGCGTCTTCCCCCTTATGCACGTAGATGTGGCAGGTGGAGCAGGCGCAGACCTCGCCGCAGTTGTGGTTCAGGTGGATGCCGTTCTCTTCCGTAACCTCCAGGATGCTCACGTCGGTCTCGACGTCGGTGACGGTCTTGGGCGGGATGCTCTTGTCCTCGAAGGTAAAGTGTACGGTGGCCATCAGTCAGGGGGGTTAAGCAGGGCGCGAAGCTAGCACATAGTTAACCACCGCGCCGCACAGCAGTTCTAATTGCCGGTCCGTGATCACATAGGGCGGCATCAGGTAGATCAGTTTACCGAACGGGCGTATCCATACCCCCCGCTCTACGCAGTAGGCCTGGAAGTGGGATACGTCGACCAATTCGTGCAGTTCTACCACGCCGATAGCTCCTAGCACACGTACATCTTTCACGTGTGGTAGGTGGGCGGCGGCGCGCAGGTGCAGGGTTAGTTGAACGGCGATATGCTGTACCTCGGCGGACCAATCTTTACGCAGCAGTAGGTTGATACTGGCGGCAGCTACGGTACATGCCAGGGGATTACCCATGAAGGTGGGGCCGTGCATGAGTACGCCGGCCGCACCCTTCCCAATGGTCTCGGCAACGTGCGCTGTAGTGATCGTGGCAGCCAGCGTAAGATACCCCCCGGTCAGGGCCTTGCCGATGCAGACGACATCGGGCCGGGCACCGGGATGGTGACTCAGAAAGAGCTCGCCGGTACGTCCGAAGCCGGTGGCGATTTCATCGTAGATCAGTAGCAGCCCGTGTGCATCGCAGAGCCGGCGGAATACCGGTAGATAATCAGGGCTGTAAAAGTGCATCCCCCCGGCTCCCTGCACCACCGGCTCGATAATGAAAGCAGCCGCGTGGCCGGCGTGCTCGGCAAAGAACTGCTCCAGTCCACTGACATAGCTCGGATCGACCGGCTTGTCGTACCCCCCCGGCGGCCGGTCATAAAAGTGATGCTGCGGCAAAAAGCCCGCAAGCAGCTGGTGCATCCCCGTCACTGGATCGCAGACCGACATCGGGCCGGTTGTATCCCCGTGGTAGCCGCCCCGTAGGGTCAGAAACTTACTGCGCTCGGTCCCGTGGCCCCGCGCGTGCTGGTACTGTACGGCCATCTTCATGGCCACCTCCACGCTTACCGATCCACTATCGGCCAGGAAGATACGGTCGAGCCCCTCCGGCATGATGTCTACCAGCCGCTCCCCGAGCGCGATCGCGGGCCGGTGGGTAATACCCCCGAACATAACGTGGCTCATGCATTGTAGCTGCTCGGTAGCTGCGGCATTTAGTTCCGGTACATTATAGCCATGGATGGCGCACCACCAGGAAGCCATTCCGTCGATGAGCTCTCGTCCATCGGCAAGGTGTAGTATACATCCTTCGGCGGAGGCTACCTCGTAAGTCGGCAGCGGGTCGGTCAGGCTGGTGTAGGGGTGCCAGAGGTGGTAGCGGTCGAAGGAATTTACCATGTACCGTTTACAATGCACTATGTACCATTTAGTACACACTCCCACCTCACCGCTAGATGATGGCCTCCGTGAGACCTCAGTGAAACCCTCCGTGTGCGGCGCTAGCCGTTCCGTGGTGAAACTACCCTACCCCATCTCCTGCACCACCTCCTTCACCTGCGGCATCATCCGCTTCAGCATCTGCTCGATGCCCGACTTCAGGGTAACGGTAGAACTAGGGCAGCCCGAGCAGGCCCCCTGCATGACGACGGTCACAATGCCGTCGTGGTAGGACTTAAACTCGATGTTCCCGCCGTCCATCTCCACGGCCGGCTTCACGTAGGTGTCGATGAGCTCCTTGATCTGAGTGACCGTCTCGGCCTCATCGTCGCTGTATTCGTAGCTGACACCCCGCTCTTCCTCGATGCGAGCCACCTCCTCGGCAAAGCCGTCCTTAATGATGGGCTTATTCTCCTCCAGGTACCCCTTTACGAACTCCTTCAGCTTGAGCATGATATCGTCCCAACCGTAATTGAACTCCTTCGTGATGGTCACGTAGTTGTTGGCGATGTACACCTTCTTGACGTAGGGGAAGTCGTACAACTCGGCGGCCAGTGGCGACCACTCGCGCGCAAACTCCTCCTCACGAAACTCCGCCGTGCCGTTGTACAGCATGCGGTTGGTGACGAACTTAAGGGTTTCGGGGTTCGGGGTCTGCTCGGTGTAGAGGAGGACGGGGCGTTTGGTGGCGGTGGCGGTGGTGCTCATCGGACGGGTGGGTCTTTTTTGGGAGAACGTTTGGTACAGAATTGGGTTGAGTGGCGGGGGTATCACGATTCGCGTTGCACCCGCGCACCCGCCCACCTTTCCCAGATTCCCCCCATCTTTGCCGCGAAACCTTATCCCCCATGCGCCCAATCCAGTACTGCCTGCTTCTCCTGCTGCCCTGCACCCTGCTCACCGCCCAGGAGTTCAGCGGAGGCTTCCGGGCCGGACTCAACTTCATCTCCTTCAGCGCCGATGCGGAGATGGACGCCGACGGCATGACCCTCGAGGACTTTAATCGTACCACCGGCTTCCACGTCGGGGCCACCTTCGCCTACGAAATTACCGACCTGTTTGGCTTCAAGGCCGACCTGATGTATAGCCAGAAGGGGGGAGAGGTGCTTTATGAGGGGCCGTCTTACCTGTTTCTTTACGCCCCCGACGGACAGGGCGAACGCGTGCAGGGTAGTCTACAGAGCGAGCGCGACGTGCTCAATAGCTACATCGACATCCCCGTAGTGGCCTACTATCGTATCGGCCCGCTGGAACTGGAGGGCGGTCTGAGTGCCGGTCTGCTGGTCAACAGCCGCGCCTCGGGCTCCGCTTCCTACACCAATACGGTTGACGCCCAGGGGCGCGGACTTGGCACCATCGTGTATAACTATGACTACAATTACTTCGACGACGTGATCGGACGAATGGCCGCACAGGAGTTGAGCAGTAATGGTACCGTAGCGAATGTACCTACGGTAGTCAATGCGTACTACAACTCTACGGACAATACCCCCCTCTACCGCCGCCTCGACTTCGGCCTGGTCGGCGGCATCTCCTTCTTTCTCAACAACGGCCTCTACCTGGGCGCCCGCTACCAGCTGGGCCTCACCGATACCACCCGTGGGGAGAACGACCAGCGGCTCTTTAGCGACCCCAGTACCGTGAACGGTGAGATAGAGTACAACACCAACGATAAGGACTACAACCGCGTCATTCAGGCCAGCGTCGGCTTCCGCTTCTAGCTTATGCAGTCTCTGCTCACCCAACTCTACGCCCGCGAGCCGCTGAGCCGGCAGACCGCCTACCAAACCCTCCTGCGCATCGCCAACGGAGAGGCCGCCGACCTGGAAATTGCCGCCGTGGTCTCGGCCATCAACATGCGCCCGCCCTACCTCAGCGAGATCCAGGGCTTCCGCGACGCCATGCTGGAACTGGCCATTCCGCTCGATTTTGAGGGTCGCCACACCATGGATATCGTAGGTACCGGCGGCGACGGCAAGCATACCTTTAATATCAGTACCCTCTCCTGCGTAGTAGTGGCCGGGGCCGGCTATCCCGTGACCAAGCACGGCAGCTACGGGGTGAGCAGCAAGGTGGGCAGCAGCGATGTCCTACTCGCCCTTGGCTACAAGTTTACCAATGAACGCGACCGGCTACTGGCCGAGCTGGACCGCGCAGGCATCTGCTTTCTCCACGCCCCGCTCTTTCACCCCGCCATGAAAAACGTAGTACCGGTGCGTAAGGCGCTACGTGTACGCACATTCTTTAATCTGCTCGGTCCCCTAATTAATCCAGCTCGTCCTACCTATCAGCTGTTCGGTACCTACGACCGCAATGTGAGCCGCATCTTCGACTACATACTACAGGGGGAGGCGGGCCGGGAGTACGCCATCGTACATGCCCTGGACGGCTACGACGAGATCAGCCTCACGGACGGAGCCAGTGTGCGGGGCCGCAGGATGCAACGGCTGTTGTACGCCCGCGATTTCGGCCTGGCTACGCTCTCCGCCCCCGAGCTCTACGGTGGGGGCACGGCAGGGGAAGGACGGGCCATTTTTCTCGACGTACTAAAGGGAACGGCCACCGAGGCCCAACAAAACGTGGTGTGTGCCAACGCCGGACTGGCCATCCAGGTGATCCACCCCGAGCGAAGTCTGCCGGACTGCGTAGCCGAGGCCCGCGAGAGCATCGCGAGCGGACGGGCCCGGGACGTGTTACGGAAATTGCTGGACTAGGCCAACCCCGGAATAGCTTTGTACCTTATACTGAGCGACCTACCTTGCCGCACATGCAGAACATTCTCGACCGCATTATCGCCCACAAACGCCTGGAAGTCGATCGCCGTAGCGCGCAGCACCCCGTGGAGGCGCTCATGGACAGTGCCGGCTACGGGCGGCAGCGGCGCAACCTCTGCCGGGCCATCGAGGAAAGTAAGGACTTCGGCATCATCGCCGAGTTCAAGCGTAAGTCGCCCAGTCAGCAGGACATTAACCTGGAGGCCGATCCGGTAGCAGTAGCAAAGGGCTACGTGGAGGCAGGCGCGGCGGCCATCTCCTGCCTGACCGACGTGCAGTTTTTCGGTGCCAAACCCGACGACATCGACCGGATGCGGGCGGCGGTGGAGGTGCCCATCATCCGTAAGGACTTCATCATTGATCGGTACCAGGTGCACGAGGCCCGGGCCATGGGGGCCGATGCGATTTTGCTCATCGCCACCTGCCTCAGCGCTGCCCAGCTCGACGAACTGGCCGAGGAGGCGGGCGAGCTGGGTATGCAGGTAGTCTGCGAGGTGCACGACGAGGACGAGGTAGCTAAAATTAGTCCGAGCGTTGACATCATCGGTGTCAATAACCGTGATCTGGGCACCTTCAAGGTCGACATCAGTAGGAGTCTGGAACTCGAGCCCATTCTACCACCGGGCATCCTGCGCATATCGGAGAGTGGGATCGAGGATCCACAGTCCATTGTCAAGCTACGCCGCGAAAAATTTAGGGGCTTTCTTATCGGCACCTACTTCATGCGGCAGGCCGATCCGGGGCGGGCCTGTGCGGACTTCATTCGTAAAACACACACCATCCACGATACCTATAAGGACGCCATCGCATGAAAGTGAAGGTCTGCGGGATGCGCGAGCCCGATAACATCGCCGCCGTCAACGGGCTGGGGGTCGACTACCTCGGACTCATCTTTCATCCCGCCTCCCCCCGCTTCGCCGGCGACCCCGCCCTGGGTAAATGGATTGGCGAGAATGAGGACCTCTTTCAGCGCACCGAACTAGTCGGTGTGTTCGTCAATGCCGAGATTGACTATGTCCTCAATACGGTACACGATTACCACCTCGACTGGGTACAGCTACACGGCAATGAGAGTCCCGGCTACTGTCAGGAACTCAAACTGCTGTGGAGTGTCAATACCCTGCGCAAGGCCAGCATCTGTAAGGCCTTCTCGATCACCCCCGACTTCGATTTTAATGACACGAATGGCTACGCCGGCAGCTGTCCGCTCTTCGTCTTCGATACCGGGGGTAGGGGGCAGGCCGGGGGCACCGGTGCGCAGTGGGATTGGAATAAGCTAGAGGAATACAACAGTCCGGTGCCCTTTCTCCTGAGCGGGGGAATTGGGCCGGGGGACGCTCGGGCGATTAAACGGCTGAATCATCCGCAACTGCGGGGGGTAGATGTGAATAGTAGGTTTGAAACGGAGCCAGGGATGAAGGATGTGGAGTTGTTGCGGGAGTTTGTGGGCGAGCTTAGGTCCTAAACATACCTACTTAGCGCCCCGATAGCTATCGGGAGTGGCAGCACTGTACTTTACTATTGGAAACCACCGCAATCATTGGCACTGGACATCTTGCTTGGCACCTATCTCAGGTACTGTCCGGTCAGCTAGTGATGGCTTCCCGAAATCCCGTAGATAAGTCCGATTGGCCGGTACCCGTAGTAGCTTACGATGCGCTTCGGAATTACGAGCTCACTGCGCTATTCCTAGCCGTACCGGACAATGCGATTGCCGAGGTAAGTAAAGCACTAACCGAACTACTCCCCCCTACCCTACCCATCTTTCATACCAGCGGCGCCACCCCTATCGACCGGATCGACGCCTACTTCCGGCACCGGGGGGTGCTCTGGCCTATCCGCTCGCTGCGCCGGGGGGAGCCGGTGACTGACTGGCGCGATCTGCCACTGGTCGTCTTCGCGAGCGATCCTCCTACCCGAACTTACATCACCAAACTAGCCGATCAGCTCAGCGCCACCATGGCCTACCTGGACGATACCCAACGCGCCCAGCTTCACCTGGCGGCGGTGTTTTCCAATAACTTCGTGACGGTACTCTACGACGTGGCCCACCAGTTGTGCCAGCAGCACGGTATCCCCTTCGAGCTGCTGCTGCCCATCATTCGCAATACCGCTGGCCAGCAGGATAGCAGTCCGCCCCGTGCCCGCCAGACCGGCGCTGCCGCCCGTGGAGACACCGCTACCATCGAGCGGCACCTAACCCTACTCACCGACCCCGCCTACCGCGATCTCTACCAAAGCTTGACCGACCTAATCCTCCAGTACCGGCTGCCCCAGCACCACCCGCACCTCGGGCGTGATGCGCACGATGACTTTGAGGATGAGGGGGTCGCGTAAGGGTGCCCGCGTCTGCCGCTGTAACCGGTACGCCGTGCGGATCGCGGTGAATACCATGGTCAAAGCCGTTTCCCCCTTGTGCGCAGCTAGCCGTTCCTTGATGGCCTCCTCGTTCCAATCACTGTGCTGCCCCAGCAGCTCGACATTTAGCGAAGGGCTGAGGGCCAGGGCCATGGAGAAGCTGGTAATCTCGAGGCCGTAGGTGGCCAGGGTGGGGAAGATGTCTAGCCAGTCCTCGATCAGTTTATTGGTCTTTTCTTTGGTGCCTTCGCCTACTGTTGTGGCTAGGCCGGCTACTGCTTTGCGGGCGCTGTCTAGGATTTCTTCTAGCATGGTTAAGGGGTTAAGGGGTTAAGGGGTTAAGGGGTTAAGGGGTTAAGGGGTTAAGGGGTTAAGGTACGGTCGAAGGTAGCCGAAGGCAATCTACCCGCGCAGCGGTCTACCCGGCGACAGCCGGTCTAACCAGCGAAGCGTCTACCTTTCCGAAGGAAAGTCTACCCCCGAAGGGGTCTAATATTTTCCCTATCTTTGCGCCCCCAAATCATTTTCATCACCAACATCCCCCTACAGATGTTTGCAATCGTAACCATAGCCGGTCAGCAATTCAAAGTTGAGGAAGGTCAGGAGATCTTCGTCCACCGGCTAGAAGCCCAGGCTGGCGACTCCGTCAGCTTCGATGCGGTGCACCTCCTCGCCGATGGCGATGACGTCACCGTCGGCACGCCGATGCTCAGTGGCGCCTCCATCGGTGCTACCGTCGTTGACCCCCTCGTCAAAGGAGACAAAGTCATCGTCTTCAAGAAGAAGCGCCGCAAGGGCTACCGCCTCAAGAAGGGCCACCGCCAGCAGTACACGAAGCTCAAGATCGACTCCATCGCCGGCTAGAACCACCCCCTCCTAACCCCTCAAATAATAATATCATGGCACATAAGAAAGGTGTAGGTAGTACCGACAACGGCCGCGACAGCCACTCCAAACGACTCGGTGTTAAGCTCTTCGGCGGACAGGCCGCAACGGCCGGAAACATCATCGTCCGTCAGCGCGGTACCAAGTACCACCCCGGCGAGAACGTCTATATGGGCAAGGACTTCACCCTCCACGCCAAAGTAGACGGTAAGGTCACCTTCCGTAAGAGCCGCCTCAACCGCATGTACGTCAGCATCGACCCCACTAGCACTGACGGGGTCCAGGCACAGCAGTCGGCGGGGTCGCAGGTGCAACGCACGGCGGAGAAGCAGTCGGTCGCCGCGACCGCTACTACCTCGACTACTACTGATAACCAGTCCACTAACGACGCCGACACCTCTATGAAGGTAGATGCTACGCTAACCGGCACTACCAACGAGGGCCCCGTTCACCTAGAGGACGCCCCCGAGATGCCCGACGTTGCCCCCGGTATCACCGACGAGGCCGAGCTTGCCGTAGCCGATAATCCCGACCAGGCCGATGCCCTCAACACCGCCGGGGTGACCGGCAGCGACATGCCGCAGTATGTCGTGCTACCCGCCGGCCGCAAGATAGAGCTCGACGACCTCACCGTCATTGAGGGCGTAGGTCCGGCCATCGCCGGCCTGCTCACCGCCAGTGGCATCAACAGCTGGCAGGCGCTAGCCGATGCGGACGCCGACTTCATCCAGGGCATTCTTGACGATGCCGGTCCGAACTACTCCGTCCACAACCCCGCTACTTGGAAGCAGCAGGCCGCCCTGGCCGCCGCCGGTAACTGGGACGAGCTGGAACAGCTACAGCAGCAGCTCGATGGAGGAAAGGACTCGGGCGACGCGTAGCTAGCGTACCACCACTCCTATACCGAAGCCGGCCGAAACACATCGTTTCAGCCGGCTTTTTGCGTTCTTAGGGGCGCGCTTCAACCATCCGCTAGTCCAGCCGTTTCTATGAGTCCACACGTCACTCCGACCACTGGTTGACCCTACAGTTTATATAAATTAGGAAGTGACTTCGGGCTGTCTAGGGCGGGCCTCAGACCCTTCGACTTGTCAGGGTTCTCCTCCGGGAGCAAGGGGATTACTGAACCAGCCCAGCTATCCTAACCATGTTTTTATGAGGAGTCAAACCACTCCTGGAGGTGTCGTGTGGACTTTTCTCCTTACTTTTGCGCCGCGAGCCGGGACCCCTTCGCTTCCCTCCGATCCACGCCTCGCCCCTATGACCGTACTTCCGGCATAGCACCATTCGGACCGAAGCCTATTTTCCCCTGCGACCACCTCGTGGTCCAACCTTCCCTATATTCTTATGGACAATACCCGTCCCTCCCGCTCCGGCAAAAGCCGCAGCAGTTCTAATTTCAGTAACAAAAAGAAATCGTACGGCCATAGCGGTGGTGGCGGCGGCAAGCGTGACCGGCGCGGCAGCGGCGGTGGCCGCTCCAACCACAACTACATCCCCCTGCCGGCCGAAATGATGGTCCATGAGGGCGTCCCTCTCAAAACCGTAGCGTACCACGCCGAGACCAAGTTCCCCGACTGGAAGATCAACGCCAAGCTCAAGAGCGCCATCAAGGCCGCCGGCTGGGTCTACCCCACCGAGATCCAGGAAAAGACCTTCGACGACATCGCCGCCATGAAGGACGTAATGGGCATCGCCACCACCGGTACCGGTAAAACGGGCGCCTTCCTGATCCCTCTCATCGACGCCCTGCTCGAAAGTGACAAACCGTTCCAGACCCTGGTACTGGCCCCCACCCGCGAGCTGGCGCTACAGATCGAACAGGAGTTCCGTACCCTCACCCTGGGCATGAAGTACAACGCCATCACCCTGATCGGCGGACGCAACATCAACACCGACATCGTCAACCTGAAGAAGCGCAGCTACCACCTCGTCGTGGCCACTCCCGGCCGGCTCAAGGACCTGTACCAGCAGGGCAAGATCGACCTACAGGAAGCCTCCGTGCTGGTGCTGGACGAGTTTGACCGAATGCTCGACATGGGCTTCCAAAAGGACGTCACCTACCTGGCCGACAAGATCGGCGAGCGCGACCAGACGCTGCTCTTTTCGGCTACCCTCGATAAGAGCCAGCAAAAGCTCATCGACCACTTCCTGACCGACCCAGTCACCGTCAAGGTCAGCAGCGGAGAGGCCTCGGCCGAGCACATCAACCAGACGGTCAAGTTCGTCGACCCCGACGATAAGTTCGACACCCTTATCGACCTGCTTAAGGAGCCCGAGATGAAGCGGGTGCTCATCTTCGCCGAGACCAAGCACCGCGTTAAGAAGGTCGCCAAGAAGCTCAACCAGGCCGGCATCTCCGCAGATGAGATCCACGGCAACAAGAGCCAGAACTACCGTCAGAAGGCCCTCGGTGCCTTCAAGCAGGGCAAGATCAAAGCCCTCTGCGCTACCGATGTAGCCGCCCGCGGCCTCGACATCGAAGACATCACCCACGTGATCAACTTCGAGGCACCCACCGATTACGACACCTACATCCACCGCGTGGGCCGTACTGGCCGGGCCGGTAAGGGGGGTGAAGCGATCACCTTGTACGACAAGTAGATCGGCCGCCGTTCACTACGGTCGTTTACGAAGCCTCGGGATTACTCCCGGGGCTTCGGTCATTTAGCCGTATGCCTTGATCACCGCCGCTTTGAGCTCGTCCTTATTCATCGTGCTCCGCCCCTCAACGTCGAGCTCCTGGGCGCGGTCCATGATCTCGTCCTTGGTCAGGCCCTTATTGCCCTTCACGGCCCCGATCTCCACCATTGTGCGCTGCACCAGATCGGGCCAGTCGGCGTATTGCTCCCCCTTCTCATTGGTTTTTTCCTTCGTCTTATTGGCCTGTTTACGACCTTTCTCGGTTAGCAGCGCCCAGGCATCGCGGGGTAGGTAGCGAGCCATGCCCTCAGCGCCATCGGCCTCGGCGGTGCCCTCACTGGTCTGCCAGTCGTTTTCGGTCCATTGCTCCAGGCTTCTGGCTGCCTCGTCTTTTTCATCCTTTTTGTAGCCACCGCCGCGCCGTTCGTACTCCTTAACAAGCAGCTGACTCTTGCGGGCACTCCACTGTCCGGGCTTACCGCCCTTGTCGGAGTCCATGATTTCGTCCTTGATCTGGCGGCGCAGGTCGGGGTCGGTGTACTTTTCTTCGTAGTTGTCGGTGGCCATGGTAGTATCAGTTTGCTACTGCAACTGACAGATATTTGCTAAGGTTCGTCTGTTGCACCGGCGGCCCCGCCCACCTGCCCTACACTACTCCATCCGCGCGTACTCCGCCTTGCTGGCTGCCTCCTGGGCGTAGGTATTGAGCTTGACCTGATTGCCCTTACCACTCGGCCGGATCTTCATATTGAGGAACTCGACGAGTAGGGAGAAGGCGATAGCGAAGTAGAGGTAGCCCTTAGGCACCGTACCGATCTCGCTGCCGAATACCTCCAGGTGCCCCAGGTGAGCGCCCTCGACGATGAGCATGAACCCGATGAGGATGAGGAAGGCCAGGCCCAGCATCTGAATGGTGGGGTTGCGGTTGACGAAGTTGCCGACCGGGACGGCGAAGGCCATCATGATACCGACGGAGACGACCACGGCGATGATCATGATCAGTAGGGCACCGTAGAGGCCGTTGGTCATACCCACCGCGGTGAGGATGGAGTCGAAGCTGAAGACGATGTTGATAATGGTGATCTGGATGATTACCGACTGCAGGGAGGCTCCCACGCTGGGCTCACCGGGATCGCCCTCTAGGTGCTCGTTGCCCTCCAGCTTGTGGTGGATCTCGGAGGTCGACTTATAGAGCAGGAAGATGCCGCCGGCGAAGAGGATCAGGCTCTGCCCACTGAAGCCGCCGCTGGCCCAGCCCCAGTCGATCTCGAAGAGGGGCTCTTCGAGCGAGATAAGCCAGGACACGCCAAAGAGCAGCGCGATGCGCAGCACCATCGCCAGGATGAGACCGATGTTGGTGGCCTTCTTGCGATCGGCCTCCAACTTCAGTTTGCCGGAGGCGATGGAGATGAAGATGATGTTGTCAATACCCAGTACGATCTCCAGGAACGTTAGGGTAAGAAGGGACAGCCAGACGGCACCGCTACCAAAATCGGGGATATCAAACATACTGGCAAAACTACCCCCCGGGGCATTTGTTTGTGCGGCCATGAAGGAAACGAAGTTCCGCCGCCTACGCCGCGATGAGCTGGAAGAGGTCACCCCGCAGTTCGTCAAATTTCTGAGCGTAAATGGCATCGACGCCCAGAGCTGGGTCAGGATTAAGGAGGACGATCCGCGCCGCGCCGACGGCTTGATCCTACAGTTCAGCCAGATTGTGTTTGCCGGCGTGATCGAGCGGGTCGAATACCTCGTACAGCGCAAACCCCACGACCTGCGGAGCTACCGCTGCGGGCCGGACAAGATCGAAATGCGGGGCCTCCTCCTCAGCGGAGATACCTCGGTCGACCTGACCGACTCAAGCCTCGCCCCCCGCCAGATCTTCGTGCAGCTGCGGGCAGATGGTGCTACCCCTAAACTGTACACCGCCGAACGCGCTTACCTCCCCATCGGTCGCGACCAGGACATCTTCCTACGCATGGAAGAAGGGGCGCTGATCGACAATGGCGAGCTGTTCCGCATCCTGGATGGCCTTTGAGTTCGGTCCGTTAGCCCCGACCAACTGAATAGCTTTACTTTAGCCCTACACTCCGACGCTAACGCCCCCCCGCTCATGCTGCTACGCTTTCTCCCCTTCATTTGCCTGCTGCTCTGCTCCTGCGATCAGCAACCCACCCAGGATACCGTACCGAACACGGTGATGGCCGATAGCCCCAGTAGCAACACGGAGCTAGCTATTTATAAGGACTCCACCCAGTCGGTCACCGATCGCATCGCCGACCTGATCGGACGTATGACCACCGAGGAAAAAGTAGCCCAGGTAACGGCGGTGTGGGCCGATAAGCACAAGATGGAGGATGGGGAGTTAAATTTCGACCCCAGCAAGGCCGAGGCCGTAATGCCCCACGGCATCGGTCACGTGACGCGCCCGAGTGAGCTGACGGGCGGCGGAGAGCCGGGCCGCGCCGGCGAGCAGGAAATCGCATACGTCAACGCCATCCAGAAGTGGCTGGTCGAGAACACCCGCCTGGGTATCCCCGCCCTAATGCACGAGGAGAGCCTGCACGGACTGGCGGCTAAGGACGCCACCAGTTGGGGGCAGCCCATCTCCGTAGCCGCCACCTTCAACCGGGAGCTTACCCGGCGACTTTACGCTACGGCCGCCCGGCAGACGGCAAGCCGCGGGGCCCACGTGGTGCTTACCCCGGTGGTCGACGTAGCCCGCGATCCCCGCTGGGGCCGGGTGGAAGAAACCCTCGGCGAAGACCCCTACCTTGCCGCCCAGATCGGACTGCAGGCCGTGCTGGGCTTCCAGGGCGACGATGACCAGTGGGACGAGGGCGAGGTGTTCGCCACGCTGAAGCACATGGCCGGTCACGGGGAGCCGGAGGGGGGCAACAACATCGGTCCGGCCCACATTAGCGAACGTACCCTGCGCGAGGTCTTCCTCTACCCCTTCCGTTACATCGTGGATAACGGTAAGGTGCGTAACATCATGGCCAGCTACAACGAGGTCAATGGCGTACCCAGCCACGCCAACGCCTGGATGCTCAACGACGTACTGCGCGGCGAATGGGGCTACGAGGGCGCCGTCGTTTCGGACTACTTCGCCGTCAAGGAACTTCATACCCGCCACGCCGTGGCCGCCAGCCTGAAGGAGGCCGCCATCCGGGCCATCAGCAGTGGCGTCGATATCGAGCTACCCGACCGCGAGGCCTTCCCCTACCTGGTCGAGGCCGTCAACCAGGGAGAACTCGACGAAGCTATTTTGGACCGCGCCGTAGGCCGTATCCTGAAGCAGAAGTTTGATCGCGGACTCTTCGAGAACCCCTACACCGAGCCGGGTACCGCCCTTTCCAACACCCCTACGGACGATGCACTGGTGCGAGAAGCGGGGAGCGAGTCGATGATCCTGCTCAAGAACGACGGCGTACTTCCCCTTACGGGCGAGAACCTTACCATTGCCGTAGTCGGACCAAACGCCGACAAGGTGCTTCTGGGTGGTTATAGTGATGAGCCCCAGCATTTTGTTACCCTCCGCCAGGGACTGGAGACCTACGCCGAAGCCAACGGTGCTACGATCATCTATTCCGAAGGCACCCGCCTTACCGAGCCCGGCAGTTGGTACAAGGACACCGTGATCGCCGTCAGCGCCGAGGACGACCGCGCCCGTATTCAGCAGGCCGTAAAGGACGTAGCGGGAGCTGACGTGATCATCCTGGCCGTCGGCGGCAACGAGCTCACCAGCCGTGAGGCCTGGGCGGAGTCGCACCTGGGCGACCGACCCAGTCTGGAACTCATGGGTACCCAAAACGAGCTCATCGACGCCCTAGCCGCGCTCGATAAGCCAATGATCGGACTGGTTTTCGGCGGCCGCCCCCTCAACATCAGTAATCTGGCTGAAAAGTCCGCCGCGGTCTTCCAGTGCTTCTACCTCGGACAGGAAACGGGCCATAGCGTCACCGATGTACTCTTCGGCAAGGTGACCCCCAGCGGCAAGCTCCCCATCAGCATCCCCCGCTCCGCCGGCCACATCCCGGCTTACTACAACTATAAGCCTACTGCCCGCCGGGGCTACCTCTTCGAAAATGTGAACGCGCTGTATCCCTTCGGCTACGGGCTCAGCTATACCAACTTTGAGATTAGCCTACCCGAGCTGGCCAGTGTGCAAATTCCTGCCGATGGCTCCACCACCGTCAGCGTCCAGGTCACCAACACCGGCGACCGTCCGGGCAAGGAAGTCGTACAGCTTTACATCCGCGACGAGTATAGCACCGTCACCCGCCCGGTGAAGGAACTGAAGGGCTTCGAGAAGGTATATCTGGCTCCTGGAGAAACCAAGACGGTCACCTTCGAGCTCGGCGCGGAGCAACTCGAGTACCTCAACCAGGAGATGAAGTACGCCGTAGAGCCCGGCACCTTTCAAATCATGATCGGCAACAGCAGCCGCACCGAAGACCTTCGGCAGGTCACCCTTACCGTGGTGGGGCAGGCGAAATAACGTAGCTTAGGCGCCGGATAGTAAAAAACCCAGCCCGACCGGGAGGTCGGACTGGGCGGCAAAACAAAAAACAGCAGGATAGGTCGTAACCGACAAAGCGGTGACCCGGCGCGTTGGCCGGACCACCGCCTGAAGGGGATCGTGTAGGTGGGACGCGAGGCCTAGTGGTGACTAAAGCTCGCTGATGCGCCGCTGCACTTCGTACAGGCGGGTGTTCTTATCCACCTCCTCCGTCCAGGGATCGTGCTCGAGGTAGTTGGCCGAGATGAGCTTCAGGGAGTGTACGCGACCCTTCTTGTCTTTGACGGGCTGTACGTACTTCACCCAGAGGCTACCCTTGGAGCGGACGGCGTAGATTTTGTTTTCCTTGATCTCGTGTACCCCGGCGATCTGGCGGCAGATGATCACGTCGCCGTCGTTGATGACCGGCTCCATGGAGTTGCCGTTGATGGGAAAGGCCACGTAGCCATCACCAAACAGGTCGGGCAGACTGAAGAACTGCTGCTCTTCCTTGATGAAGCTGTCGGCATCCACGCTGGCACCGGCGAAGGCCTCGGTGGAGGTAAATAGGATGTTCTGCTTTACATCCTCGCCGTCGGCATCGGAGGCACTGGGCAGCTCCATACCAAAGGGGGTACCGTTTCCTTCCAGTAGGTAGGAGGTATTGACACCGTACTCACTGCACACCCGGCGGGCCTGCTCGTAGTTGATGCAGCGCTTGTCCTCTGCGTTGAGGTAAGCGCGAATGATATGGCCGTAGGAGCGGTTGTTGAGGATGCGCTTGGCAAAGTCACCAAGTCCACGCCCGTTGCGGTCGTTCTTGATGATCTCCCCGCGGTCCTCCAGAATCTGGAACACCTCGATGAACCGGTCATTGAGATCGCGGCGGTCAGTGGTAATCATGTCGTAGTATCAGTTTATTCAGCAACAAATTAAAACATTTTCAAACAGCCACGCAAGTTTTCAACGGAAATTCTTAAATAAAACCGGGGTTTTTCCTTAAATTCGGGTGTTTTTGTTTGGAATTGAGTGACAGCAGTACAATGCGGCCTCCGGCCGCGGTAGCAAAAGGCAGCCTCTGGCTGCGCTTATATGTCAGGGGGCGCGGCCGGAGGCCGCATTGTACTTATCCCTTCATCACCCCAGCACTATACCGCGCCACGAACTCCAGCCCCTCTCTCACCGTGTGGTCCCGCTGGTGCAGTAGCGCCGCCTTGATGCCGGCCACGATCCGCGGCGGCTTAGCGGCAATCGCATCGGCCACCTGCCCGACCCGGTACTGCAACTGCCGCTCGTTGCCCAGTGCTTCGGTGACTAGCCCGATACGCTCGGCCTCCTTACCGTCTACCTTCCGGGCGGTGTAGGCTAACTCCGCGGCAAGCCCCGGATTGATGATGCGCGGTAGCCGCTGCAGCGTACCCAGGTCGGCCACGATGCCCAGGTCAACCTCCTTGACCGAAAAGGTGGCGTCCTTAGTACAGTAGCGAATATCGCAGGCGGTGATAATGTCGACCCCGCCGCCGATGCAACCGCCGTGGATACTGGCAATGACGGGCTTACTACAGCGCTCCAGGGCCGTAATGCAATCCTGTAAGTTGGTGATAAAATCAACCAAATAAGCTTCGGGGTCCTGACCGCTGGCCTGTACCCGCTGCGGTAGTTCGGTGAGCACACTCAGATCGATCCCGGCGCAGAAGTGCTTGCCCTGGCCGGCTAGGACCACGACACGTGCCTGCTCGTCCTGATCCGCCCGCTCGACAGCGGTACGCAGGGCCTCCCACTCCGCCAGGTCGAGGGCATTAGCGCGCTCCGGCCGGTCGAAGGTGAGGTAGGCGATGTGCTCCGTGATCCGGTAGTCCATACGTTATTCGCTGAAGAGGTTGACCAGCCGCATCCGGTTGGCGTGAAGGTGGTCGAGGCCGTCGACGTACAGGGTAGTGCCGCTGGTGTAGCTGGCTAGCGGACTAGCCAAAAACAGTACGGCATTGGCTACCTCGTCTACCGTACCGTGGCGTTTCATCAGGTTATCTTCCTTCATCTGATTGAGCAACTCTTTGACCGGCTCGGCGTAGGTATCCAGCCCGGAGGAAATGATAGTGCCGGGTGCCACACAATTTGCCCGAATATTGTAGCGGGCCCACTCCTGCGCTATGCTCTTCATTAGATTCTCCGCACCTGCGCGCGCCGCCCCCGTGTGTGCCATGCCGGGAAAGCCGCGGTCCATATTTACGATGATGGTAACAATGTTGCCGGACTGCTGCGGAATAAAGAAGCGCTCGGCCATCCCCCGGCTCACGTAAAAGGTGCCGTTGAGGTTCGTATTGATGACGGCATCCCAGCCCTTATCGCTGATGTGTTGGGCCAGGCTGGGAAACTGTCCGCCGGCATTATTGACCAGCACGTCCAGGCGACCGAACTTCTCCTCGATCAGATCGGCCACCGCTGCCACCTCCTCTGGCTTCCGTATATCACAGGGGCGGTACACGCAGGTGCCCAGTTGTTGGAGGGCGGCCGCAGCCTCGGCGAGGGGTTCTTCCTTGCGCGAGCAGATGCACACCCTGGCTCCGTGGCGCAGCAACGCTTCTGCAATGCCGTAGCCGATACCCGAGCGCCCGCCGGTGACGAGCGCTACCTGGTCCTTAAATAAGTCAGGGGCATAGTACGACACGGGCTAGTAGTTTGCGAGGAGGGAGGCCTGCTGCTGAAGGGAGGTTTTAAATTCCCGCTTCAGGCGGTCGATGAGCTCCGCGGCCGGCGGATTATCATCAATGGTCGCTACCCCGTGGCCGGCACTCCAGAGGTTCTTCCAGGCTTTTGCTTCGTGCTCGGCACCGAAATCGGCCTTGGCCTTCTGGTCCCACATCTCCTTGGTAATGCCGGCGGCCTCCAGACTGGCCACCATCCAGTTAGCGGGGATACCGGAGACCGAGGCGGTGTAAATGATGTCGCGGGTGCCGGACTTGATGATCATGTCCTTGTAGGCCTCGTCGGCGATAGCCTCTTGCGTATTGATGAAGCGGGTGCCCATGTAGGCCAGGTCGGCGCCCATCTGCAGGGCGGTAGCAACGTCACGGCCACTACTGAGTGCACCGGCCAGCAGGATCACCCCGTCGAACATTTTTCGGATTTCACTAACGAAGGGAATGGGGTTGAGGGTACCGGCGTGCCCCCCGGCTCCGGCGCAGACCAGGATCAATCCGTCCGCTCCGGCGTCGATCGCCTTCTGGGCGTGATAGGTGTTGGTGACGTCGTGGAAGATGAGTCCGCCGTAGCTGTGTACCGCATCGACCACCTCCTTCACCGCCCCGAGACTGGTGATGACCAGCGGCACCTGCTGGCGTACGATCACCTCCAGATCGGCCTGCACGCGCGGGTTGGTCTTATGGACGATGAGGTTGACACCGTAGGGGGGGAGCTTTTTGCCGCGGCGCTCTTCCTCGGCTTTCAGCTCTTCTTTGATCTCGACTACCCACTCCTCGAAGCCTTCCGTGGTGCGGTTGTTGAGGGCGGGGAAGGTGCCTAATACGCCGTTCTTACAGCACTCCAGCACGAGCTGCTGCTGGCTGACGATGAACATGGGGGAGACTACGACGGGGATGTCGAGGTGGAGAGAGTCGAGGAGGGCCTGGCGCGTCATGGCGGCAAAGTAGCGAATTTTCGCCTGCTCGGTTCCCGGCATCTCTGCCGGGGCGGGGCAGGGTATTCGATTAGGACCCAAAACCTTAGCTATTCCGATACAATCAACGGAAGCGTCTTCCGCCATACCCCATCAGTAATATACAATAGGTTATACCCCCGGGGTAGTCGCGAAAGGTCAATCGCCTTACCGGCCACGTAGTCCCGCAGGTCGATCTCGGCTAGTAGCCGGCCGTCGGTACGGTAGCACCGCAGGGTCTGTAGGGCAGGCATGTCTCCTTCGGGTACCGAGAGACTGATACTGCCGCCCGTGCCGATGCTACCGGCTACTTCGATCTTACGTAGTGGATTGGTAGGGCGCGTGTCGGGAAGTTCGTTACCGCACGCTCGATTAGCGATAAGGTTGCGGAAGCTACGGTCACGAAGGCCTACATTCTGAGTGCTCCCGCTAGCGGTGTAGCTGTATTCGACCTCGGTGCCCTGGCGGTTGAGGCGGTAGATGTTGGCGTTGTAGGCACATCCAAATAAGTCCCCCTCGTAATCACCGTAGCTCTGCGGCCAATAAAAATAGAGGTAGCGCTGTCCGACGGGTTCCAGGTCGATGTACCACGCGCAACTGGTCTCGGCACCTACCGTTAGTGTACGTTTATCGGTCTGCCCCACCAGTACCTCATCGATCTGTAGTTCGGCGGCGTTGCCGTCAAGGTGGCGCTGTAGGGTGACGGCAAGTACCATTGTGCCGGTGGTGTCTGCCCGGCAGATGGCTTCTTCGAGGGGGATATGATCGTTGGTGCAGCTGCAGGCATAGCTGATAGCAGGTAGCAGTAGGATAAGCGCAATGAGGTAGCGGATGGGCATATGGCGGAATTTACTTAGCCAGACGCAAATTAGGTTACCCGCGTTAGTCAACAAGGCCGCATCTGCAAGTTATGTGGCACAGCGTCCCGATAGCTAGCGGGAGAAACCGCTTCGTACCTTGTCCGCGATGGACGTCTCTCCTAAAAACCAGGCCGTAAGCGACTACTTCTACCGCCGCACCCGGCAGATCGCCGAAAGCAGTGAGCTCGAACCCCAACAGCAGGTAGATGCCCTGCGCCGCCTCATCCTGGAGCT
Organism: Neolewinella sp.; assembly: GCF_965214665.1. Classification (GTDB taxonomy): domain Bacteria; phylum Bacteroidota; class Bacteroidia; order Chitinophagales; family Saprospiraceae; genus Neolewinella. The sequence continues at coordinate 390,411 of NZ_OZ243970.1, read as the reverse complement.
CTTCGAAAGGGCCACTGAGGAGGACCGGCTGCACTTCAGTACCACCTACGCCCGCATCACCTACGCGGCCCATAAATACAATCTGCCGCGGGAGCTGACCGTGCAGGAGCGGCAGTTTCGGCGCGCCGGCCGGCAGCAGCAGCCATCTGAGGAGCTCGGGGGGGTAGTTGCCGCCGGCTGTAAACTCGCGGTCGAGCTCAACCACCAACTCTTCGGCACCATCGTCCCCGCCGCGCTGGAACCCCTACGCGCCTACACCTTCCCTCCCTACCGGCCGGCGGAGGTACAGCGCACCTACTACCAGCTGCGGGTGCTGGTGCTGGAACTCGATGCTAAGGAGCAACTGCTGTGGGTAGGTGTAGAGCGGCGGCCCGAGCAGGTCTTCGCCATCCCCTACGGCGAGGCGGAACTGGCCGATGGACACGTCGGACAGGCCGTGAAGATCATCGAGCGCATCAGCGGGGAGTACGTCATCCTGAATCTGCTACGGGCGCAACTGCGCGACGACCAGCGGCTCTACCCCGCCCAGATCGTCATCGAGCCCGATTACCTGGTCAACGTCACGGATGTAGCCAACTGCTTCAATTTCGGCAGCGATTTCCAGCCCTGGAGCTCCGTGCCCAAACGGCTACTGCCCTTCGAAAAGCGGCCGCCGCTGGTGCGTGGAAACATCGTCAACAGCTTCCTCGACGTACTGGTCCACGAGCCGGAGGCCAGCTTTGCCAAGATCCGCGAGACGGTCTTCGAGATGCAGCCCCTGGAGCTGTGCCTATTCTCCGACCAGGAAGTGATGAAGCTGCTCCAGGAGCTCAAACACCACTTTCTGACGGTGCAGAAATTTGTACGTCAGTTGCTACCCGAGCTCGGGATCGACCGGGAGACGGTGATGCTGGAGCCCAGTTTTCTCAGTCCCGCCTACGGACTCCAGGGCCGCCTCGACCTCCTACAGTCGCAGCGCGATACCGAGGAGGCTACTACCAGCATCGTCGAGCTGAAGACGAGCAAGATCTACGCGCCCAATCGTCATGGCATCCGCAGCGACAACTTCATCCAGACACTACTTTACGACCTGATGATCAACCTGGCCCTGGGCCGGGAGGCCAACGTACGCTCGTACATCCTTTACAGTGTCGATTACGAAAAGCCCGTCCGCTATGCCCCCCCGGAATGGAATCGCCAACTGGAGGCCATCAGCGCCCGCAACCAGTTGGTGGGCGTAGAGATGCTCATCGCTCAGCTCGGACAGCGCGGCGACCTGCTACAGCAGACCAATGCTCTGTTCGCCAAGCTACACCCCCAACGCTTCAAGCAGTTGGGCTCCTTCACCGAGCAGGATCACCGCGATACGCTGGCGACCTACGAAGCCCTCGACGAACTGGAGCGCCGCTACCTCGGGGCCTTCATGGGCTTCGTGGCCCGCGAGCAGCGCCTGGCCAAGGTGGGCGAGCAGCGGACCGATCACGTTAACGGCCTGGCCAGCCTCTGGCTCGACGAGCGGCGGGATAAGGTGGACCGCTTTGAGCTACTCGACGGACTCACCTTCGCCGGCTACGACGCGGCGGAAAACGAGCTAATCCTGCAGCGGAGTGCGGACGATAGCCAGCTGATCAAATTCCGCCAGGGTGATATCGTAGCCCTCTACGGGACGGAACAGGCGGCCACGCAGGCCGGGGATGCCGTCAAATCGCAGATCTTCAAGTCGACGATCGTCGAAGTCACACCACAGACCGTGCACCTGCGGCCCCGCAACCCCCAACTGAACGACAGCGTGTTCCGCCGCAAGCCCTACTGGGCCATTGAAAAAGACGTGCTCGATAGCGGATTTAAGAACCACTACCTGGGGCTGTACCTCTGGGCCGCGGCCGATAAGCAACTACGGCAAAAGTGGCTCGGACTTGTGCCGCCCCGGCAGGCTATTCCCCACCCTACGCCCGTATCCGACCGGCTGACCGGGGAGCAGGACCGCATTCTGCGTAAAGTAATTACCGCGCCCGACTACTTCCTGCTCTGGGGCCCGCCGGGGACTGGAAAGACGAGCCAGATGCTACACTACCTGGTCGACCACCTGTTGCGCCACACCCGGGAAAACGTGCTCCTGGTGGCCTACACCAACCGGGCGGTGGACGAGATCTGCGAGAGCATCGAGCGCATTGAAATGGACGGGCAACCCTACCGCGGCTATCTGCGTATAGGTAGCCGACTGGGCACGGCACCGGGGTACACCGACCGGCTGCTCCAACTACGCAGCAAGGGGGCACGCAACCGCCGCGAGCTGCGCCGCCTCATCGACGACTGCCGTGTGGTGGTGGGTACGGTGGCTAGCGTAGGGGGGAAGAACGAGCTGTTTAAGCTGAAGTCCTTCGACCGGATCGTGGTCGACGAGGCCAGCCAGATCCTGGAGCCGCTGCTGGGGGGCATCCTGACCCGTGCGCCCCGCGCCCTGCTTATCGGCGACCACCGCCAGTTGCCCGCCGTGGTGCAGCAGGCCGAGCACGACACCCGGGTCAATGATGCCGAGCTGCGAGCCACCGGACTGCGCGACCTCGGCACCAGCCTGTTCGAGCGGCTCTTTCAGACGGCAAAGGCGAAGGGATGGACCTGGGCCTACGACCAGCTACAACAGCAGGGACGGATGCACCGTGAGATCATGGCCTTTCCGGCGCTGCACTTCTACCAGGGCCGGCTCGATATCCTACCCCAATCGATCGGCCACCACCTGACGCAGTTGGCTCCATTGGACCTATCTGAGCCCACTGGTAGCCTGCAGCACCAACTGTGCGAGCAGCGGCTGATTTTCCTACCCACCGAGGTCGACCACGGCACCTCCGACCCCAAGGTGAACCGCCACGAGGCCGAGCTGCTGGTGAAACTGGTGGAGGCCTTTACGGCCCTTTACCTGGGTACGGACCGGCCCATTCGCCCCGGTGACATCGGCATCATCACCCCTTACCGGGCCCAGATTGCCTACATCCGCCAGCAGCTGGCGCGGGAGGGCTATGCGGCCGATGACTTTACGGTCGATACCGTGGAGCGCTACCAGGGTAGTGCCAAGCGCATCGTACTCATGTCGCTCTGCGCCAACGACAGCGGACAGCTCGAGCGCCTGTCGCAGGTGTCGGAGGAGGGCGTGGACCGCAAGCTCAACGTGGCCATGACGCGGGCGCGCGAGCACCTGGTGCTGGTGGGCTGCCCGGACGTACTGCGGCAGAGCGAGGTATACAACAAGTTGTTAACGCACGTAGCGGCGCAACCCCAGCGTTTACCAATTGTATCCTAGGTGAATCCCCCCGACTATGACGCTGACTACTCTGCTGCTCTACATTGGCATTGCCGCGCTTTCGCTGACGGCGCTGACGCAGGTGTTTTTGCGCGCTACTCGGAGTCTGCCGGTGAGTTTGCTGCAAAACTTTGCCGGGGCGCTCTTCATCTTTTCGGGTTACGTCAAGGCCATTGACCCCCTGGGCACGGCCTACAAGATGGAGCAGTACTTCGCTGAATTCGAGGCGACTGCCGCGGGCGCGGGTGCAGGGTTTTTGGCACCGGTCTTTCCTGCGCTGAGCGAGTACTCCGCGGGCTTTTCGGTCACGATGATCGTCCTGGAGATTATGCTGGGGCTGATGCTGGTAGTAGGCGCTAAGCCGAAGCTGACGAGCTGGCTATTCTTCACCATCGTGGCCTTCTTCACGGCACTGACGGGCTATACCTACCTGACGGGCTACGTACCGGCGGGCGAAAACTTCTTCACCTTCGCCAGCTGGGGCGAGTACGCCGAGAGCAACATGAAGGTGACGGACTGCGGCTGCTTCGGTGACTTCCTGAAGCTGGAGCCACGCACTAGTTTTCTTAAGGATGTGGCACTGCTCGTTCCCGCCCTGGTCTTTCTATTTGCTCCGCGGCGCATGCACCAGGTGTTCTCGCCCGGTGTGCGCTCGGCGCTGGTACTGGGCACCGGAGCGTTAGCCGTATTCTACTGCCTGAGCAATTTCGTGTGGGACCTGCCTGGTCAGGACTTCCGTCCCTTTAAGGTGGGTACCGACGTAGCTGCGGTAAAGCAGGCTGAGATGGATGCTACAGCCAACGTACAGGTGTTAGGGTATGTGGCAACCAGTAAAGCCGACGGACAGGTAGTCAAGATGAGTACGGAAGATTTTCTCAAGGTATATAAAGACTATCCGGAAACGGAGTGGGATCTAGAACAATACAAATCTGAACCTACCATCTTACCCACTAAGATCAGTGAGTTCGAAGTGACGGACGGTGAGGGCCATAACGTTATTCCGGAGCTACTAGCTAACCCTGGCTACACCTTCATCATCGTAGCCTACAAGCTTAAGGGCGAGCCCGGTGCCTGGGACGCGGACTACCTGGCCGACTGGCGCGACGATATCCAGCCTGTGGTCGAGCAGGCCCGTAGCGCCGGCCATGACGTGGTAGCGATGACCAAGCTGACCAGCGACGCGGCCCTGGAGGACTTCCGCCAGGCAGTGGGCGCGGACTACCCCTTTTACCGCGGTGATGACATTCTACTCAAGACCATCATCCGCTCCAATCCCGGGGTGGTACTGATGAAGCAGGGCGTGATCGTCAACAAGTGGCACCACAGCAAACTGCCCAGTTTCAGCGACATCGCCAGCCGCGATATTTTGGCATCCTCCAGTAAGTAGTCGGGCTTTTTTCGTTGCTTTGCGGGGCGTTAGGGGCAGTTTCACCCGCAGCGCATTGAAACCCCGGACCATCATGTTGAGCCGTCGCAACGTTCGCATCAAGATCATGCAGGTACTCTACGCCGCCCAGCGGCAGGAGCGCGACGAGCTGCGGGCCATCCGGAGTCACTACCAGCAGCTAGTACGTCGCTCCTACGAGTTGTACCTCCAGAACCTACTTATTCTACAGCGCTGCTGCGAGTACGCTAAGCAGGATGCCGCTACCCGCAAAGCCAAGCTACGGCCCAGCGAAGAAGACCTGGTCTTCACACCCACCCTGGCGACTAACGCGGCCATCCGCTCGCTCACCGACAACAAGGAGCTCAGCCGCGTCTACGACCGCTACCATATCCGTAGTCTTACCGACGGCGACCAGATCAAGCAGCTCTACCGTGATTTTCTCGGCACGGAAGCGTATACGACCTACGCGGCTCTCGAGCAGCCGGACGAGAAGGCCACGACCAAGGTGCTCCTAGCCCTCTACAAATGGCTTCAGTCCCAGGAACTTTTCCTGACCATGGTCGAGGACCACTTCCCACTCTGGCAGGAGGACAAGAGCCTCGTCGTGGGAGCCATGAAAAAGACCATCAAGGCACTACCGGCCGACGGTGACTTCGTCAAGGAGTATGAGACGAACTCGGAGGCCGTCACGGAATTCGGCGACGTGCTCCTTCGCTTTATTGTCGAGGCCAACGACCAGCTCCTGGCCCGCATCACCCCCGTGCTCCAGAACTGGGACGCCGAGCGCGTAGCCATTATCGACATGATCCTGCTCAAGATGGCCATGGCTGAGTTCCTCGAGTTCGACTCCATCCCGCCCCAGGTCACTCTGAATGAGTACCTCGACATCTCCAAGGTCTACAGCACGGACAAGAGCCGGGAGTTCCTGAACGGGGTGCTGGACCGGGTGCTGAAGGAGTTGCAGTCGGAGGGGTTAGTCAAGTAATGCGTTGTTGAGTTGTTGGGTTGTTGCGTTTACGGGGATGCTCGCTTTGCTCGTTGTTGGGTTGTTGCGTTTACGGCGATGCTCGCTTCGCTCGTCTCGGTGTTGTATCTGACGTTGCACCTGCGGCCCCGCCTGCCTACCACACCTACCACACCTACCACGACGGTAACGCAACAACTCAACAACCTAACAACTCAACAACTCAACAACTACCACCGAACCTTCCCCCGCCCAGCCTTCACCTCTCCCCGCTGCTTCTTCTTCTCCAGCCGCTTGCGGCTATTGGCCTTAAAGGCACCGGCCTTGCGCTTTTTGGGAGGATTGCGGATGCCGCGTTCGAGGAGCTGGCGCAGGGCCGCTAGGGCGCGCTTGCGGTTGGTGTGCTGGCTGCGGTCGCTCTGGTCGGTGACGGAGAGGCGGCCCTGGCCGTCGATGCGATTGCCGAGGTGGTAGCGGAGGTTATCGCGTTCGCGGCGGCTGAGGCCCTGGCTGGCGTCGAGGTCGAGGACCAGCTCAACGCGGCTTTCGGTCTTATTGACGTGCTGCCCACCGGCGCCAGAGGAGCGAGAGGTACGCAGCTCGAGCTCGCGCTCGATGACATCCCAGTTCATCGGTCCAGGTTAGGTACGAAGGTGAAGGTACGCTCGTCGAGGTTCATGGCGCAGAGGTGACCCATGCCGGGCTTGACGTGGAAGCAGCCGGCGTCGATGGCGAAGACGGGGTAGGCGCGGCGGCGGGGGTGGCCCTGGGCCTCGACCTGTAGCCGGGTCAGGGGGGTGTGACCGTGCACGATTTTGCGGTCGCCCAGCCAGTCGTAGTCGATGTGACGGTACCAATTGCGACGATTAAGCATGGCCTTTCTACCCTTGAGGGGGTTGCGGCGGCGGAAATTGAGGCCGGCATGGATCAGAATGTAATCGTCGAGCAGATAGTAGTAGGGTAGCTCGTTGAGCCAGAAGACGTGGATAGGGTCGATGCGGCCCTCGGGATTATCTTCGGTGACATAGCTCTTTTTGGTGGAGGAGGCCCCGGCGCTGCGCCAGGCGGCCCGGGAGCGTTTGTCGCCGATCAGGATAGCGTCGACCATGTACTGATCGTGGTTGCCGCGCAGGCCATGCACCCGGTAGCCGTCGTCCTGCAACTTGATAACGTACTCCAGTACCTGGGCACTGCGGGGCCCCCGGTCCACAAAATCGCCGAGCAGGTAGAGCTCGTCGGTGGTGCCGAAGCTGATCCGATCCAGCAGGGCTTCGAAGGTACGGGCGCAGCCGTGGATATCGGAAATAGCTAGTCTACGGGGCATTCGGTCGGAAGGGCCGGCAAAAGTAACGAAAACGCCCCGTCCGCAGCAAGCTGTGAACGGGGCGTTCGGTAGTTCGCGGTTGGGTCCTACCTACTGGGTAGCCGCGTTGGGGTCGGCCACTACGGTACCGTCCAGCGAAATATAGGTCTGGGCGGGCTCGGTGTTGGCGGTGACGGTCACGCGCTGCTGGCGCTCACCGACCTTGTTGCGGGTATCGAAGCGTACGGTGATCTCACCGGTCTCACCCGGGGCAATGGGGGCCGTGGGTTTAGAAGGCACGGTGCAGCCGCAGGTACCGCGGGCATCGGCTACGACGAGGGGCTCGTTGCCGGTGTTGGTGAAGTTGAAGGTGTGGGTGATGATCTCACCCTCGGTGACGCTACCGAAGTTGAAGGAGCTCTCGGCGAAGCTGAGGCTAGTGGTGGGCCCGGCGGGGGTCACTACACCGGGCTGGGCGGGAGCGGCGGCGGCGGGGTTAGCCGGCATGGTGGTCTCGATGTCCTGGCGGGCGGCATCGCGGACCTCGTCGTTGCCCTGCTGGCAGGAGAAGAGGCCTACGGCGAGCAGGCAGGTGGCGAGAAAACTTGAACGGAAGGTAAACATAGTAAGCGTGTTTTGTTAGTCGGTATTCGAGGGGTAAACAGCGTGGGGCGGAGAATGGATATACGTAGCTTGTTAACGCTTTGTCAATGACTCCCTACACCTGGCTGCTCTTCGACGCCGACAACACCCTGTGGGACTTCGACGCCGCCGAGGCCCACGCGCTGGAGCAGACGCTACTGGAGCGCGACATAGCCTGGTCAGCCGAGGTACTGGGTACCTACCGGCTCATCAACCGTGCGGCCTGGGACGACTACGAGGCCGGTCGCCTACCCAGGGAGCAGCTCCGCGATATTCGCTTCCGTCGCCTACTGGAGCACTACCGGCAGGACCACCCCGCCGAGGAGCTCTCCCTCAGTTACCGCAATTACCTGGCCGCCAGCCACCACCTGCTCGACGGGGCCCTGGAGGTGCTCGAGTACGCGCAGTCGCGCTACCACCTAGGACTGATTACCAACGGACTCCAGGAGGTGCAGCGGCCGCGCCTAGCCAACACCGGCATCGCGCCCTACTTCGAGTTCATCGCCGTCAGCGACGAGCTGGGAGTAGCCAAGCCGCAGGCCGCCTTTTTCGATCACGCCTACGCTCAGATGGGGCGTCCGCCCCGGGAACGGGTGCTGGTTATCGGAGACAATCCGAATGCGGACATAAAGGGGGCCCTCGACTACGGCTTTGCGGCCTGCTGGCTGCGGCACCCGGGGGCGGCCGACCGCAGGCACCTTGGGGAGACGTTACGCATCCGAAAGATCACCGAGCTGCTGAGGTATATATAAAAACCGCCGATCCCCGGGCGGGAATCGGCGGTACGGTAGGTAATGTATCAGGTGAGCTAGTTCGCGGCGGCCTCTTCCTCACTGTGGAGAAAACCGATCGATAGACTGTCCTCACCCAGGAAGTGCTCGCAGTGGTGGGCCCGGTCTTCGATTTTGAAGAGGAACTTCTCTAGCATCGACTTGGTGCCGTAGTCGCCGAGCTCAAACGCCTTCTGAATCGAGGTGCGGAACTCCTGGGCGATCTTCTTCTCATTGTTCATATCGGCCTTGATCCCGTCGCGGATGTGAAAGACACCTTCGGGCTCCTGCTCAATGTAGCTGAGCTCCACGTAGTTTTCCATACGGGTAGTGGGGTCGTAGCCCAGTAGGGTGATGCGCTCGGCTACGGCGTCGGCCTGCTTATGGATTTCGTTATAATTCTCCTCCAAAAAGAGGTGCAGGTCACGGAACTGCGGGCCTTCCACCAGCCAGTGGTGCTTGTGGTACTGAAAGTACTGGATCCAGAGGGCGGCCAGGTGGCGGTCCAGGTGCTCGCGCATCGTGCTACAGGCCTCGTCGCTCAGTCCTACGGGGTTTCCTTCGTACTCCTTGTGTTCTCTTAATTTATCCATTTTATCGGGTGGGTTTTCTTTTTGCAACGGGGGCTAAGCCTACGATGTTCGGCTTGTGGTACTAGGGGGGCAGCGGCGTCCGTTCCTTGACAAAGGGCTACCTTCTCGCCCCCCCACCCTGAATTTTGGCCGCACTTTGCGTCCCAGTTACGTTAGTACACAAAATCCCCAAAGAACATGAGCCGCCTCCGTCTCGCCATCCTCGACCTCTATAACGGTATCCCTAACCAGGGCATGCGCTGCATCCTGGAACTGGTGGAACAGTTCGCCGACGTCCTCGACTACGAGGTCTTCGACGTACGGGCTAAGCACGAGGTGCCCGATCTATCCTTCGATATCTACATCAGCTCCGGGGGACCCGGTGATCCCCGCGAAGGAGATGGGGTGTGGGAGCCCCTGTGGGGGCAGTGGTTCGATGCGGTACGGGAGCATAACGCCCACTCGGCAAATCGCAAGTTCATATTCTTTATTTGCCACAGCTTTCAGATGGCCGTCCACCACCTGGGCATGGCCGAGGTGACCCAGCGCCGTAGCCTCAGTTTTGGCACCTTCCCCATGCACATCACGCAGTCCGGCGCCGCCGATCCCATTTTCGCCGGGTTGCCGGACCCCTTTACCGCCGCCGATTTCCGGCGCTACCAGGTGGTGCAGCCGCGGGCCGAACGCATGCAGGAGCTCGGCGCCACCATCCTGGCCATCGAAAAGGACCGGCCCCACGTCGATCTGGAGCGTGCCACCATGGCCATCCGCTGGACGCCCGAGATCGTCGGTACGCAGTTTCATCCCGAAGCCGACGCAGAGGGTATGCTCCAGCACTTTAGCCGCCCCGACATCAAAGCAGAAGTCATCGCCGAGCACGGCCGTGAGAAGTGGATCAATCTGATCACCGATCTGAGTGATGTGTCCAAGATTGCGCGCACCCACGATACCGTCATTCCCAGTTTTTTACGGCGCGCCATTGCCGTGCTTTCTCCCGAAGCAGAAGTAGCCGGCCGCCTATAAGTGTGCCGCGGGCAGGTACCACCTCCTGTACCGGATTAAGTTACCTTTGGGTCGCGTAATACACTTGAACACACGACCCTTATGACTAAGTCACCCACCTCCCACGCCGCCGCTGAATGGGTACTCATCACCGGGGGATCGCACGGGATCGGACTGGCCCTGGCACGGGAATGCCAGCGACAGGGGCTCGGAGTTGCCATTGTGGCCCTGCCGGATGCGCACCTTGCCACCGCCCGTAGGCTACTTACCCAGGCGGGCCTCCCACCGGCTTGCTTTCTGGGGCTTGACCTCACCGCCCCCCAGGCCATCGACCGGGTCGTTGACTGGGTGGCCGAGGAGCACATTGCCCTCCACTACCTGATCAATAATGCCGGTTTCGGCCGTGGTGGGCTCTTCGAGCATACGCCCTGGGCCGAGTACCGGACCATGCTGCAACTGAACAATCAGGTCATGGTGGAGCTCATCCACCGGTTATTGCCCCAGCTCAAAGCTACCCGTGGGGGTATCCTCAACATGAGTAGTATGGAGGCTACCCTACCCCTGCCCTACAAGACTGTCTATACCGGTACCAAGGGAATGGTGTACAACTTCAGTCTGGCACTGCGTGAGGAATTTAGGTACCATGGCGTAAGCGTGTCCGTCCTCTGCCCCGGCCCCGTGATCACCAACGAAGACGGCCTGCGCCGCGTCGAGGCCCAGGGTGCCCGGGCCCGCCTACTAGTCACGATGCCCGAAGACATTGCCCCCGAGGCCATCCGCGGCATGCTCGCCGGAAAGGCCGTCATCGTGCCCGGTCGGCTGGTACGGTTGCTGATCGGCGTGTGCTACCTCACGCCACGCCCCTTGCGCATGCGTATCCTCGAACGACTCTTCAGCCGCTACCGGGATACCCCCCCGACCCCCAGTACTGCTCCCCCGGCAGCGCTACAAAGCTCGGCCGTCAACACGTAAATGTAAAACCGGTCAGTCGCTCACTCTCCTCCCAGAGCCGCGTGGCCTCCGAGTCGGAATAAGAGCTGGAGTACGATTGCTTGGGTCGGCAGTCGTCCCAGTATAGACCACTCGGCGGCGTATCCGCCACGGTAGCCAGGAAGATACTCGTAGCCGCGCCCTGCGCCGCCGTCTTGTGCCCGCTCATCCGCCGCCGCACCTGCCAGGCCAGACGGTGCAGCCAGGTGTTTCCCTTGAGCCCAATGTCGGTCTGCACCAGTCCGGGCTGGATAGCACAGATCACCGTATTGTTCGTACAACGCCGTTCGTATTCGTAGCAGAACAGTACGTTAGCCAGCTTACTCTGGGCGTATGACCGCAGCCCGTGGTACCTGCCCTGTAGGCTCAGGTCTTCAAAGTGCATCCCCTTCACCTGCTTGTGGCTGTCGCTTGCCACACAAAGCACCCGCGCCCCCGGCTGTAGGTGCGATTGCAGCAGCCCCGTGAGCAAAAAGTAGGCCAGGTGGTTGACCGCGAAGGTCCGCTCGATACCCTCTGCGGTCAGTTCGCGGGTGGAGTTCCAGACGCCGGCGTTGTTGATCAGTACGTCTAGCAGGGGGTGGTCGCGGCGCACGGTCACGGCGAGCTCACGTACTGCGGATTGCTCACCCAGATCGGCGGCCAGGGGCACCAACGTACCCGTACCAATCTCCGCTACGGCAGCCTCGGCGCGCTCCAGCGTACGACCGTGCAGCAGCACCCGCCACCCCTGCCGGGCCAGGGCGCGTGCGGTCTCCAGCCCGATGCCGGAGGTGGCTCCGGTGATGAGTACGGTTTTTTTCGGCATGGCTTACTCGGTCTGCTGGCGTAATTCGATCAGGCCCTCCTCCACCCCCCGGAGCTTGGCGCGGCAGGCGGCCAGGAGCTGCTCGGCGCGGGCCACGCGGGCATGGAGCTGATCGATATCGGCGGGAACTTCGCGGAGCTGAGCCAGGATCTGTTCCAGCTCGGCCATAGCCTCGGCGTAGGTCATGGCGCGAAAGTAGTGCCTGCGGGCCGTCAATTCAAAGCCGCGGCGGTGCCGGGAAAGAACACGCCCCCCCGCCACGCACGTTATACCGCCAAACACTACCTCAACAATGCGTTATACCTTCCTCTTGCTACTCACCTTAGCTTGCACCTGCGTCCGCGCCCAGACGCCTAACACCCAGGGCACCGGCGGGGCCGAAACCACCAACCTGGCCACCGGCAGCGAAATGAAGTTGTGGGCCGGCATCTTCGAGGAAAGCAACGTGGGCTTCCTGCACGTGTACGTCGACCCCACCGTGGACCCCCTGGAGACCTACCTCTTCCGCGGCGTAGAGATGGGCGAGGGCGAGGTATCGCAACTACCGCAAGCATACTTTTCCGATCTCGGTAGTACCGAGGGCAAGTTTTACGCCGCCATGGCCATCCAGGGCATCGAGGAAAACCTGTATCTGGTGCGCTTCCAGGGCAAGGAGGGCGGACGCATCGACCAGTTTGCCATCCGTGACGAGCAGCCCATGCACCTCAAGACGCTAGCCTACCTGAAGTGCGACGAGCCCGGCACCTGCGCCCAGCTCGATAGCTACATCACGGACGTGAACCTGGATACCAAGTTCGACCTCATCCAAATTAGCCGCCAAAATGCAGCGGATACCGGGGAGGAGCGCCACGTCTACACCATGCCCCGCGAGACCCGCGAGTGGGCCGAAACTCAGGAGCTCGACGTCCCCTGGGAGGGCATCACCTTCTACGAGCATCCCTCGGCCAGCCGCAACCACTAGTTACTCTTCCTCCCCACTCAGCCCCACGAAGCGAGCCACGCGGCGCAGCAGTTTTGCTGATGAAGCGCTTAGCTCCGGCGTCGGCTCGCGGTACTGCGACAGAATATCGTAAAGTACGTTGATGCGCCCCTCGGTATCGTAGAAGCGGTTGACGATCACAATTTTACGCTGCTCCACCAGGCAGTAGCCGGAGGTAAAATTGCCCTTTTCGTAGCGCACCGCGTAGCCCAGTTCACGCAGCAGCATCTCTAGTTTTTTCAGGCTGTGTTTCGTGGTAGGTAACATGGGGCGGGGCCGCCGGTGCAGCGTAGGTGGCGGCGGGCAAAGGTAGCCGCCCGTTACATTTATCGCATGTGGAAGCTGATTTTCCTCTTCGCGCTGAGTACCGCGACCCTGAGCGCGCAAACGTTTCGGGCCGCCGCCCTGGTGGGGCTGAACCTGAGCCAGCTCGACGGCGATGACCTGCTGGGCTTTCACCAGCCGGGGCTCAATGCGGGGTTACGGGTGGTCGCCGTGCTGGACGACCACTGGCGGGTGGGCCCCGAAATCCTGTTTAGCCAGCAGGGGGCGAAGCGTAATACGAACTCCGTGACCCAGAGCGCCTTCGACGCCTTCCGCTTCCAAACTGTGGAGCTACCGGTCATGGTGCACTACCACGACTGGCGCCTGACGGCAGAGGCGGGAGTAAGCTACCAGCGCCTATTGAGCTACCGGGTCGTCAACACCCTGGGAGAAGATGTAACGGATGATGTTCATCTGCAGGATGATGCGCTCGTGCTGCACCTGGGGGCGACGCTCGACCTGAGTCCCCGCCTGGGCCTCCACTTCCGGTGGAGCCGGCACTTGACGAATCAGCAGGCGGGGGCCGGCCCACGCTTCGTGAGCCGCTCGCTTACGTTCCGCGCGGTGTACACCATCGGGCGGGCTACTGACTTACCGCAATAATTTAACCTACTACCACCCATGACTACCGACCTGCGCGCCGTGATCGACCTCGGCACGAACACCTTTCACCTGCTCATTGGACGACTGCTAAACGATGGGCGCATTGAGGAAGTGTACCGTGAGCGCGTGTTCGTGAAATTAGCGAGCGGGGGGATCAAACTGATCGGTCCCGACCCGTTTGCACGGGGCATCGCAGCACTGAACCATTTTAGGAAAATTTTGGAGGAGTATGAGGTAGAGCAGGTTACGGCCATCGGTACGGCGGCGCTGCGCACGGCCTCCAACGGGGAGGTGTTCGTGCGTACGGCGGAGGTGGAGAGCGGCATTATCATTCATCTGGTCCCGGGCGATACGGAGGCCGCCTACATCACGCGGGGCGTACTAGCAGCCCTGCCCCCCCTGGAGGACCGCATATTGATCATGGACATCGGTGGCGGATCGACGGAGTACATCATCGCCTCGGCCGAGGGGGTGCACTGGCGGCGCAGCTTTCCGCTCGGTGTGGCCGTACTACAGCGGCTGTTTCACCACACGGACCCCATCAGCGAGGAAGAGATACGGCTGCTGGAAGTGTTTTTGGACGAGCAGCTACTGCCCCTGCAGGATGCGCTGGAGGAATACCCCGCCCACCACCTGGTCGGCGCTGCCGGCACCTTCGATGTGATGGCTGACGTGTTGCTGGACCGGGAGGCGCAGGCGCATGTGACTAGTCACCGGTTGGCCCTGGCGGGACTGGAGGAATTACACTTTGCCATCATCGCGGCTACGGCCGAGGAGCGGTTGGCGATGCCGGGTATCCCACCGGAGCGGGTCGACCTGATCGTGGTGGCGATGCTGCTGATCCGGCACACCATGCAGCTGGCGGGTATCCGAAAAATTACCGTGAGCGACTACGCCATGAAGGAGGGCATCCTACTGGAGGAGGCTGACTCGATCAGTGCGTCTGATCAAAATCTTGAATGACTCTGAGCATCAGCGTGATGTCGGCGTAGAAGCGGCGGATAAGTTGGAAGGACAGGTTGGACCGAAAAAAGCGGGGCTCCAGCAGGTCGTAGCCGTGCTCCAGTCCGATGAAAAGGTCCCGGTCGTGGACGGCGAAGTAAAGATCGCGCTGCTCCCGCTGGTAGAAAGCCAGGAGGGCCTCCTGCATCGGCGGGGTAAGAATACTGGCCACCTTCGTACCCGGGTGGGCATAAACGGCGAAGGTTTCCCGGAACTGCTCATTGAGGATTTCGACGTCGGCCAAGCGGCCCTGACCGCTGATGTAGGCGTCAATGGTGCGCTTGAGGCGCCGCAGGTGATGGCGGGGCCAGACGGCCACCCGGCCTTCCGTGGGCTCATTGAAGATCGCATGCACGAACAACCCACTAAATACCAGCTGCAGGCGGTTGCTCGCCGGGCTGATCTCCTGTACGTAGGCCTCACCCATTTCAAAGGCCATCTCGCCGACCAGTCCGCGGATGTAGTCCTCCGCCCGGTAGCTATCCGGATGCGGACGGAACAGCCCGCTGCGCTCGAAGCGGTCACGCAGGATGGGCCGTTGGGCATCGTAGTGCAGGGACCGGAAGTTGGGCGAGTCGTTGATGAAGTCCAGCAGCAGCTGAATGACGGCCGGCTTAAACGACTGCCGGAAACGCTCGATGCGTAGGTACAGCCAGCCCAGGTAGAAGGCAATGGGGACTACGAGTAGCAGGTTGAGAAAGCCGAGGTCGTACACCAGAAAGGCGATGGTAGCGGCGAAGATGCCCAGCAGCGAGAGCGCCATGCCCCAGAGGATACGCTTGCGCAGGGCCTCCAGGCGCAGGAGCTCCGGGCGGATGGTGGTGTTGTAGTACAGGCGGAGCTCGGGCAGGCGGGGGGGGAGCATGGTGGGGAAGGTAGAATATTGCTACTACACTCGACTCGTTAGCACAGCCAGAGGCTGCGTTTTTCTACCGCTGCCAGAGGCAGCATTGTACTGCCCGGCAACCAACCCTAGGCCTGCGGAGATTGTCTATTTTAAAACCCTTACCTTTGCGCGCTTATGCAGTACGGCATCAAACTTACCGTTCTTTTTCTGGCCCTCTTCCTGGTGGGCTGCCGCAGTGAGTTCGAGACAATTCGGACGAGCACGGACCCGGCGCTGATCCTGCAGAAGGCCGATGCCTACTACGATGCCGGAGAATACCAGCGGGCCCAGACGTTGTACGAGCTGGTGATCGCCCCCTACCGGGGCCGGGCCGAGGCCGAGCAGATCGCCTACCGCTACGCCTACACCTACTACTACACCGAGCAGTACGTGCTGGCCAGCTACTACTTCAAAAACTTCGCCACGACCTACGGGGGCAGTCCGCTACGCGAAGAGGCGGATTTCATGTCGGCCTACTCCAACTATGAGCTGAGCCCCACTTACCGGCTCGACCAGAGCTACAGCGTGAAGGCCATCGAGGGCTTCGAGGAGTTTGCCAACCGCTACCCCAGTAGCGAACGGGTGGACGAGGCCAACCGGCTCATCGACGAGATGCGCGCTAAGATGGAGCTCAAGGATTTCGAGAGTGCTAAGCTTTACATGGACATCGAGCGTTATGAGTCTGCCCTTGTAAGTTTCGAAAACGTCCTCAAAGAATATCCGGAGACCAAACGAGCCGAGGAAATTCGCTACCTGATGACCCGGGTCCAGTACGAATACGCCGACCGTAGCTTCCGACTCCGTAAGCCGGAGCGCCTGGAGGCTACGATCGAATTGGCGGATAATTTTCTGGCCCGTTTTCCCAACAGCCAGTACCAGGACGAGGTCACCACCATCCTGGCCAAATCACAAAAAGAACTAAACGATCTAGCAGATGTCAGATATCAAAGCACGGGCACAGGGTCTTAGCCCCGATACCGCCGCCCGCGACATTCAACGCGTCGTCGGACAGACCGGCAATATTTATGAGGCCCTCGCCATCGTGAGCCGCCGCGCCCGCCAGTTGGCCGTCGATATCAAGCACGAGCTCGACCAGAAGCTGGAAGAGTTCGCCGAGGTCACTGACACTATCGAGGAGGTGGTGGAGAATAAGGAGCAGATCGAGATCTCCAAATTCTACGAAAAGCTTCCCAATCCGGTACTCATCGCCATGCGCGAGTACCTTGACGATGAGCTCTACAGCCGCTACAACGAGCGCCGCGAGGAGGACGAGGACGACCTGTAGTCCCCTTGCTGGCCGGCAAGAAAATCATTCTGGGCGTCAGCGGTAGTATTGCGGCCTACAAGTCGGCCCTCATCGTAAGGGGGCTCATCCGGGCGGGCGCGCAGGTGCGGGTACTCATGACGCCAGCTGCCACCAAATTTATCTCCCCGCTCACCCTCGCCACCCTCTCCAAACATGAGGTCATCACCTCCGTGCACAGCGAGGCGGGCTGGAACAACCACGTCGAACTGGGGCTATGGGCCGACGCTTACCTAATCGCTCCCACCACCGCCACCACCCTGGCTAAGCTAGCCCACGGCATCTGCGATACGGCCCTGGTGGCCGTGTACCTATCCGCCCGCTGCCCGGTCTTCTTCGCCCCGGCCATGGACGTCGATATGTGGCTGCACCCCGCTACCCGGGCCAATGTGGCTAAGCTGCAATCCTACGGCAACCACCTCATCGACGTCGACAGCGGCGAGTTAGCTAGTGGGTTGCAGGGGCAGGGGCGCCTGGCCGAACCAGAGCGCATCCTACAGACGCTAGCGGACCACTTCACTCCGGGAGACCTCAAGGGCGAACACATCTTAGTCACGGCCGGCCCCACCTACGAAGACCTCGATCCAGTGCGCTTTCTGGGTAACCGGAGCACGGGGCGGATGGGCATCGCGCTGGCCGAAGCAGCGGCGGCGCGGGGAGCACAAGTTGAACTCATCCTGGGCCCCACGGAACTATCCACGACGGCTTTTGGAGTTACTACCACCACAGTCCGCTCCGCCCGCGAGATGCACGCGGCGGCGATTGAGCTTTGGCCGAAATGTACCGCCGCCATTCTTTCGGCCGCCGTGGCCGATTACCGTCCGGCGGAAGTAGCGCAGGAGAAGATCAAGAAGAGTGCGAACGAGCTGAACGTGCGCCTAGTCCGCAATCCCGACATTGCTGCCGATCTGGGCACCAGCAAACGCCCCGACCAGCTCCTGGTCGGCTTCGCGCTGGAAACCGAGCACGGACTAGCCAACGCCCGCGAAAAGCTTACACGTAAGCACCTCGACTTCATCGTCCTCAATTCCCCCCGCACCCCCGGGGCCGGCTTCGGTCACGCCACCAACCAAATCCAGCTCGTGGACCGCAATACGATCACCGAGTTCGAGTTAAAATCGAAGCGAGCCGTCGCCGAAGACATCCTGGACCGCCTCGTAGCCGTTAAACAGACACGATGAAACTGACCGCCTGCCTCCAAGTCCTCTGCCTGCCCCTGCTGCTATCCGCCCAGGGTGAAATCAACTGGACCATCAATCTCAACACCCAGCAGATCACCCAAACCGACAAGCGGGTGCTCCAGACCCTAGAAAAGGACCTAGCTATCTTCCTCAATGGACAGACCTGGACCGACGACCGCTTCGAGCCCGAGGAGCGCATTCAGGCCACCCTCTTCCTCACGCTGGCCGAGGAAACCGATGAGGGCAACGGCACCGAATCCGAAGTAGTGGTACCCGATCGCTTCAAGGGCACGCTAGCGGTGCAAACCTCACGGCCCATCTACGGTACCGGCGAGGTGACCCCCGTGCTCAACTATCAGGATAAGCGTCTAGGCTTCGGCTACCAGCAGTTTGAGGCCATCCAGCTCTCGGAGCAGTCGTTCACCTCCGAGCTCGCCTCGCTGATGGGCTTTTACGCTTACATCATTCTGGGGCTGGACTACGATACCTTTTCCCCCCTGGGCGGCCAACCCTTTTATGAACGCGCCCAGGAGATCTATAACCGGCTGCCGAGTGGACTACAAAACAGCGGCGGATGGACCGCTGCCGGTAAGACCAACAACCGCTACCTGCTGCTCGAAAATCTGCTTAGCCCCCGCATGCTGCCCATGCGCCGGGCACTGTACAACTACCACCGCCTGGGCCTGGACCTGATGCTCACCGATCCGGTCACGGCACGCAACAACATTACCCTGGCCATTGAAGATGTGCAGATGGCTAACCAGGCGTACCCAAGCTCGGCCCTGGTACAGTCTTTCGTCGATGCCAAACGGGAGGAGATCATCGAGATCTACCGTGGGGCCACCGGGGCGGAGCAGAATGCCGTCATCCAAATGATGAGCCGCATCGACCCCTCGGGGGCCGGTCGCTACCGGGAAATCACGGCTACCGCCTCCGCTAGCCGTGGGCGAGCCGGTAGGCGATGATTTCGTCGTGGTCGAACTCCCCGTCAAATTGCCGTTCCTCCTTCGCCGTGACCGAGTCCTCCGCCGGCACCCGCTCCTCAGCGACCGCCGCCAGTACGCTGGGGTGGATGTAGTACTCACGGCAGACCGCCGTGGTATTGCCGAGGAAGTGGGCGACCCGTTCCACGACGCGCAGATCGGGACGCTCGGGTAGCCCGCCCCCATTCTCTTGCTGTAACTCCCAGTAGGCATCGACGGCCGCCGCCGTGCCGGCCCAGGTGCGAAAGAACTTGCTACTGAAGCCGGGGCCGACCAGCTCACGCACCATGTCGTTGACGTCGCCGCTGTCGAGATTATGCAGGCGCCCGTCGTCCCCACGGTAGCGGAACACCTCGTAGCCGGGAAGCTCCGTCATGTTGGTGAGTAGCTGAATGAGGTTGGGGTCGGTCAGGTCCACCTCCCGCTCCTGCCCGCTCTTGCCGATGTAGTCGAAGTGTAGCCCCTGATCGTCTACCTCCACGTGCTTACGGCGTAGGGTGGTCAGCCCGATGGTGCCGTTGCGCTTACGGTAGGAGCTATTGCCCACCCGCATGCCGGTCTCGTCCATGAGGGCTACGGCAATACCGGCGACGCGCTCGCGGGTCCAGCCCCGGGAGCTATCGGAGATGATGCCCCGCAGGGTACGGCGGGCACCGGGCAGGGAACCGGCGAAATCCAGAAGGGTGTTGAATTTATTGAGCTGTTTGAAGGCCAGCCAGTCCGGATGGTACCGGTACTGCTTGCGGCCTGCCTCATCGCGGCCCGTACTGAGCAGGTGCCCGTTTTCGAGGGGGCAAATCCAGACCTCGGTCCAGGCCGGGGGAATGGCCAGGGAGCTGAGACGGTCGTGCACGAGCTTGTCCTCGATCAGGCTCCCGTCCTCGCGAAAGTAATCGAAGCCCTTATCCGGGCGGCGCTGGCGCGTCCAACCGGGTTGCTCGTCGGAGACGTGGACGAGGTCGGGTACGGCAGCAGGAGTGGTGTGGGAAGATGAACGGGCGGCCCCCATGGGTAAGCGGTTAACTGACCCAGGTATAAGGAAATTCGGGCGCTCAGGTTTTCTAGTCCTCGCCGCGGGCGCGCAGGGTATCGATGCGGGCGCGGATAGCGCCGAGGAGCTCGGGCGGGGGGGACTGGGGGCGCAGGTTGCGCTTAAGTAAAACTTTAAAGGCGGCCTCGTCGCTGAGGCGGGCGGTCGCGCGGCCGGGTTCGTCCGCCGACGTGGGACATTCGGATTCGGCTACCTCGGGGAGTGGACGGCCGGGACGATGCTGGGCCCCGTTACGGGAGGGATGGCTGGGAAACATAGCAGGGGAAATTAAAACGTGCCGCCCCGATCGAAATCGGTGGCGGCACGTGGTGGATTAACCTAGGTTGCGGGTGTTGACGATGCCGAAGGTCGATTCGGCATAGCCCTGTAATTGCTTGATGAGCGCGATACGGGCGCGGCGGGTCACGCTCTTGACCGTATTCAGCGGCAGCTCCATGGCCTCGGCGATCTCCTTTTCGGCAAAGTCGTAGAGGTCGGCCATCAGCACCACGGCGCGTTGCTTGTCGTTGAGCAGCGTCATGGCACGCATAATGGGGTCGGAAAAGTCCCGGTCCAGCGCCCCGGCAATCCGTAGATCGGCAAAGCCGGCCATGGGACTCGATTCGTCGCGGTACTGGTAGGCGCTGCGCTCGTCCAGCTCCTGCTCGCCCCGCCGCTTGCGCTTGCGGTAGTCGTTGATGAAGAGATTACGGGCCAGACAAAAGAGCCAGGCACGGCCGTTGGTGCCGCTTTCGTAGTGTTCGAGTTTCTGGTAGGCACGCGCAAAGGTCTCCTGGGTCAGGTCGGCGGCGTCGCTGCCACTGCCGGTCATGCGCAAGAGAAAATTGTAGACCACTTGGTAGTGGACCAGGAGCTCCGCCTCGAAAACGTGCTCGCGGGTCGTGCGTGCCATGGTAGGGGTGATTAAACGGGTGTGCGGAGAGAATGCGCCGCTGCCTACGATAAGTTGCAACAGCGGGAAAAAAACTTTTCAGGGGGCGGGGCCGCAGGTGCAAAGCCGATCGTACGGGCTTACAAACTCTCCCCCGCTGAACCACTTTTTTTACCGACGACCCGAACGTGTCCGTGGGTCAGCCCTGGATAAACAGCCCCTTTTTGAACTCAGCCGACGTCGGGGAATTAGAGGGGAGCGCAGTAAACGAGACGCGGCAGATTAGGGTGCGCTAGGGGGGGCGGTTCGGCTGTTGTACCTTTGCGGGCGCTTCACCAAAACGTCCCGCCATGATCAGCTACTACGCCAGTGCTTCCGGCCGCTTGGGACAGGTGGAGCGGCCCGGCCCCGACAGTTGGATTCACGTCTGCCCGCCCTTCGCCTCCGACGAACTCTCTGACCTGGCCGAGCGCTACGAGCTACCGATCGACTTTCTGACCGACCCGTTGGACATCGACGAGCGCTCGCGCTACGAGCGGGAGGACGAGGCGCGGCTGATCGTCATCAACACCCCCGTACTGAGCGAGTCCGAGACGGAAAACGATAGCATCTACATCACCGTGCCGATCGGTATCATCCTTACGCCCGAGGCGCTGATCACCATTACCTCGGCCCGGGAGCATCCGGTGCTGCAGCTCTTTATCGACAACAAGGTGCGCAACGTCGATACGGCCCGGCGTAGCCAGTTCGTGCTGCGCATCTTCGAGCACACGGTGTACCGCTTCCTCACCTGCCTGAAGCGACTCAACGTGCGGCGCAACCTCATCGAGCAGGAGCTCTACGACTCCAGCCGCAACCGTGAGCTCAAGCAACTACTGAGCATCGAAAAATCGCTAGTTTACTTCATCAATGCCCTCAATGGCAACGAGCTGCTAAAGATGAAGATGAAGCGGGCCGACTTCCTCGGCATCCGCCAGGACGAGGACCTCTGGGACCTTTTTGAAGATATCATCATCGACAACGGCCAGGCCCTGGAGATGGCCAACATCTACACCAATATTCTCAACGGTACCATGGACGCCTACGGCTCCATCATCTCCAACAACCTGAACATCACCATTCAGCGGCTGACGCTCATCACCATCGTGCTCACCGTACCCATGGTCATCGCCAGTTTTTACGGGATGAACGTGCCGATGCCGCTACAGAATGGGAACTATACCTTCCTGCTGATCCTGCTGCTGTCGATTATCCTCAGCATTGCGGTAATCTTCTACTTCCGACGCAAACGACTGTTTTAGACGCTGCACTGATTAGACCATCTAACAGCCGAAAGCGTCTAACCAGCGCAGCGTCTAACTGGCCGAAGGCCGATCTAACAAGCCGTAGGCGATCTATTATCTACCTTTACCCCTTTAGCGCTAACCCCCTCGTTCATGCCATACACCACCATCACCGGTCTAGGTCACTACGTGCCGAAAAATGTCGTTACCAATCAGGATCTGACTGCAGTAATGGAAACCAGCGACGCGTGGATCCGTGAACGCACCGGGATCGAGGAGCGGCGCTACATCGACCGGACCAAGGAGACCACCACCTCACTGGCCGTGGAGGCCTCGCTGCGGGCGATCGCCGATGCGGGCATCGACAAGGAGGAGATTGACTTTATCGTCTTCGCTACCCTGAGCCCCGACTATTATTTTCCCGGCAGCGGCGTACTACTGCAACGGGAGCTGGGCATCAGTAGTACGGAGATCGCCGCCCTTGACATACGTGCGCAGTGCTCGGGTTTTATCTACGGACTAAGCACCGCCGACCAGTTCATCAAATCGGGAATGTACAAGAAGATCCTCCTGGTGGGGGCCGAGGTGCACAGCGTGGGGCTCGATTTCACCACGCGGGGGCGTAACGTCAGCGTGATCTTCGGGGACGGGGCCGGAGCAGTGATCTTGGAGGCTACCGAAGACCAGGACCGAGCCATACTCTCCACCGTGATGCACAGCGATGGTACCTACGCCGAGAAGCTCAGCTACATGTACCCGGGGGCCCACGGCGGCTACTTCATCGAGAAGTACGGCCTGGAGGGCTTCGACGTCGAGTACGATCTGGAGAACAACCAGTACGGCGGCGTCTTTTGGAATCAGGACATGCTCGACCAGGCCCGCGTATACCCCCATATGGAGGGGCAGGCGGTGTTTAAGATGGCAGTGCGCAAGTTCCCGGAGGTGATCATGGAGGCCCTCACCCAGGCTGGCCTGAGCATCGAGGACCTAAACCTACTTATCCCCCACCAGGCCAATCTGCGCATCAATCAGTTCGTGGCTAATACCATGGGGCTCTGCGACCACCAGGTGTACAACAACATCATGCGCTACGGCAACACCACGGCGGCCTCGATCCCCCTGGCGCTCTCCGAAGCCCGCGACGAGGGCAAGGTGAAGAAGGGTGATGTGATCACGCTGGCAGCCTTCGGGGCCGGCTTTACCTGGGCGGCGGCGGTGCTGCGGTGGGGAAAGTAACTGTAGCGGCGGCTTAGCTACGCTGCTTCCTTCGGAGGTCAGCCGCCAGGCTGCTACAGCACTTCCGCCACAGTGAAGATGCTCCCTCCTACAAAAACAATGTCGTGCTTACGCGCCGCCACTATGGCCGCCGCGTACCCCTCGGTTACTGATCCGTAGGCCGTGCCCAGCAACTTATACTCCGCCGCAGCCGCCCGTAGCGCTTCGGCCGGCAGCCCCCGCGGGATATCCGCCTTCACGAAATAATAGCTGGCATTGGTGGGAAACAGCGGTAGCACCCGGCCCAGGTCTTTATCCGCCACTACCCCAAGTACGAAGTGCTGATGCCCCTTACGGTAAGCATTAGACTCGTTGAGCTGCGCGACCACCGGTGCGAGCCCTTCGGCATTGTGCCCGCTATCTGCGATCGTGAGGGGGTTGTCCTTCAGCACCTGCCAGCGGCCGATGTAGTAAGTATGTTTACTCACATCGCCCCAGGCGTCGTGTAGCTTTTCGTCGTCCAGTGCGAGGTGGCCATCCAGCTGTAGTAGCAGTAGAGCTGCCAGCGCAGTGCGCATATTCTCCTCCACGTAGGGCCCCATCAGCGAGCTCCGGATTGGAAAGCTAAGCGGTGGTAGTGGTTGAGCGGCGAACAAGTGGGGAGCGGTGTAATCGTCGTTGCGCCAGTAATTGGCCCGTACGTTGTAGGTCTGATCGGCAAAAATGATTGGCGCACCCACCTCCGCGGCCTTCGTTCGAAACACCCCCTCCGTCTCGGTTTGGGTCAGCCCGATCACCACCGGCCGCCCCGGCTTGATGATCCCCGCCTTCTCCCCGGCAATTTCGGGCAGCGTATCGCCCAAAAGCTGCATGTGATCGTAGCCAATGTTAGTGATCACGCTCAGCACCGGATCTACCACATTGGTGCTATCCAGCCGCCCGCCCAGGCCTACTTCCAGTACCACCCACTGCACCTGCGCCCGCGCAAAGTAGTCCAGCGCCATGGCCACCGTAATCTCAAAGAAGCTGGGCTCGATGCGCTCGATGGCCGACTTGATTCGCCCCACAAAATCCACTACCGCATCCTGTGGAATAAACTCCCCGTTGATCTTGATCCGCTCCCGAAAGTCTTTGTAATGTGGGCTAGTGTACATCCCCACGCGGTTGCCATGCGTCTGGAGCGCCGCGGCAATCAGGTGGCTCACCGTGCCCTTCCCGTTCGTCCCCCCCACGTGTACAAAGCGCAGCTGTTGCTCCGGATGCCCCAACCCCTCCAGCAGCAGACGAATGTTCGTCAAATCTTTTTTCATCGCCACGTCGCCCAGCCGCTGATACATGGGTAGGCGGGTGAAGAGGTAATCAAGGGTCTCTGGGTAGGTCAAGAGGTTAAGGGGTCAGGGGGTTAAGGGGTTAAGGGGTTAAGGTAACTTTGTGAGATGAATCGAAAGGAGCAGATTATTGAAATGTTGGAGGGGGCCCCAAAGGATGCTTTTCTGCGCTTTGCGCTGGCGAAGGAATGGGAGGGCGAGGGCAACGATCCGGCCGCGCTGAACATCTACCGCAGCATCGTCAACGATCAGCCCGAATACATCGGCACCTATTACCACCTAGGTAAAACGCTGGAGCGAATGGAGCGGCCACGGGAGGCCTGGCGGGTGTACACCGAGGGGATGGCGGTCACCAAACGGCTCGGGGAGCAGCACGCCATGCGCGAGCTAGCCGGTGCGCGCATGGAGCTAGGGGACGAGGAAGACTTTGCCTAGAGCCGGTACTTTGGGGCTACGGTGAGCCGGCCGCTGGGTTCGTTGCGGGAGACCAGCGTGCCATCGGCGCGACCGTCCTGAAGGGGGGCGTAGGGGGCAATGCGGATCGTAGTGGGGGTGGCCCCATCAAATCGAAGATCCTCCATCGACTGCGCGCGCTGGGCCAGTACATCGCAGTTCGGGGTGGTCGGCAGGGCGGTCAGGGCGGCGTAGCCGGCCACGAGTAAGAGCACCGCGGCGATCATCCAGGGGCGGAGACCGAGGATGCGGGTACTACCTCCCCCGCGGCGGTCGAGGCGCTGCTCGATGCGGTCCCAGTTCTTGGGATTAGGACGGCGGCGCAGGCTCCGGGCGGTGCGGCGGAACTGACGGTCGAAGGTGTCGGGACTTGACATGGTAGCGGTAGGATTAGCGGGCGGGGTAGCCCAGTTTTTCGAGTTGCTCGCGCAGGCGCTTTTTGGCCAGGATGAGCTGTGATTTGCTGGTGTTGATGCTGATCTTGAGCAGCTCGGCGATTTCGCGGTGCTTGTAGCCCTCGATCACGTAAAGGTTGAATACGGTGCGGTAGCCGGTGGGTAGCCCGTCGAGCAGCTTGAGGATGTCGCGCTCAGCCAGTCGCTCGGCGGCGGCGGCCGGCACGCTGTAGCTGGCGGGGTTCACCTCGGTAAGCTCGGCGGCCTGCTTAAGGGCGTGCTTCTTGCGCAGCAGCATCAGCGCCTCGTTGACCACGATGCGGCGGATCCACCCCTCGAAACTGCCCGTATCGTTGAAGGTATCGATCTTGTCAAAAACCCGGAAGAAGGCGGTGACCAGTACATCGTCGGCGTCAGACTCCCGGCGGCAGTAGCGGCGGGCTACGGCACCCATCAGCGGAGCGTACTGCTCGTAGACTGCGCGCTGGGCCCGTCGGTCGTTAGCTCTGCAGCCGGCGATGAGTTCCTGCTCCGTCGTGGTCAAAGGGGGGTTAAGGATTGGGTTCGGGACCTAGATGCTCGGCGCGGCTGCTTTGGTGGGTGTGAAGGTGAATACCTCGGCAAAGTGCCGCTCCATACGGGGTAACACCTCGGTGAGCTCCAAGGGTCTACCGAGCTCCACGCTCATGCTGGTTACGGCCCGGTCGGCATCGGCAATGCCGCAGGGCACTATGTGATTGAAGTAGCTTAGATTGGGCCGTACGTTGAGGGCCAGCCCGTGCATGGTCGTCCAACGGCTGAGGTGCACCCCGATGGCGCAGATCTTGCGGCGCGGCTGACGGCGGGCGGGGTCACCGGCCAGCCACACCCCCGTGTAGCCGGGGTCGCGCTCGCCCACCAGTCCGAAGTCGGCTAGGGTGCGGATCACCACCTCCTCCAGACTCCGTACGTAGCGGTGCACGTCGTTGAAGAACTCATCGAGGTCGAAGATGGGATAGGCAACGAGCTGGCCGGGGCCGTGGTAGGTGATGTCACCGCCGCGGTTAATGCGGTGGAAGGCGATGCCCTGCTGGGCTAGTTGGGCTTCGGTCAGCAGCAGGTGGTCGACGGAGCCGGATTTGCCTAGGGTGAAGACGGGCGGGTGTTCTACGAAGAGGAGGTGGTGGTGCTGGCCTACGGTTTCTCCTTTGCGGACGGCTAGTTTGCGGGCTACTACTTCTTGGTGTAGCTGGGTTTGTAGGTCCCAGGCTTGTTGGTAGGGGAGGTGGGCTAGGGGGTGGAGGTGGACGGTGGGCATTCGGCACACGAGGTTAGGGATCGACGATACCTATAGTCATAACGATCTTACCGACGTTGGCGTTGCTGGCCATGTAGCGGTGGGCGTCGCCGACCTGCTCCCAGTCGTAGATGGTATCGACCACTGGCGCCAGGGTGCCGTCGGCGAAATGGGGCCATATCTTCTCGCGAAAGTCGGCCGTGAGCTGCTGGCGGTAGTGGTCGGAACGGCTACGCATGGTCGTACCCGTAAGCTGAATACGTTTACGCAGAAAGGGTGCCATACTGAAGTCCGCCACACGGGCACCCCCCAGGGCGGCCAGGCTAACGATGCGAGCATCGGTGGCGCAGCAGGCCAAGTTCTTGTTTAGGTAGGGTCCGCCCACGAAGTCAAGCACGATGTCTACCCCCTGGCCCTCGGTAAAGTCCAGCACCGCCTCGGCAAAGTCCTGCTGGTGGTAGTCAATGCAGATAGCCGCGCCCAGCTCAAAGAGCCGCTCGTGCTTGTGTCCGCTGGCCGTGACGATAGGCAGGGCCCCGGCTAGCTTAGCCAGTTGGATAGCTGCCGTACCCACCCCGCTCGCCCCGGCGTGGATCAGCACCGTATTACCCGACTCCACCCGTCCGATCCAGTGGAGCGCCTGGAAGGCCGTCAGGAAGGCCTCCGGTATCGCCGCCGCCTTGGTAAAGGAGAGCCGCTCGGGTAGCTTAAGGAGCATGCGGTAGTCCACCGCGATCTGTTGGGCATAGCCGCCGCCGTTGACCAGGGCGCAGACGTTATCTCCTACCTCAAAGCCCTTTGCCTCGGGCCCTACCTCCAGTACGGTACCGGCAACCTCTAAACCCAGAATCGCACTGGCCCCCTCGGGCACCGGGTATTTACCCTCCCGCTGTAGCAGATCGGCGCGGTTCAGAGCGGTCGCGGCAATGTGTAACAGCACGTCCGGGGCCGCAGGTGCAGGCTCAGGTACGTCGGCCAGATGCAACTGGTGGGCATCCCCCGGCGTGTCGAATACAATAGCTTTCATCGGTCAGTTTTTACCCAGCGCAATGGCCCGGTCGAGCGCGGCACGCGCCCCGCTCTTGATGTCTTCAAATACGCTGGTAGCCTGAAAGGTAGTCATGGCCGCCTCCGTAGTGCCGCCCTTGCTCGATACCCGGGCAATCCACTCGCGGCAGCTCAGGTCGTTTTTCATCTGCAGCTCAACGGCCCCGCGGAACGTTTGGGCTACCAGCAGTTCGGCCTGACTCTCATTGAAGCCCATCTCAGTGGCCGCCTCGATCATGGCTTCCATAAAGTAGAGTACGTAGGCCGGTCCGCTACCGCTGATGGCCGTCGTGGCGTCAATGCTGTACTCGGTATCGACGTAGATGGCCTTGCCGGTCGTATTGAGCAGGTTCTGCACCAGCACGAGCTCGATGCGGGTCACGGCCTCGCTGGCGGTGTAGCTGGTCATGCCCAGTCCGATCTGGGCCGGCAGGTTGGGCATGGCCCTGATTACCTTTTCTACCCCCAATCCCTGTTGGATTGAGGCAATCGTCACCCCTGCCATGATGGATAGGTACACCTGCTGGGGGTCGGCGTGGGGCCGTAGGCTGGTGAAGAGGGCGGCGCTATCCTGCGGTTTCACGGCCAGGATGATCAGGTCGGCCGCGGCCAGGCAGTGGTCGGCACTGGTGTAGATGGTACCAAGTTCTTCGCGGCGCAACTCCTCGGCCTTCTCTTCCTGCCGCTCCAGGATCATAAGATCATCCTGGTTCACCAGGTGGGCGCGCAGTAGGCTCCTGGCGTAGGTTTTTCCCATATTGCCGCCGCCGATGACGAGGATTTTCATTGCTTGGTCTTTAGGTGCAAGGTAAGTAGATCGCCTTCGGCGGGGGGCTTTGTTGGGTTGTTGGGTTGTTGGGTTGTGGAGTTGTTGGGTTCGTGGGGATGCTCGCTTCGCTCGTTGGGTATTGCATAGCGTTGCTCTGCGTGATTTTCTCTGCACCTGCGGCCCCGCCCCCCTACCACGCCTACCACGCCTACCACGCCTACCACGCCTACCACGCCTACCACGCCTACCACGCCTACCACGCCTACCACGCCTACCACGCCTACCACGCCTACCACGCCTACCACGACGGTAACTCAACAACCCAACAACTCAACAACCAACCACACAACAACCCCACCCTCACCAGTGTATCTATTGTAACAACACGAAAGCCCTACATGCCTACCATAGAACAAGAAATCCAGCAGACTACCTTTACCTCACCGGCGCACCGCACGCAGTTGAATATTCTTTATACGGCGGGGTGGATCAACCAGCAGACGATGCAGGCGCTACGGCCCTTTGGGCTAAGTATACAGCAGTTTAATATCCTCCGGATTCTGCGGGGCAGAAAGGGGGAGCCGGCTACGGTAAAACTTCTGACCGAGCGAATGCTGGATAAGATGAGCAATGCCAGCCGCCTGGTGGACAAGCTGAAGGAAAAGGGCTACGTGAAGCGGCAGGAGTGCGAGACCGACCGGCGGCGGGTAGATATCGTGATCACTAAAAAAGGGCTGGGCATCGTGGGGCGGGCCAGTGAGGCGATGGAGCGTGACGTGATTCAGCGATTCAGTCACCTGGAACCGGAGGAATTTGACCGCTTGTCGGAGCTACTGGACCGACTGCGGGGGTAGTAAATCGCCAAAAACGTAGTTTCATTTGAACCGAATAGTCTAGTATCTTGGCTGGACTAATCTAGTACTTCATACTACTGCTAGCTATGGGACTACGTCTACACTTTCTGCTGTTGCTCTGCTGCGTCGCTGGCCTTACGCTATCAGCACAACTCTCCTCCTCCGGCCCCCGAACCATCACCGGTACGGTGAGCGACGATACGGGCGAGCCGCTGCCGGGCGCCTACATCACCGTAAAGGGTTCCACCTTAGGGACGACGACAGATGTAGAAGGAGAATACACCATCTCCCTACCCAAGGCGGCCAATACACTGGTCTTTTCCTTCCTGGGCTTCGGCACCATTGAGGTCCAGGTGGGGGAAAGCGACCGGATCGACGCCGTGCTCTCCGCCGGCACCGTACTGGACGAGATCGTGCTGGTCGGCTCACGCTCGGCGGGTCGGACCAAACTGACCACTCCCGTGCCGGTCGATATTGTGGACGTAACCGAGGTAGCCTCCGCCTCCGCCCAGACCAACGTGAACCAACTGCTGAACTACGTGGCCCCGAGCTTCAGTTCCAACACCCAGACGATCTCCGACGGTACGGACCACATCGACCCGGCCTCGCTACGCGGCCTGGGGCCCGATCAGGTGCTGGTGCTCATCAACGGGAAGCGGCGCCACAACACCTCACTGGTCAACGTGAACGGCACCTTCGGGCGGGGTAACGTGGGCACGGACCTTAACTCCATCCCGGTGGCGGCCATCGACCGCATCGAGATTCTGCGCGACGGGGCCTCGGCCCAGTACGGCTCGGATGCGATTGCCGGGGTGATCAACATCATCCTGAAGGAGTCAGCGGGACTGCGGTTGAACGCCGAAACCGGGGCATACGTAAGCTCCGAGATTCCCGACTACCAGGGTAGTACCGACGGGGAGTTCAATCAGATCAGTGCCAACTACGGCATCCAGCTCAACGAGAACGGTGGGGTACTCAACTTCACCGGAGTATTCGACGACCGTAACTACACCAACCGGATGAAGGAATTTACCGGTAATATCTTTAGTGGGTACAATAACCCCGACTACGACGGTGATCTCAGTGACGACATCACGGAATCCGAATTGGCCCGCCGCGGCTTACAGCGCAGTGACTTCAACATGCGCGTCGGCCAGTCCGCTCTGCGCAACGGCGGGGTGATGTACAACTTCAAGCTGCCGGTAGCCGCCGCCACCGAGATTTACAGCTTCGGCGGCCTCAATTACCGCCGCGGCAACGCCACCGGTTTCTACCGCCTACCGAACCAGAGCCGAACGGTGACCGATATCTACCCCAATGGCTTTCTGCCCGCCATCAACTCCAATATCAATGACGCCAGTGTGGCGGTGGGCATCCTTAGTGTGTACAATAAGTGGGAGGTGGACTTCTCAAACGTCTATGGCCGCAACAGCTTTGGCTACCTGATCAATAATACCCTCAATGCCAGCCTGGGCTCGGCCAGCCCCACCTCCTTCGATGCCGGCGGCTTTAGCTTCGCGCAGAATACCTCTAACCTGGACATTCGCCGCTACTTCGACGACGCGCTAAGCGGCCTCAACATCGCCTTCGGTGCCGAGTACCGCCTGGAGAACTACCGCATCACGGCCGGCGAGGAGGGGAGCTACACCGACTACGGAGCGGCTAGCGAGTTCATCAGCCGCGGGGGGGATACCATTGTGATCCGGGACGGGATGGGCCCCATCAGTACCGTCTTCGATCCGCTGGGTCGCAGCCGTCCGGGGGGGGCGCAGGTGTTTCCTGGCTTCCGGCCCGATAACGAGGTCGATGCCTACCGTAATAGCGTGGGCGTGTACGGCGACATTGAGGCCGACCTGACCGAGCGCTTCCTGCTGGGGGCCGCCGTGCGCTTCGAGAACTACTCCGATTTCGGTTCTACAGTGAATGGTAAACTCACCGCCCGCATCAACCTCAGTGACAACTGGACGCTGCGCGGCGGTGCCAGCACCGGCTTCCGGGCGCCCAGCCTGCATCAGCTCAACTTTAATTCTACCTCTACCCTCTTCGTCGACGGTGTACCCTTCGAGGTAGGCGTGTTCAGCAACGACAGTCGGCCGGCCCAGCTGCTCGGCATCCCGCAACTCAAGCAGGAGCGCAGCGTGAACTACAGCGCCGGCTTTACCGGTCGCATCCCGGATGCAAACTTGAGCATCACCATCGACGGCTACCTGATCGACATCAACGACCGGGTGGTACTTACCGGGCAGTTCCAGGGCGGGGACGCTACGCCGCAGCTACAGGAGATCAGCCGCCTACTGCAACAGGCCAATGCCAACCGCGCCGCCTTCTTCGCCAACGCCATCGACAGCCGCACCCGTGGCATCGACGTAGTGGTGACCCACAACGCGCGCCTGGGCAACAACAACCTGCGTACCTCGCTGGCCGCCACCTTCGCCCAGACTACCCTGGAGGAGGTCAACACCAGCTCGGTACTGGAGGGCTTCGAGGATACTTACTTCGACCGCACCAGTCAGATCTTCCTGGAGTCCGCCGTACCGCGCACAAAGGCTAACCTGACCCTCAACTACGACCTGGACAAGTTCACCATCTTCCTGCGCAATGTGTACTTCGGTCCCGTCGATGAGGCTACCAACAGCCTCGACAACGACCAGGTGTTTTCCGGTAAGGTCATCACCGACCTGAGCTTCGGCTACACCATCAGCGAGCGGCTGGGCCTAACCGTCGGTTCTAATAACCTGCTCGACGTCTACCCCGACCTAAATTCACCGGAAAATCAAAGTGACGGGCGGTTTTTGTATAGCCGGCGTTCGCAGCAGTTTGGGGCGAATGGGCGTTATTTGTTCGCTCGGGTACGGTTTAGTTTGTAGTTATTGCGTTGGAGAGTTGTTGGGTTGTTGCGTTGCCGTCGTTGGAGGTGTGGTAAGAGGGCGGGGCCGCAGGTGCAGGATACACGCAACGCCGCTGCATATGCGCTCCTATATTACACCTGTCATACCTAGCACACCTATCACGCCAACAACCCAACAACCCAACAACCCCCAGTGATCCGCCTGCTTCTCCTCTGCACCTGCGCCCCCGCCCTCCTCACCGCCCAGCTCCGGCTAGCCATCAGCGCCGATGGTAGCCACATCGTGAACATCACCCAAAACACCACTCCCTTCTTCTACCTCGGTGATACGGCCTGGGAACTACTCCACCGGGCAGACGAAGCTGAAACGCGAATGTACTTGCAGGACCGCCAGGCCAAGGGCTTCAATGTCATCCAGACCGTAATTCTGGCCGAGCTGGAGGGCCTGACCACGCCAAATGCCAACGGGGACCTGCCCCTGGACAACCTCGACCCTACTAACTGGAACGAACCCTACTTCGCCCACGTAGACCGGGTAGCGGACCTAGCCGACAGCCTCGGCATCTTCCTGGGGCTACTGCCCACCTGGGGTGATAAATTTAACAAGAAGTGGGGGGTAGGGCCGGAGGTGTTCACGCCCGAAAACGCCGAAGTATACGGCCGAATGCTGGGCGAGCGCTACCAGGAGCACAACGTGATCTGGATACTGGGCGGGGATCGCAATCCGGAGAACGAGGAAGACTTTGCCATCGTCCGGGCCATGGCTAAGGGACTGCGGGCGGCCATCGGCGATACCCAACTGGTCACCTACCACCCCCAGGGGGGCTACCGCTCCTCCCAGTTTTTTGCCGACGACGAGTGGATCGACTTCCACATGTTCCAGTCCGGCCACGGCAGCCTAAACGACAAACAGAACTACGACTTTCCGCGCGACGTAAACCGGGAGGCCCCCGGAAAACCCGTCGTGAACGGCGAGCCTGCCTACGAGGACCACCCCATCAACTGGCGGCCGGTCAACGGCTGGTTCGATGACTTCGATGCCCGGCAGGCGGCCTGGTGGAGCGTGCTATCGGGGACGGATGGCCACACCTTCGGCAACCATAACATCTGGCAAATGTGGCAACCCGGGCGGGAGCCCATCAGCAGCGCCCGTACCCCCTGGAAGGAGGCCGTACACTACCCCGGGGCGGCGCAGATGGGCCACCTGCGGCGGCTAATGGAGTCGCTACCGTATTACGACCTAGAGGTGGACTGGGACTTCCTGACCGCCGGGCCGAATAGTAGTGGGCGGGAGACGGTGGTGGCGCGGACGCCGAACGACTCACTTGTACTGGCCTATACACCCTACGGGGATGAGTTGATCGTGCAGACAGAAAAGCTACCGGAGGGGGCCGACTACCGGTGGTTCGACCCCCGTACGGGTGGTGAGATTCCCTTCAAGCCGGAGGAGCGGGGGGAGACAATGGTATTCGATCCGCCCTTTGCGGCGGAGCGGGGGAATGACTGGGTGCTGGTTATTCAGTAGTCGGCCTAGATAATTATTCGGGGTCAACAGAAGGCAAGATATCCGCAACAACAACTTCACCGACAAAGGGGCTGGTAGCCTTGCTATCTTCGGCGTACATCACAACGCTTCGGTAAAGTCCCTGGACGCGATCGGGTTGTAGGTGTAGCTCCAACTGCCGCTCCTTAAGATTCACTATCCAGTATTCTGGAATCCCCGCCAGAGCGTAGGCAGTTTTCTTTTTCCCACGGTCGACAAGCAAGGAAGAATCGGCTACTTCGATTAGCACGAAAACATCCGTGATTTGAGGAAAATTTTTCGCGTAGTGATCTGATCGATAAGCGACCACGACAAAGTCCGGTTGGGGCAGCGACTCGTCCGATAGCTGAACCGCATTTTCTGACCGAAGACCGTATTTTTTAAAGTAACGCTCGGTAAAATACTCTTGAAGCAGCTCTATGCAGGCTGCATGAGGAGGGTTAGCACCCATACGTTCATAAATTCCTCCAAACAGCAACTCAAGTCGCTCGTCTTCTCCAAACACGCCATTCTGAATAGCCTTACGGTAGCGATCTACCGTCCAGTGCAGTACCCTAGGCTTAACCTGAGTAGTGTCCGCTAGCTCTTTCCAGCTCTCTGCAACCGCAGTCATCATATCACGCTAGTTTTAGTACTAAACGATCAGCATCTCCTCATCGTTGCGCGCTAATCAAGTCCCAGTATTCGTGCATTACCCGCCGCATCCGTCCCCGCATCCGCAAAGTCGTCAAAGGCCCGGTCGGTCACCTGGATAATGTGCTCGGCGATGAAGGGTGCCCCCTCGGCCGCCCCCTGATCGCTACTCTTGATAGCACACTCCCACTCCAGCACGGCCCAGCTATTGTAGTCGTACTGACTCAGCTTCGAAAAGATTCCCTTGAAGTCGACCTGCCCGTCTCCTAAACTACGGAAGCGGCCGGCCCGGTCAGCCCAGCCCTGGTAGCCGCCGTAGACACCCTGCTTACCCGTAGGATTAAATTCGGCATCCTTTACGTGAAAGGCACAGATACGGTCGTGGTAGAGGTCGATGAACTGTAGGTAGTCCAGCTGCTGTAGCACGAAGTGACTGGGATCGTAGTTGATCTGCGCCCGCGGGTGGCCGTCCAGGTAATCGACAAACATCTCGAAGCTGATACCGTCGTGTAGGTCCTCGCCGGGGTGTAGCTCATAGCCCACGTCCACACCCACCTCATCGAAGGCATCCAGGATCGGCTTCCAGTGTTTGGCCAGTTCGGTAAAGGCCTGCT
Source organism: Neolewinella sp. (assembly GCF_965214665.1). Lineage (GTDB taxonomy): Bacteria > Bacteroidota > Bacteroidia > Chitinophagales > Saprospiraceae > Neolewinella. Next base: position 355,255 of record NZ_OZ243970.1, on the reverse strand, counting down.
CGACCAGTCCGGCCGGCCGCTGCGGCCAGGGGTATACGAAGGGCCACAGCAGGGCGCCGCTGAAGCTGGGGTGGGCCTTTAATCCCATATTCGCACTCGCCTTAGCGTTGAGCAGCATCTGCTGGGTGCCCCACTCCATTTTCGCCTTCCGGTTGTTGTTGGCCTCCTTCGGTGCAAAGGCATTATACATGGTATCGTAGGCCGGGTGCACGGCTACCATCTGTCCCTGTAGGTGGCTGGCCAGCTCGGTGATTTCCAGTCCGTGCTCGGCTACCCGCCCCTTGAGCTCATCGCAGTAGGTCTTACTCTCGGCGGCCTTTTCCAGGTCGATCAGGCGGCTGTCCCAGGTGGGGATCTGCACCCCTTTGTACCCGAGCCCGGCCATGTAGCCGCAGATGCCGTCGAGGGTATTGAAGGGGGGCTCATCGCCCATAAACTGAGCAAGGAAGATGGCGGGGCCTTTGATGGTGGTCATGGGCAATTATGATTTACGATTTATAATTTACGACGTACGATGTACGATTTAGCTGCCGCTGGTGCAGGCGTTGTGTGCGTGGTAGGCAGGCGCGGTCGCAGGTGCAAAGAGGATCGCGCGAGCCAACGGGGCTAACATAGGTAAAAATCACTTGTGCCTACTTGCTACGCCGTTCTCCCATAGCACTTACCTTTCCCCTTCACACTTTAGCCACCCCGAGCGAAGCGAGCTGCCCCGCCAATCGTAAATCCGTACGTCGTAAATTGTAAATCGTAAATCCTTATGACCGCCGCCGACCTACCCGCCACCGAATACGCCGAGTTCTACGCCGGCTACGTCCAGCAGGTGCCGCCCACCATTAGCCTGCGTACCGCCCTCGATGACAGCGAGGCCCTGCTGACCGATTACCTCAGCAGCGTGGCGGAGGAGCGGGTGGATTTCGCCTACGCCCCCGGCAAGTGGTCCGTCAAGCAGGCGCTGCAACACCTGCTGGATAGCGAGCGCATTTTCACCTACCGCATCCTGCGGCTCGGCCGCCACGATGCCACCCCCCTGCCGGGCTTCGAGCAGAACGATTATGCTCTGGCAGCCGATCTGAGCGGACGGGATTTTAGTCGGATGGTTGAGGAGTTCCGTACCCTGCGTAAGGGAACGATCGCACTAGTAAGCGGACTTACCGCGGAAGACCTCGAGTTTCGCGGCACGGTCAGCGACCATACCATGAGCTGCCGGGCCATGGCCTTCATCCTCTGCGGTCACACCTACCACCACCATACGATTTATCGCGAACGCTATGGCCTCTAGGTACCGAACCCCCCACCCGGTACGTTAGCACCACCATATCCCCCTCCGCCTTGGTTCGTCTCCTTACCTGCACCCTGTTACTACTCTTAGTGGGCCATCTCCACGCCGTTGACCTCACCGGCCGCCTGCGTATGCTGTATCCCGGCGAAAGCCCGGCGGCCATCCAGCAGCGGCAGTATCTGGGCAAGCAACTGGAAAATCTGTTCGTCCGCCTCAACCACTACGACCGGGTCAACCGGCGCTCCCGCCGTAAGCAAATCGAGCGTATCGAGCAACGCTACCGCCGCGAACTGCTGCTCCACTACGACCCCAGCGCCGAGCTGACCGACGCCTTCCGCGACGGCCGCTACAACGATGCCACCGCCGCCCTCCTCTACGGTCTGGCCCTGGAGAAGTACAACATACCGTACGAGGGCCGCGTGGATCACTGGGAGAGCTACCTCATTGTGGACCCCCAGGGCAAGAAACCCGTCCGCCTAAATGCTCCGGCAGTACGCCCCCATACCCCGGTGTCCGAACGAAGCTACCGACGGGAGTACCTGGCCCTGGTACGCAGTACGCTCGACGAAGACCTCACCACCCTGAGCCCCGCGGCCGCCGACCGGCTCTACCACCAGTACTACTACGCGCCGGATCAGCGCCTAAACTTTCGCGAGCTATCGGCCTACACCCAGTTTCGACGCGCTCAGCGGGCCTTTGCGAGCAGAGACTACCCGGCTACGCTGGCTTACCTCACCGAGGCCCGACTCCTGGACGAGCGCCCCGCCTTCCGCCTCTACCAACGGGCCGTCGCGCTACAGCAGGCCAGTCTCACCGTACCCGATGAAGAGACCCTGGTGAAGGAACTCTTCGTACAGTGGCGGGAAGACCCCGGCAGTCAGTACCTCCCGGCCCGCCTGCTGCGGTACTTCGACGAACAACAACAGTTGCTACTGGCACGGGGGGGGGCGGAAGGGGCCCTAGACCTGCTCAACCGGTACTGCACCCGCGCACCCGCCCACACCCCCCAGTGGTGCGCGGAGCTGGGTATGCTACAGAGTCTGCGGCTGCTGGCGTACTACCAGGCGCGCGGCGAAAACGTGCAGGCCCTGCACCTGGCCGAGTCACTCCTGAATGCTCACCCCGAAGATCTTCGACTGCAGGGGTACGTGGCCGAGCTCACGCTGGTCAACCTGCGTCAGACCTATCCCGATGCGCAAGAATTGGTGGACCGGGCTAAAGTAGCCGCCCGCCGCTATCCTTTCTTGCTAAAGCATGACCGCTACGCCGATATCGTACTGCGGCAGACCGCCCTACGGGTGCGGGACCTGTTCGCCGCCGAACACGAGACCGCCGCACTGTTAGCGCTAGCGCACTTCCGTAAGCAGCTAACGGAAATCCCGAATGGTTACGACCGGACGCTGTGGACGCTGACGGCCTTCGTGGCGGCCAGCAACTACTACTTCGCCGAGGAGGATTATGCGCCGGCGCGCGCCTACATCGAGGAGGCGCTGCGGTACGACCCCGCTAACGACTTTTTGCTCCACCAGCAGGACCTACTGGCGCGCTACTGAGTAGCTCCCGCACCGAACGATCGAAGCTTTCCACGAACTCGCCGTACTTCGAGGTGGCCGGTCCGTTGAAGCCGGTATGGATACGGCGCACCTGATTGTCGCGGTCCACGAAGAGCATGGTGGGGTAGCTGATCACCTCGGAGAGCATGGGCAGGGCACGCCCCGCCTCGTTTTTGTCGTTGCTACCGGCCAGAAGAATGGGCCAATCGACGCCCTGGTTTTCCCGGTAGCGGCGGATGGCGGCGCGGCTGCGGTCGTCATCGGCGCCGTAGCGTTCGAAGGCTAGGGCGATCACCTTCAGGTCCTGGGTGTCGTGGGTGGCCAGGTACTCCTGGAGGAAGTTGGTCTCGTCGCGGCAGTTGGGGCACCAGGTGCCGAAAAGCTGGATGAGTTTGGGCCCCTTGATGTCGCTCAGTCGCACCGTATCGCCCTCGGCGGTAGGAAAGGCAAAGGCCAGGGGGACGTCGTCGCGCAGCCGGGTCAGCGCATCGGGATCCGTAAGCTCGGCGGTGTCATCGCGCGTGGCCGTCCAGTCGGTGATGTAGTGGCGGCCACTGCGGAAGGTGCCGGTGAGGCTACCGTCGTCCTTGATCAAGGCCTCGAAGAGAAAGGCATGGCTACCGTCGAACACGCTGAGGTACAGCTTATGGCCCTGCACGGTACCCTCCAGGTAGCGGTAGTCACCGGTCTCGGTGCGGAAGGTGCCGGTCAGGTGGTTACCGTCCTGCTGGAACTCAGCTACACCGGGATAGGGGTCTTCGGTGGCGTCGCCGGCAAAGGTCACCGCCCAGCTACCGCTCACGTCGGCAGCCGGCTCCTTCTGTAGGGGGGTAAAGCGAAACCCCTTGCCGAAGTAGGCCTTGAAGGGGATCACGTAGTTGTCGCGGTAGTGCACCACCCAGACCCCCTCGATCACATTTTCCTCATGGTAGGCGCTGATGTGGGTATCGTAGACCGGAAAGTCGACGCGCAGCGTATCGCGGCCCGCCTGCTGATCGCGGCCGGCGGTGATGTCCTTAGCTGGTACCAGGATGTCTTCCTCCCCGTTGTGGATCACGAGGTGGAAGGCAGTGTCGCTATCGTACACCACGTCGAAGGTAAAGGGCAGTTGCCCCTGCGTCACGTCATCAAACTCCAGCCCGACCTTTTCGGGGATGGGGGCGCCCTTGGGGTTGGGTACGATGGGGTTGTACTCCAGTTCCAGCACGCCGCGGTAGGGCCCGGGGGGCAGGAACTGGTAGCGCTGCTGCACGAACACGCAGGCGGTACCCAGCAGTACGAGCAGGAGGGCGCTGCACGCAGGTGCAAGGAAGGGACGAAGGGCGGGCATGGCGGCGGGTTCGATCTTAAAGCTAGGACAACGCTTTTGTGCGGGGGTAGTTGGTGAAGTGGTGGCGGGGCTGTACTTTTGCGTCCGTTTCCGGTCTCGTAGTACAACGGATAGTATACAGGTTTCCGAAGCCTGCGATGATGGTTCGATTCCATCCGAGACCACTTTTTTACATGCCTCTCACCGGTATTCTCCCTCCCCTACTTTTCAGCCTAGCCTTCCTCCTCCCGGCCTATTGGCTGTACCGGACCGGCAGGCGTGCCATCAGCCTTGCACCGGCGTGTACCGCCCTGTTGCTTGCCGGGACCACGGTGGCCATCTACGTGAATGAGGTGCGCCATACCCAGGCCCGCTATGATCTGGACCTGCTGCTGGAAAACCTTTCGGAGGGGGAGCTTTACACGACTACGGCGCTGCGGGACGAGCGGGAGACGCTGTTCCTGTTTTCTACCGCCAGTCAGGCACTGTACCGGGGGCTCACCTACGCGCCCGAACGCAAGGAAGCTATCGATTCGGTGCTATTACGTATGGCCGACTGGACGCGTCGGGCCAGCAACCTACCGCAGTGGCAGGCGGGTACGGACTGGGATCGTTCGGTGTTCTTCCTGGCCCACGCCGGGGCCGTGCTGGGCCACTACCAACTGGCTACGAATGATGAGCGGTATGCGCCCTACTTCCGCCGCATCGGCGACTACCTGGGCCAGCGGATGGTACGGGGGCATTACAAGCACCTGGGAAGTAGCGGGGATGAGAGCCTGCTGCGGCCGGCGGATAATGCGGCGGCGATCTACGTGCTTACGCTCTTCGATGCCTACTACGGGGAGGCCTACGCGGTGCAGACCCGACGGGAGTGGACGAATTACATCAAGAAGGAGCTTTACTACGCTGAGAGCCGGCTGCCGTGTGCGGCCTTCAACGTGACCAACCGCTGTAGCCTGGAGCCTAGCGCGGTGGCCAGCGGACTCTACATCGCCTACCGGGCGGCGGCGGCTCCGGAGAGGGAGATCAGAGATGACATTCCCTACCGGGAGTGGCTGCACTACTTTAAGCGGTTTAGTGGAAGTCCGTTTAGTCTGTCGATCCGGCCCAATATGCGGAGTGGTGAGGTGGCGCGGTTGTGTAGTGCGGGGGTGTCGCCGCTGGACTGTGGGTGGTACGAGGACGCGGTGGGGCTGTGGGCGGCGGCCGAATACGGGGGGGGCTACACCTACTTTCGGCTGTTTGCCGGGGCGGTGTTCGAGCGGTGGTTCGGGGGGCGGCCGGACTTCGGGGCGCTGCGGCCGGCGCTGCGGGTAAAGGCGCTGACGGTGGTGGCGCTGCGCTGTATCGGGGAGGGTACCAGGCTGGAGGCATGAACCAAAATCCGGCTAGTTGCTTTCGTAGCTGACACTGACCGTACGCCCCCAAAGCCTAACAGTATGCCCAACGATTTCGACGTCATCATCATCGGCTCCGGTGCCGGTGGTGGCACCATTGCCTATACCCTGGCTGACACCGGTAAGAAGATCCTCATCCTGGAGCAGGGCTCCTTCCTGCCGCGCGAGAAACGCAACTGGGACCCGGCTTTCATCTTCGGCGAAGACGGCTACAAGGCCAAGGTAAACTGGGAGGGACCGGACGGCGAGACCGTTAACCCCGTCCTGTACCACCGCGTGGGTGGCAACACCAAGATGTACGGCGCACTGCTACACCGGCAGCGGCCGGAGGATTTCCGGGACCAGCAGCATAAGGGCGGGTTGAGTCCTGGCTGGCCGGTGAGCTACGATGAGTTCGAGTCCTACTATATGATGGCCGAGCACGTGATGAAGATCCACGGCAACCGGGGGGAGGATCCCTCGGCCGGTTGGTCAAGTGGGCCGTTACCCTTTAAGGCCTTTCCGCACGAGCGGCGGATCCAGGAGGTATCGGACGCCTTTGCCAAGCTGGGCCTCCACCCCCACCACTCCAACCTAGCACTGAACCGCGACATCGACGAGCCCTGGCGGCGGCCCTGTATCGCGTGCAACACCTGCGACCCCTTCCCCTGTATGCTGCACGCGAAGTCGGATGCCGAGACCGCTCTGGTACGTCCGGCCCTACAGCACGACAACGTGATGCTCTGGACCGGAGCCTATGTCAACAAGCTGATTGAGGAAGGGGGAAAGATTACCCGCATTGAGGGCACCCACGATGGGGAGCCGATGAGTTTGAGCGCCGACCTAGTAGTCGTATCCTGCGGGGCGATCAACACCGCAGCCCTACTACTGCGCTCGCGGGTGGCCAACTCCTCCGACCAGGTGGGGCGCAACTTTACCAAGCACAACCAGAGCGGTATCTCGGCCATGGACTACACCAACGAGAACGACACCATCTTTCAGAAGACCCTGGGCGTGCACGACTTCTACAACGGCGGGCCCGGCATGCCCTACCCACTGGGTACGGTGCAACTGACCGGCAAGGCGCACTGGACGCGCATCATGAGCGACTACGCCAGTCAGGGCATCAAGGAGGACCGGGCGAAGGAGGTACAGAAATACGCCGTCGACTTCTGGTTCACCAGTGAGGACCTGCCCGATAACCACAACCGCATCGAGTGGACGGACCGGGGCATCAAGTTCAACTACCGGCCCAACAATCGGGAGAGCCACTTTGAGTTCCTCGATTTCTTTCAGGAGAAGTATCTCGAACTGCAGGGCTTTACCGACTTTATGCGCTCCACTAAGGGGCTGGAATTTACCTGGCACCAGGCAGGCACGGCGCGATTTGGTACCGACCCTACGAAAAGCGTGCTGGACACCAACTGCAAGGCCTGGGATCTGGATAACCTCTACATAGTCGATGCCAGCTTCCAGCCCAGTCAGGGAGCGACTAATCCGACGCTGACCGTCATCGCTAACGCAATTCGGGTGGGTGAGCACCTGCGCAAGGACTGGTTTGGGGAGGGCGGGGTGAGCCTGGCCGATTACCCCCTGTCCGAGGGCTACATGGCCGATAGTGCCGCGGCGGAGATCGTGGACGGTACCTACGCGGCCGGAGACGCCAAAAGTTGGGGGGCGTAGTAGGAAGTAAAGACCAAAGCGGGGGTGGAAGCGTTATTGGCCAGCGGCCTATCTTGCCGCCCCTTATCCGCTGCCACTATGACATTCACCCGCTTTCTCTTACCCGGACTCTGTTTTTTCGTCTCCCTGAGCGTTTCGGCCCAGGCTACTACGGTGTACACCGAGGCCTGGCGGACCTTTAAGGAGGCCGAGGATCACCGGCAGAAAAACGTGCTGGAAAAAGCCCAGCGGGAGTACGCCGAGGTCGTGGATATGCTACTGCCCGTGCACCAACCCGAGGCGGAACTGCTACGGATGCAGGCCGAGCTCAATGTGGCCAAAATAGCCGTGCGGTTGGGCAAAAGCGACGGTGAGAAACTTATTCTGGACTTCGTGCGCCGCTACCAGCCGGACCCCATCGCCAATACCGCCCTGCTAGAAATCGCCCAGTACTACTTCGACCAGAACGAGCTGGATAAGGCGGTGGAGTACTACCTGCTGGTACCCCGGGACATGATGAGTGCCGAGGAGCAGGCGGAGGTCAATTTCCGGCTGGGGTACGCTTACTTCGTCCAAAAAGACTTTGAGGAGGCCCAGCGCTACTTCCAGTTCAGCAAGAGTACGCAGGGCGAGTTTTACTATCCGACCAACTACTACCTGGGCATTATCCAGTTCTTCGAGGGCAACTACGATCTGGCGCTGGAACAGTTCCGGATCGCGGAGCAGGACCCCCAATACAAGGGCTACATTCCCTACTACATCGCCCAGATCTACTTCGCCCAGCGGCGCTTTGAGGAGCTGATCGCTTACGCCGCCCCGTTGGTGGAATCCGGTGGAGCCAGCCTGAAGAACCGCAAGGAAATGGAGCAGCTACTCGGCCAGGCCTACTTCGAGCAGGCCAACTACACCGCTGCGCTGCCCCTGCTGGAAAACTACGCCAAGGGCAACCGTAAGCTGCGCGAAGAAGAGCTCTTCCAGCTTGGCTTTGCCCGCTACCAGACGAAGGACTACCCCGGGGCCAGCGAGGCCTTCCGGGAGGTGAGCGGCCAGCAGACCGCTGTGGGCCAGAGTGCTAACTTCTACCTGGGAGATATTGCCCTGCGCCAGGGCGATGGCGTAGGCGCCCGCTCGGCCTTTGCCGCGGCCAGCCGGCAGCCCTTCGACCCCGAGGTACAGCAGGAGGCCCTGTTCAACTACGCCAAACTGAGCTACGAGCTGGGGTACCCGGCCGATGCGATCACGGCCATCCAGCAGCTGCCGGCCGACTCTAAGTTCTACGGTCAGGGACAGGAGCTGCTCGGAGACGTGTTCACCACTACCCAGGATTACCAGCGAGCCCTCGACATCCTGGAGGCCATGACTGATCGCTCCCCCCAGCTCGACGAAGCCTACCAACGGGCAGCCTTTTTACGTGGACAGGAGCTGCTCGGACAGGGCGATATGGTACAGAGCAAGGCGCTGCTAGAAAAAAGTCTCCAGCGCCCGGTCAATGCTTCCTACCGGGCCCAGGCCCTGTACTGGCTCGCTGACCTGGCCAATCGCCAGGGAGATTACGCTACCTCCATCGAGCTGACGAATCAGTTCCTGGCACTAGCCAAATCGACGGAGGGACTGCCCCCCCAGGCCTCGCTCTATACCGGCAACTACCTACAGGGGTACAACTACCTGAAGCAGGACAACTACGCCAATGCCCTGACCTACTTCACCAGTACCGTGGAGGGTATCGAGCGTAACCTGCCCTACATCACCGATACCGACGTGCGCGAGCGGGTGCTGGGGGATGCCGTGCTCCGGGCTGGAGATGCCTATTTCGCCCGTAACCAGTACGATCTGGCGGCCCGCTACTACGACAATGCCATTCAGCGGCAGTCCGTAGGTTTCGTATACGCTTTGTACCAGAAGGCACTCATCGAGGGCCTACGCGGACGAAGCGCCGAAAAGCTCCTCGCCCTCGAGCAGTTGGTGCAGAACTACCCCAACAGCCAGTTCGCCGACGACGCCCTCTACCAGCTCGCCCTCACCTACCAGGAGCTCAATCGGCCCCAGCAGGCCCTGGAACCGCTGCGTAAAATCATCAGCCAGTATAAGGTCAACTCGCCCCTAGTCAATCAGAGCCTGCTACAGCTCGGCCTCATCAGCTACAATTTAGGTAACAGCGAGGCGGCCATCAACTACTACAAACAGGTCTTCGCCTCCAACCCCAGCCCCGGGGAGGCCACCCGCGCCCGCGATGCGCTACGCGAGATTTACGTAGATGATATGGGGCAGGCCGATCTTTTTTTCCAGTTCTTCGAAACCCTGCCCGGCCAGGAGATCACTACCGATGCCCGCGACAGCATCAGCTTCCGCGCTGCGGTGAGTCAGTACGAAAACGGCAACTACGAGCGGGCGGTGACCGGCCTGACCGAGTACCTGCGGCAGTACCCCCAGAGTCCGAATACCCTGCCCGGCGTGTTCTACCGCGGTGACAGCTACGTAGCCCTGCGCCGCTACAACGATGCCCTGCCCGACTACGAGGCCGTAATCAATGCCGGTCCGAGCCGCTTCTACCTACCAGCACTCAAGAAGGCGAGCCTGATCGCCTACAACAGCGTGCAGGACTTCCAGAAGTCCTTCCGACTCTATACCCTACTAGAAGCCGCGGCCGATAACGAGACGGTGCGCTTCGACGCCCAGGTCGGTGCCCTGCAGTCCGCCTACCGCCTCAACGATACCCGCGCCACGGAGGACTACGCCGCCAAGGTAGCCGGCAACCCCAACGCTACGGCCGCCCAGCGCACCATCGCCAACTTCTACCTCGGTAAGATTGCCTACGATCGTAAAGACCTGGTGCGGGCCCTCCCCTACTTCGATCAGGTCATCGCCAACAGTGACGACGAGCGCACGGCCGAAGCCCGCTACCTGCGCGCCAGTGCCGTGTACCAGCAGGGCAACCTCGACCGCGCCCAGCAGCTCGCCCTCGAGGCCAACCGCGAGAGCTCGGGCTATCCCTACTGGGTAGCGAAGACGGTCATCCTACTTTCCGACGTGCTCCGGGATAAGAAAGACCTCTACAACGCCCGCGCCGCCCTCGAGGCGCTGCTCGAAAATTACTCCGAGGACGCCGCCCTCGTCGCCGAAGCCCGCCAGAAACTTACGCAGGTGGAGGCCGAAATCCAGGCCGGTAGTCGCCTCAACACCCAACCCACCGATCCCGCCCGCCTCGAACTCGACAATAGTGGAAACTAAGCCCAGCATGCCCTCTATCCTTCTTCGCTTTTTCGTGGGCCTCTGCCTCCTGCTGCTCTGCCCCGCCGCCGCCCTACTTGCCCAGGACAACCCTCCTAACCTCGAGGACAATAGCGTCACTGTAGTGACCAACTTCGAGGCCCGGCTCACCGATGCCGAGCGCGTACTGGTCAACCCCGTGCCCCCGCCGGCCGATACCGTGAGCCGGCGGCAGACCTATACCATCCTGCCCCGCCCCCTCGAAATCGAGTACCCGGCCCCCACCATCCGGCCGCGGGCCGTGCAGCGCACTCAGCCGGAGCCCATCAAAAATGGCTACGCCAAGATCGGTCTGGGACTACCCAACGCACTCTACGGCGACCTGAGCTACGACCTCACCGGACAGGACAACCTCGACCTGGGCCTGTTCGCCAACCACTATAGTTTCAACAACGATAAGAAGGTCGAGAACCAGCGGGCGAGTGATACCAAGATCGGTGCCCGGGGTAACTACCTCTTCGAGCAGGGCTTCGCCGTCAAGGGCGGATTGAGCTACGACACCCGCAGCCGCTACTACTACGGCTACAACTTCCCGGAGGTGGCCCGCGACAGCACGGAGGAACCGCTCACCTTCGATCCCGACGATGTACGCCAGCGCTTCAATACCTTCGCCCTCGACGCGCAGATCTATAATGGCACGCGTACAGAGGGCGATATTGACTACCGCGCCGGCATTGCGCTCTACCTGATGGATGCCAATCCCTCCGTGCGTGAAACCGGCTTCGACATCACCGTGGGGGGTACCAAGTGGATCAACGGTACCAACCCACTGGACGTAGAGTTCCGCGCTGATTTTACCTCCTTCAAGGACACCAGCTCCCAGAACCTGAACGTCTTCAGTCTCAGTCCTAGCTACACCGTACTGGTGGCCGACTTCATCAAGCTCAAAGCAGGGGTCCGCCTGGTTGGCCAGGAAGACGACTTCGACGTATTCCCCAACGTCACCGCCTCCGCCGTTATCGTGGACGGTCTCCTAAGTGCCTTTGCCGGCGTCGAGGGCAATGTGGTCAAGAACACCCTGCGCTCACTCTCCGATTACAACCCCTGGATCAACACCCGCCTGCGCGTACGCAACTCCGAAGCCACTCGCTTCTACGGCGGCGTAGAGGGTACCTTCCGCCGCATCGCTTACCGTGCCGAGGCAGGTTATAAGTACCTAGATAACCTGGCGCTATACGTCACCCAGCGCGACGGCGACGACATCCCTATGTTCGACGTGCTCTACGATGACGGCAGCCAAGTGTACCTCCAGGCCACCGCTACCCTCCCCCTCGTAGAAAATCTCGACCTCAGCGGCACCTTCGTCCAGCGCTTCTACAGCATGGAGGATGAGGCCAAGCCCTACCACCTTCCCTCCCTGAGCCTCAACGCCGCCGGTATCTACACCCTGCCTACCCTGCCCCTGCAGCTGCGTGCCGATCTATTCATTGAGAACGGACTTCCCTACCAAACCGCCGAGGGCGGTACCGACCACCTTAACGCCCTGCTCGACCTCAGCCTCAGCGCCGAATACACCATCACGGACGCCTTCGGTGCCTGGGTGCGGGTGAACAACCTGCTGAATAACAAACGGGAGCGGTTTTTTCAGTACCCTACGATTGGGACTAACTTTATGGTTGGGGCTACGGCTAGCTTTTAGAAACTCCGCCTTTTAAAGACTCCGCTTTGCGGAGGTAGACCCCTCGCTGGCGCGTTTGGGGGTAGACCGCTGCGCGGGTAGAGCTGCCGCCGTTACAGCTTTACGGCCATCTACCCGCGAAGCGGTCTACCCATTTATGGTCTACCCCGTAGGGTCTACCCCGTAGCGTCTACTCCCCATAAGTTTCCCGCACAAACCCAAACCGCATCAAATCCACCAGTGTCCCACTCGGCAGCCGGTACTCGCCCCGTAGGTCCCCCTCGCGGCTAAAGCCCACGCGGCGTATCAAGCGCTGACTGGCGTAGTTGTCGACCAGCGTCTTGACGACTAGTTTTTCGAGCTCGAGCTGCAGGAAGGCGAAGCGTACGACGCGGGCCAGCACCTCGGTCATGATGCCCTGACGGATAAACTCGCGGTCGATGAAGAAGCCCAGTTCGCCACTCGGTACGGCCCAGTCGATGCTGAAGACCTGCACGAAGCCAATCAGCTCCGTGGTTTCATTGGACCACACGCCCATAGCGTAGCGCTGCTGTAGCAGCCATTCGGCAATGCACTCGCGCACGAATATCTCGGCCCCCTTACGCGACTTACCGGCCTCGGCCATGAGGTAGGGAAAGTGATCGAGGAGGTAGTCTCGGTTATTATCCAGCAGCTTGTAGAAGGCCTTACCGTCGTGCTCGCGGAAACGGCGTACGACACAGCGGGTGGTGAGCAGGGCAGTGTCTACGTTAAATAGCTGGTGGCGCATAGGGGGTAAGATGCGACATTCAACTCACACTGCAGCCCTTTAATTTTCGGTCACGAAGTGCACCTTCTCCCGCCAATCCCCCCGCGGCCGGGGTAGGTCCGGCGCATCGGCATAGCCCAGGTAGAACATCCCCAGACAGCGCTCGTTGGCCGCAGCGCCCGGCCAGGCGCCGTAGCCGCCGCACACGAAGCCGGGGCTGCTCCAGTACCCCCCCAGTCCGTACTGGTCCAGGCTCAGCCAGAGGTTTTCCACGGCAGCGCCGACGGCGGCAATCTCCTCCCACTCCGGTACGCTCTCCTGCGGGTCGCGGTGCAGGAAGATCAGCAGCACGGCGGCCGACTGCGCGATCTTCTTTCCGAATTTCTCAGCGACAGCCCCGGCATCTTCCCGTTCGCGCCCGTAGACTTTGAGCAGCTCGTCCTTCAGCTGGTCGCGGCCCGCAGCCTGGTACACCCGAAAGCGCCAAGGCTCGGTCTTGCGGTGGCTGGGGGCTAGGTTGGCGGCTTGAATCAAGTCCTCTATTACCGTCCGTTCGATCGGTTGATCGGTGAAAAACTGTGGAAACACGGAGCGGCGGCGCGTGATGTATCGTAACATAAGGAGACGGGCGAGTACGCGGGTGCAATAAAGTGAACCGGCAAGGTAGCTTAGTTTCAGTGAAAAAATATTGGGATCAGTTACCGGCGAACGGGATGGAATTTTTCTTGCCGGTAAGGCTCACCCGTGATACGAAAATTTGCTGAATTGAATAAATGCCAAGTCTTATAGCAATTTGGTAGCGTTCATTCTCACCCCTTCATAGATCACAGTATGGGATATCACCCTAGTAGCCGGATGTTTTACCTACCTTAAAGCTCATAGTTGGGGGACCGGTGTGTCGGTCTCCTATGTATCTTACTACTAGTCAACATCTGCCTTATGAAACGTAAACAACTACACAAGCTGCTGTTACTAGCTGCTATTTTCTGCGGGATCAATTCCCTACAGGGGCAGTTTACCGTCACGGGCACGATCGTTGACGAAGAGGGTGTATCGGTGATTGGAGCCACAGTCCTCATCGCGAATACCTCGACTGGTACGGTCACTGATATCGACGGAATGTTTAGCCTCTCGATTCCGCGCAACTCGGCTACTTTGGTCGTCTCGTATACCGGCTTTGCCACTCAGGAGATCCCAGTTAGTGTAGAGGTTCCCGTAGTCGATATCGTTCTTTTAACCTCAGCGCAATTGCTCCAGGAGGTGGTCGTAACCGGTTATGGGGAGACTGCACTCAACAACTTCTCCGGCGCCGCATCGAAGGTAGACATCAACCGGGTAGCTACTGTGCCCCGTACCAACTTTCAGGAAAGCCTGGATGGTAACGTAGCCGGGCTCCAGGTTACGCAGGGAAGCGGACAACCCGGAGCGTTTCAGGACGTCCGTATTCGTGGATTGGGATCCATTAATGCCAGTGCTACCCCGCTGTATGTGATCGATGGGGTACCCGTCTTCACTGGTAATATCGGCAATGAAAGTACGACGAGTACTCCGCTGGCGGGCATCAATCCTCAGGACATCGCCGATATCCAAGTGCTGAAAGACGCTTCGGCAACAAGTATCTATGGATCACGGGCGGCGAATGGCGTCATTGTCATCACGACCAAACGGGGAGTGAGTGGTAAGGCCAAGATTAACGCGAACATTCAACAGGGCGTCACCGACGTCTCCCTCGGCGACAAGATCAAACCGCTTACAACTCCGGAGTATATTGAATTATTACGCGAAGGGCTCATCAACGCAGGTACGGCAACTTCCGCGGAGCAGGCCGACGAACTCATTGCCGCGGCCGGCGTAGACCCTTCGGTCAACACAGATTGGTTCGATGTCATAACCCGCCGGGGCAACTTTACCACGGCTAACCTCTCGGCCAGCGGAGGGAGCGAGGCGGCTCAGTACTTCGTAAGTGCCGGCTACCAGAACAATCAGGGTACCATAATAGGCACCGATTTCAAGCGGTACAGCGGGCGGCTCAACCTGACTACCCAACTTGCGGACTGGCTCGACGTAAACGTCAACACCAGTATCTCACAAACCGCGCAGAATACCGTCCCTACCGGGGGATTTTTTGCAAATCCCGTGCGGTCGATTTTCCGCATCGTGCCCACCGTCCCGGTCTACAACGAAGACGGGTCGTACAATACCTCGTTTAATGCAGGTTACAACCCGGTTGGCGAGATCCTGGAGAACGATAGAACCTCGGATATTCTGAACCTGCTCGGTGCGATTAATGCAACGGTAAGGCTGCCCTTCATCAGTGGTCTCACCTACGAGCCCTACCTCAGCTATAATTCGGTGCGGGGGCGTGATGAAACCTTTTTCATTTCCGATTTCGGCACCGGGGCCGCCGACAATGGCTACGCAGAATCCGATAACGACATCCAGAATAACTGGCTCGTCCGCAATATGCTAAAGTACAAGACGCGGATCAACGACCTCCACGGCATCGACCTGACCGTAGGCATGGAAGCGCAACAATTCGACCGCAACTTCACGCAATCGGGCATTCGGAACTTCGCGTTCAACAGTCTGCGGACGCAGAGCAACGGCTCGATTCCCGACTTCATCGCGGGAGAGAAAACCACCAATAGTCTGGTGGGCTATTTTTTCAACGGCAATTACAACTACAACGGACTGGTATATGCCAACGCTACCTTCCGGCGCGATGGGTCTTCCCGCTTCGGTGCAGACAACCGATACGCCAACTTCTATTCCGTAGGTCTCGGTATCAACCTCGACCGCTTCGGTTTCCTATCGGAGAACGAAATCATCCATACCCTCCGGCTGCGTAGTAGCTACGGCCAGAACGGAAACCAGTCGGGTATCGAGGACTTCGCCTCCCGGGGGCTGTATGCTTCGGGAAACGATTACCAGGACAACCCCGGCATTCTCCTGGATCAGCTTGCCAATCCCACCCTGACCTGGGAAGCCAATAAGCCCTTCAATGTCGGCCTCGATTTTGGGATCTGGAACCGTGTCGACCTGACGCTCGATGTATATAGCCGGCGCACCTCTTCGCTGCTCTTTAACCGTCCGGTTTCCCGCGTGAATGGCGTGGAGGAGATAATCTCAAACATTGGCGAGCTGCGCAACCGTGGAATTGAGATCGCGCTGAACACCAGCAACATTATTAGCCCCGATAATGGCTTTACCTGGACGACCAGCCTCAACTTTACGACTAACAAAAATCAAGTCATTGCCCTCCCCGAAGGAGACTTTGCTGACGGGTCGCGCTACCGGGCCGTTGGTCAACCCTGGAACACTTGGTACTTTCAGGGGTATGCCGGTGTAAACCCACAGACCGGAGAACCCCAGTGGTATACCGATGAAACGGAGTCCGAAGTGACTACCAATTACAACGAAGCTGACGAATACCAGCAGGGCACCTCTGACCCTGACTTTTTCGGCGGCATGCGGAACACCTTCTCCTTCAGGGGCATCTCGCTGGCCGTACAGGTCAACTACCGCTACGGTCAAAAGATCCTCCACAGCTGGCACAGCTTTACCCACACCGACGGGGCGGGCGGGTTCAACACGACGCGCAACATCGCCCGATCGGTATACGACCGCCGGTGGCAACAACCCGGCGACGTTACGGATACCCCGCAGTTCATCCTGAACCGAAACCGCAACTCGCAGAATCGCTCTACCCGCTTTCTCTACGACGGATCGTATATCACCCTCCGCGACGTCATTCTCTCGTATTCGTTTTCCGATGCCGTTCGCCAACGACTCAAAATCGGCAATCTGAGACTCTTCGCCCAGGCGAGCAACCTCGCTATCTACACCAAGGACGATCGGCTGGAGCGCGATCCAAGAAGCGACGCCAGTGGCATCATCGACCAAGAGGTGCCTATTCCCCGGACGATCACCTTTGGTTTGGATGCCTCTTTCTAATCCCCTCCTCACTAAGCCTATCTACCATGAATTCTTTTTCCCGACTCGTCCTGCTCGGCATCGGCCTCCTGGTTGTCACCTCGTGTTCCGAAGAGTTCCTTGAGCAGACCCCGCAGCAGGATCTCTCGATCGACAATGCCGTGGAAGACCTCACGTCCCTACGCGCCGCCGTCAACGGGATCTACAGTAATTTTCAGAATCCTAATATGTACGGATGGGACCTACCCTTGCTTCCCGAGTTGCGGGGAGATAACGCATACATTAGCTTCAACAACGCAGGTCGTTTCCAACAGCACGATCAATTCACCCTTGTCGACCTCGACGGCCGGGTCGGTGATGAGTGGCTACAGCATTACTCGGCGGTCGTCAATGCTTCCAATATTATCCAACGTTACCCTGACGCTACCTTTCTGAGCACCGAAACCGATCAGGCGCAACAGCTCTTCGGCGAAGCCCACGCCCAGCGCGGTCTGACATACTGGAACCTGGTAAAACTATTCGCCCAGCCCTATACGAACGACAATGGACAGAGTCCAGGCGTACCCCTAAATAACGAAGGGACGACCGGTGAGCTGGTCTCGCCCCCCCGCGCATCCGTCGCTGAGGTCTACAACCAAGTGATTGCCGACTTAGAAATGGGCATCCAACTAATGAATACCCAAACCGACGGTCGGCTCTCAGCGGCGGCGGCCCAGGCGCTGCTAGCCAAGGTGCACCTCTATAAAGAGGACTGGCAGAACGCAGAAACGCTCGCTTCCGCCGTCATCGAAAGTGGTGAGTACACGCTCTACGCCGACAGCGCCGCCTGGTTCGGGTCATGGGGTATGAATTTCGGTTCGGAGGATCTCTTTGCCCTGGTCAATACCGGCACCGACAATCTGGGCACGAATTCGATCGGTGGCATCATTGATCAGGATGGCTATGGCGATGTGCTCGCAACCGAGGACCTGCTAAGCTCCTACAGCGATACAGACTATCGGCGTAGCTTCATCGTGCGCGGCCAGCGGGTCGGGGGAGAAGAAGATGCGCTCTTTCCCGTAGGCAAGTACCCGGAAGGAGAGACCGGACAAGACTACATCAAAATCATGCGACTGTCCGACGTCTACTTGATTCGGGCCGAGGCCCGGGCGGAACTGGGCAACGAGGACGGCGCAAGAGCAGATCTGGACGCTGTTGCGAGCCGACGCGACGCGGCCTATACCGATTCCGAAGCTACCGGAGACGCACTCGTTGATGCCATCCTAGAGGAACGCCGCCGGGAACTGGCCTTCGAGGGCGACCGGGTGTACGATTTGATGCGCCGCAAGCGGACCTGGACGAAGTTCCGTAATCCCACCCTCGACGATGAAGTGGTTAGTTGGGATAACCCCCAACTCATCAACCCAATCCCACGGGGAGAACTCGATAACAATCCTAACATCACCGAGAACAATCCGGGGTACTAGTAAAATAATCCAGCCACCGTCCCAGTCATCAAACAAGCCACCGTACCCCCCAGTAGCGAAATCAACCCCAGCTCCGTCAGGTTCTTGCGCTGCCCCGGCGCGATGGCCCCTATGCCCCCCACCTGAATGCCGATACTGGCAAAGTTAGCAAAGCCACAGAGGGCGTAAGCGGCAATGAGTACACTTTTAGGACTTAGCGTGATACCCGAAGCCTGCACGGTGCGGAAGGTATCGTAGGCCACGAACTCGTTGATTACTGTCTTGAGTCCCAGCAGCTGGCCGATCACGGTGATGTCGGCGTAGGGTACGCCGATGATCCAGGCTACGGGAGCAAAGAGTAGGGCCAGCAGGTAGGTGAAACTAAAACCCTCGAAACGTCCCTGGGTGGCGGTGGCGATGGCCTCGTTCCAGTCCGCCTCGGTCAGGCCGGCCCAGCGGGCGAAGTCATTGAGTAGGTCGGTGCCGCCCACGAAGAAGACGTTGAGCATATAGATAAAGGCCGTGAAGACCAGCAGCATGGCCCCTACGTTGACGGCCAGGCGGAGTCCGTCGGTGGTGCCGCGGCTGATCGCGTCGAGCAGGTTATTGCTGTCGTCGGCCGCCATCTCCAGCCGCTCGTCGCGGTCGGGCTTTTTAGCCTCGTGGGGGCTGGCGTTCGCGGTGCCGGTCGCAGCGGCGAGCTCACGGCGGTCCTCGGGCAAGAGCATCTTAGCGCAGACGATGGCCGCCGGCGCAGAAATTATGCTGGCCGTAAGCAGGTGGCGCGCAAAGAACTGTTGACTCTCCGGACTCGTCCCCCCCAGAAAGCCGATGTAGGACACAAATACACTACCCGCAATGGTAGCCATACCACCCACCATCACGCACAGCAGTTCCGAGCGCGTCATCTGCTCCAGGTAAGGCTTGATGACCAGGGGGGCCTCAGTCTGTCCGATGAATACGTTAGCAGCGGCAGCCAGGCTCTCCGGTCCGCTCAGTCCCATCGCTTTGCTCAGTAGCCACGCCAGTCCGTACACCACCCGCTGCAGGATACCGAAGTAGTACAGCACCGCCGAAAGCGCCGAGAAGAAGATGATCGTCGGCAGTACCTGGAAGGCAAAGATGTAGCCAAAGCTATCGAAGTCGGTCACAATGCTACCGAACAAAAACTGCGAGCCGGCCGCCGTAAATTCCAGTGTCTTGCGGAAGCCCGCCGCTACGTAGTCGAATACCGTACTCACCCCATTCACCTTTAGAATGAGCACCGCCAGCACGAACTGCATTGCCACCCCGATACCCACCAATTTCCAGTCGATGGCCCGCCGGTTGGCGCTAAAAACATAACATACCCCAAGCATGACGCTCATTCCCAACAGGGTACGGAACAAATCATACAAAAAGGTGGGCATGGCACGACTTGGGTAAGGTGCAAGGTACATAGATCATTGCACCCGCCCCCGATAGCTATCGGGGCGCCTATGTACTACCTTGGTGCCTCGATGACTACACCTTTTCTCATCGGCATCACCGGCGGCTCGGGCTCCGGCAAGACCACCTTCATCCGCCAGCTGCGGGAGGGCCTGCCCGACGACCGCGTGTGCCTGCTGAGCATGGACGACTACTACGTGCCCCGCGAAAAACAGCAGAAGGACGAGCGGGGCGTGCACAACTTCGACCGGCCGGGCTCCATCCACCGCAAGGAATTCGTGCGCGACCTGAAGCTCCTGATCGAGGGCAAAACCGTGCACCGCCGCGAGTACGTCTTTAACAACGAGCTGGCCGAGGCGCGCATGCTCACCTTCCACCCCGCCCCGGTGATCATCGTGGAGGGGCTCTTTGTCTTTCACTACAAGGAGGTGCGTAAACTGCTTGACCTTAGGCTCTTCCTCCACGCCAAGGACAACCTCAAGGTCGTGCGCCGCATCAAGCGCGACCGGGTCGAGCGCAACTACCCCCTGGACGACGTGCTGTACCGCTACGAGCACCACGTACTACCGGCCTACGAGAAGTACGTGCAGCCCCACATGGAGCGCGCCGACCTGATCGTCAACAACAACACCGACTTCAACATGGGCCTGGCCGTCGTGCGCGCCTTCGTAGAGCAACGACTACAACCCTAGTCGCGCCGCTGCGCCAATAACCACTTATAGAGCTCCGGATCGGCGTAGGCATAGTCCCAGGCATTGTGGGCCACCCCCTCGTACATGGTGAGCTTCACCGGGTGCTTCATATTCTTCTGCCGGAGCTGCTCGACCATGGCAATGGTTTCAGAGGGGTAGATGGATTGGTCGTCCGTACCGTGAAAGATCCAAATCGGCAGGTCTTCTTCGATCCAGACGGCGTAGGAATGTGGCACCGCACCGCAGACCGGGGCCAGGGCGGCAAAGCGGCCGGGGTTTTGCATGGCGAGCATCCAGGCCCCGAGCCCGCCACGGCTGGCCCCGGTGAGGTAGATGCGGTGGGCGTCGACGCGCTGGTGGGCGGTGAAGTCGTCCAGGAGCTGGGTGAGGCCGACCAGGTCCCAGAAGCCGTGGCCCAGCCGGTTCTGGGGGGCCAGGGTGATGAAGGGAAATTGCTCCCCCTCGGTGATGTGCTGGGGGAGCCCGCCGCGCTTTACGGAGCTCAGGTCCGCCCCGCTCTCACCGCCGCCGTGAAGGAATAGGACCAGGGGCCAGTCGGCGGTGTCCTGCTCGTAGCCCTCCGGATAGCTGACCAGATAATGCATGGTGTCGGCACCGAGGTCAATCAGCTGTTCTTTCCACTGGGCGGGCAGGAGAAAAGGGCAAAGGAGTAGGATAAGTAGCAGTCGCATGGGGGGAAGATAATATCGAAATCTTTCCCTACCTTTGCGCTCCATTTGTAAAAAACGGTGCCATGCCTAAGATGAAGACGCACAGCAGTGCGAAGAAGCGGTTCAAGATTACCGGTAGCGGTAAGGTGAAGCGTTTCCAGGCTTACACCTCGCACATGATGCGCAACAAGTCGAAGAAAGCCAAACTGCGCCTGCGGGATGCGGCCCTGGTTTCGGAGGCCGACGAGAAGCGTATCAAGCGCCTGCTGTGTAAGTAAATTTTTAACGAGAGTGCGGGTCCCAAGAACCATAACCGGTCTCCGTGCTGTACTAAAACCAAGCGAATATGCCACGTTCAGTAAATGCGGTAGCCAGCCGCGCGCGCCGCAAGCGCATCCTCAAGGCCGCCAAGGGATACTTCGGTGCCCGCTCCAAGGTCTATACCGTAGCTAAGAATGCCGTCGATAAGGGTATGGGCTACTCCTACCGCGATCGCCGCAACAAGAAGCGGGTGTTTCGCCGGCTGTGGATCGCACGCATCAATGCCGCCGCCCGCCAGAATGGTACGACCTACTCCAAGCTTATGCACGGTCTGAGCACCGCCGGCGTCGGACTCAACCGCAAAGTACTGGCCGATCTGGCTATGCACCACCCCACGGCCTTTACTGCGGTCGTGAATAGTACGAGCAACTAGCCCTTACGGTTTCCACGTACGAAGGCCCCGCCCGTCTCCTGACGGGCGGGGCTTTTGCGTCGTGTGGATTACCTTGGAGACGAGCTCCCAAATCTCCGACCGATGCGCCCTAGCCTATTCCTTCTGTTCTTCATCTATTGGTTTGCACCTGCGGCCGCGCAAGAAAGTGCGGACAAGGCAGGACTCTCAGAAGCTGGACTTACGCGGTATACCGCGTGGCTACAGAACGAAATTTCGGATGGACGCCTGCCAATGGCCGAGGCAATCATCTACCGCAACGGCGAGGTGGGCTACCACGAGGTCCTGGGAACAAGCACCGTAGAAACGGGCACAGCCCTGGAGGAAAACCAGGTATACCACATCATGTCCATGACCAAGCCGATCGTGTCGGTGGCCTTTATGATGCTGTACGAGGAGGGGCACTTCCGGTTGCGGGACCGGGTGGCCCAGTACCTGCCGGAGTTTAGTGAGCTGCGGGTGGCGCGCAACGTAAACGAGGGACTGGAAGTAGCCACCGACCCGGCGGACTCCAAGGTTACCATCGTGCAACTCCTGACGCATACGGCGGGCTTCAGTCACGGGCTCGCGGGCACGCCGTTCGACAATGCCTTCGCCCAGGCTATGTACTACCAGCCGCAGGCCGCTATCGCAGACCGGGTGCGTACGCTGGCTAGTCTGCCCCTGGTCAGCCAGCCGGGCGCGCAGTGGTACTACAGTGCGTCACCGGACGTACTGGCGCGGCTGATCGAGCACTTCTCCGGCATGACGGCGGCGGAGTTCTTGCAGCAGCGGCTCTTGGACCCCCTGGGGATGGAGGATACGGGCTACAACGTAGCGGCGGAGCAGACGCAGCGGGTGGTAGCCAACCACGGCATGGTAGAGGACGTGGTGCAGCTGGCGGGTTTTCAGCTACCAACGAGTGGCAATACGGTATACGGCGGTACGCACGGACTGTACTCCACCGCGGCAGACTACCTGCGGTTTTGCCAGATGCTACTCAACGGGGGGGAGCTGGACGGCCGGCGGTACCTGAGCCGCAAGACTGTGGAATTGATGACGATGAACCATGTGGGTGAGTTGCGCGAGCGGGGGCAGGGCTTTGGGCTAGGCTTCGGGGTGGTCACCGACCCGGCGGCGGCGGATGTGGCGGGGTCCGCAGGTGCATTCTACTGGAGTGGGGCGTACTGTACCTATTTCCTCATCGACCCGGCGGAGGATATGATTGCCATCTTGATGTCGCAACGGTCCCCTTTTTCCGGCTATCACTTCGAGATGATGCAGCAGCTGGTATATCAGGCATTAGCGGATTAAATACGTAGCAAATACTGCTAATTACGCCTTAGTAGGCCCTTATCCCCGTGATTGCCAGGAAGAGTGGTGCACAAAGTGTAGCCGCATCCTATCTTTGTAAAGAACACACCCCGCTTAGGTAGGTCCTTGCCTCCTAAGACAACACAATGTAACACTATGCAACCACACACTACTCGGGACGCCTATGTCCTCTCACTACGCTTTTTGTGTCTGTTATTTTTCACCGCACTACTGAGCCTGCCGCTGAGCGCGCAGAGTGGACAGTGGACGCAGGTAGCCACTACGGGCTCCACTCCGGAGAAACGGCACGAGTCGGCGTTCGTCCGCGTTGGCGACCTGTTCTACCTTATGGGGGGGCGGGGCAACAAACGGATTCAGGTGTACGATCCTGCCACTAAAGTTTGGAGCAACACCGGCACCTTTCTAAATGACGTGCACCACTTTCAGGCGCAGGCCTACGGGGGTAAGATCTATCTACTTGGAGCCCTTACGGGGGGCTACCCCGCTGAGAACCCGCTCACCAACGTGCTGATTTACGACCCGCAGCAGGACAAGCTCACCACCGGCGCTACGATACCGGCTAACCGACGGCGCGGCTCCAGCGGGGTGGTGCTCTACAATGATGTGTTTTACATCGTGGCCGGCAACCGCAACGGGCACAGCGCTTTCCTAGCCGACGGTACGACGCCCGCTAACGTGAGCTGGACGGATAAGTACGATCCAGCTACCAATGTCTGGACGGTACTACCGAATGCACCCCACGCGCGTGACCACTTCTTTGCCGAGGTGATCGGTGATAAGCTCTACGTAGCCGGGGGGCGGCGCTCTAAGTTTGGGGCCCCTGCCGGCACGTTTTCGGATACCGAAAAGGCCGTAGACGTTTTTGACCTGACCACCGAAAAGTGGCTCAGTGGGGCTTCCCTTCCCGCGCCCTTACCCACCGCGCGCGCCGGTGCCCCTACGGCCGTGTTGAACAACGAGCTGCTAGTAATTGGCGGAGAAGTAGAGAATAACCCGCCCAACAACCTGGCCCTTGCCGTCACCGAGGTCCTTAACCCGGCCACGGGCACCTGGCGACGGGCCGAGGACCTCGTGCTACAACGGCACGCCACGCAGGCCATCGTCTACGAGGGTGGAGTGTACCTGGCTGCTGGTTCCAAAACAAAGGGCGGCACCGAGATCACTGCCGGTGAGGTATTCATGGAGGCCTTCTCGTACAACGGTCTAGGAGGTACCGATTATCCTAATTGGACTACTATCAATCAGTCGCTCCTGGAAAAGTCCGAGGCGCAACTGGTGACCTACGGCGGCGAGTACTATGTGTTTACCGGCTTCAAGCCTAATATCAAGATTGCTAACACAGTAGATAAGTACAACCCAGCCACGAACACCTGGACGTCCCTCGCGCCCATGCCTACCGTAGGCGGAGCAACGACCGCGGTGACCCACCAGGGCGTCGCCGTAGTCGACGATAAGGTGTGGTTGGTCGGTGGCCGCGTAGGGGATAACCCCGGACCGGTGACCGATGCCGTGTGGATATACGACATCACCAATAACAGCTGGAGCAAGGGGCCTAGTCTGCCCCTGCGGCGCGGCGGCGGTGGACTGGGCCGGCTAGGGCGCAAACTCCACTACGTGGGGGGCTTCGACGAGAATGCTTCTTGTGATGTCAACATTCACCTGGTGTACGATCTGGATCAACCGGCTGCCGGCTGGCAGGACTACACTACGCGCTCCCCCATGCCGATGCCCCGTGTACACTTCGGTACGGTCGTGTACGGCGGTAAGTTATACACCGTAGGCGGACAGAACGGCCACGATGGCTGTGGGGGCGGGGTCAACAACAAATTGCTACACGTTTACGATCCGATCACCGACAAGTGGACCAGGCTGGCCGATCTGCCGGGGGTACAATCTCACATCGAGCCCAGCACCTTCGTCCATAATGATAGAATCGTGGTCGTCGGGGGACAAACGAACGGCAAGACCGTCTGGGAGTACGATCCCGCTTCCAATAAGTGGACCGTGATCGACGGTATGGCGCTACCCCTTGCCCTGCTTGCTCCGGGTGCTCGGGTGTATGGCGGCGACCTGTACGTGGTAAACGGCGGTGCACCGGGTACCGGTACGCCCATCAAAACCACGCGGGTCAAACAATACACCGCAGCCGGCTCACCGGCCCTGGCCTTCAACCCCGGCACCCTGAGCATCGCGCTAAACGGTACCCAGGAGAAAAAGACCGAGGTCCTTCTATCCAACCTGAACGGGGAGCAGGGTGCTCCCTTTCGTATCGCTACCGACGGACTGCCGGGCTGGCTGAGTCTTGATCGGACTAATGGCTACGCCCGTGAATCGTTTACCGAAATTGAGGTCACGGCCTCGTCAGCGGGACTAGCAAATGGCACCTACAGTTACACCCTCACAGCAACATCTGCGGGCTACCAAGCCGCTACTCTGACCATCAAGCTGACCGTCACCGGCGCAGACCAACCGGGCACCCCCGGCGGCGAACAGGTAAGCACCTACTTAGAAGCCGAATGCGCTGCGGTGGGCACGCTTTGGCAGACCAAGCAGGACAACGCGGCCTCCGGTGCAAGCTACGTAACCGTTGCCGCCGGTAACAACACCTACGACTCCGCCCCGGCCGACGTGCCCGCTAACCGCGTGAGGTTCATTACCTCCACCAAAAGCAGTGGAAGCTACCAACTCTTTGCCCGGCTGAAAGCGCCAAGCGGACAGGACGACTCCTTCTGGGTCCGGGTAAACGGCGGTGGCTGGATCAAGTACTGGCAGAACCTCGAAACAGGTACCGCCTTCGCCTGGCGCGAGGTGCTCGGTAGCCCCTTCGCATTACCGGCCGGTGAGGTGACGATCGACTTTGCCTACCGGGAAGACGGTACCCAACTCGACAAACTTTACCTGACTAATTCTGGGGTAGGACCGAGTGGGATGGGGGAGGCAGCCACCAACTGCGGTGCGCCAACTCCTGAGCCCGATCCGACGCCAGTGACGGCGATCCGCATCAACGCCGGCGGGCCGGCACTCACCCACCAGGGTGAGCAGTTCGCCGCCGACGGCAATTTCACCGGCGGTAAGAGCTATACCAATACCGCCGCTGCCGTACCGGCGCTCTACCAAACTGAGCGGAGCTCCAACGCGCCCTTCCAGTACTGCTACCGCGTACCCGTGCCCAACGGCCAGTATACCGTGCGGCTACACTTCGCCGAAATCTACTTTGGTGCGAACGGTGGCGGATCTAATGGTACGGGCAATCGGGTATTCGATGTCACCCTCGAAGGCAGTAAGGTGCTCGACAACTATGACATAAACGCCGATGTGGGACCCCAGACCCTAGTGGTCAAGGAGTACACCGTGCAGGTATCGGACGGGGCGGTGGACCTCTTTTTCGACGCTTCAGCAGCCGCGGGAGGTATCGATCAGCCCAAGCTTTCCGCCCTTGAAGTGATCGGACAGTCGTCCCAGTCCCCGACCCCAAGTGCAACTACCGAACTTTGGGCTGAAGCCGAGTGCACTACCACCGGCAGCAACTGGAGTCGTGTGACGAACAGCGGTGCTTCCCAGGGAGCCTACCTAGTCTACCCCGGCAACGCGAATAAGCCCGTACCGGAGGGCAATAATTCCGCTGAGCTGCTCACCTATACCGTCGATCTGACGGAGGGCGGCAGCTACCGGCTGTACTTTCGGATGGATACCCCGGCCCCCGGAGCCACCGGTAAAAATTCCTTTTGGGTCAGCGTAGACAATGGAAGCTGGATCAAATTTTGGCGAAGCCTCGATGGGTCGCAGTTACTGACGGACGGTTTTGGCTGGCGAGAGGTGAACGACGATAGTCAGCCAGTAAATTTGTCCCTCTCCCCCGGACAGCACACCATTCGAGTGGCACCCCGCGAATCGGGTACCCAGCTCGACAAGCTATACCTCGGTATGCAGGCTAGCGCGCCGAGTGGATTAGGGAAAGAGGCTACAAACTGTGGTGGCGGATCGTCCGCTACCGGGAACTTTGCCGCAAAGACTTTTTCTGCCAATGAACCGGAGCTATTAGCAACTGCACCCAGTCTCTCGCTCTACCCCAACCCCGTGACCGACCGGCTCGCCTTCGTACTAAGTGGTGCGGCCACCGCCTCCGAAGCGCAGGTACTCGACCTGTACGGCCGGGTGGTGCTGCGGCAGGTCATTGCTAGTAGCCACAAAGGAGTTAGCTACCTAGATGTGGCAAATCTACCGCGTGCTACGTACTATCTACGAATTCTGGGTGAGGGACTCACCCCGCAGATTCAGTCGTTTGTGAAGCAGTAAGCCGTAGTGGTGGCTTCAGTGGCACTACTCCAGGCTATACGGTGGAGTACTGCGGCTTAAGCCATGACTACTACTTGCGGGATACTTTCTTGGCCGTGGGGGCGGAAATCACCTCCACCTCCCGATCCAGGATCATGCGATTATACTCAGGCACCTGCTCGGCCACGATGCGGCGGTACTTGGCCAGCTCAGCGTCGATGGCGGCGGTGAGCTCGTCCTTGACGGCGTAGGCGGCCGCCGTGGGGCGGTAGGTGCCGATGCCAGTAAGGCTGTTCAGGTGGGCGAGCTTATTCGTCAGCCGGATGGGGTAGTTCAGGGGGTCCTGCCCACTGCGGTTCTTGGTCTGGTAGAGGGTTTCCTCAATGGCGGTGAGGCTGTCGATGAGCTGCTTGCCGTAGTCGGTGAGTTCCTCGTCGTCGATCCGCTCCTGGAAGTCCTTGATCTGATCGCGCACCTTGCGTAGATCGAGGATGACCTGATGGGCCTCGCTCGTCTTATCCTGTACCTCCTTCATGAATTCGAACTGGGCGGTGCGGTCTTCCTCACTGGCCTGCACCCGGGGGTCGGCCTTGATGGTGAAGGGCTGGGTTTGCTCCCGCTCGCCTACCTTGAAGGCTACGGTGTACTCACCCGGTAATGCCATGGGACCACTGGAGCCGGCCCACCACAGGATCATACCGGGCACCTTGACCCCGTCGGGGTACTGCAAGTCCCAGTTCACGGTTTGCCCCCCGGCCTTTAGCTCGAGCTTGTCCTCCTTCTCCTCGGCGGTGGAGGTCCAACTGCGGATAGTATCGCCATCCTGTAGGATGGCCAGTTGCATGGGCATAGTGTCCTTGGCCGTTTCCTCGCTCAGGTAAAGGTGGAAGTTTACGCCGCCGGGGTGGTTCTGGCCTTCGGTCCGACTGCTGCGGCTACTACCTCCCATACGCCAGGCGTCGGCGGGCTTAAAGAGGTGGAAATCGGCATTCTTCGCTACCGTGCCGAGCTGCTGTAGCGGGGTTAGATCATCCATGATCCAGAAGCTACGTCCCTGCGTGGCGACGATGAGATCATCATCCTTGACGGTCAGGTCGGTCACCGGCACGATGGGCATATTTTGCTGAAACTTGCGCCAGGAGTTGCCGTCGTTCATACTGATGTATAGGCCGCTTTCCGTACCGGCAAACAGCACTTCCGGGTTACCGGGATACTGCCGTACCACGCGGGTAAAGTGCTCACGGTCGATCCCGGCGTCGATACGCCGCCAGGTCTTGCCGTAGTCGCTGCTATGGTACAGATAGGGCGTGTAGTCACCTAGCTTGTAGGCCGTGCCGGCGGCGTATACGCCACCCGTGCCCCGCTGGTCTACGTCCAGACTATTCCACATGATGTACGTCGGGGCGTCGGCGGGGGTGACATCCGTCCAGGTTTCTCCATTGTCGCGGGTGACGTGGATGAGCCCGTCATCGCTACCGGTCCAGAGTACCCCGGGCTCCTTGTTGCTTTCGGTGGCGGCAAAGATCGTAGCGTAGTACTCGACACCGGTGTTGTCCTGTGTGATGGGTCCACCGCTGCTCTGTAGTTTATCGGTCTCGTTACGCGTCAGGTCGGGGCTGATGATCTCCCAGGTCTCCCCCTCGTCGGTGGACCGGTGCACGTGCTGACTGGTGGTGTAGAGCACCTCCGGGTCGTTGGGGCTAAAGAAGATGGGGAAGTTCCACTGAAAACGGTACTTCATGCCCTCGGCGCCGTAGCCCATGGGATTATCGGGCCAGACGTTGATGGCGCGGACCTGATTGGTGCTATGGTCATAGCGGGTAAGGAAGCCGCCGTAGCTGCCGCCGTAGACGATATCGGGATTGTTGGGATCGGGGGCAATGTGGGCCGACTCACCCCCGGCGGTTTCTTCCCAGTCGGACTCGCCGATGGTACCGCCGTCGGTGCGGTGGCGAATGCGGACCGTGGAGTTGTCCTGCTGCGCACCGTAGATCCGGTAGGGGAAGCTGTTGTCGGTCACCACCCGGTAGAACTGGGCGGTCGGCTGGTTGTGGTAGGTACTCCAGTTCTCCCCCTGGTCGAAGGTCACCTGTGCCCCGCCGTCGTCGGCGATGATCATACGCGCGTTGTCCTCCGGGGCAATCCAGAGATCGTGGTGATCCCCGTGGGGGGCGTTGCTGGCCTCGAAGGTGCGACCGCCGTCAGTGCTGTGGTGGTACTGTACGTTCATCACATAGACCCCGTCGATGTCCTGGGGGTCGGCGTAGATGCGGGTGTAGTACCAGGCGCGCTGGCGCAGGGCGCGGTCGTCGCTACGGGCCGACCAGGTCTCACCAGCATCGTCACTGACGTAGACCCCGCCGGCTTTTTCGTTTTCGATGATGGCGTAGACCCGGTTAGCATCTACCGGACTTACGGCAACGCCGTTGATGCCCCAGATGCCCTTAGGGAGGCCCTTGTTGCTGGTGATCTCCGTCCAGTTGTCGCCGCCGTCGGTGCTTTTCCAGAGCCCGCTACCCTCTCCGCCGCTCTCCAGGCTGTAGGGGGTACGTCGGATACGCCAGGTGCTGGCGAATAGGACGCGGGGATTAGACGGGTCCATGCTCAGGTCCACTGCACCTGCGGCCGCGCCCGCAAACAGGACGCGCTCCCAGGTAGTGCCCCCATCCGTGCTGCGGTAGACGCCCCGCTCCTCGGTGTCTTTGTACAGATCGCCCATGACGGCTGCGTAGACTAGATTTGGGTCACGGGGATGGACGCGGACGCGCGCGATGTGCCGGCCATTTTCCAGACCGATCTGCTGCCACGTCTTACCGCCGTCGATCGACTTCCACATGCCGGAGCCGTAACTGACGTTGCCGCGTACGGTCTCTTCGCCGCCGCCTACGTAGATGACGTTGTTGTCGCTCTCGGAGACGGTGACCGACCCGATGCTGCCACCGAAGTAGCCGTCGGAGATATTGGTCCAGGTCTGCCCGCCGTCCTTGGTCTGCCAGACGCCGCCGCCGGCTCCGCCGAAGTAGTAGAGGTTGGGCTTATTGGCTACACCAGTCACAGTTGCCGAGCGGCCGCCGCGGTAGGGACCGATGCTACGGAACTGCAGGGAGGAGTAAAGTGCGGTGTCGATTTCCTGGGCCGTCAGGGCCAGGCCGCTCAGGAGCAGAAGGAAAGTGGTCAGAAAGCGCATACGGGTAGTCGTTGATCGGGGATGAAGATAAGCACTTCCCCGGCCGGACTACAAACCCAATCTACACGACAGCCTGAAAGCCGACCTGTCCGTGGCGGCTTAGCCTCAGATTGGCCTGCTCGATATTGAAGGCGTCGGGATTAAAATCCTGGGTGAGCCAGCCAGCCATTTCGCGGTACTCGTCGTTGGTGGGGTCCTTCATTTTTTTGATCATCTCCTCGTACTCACGCAGGCTACCTACGTCCTCGGGTGGGCAGGCACGCTGGCCGGCGGTACAGACGGGATAGTGCCGTCTGCCTTCTGCGTGACCCATTTCCTCCAGGGTAAGGTGATGGTACCAGGTGGCGCCCCGGTCGAATTCGTAGCCGCAGTCGTCACCTACTTCCGGAAGCAGGTCGCGCAGCCGGGGCTCTCCGCTGGTGGGCAGCTCCCGCTCCTGGGGCGGCAGGAACTGAAACTGATCCGTACCCCGCCAGCCCATGGCGGCCTGGATGATATAGCTGAGCTCGGTCTGGGGCACGTCGGCGGGAATAAGCACGCGACGCCATATCTCGGGGTTGCTTCCGTCCAGACTGATGCGCACGGTAAATATCTGCCCCTGGTGATCCTCTGATTCAACTACGTCGACCAGATGATCGTCCTTAATGACCGGTGCCGGCGTATCGGGCTGTTGCTCCGGGGGATCGCTCATCGCGATGGGGGCCTCGTCCTGCTCCTTAGGCTGCTCCTCAGGTTTGACGGGTGCAAGCAGGGCGGAAAAAGCGGCGGCGTAGTAGTCCTCTAGGTTTCCATCGGGCTCGTCCAGGCCATGTTCCTCCCGGTCCACAATCACGTCCCAAAGGGTCAGCAGAAGATCATCCATGGCCGGCCGGTCGGAGGTGGGCGGCTCGTCCTCACGCTGAGCGAAATGCGTTCGGTAGGCGGCGTAGGCTGCCCGCTCATCGGCGTCGCTCAGTTCGGGATACTGGCTGCGGCAGTGCGCCGCGGCCGTCGCCAGGGCGCGTTGTAACTTGTCGGTTGGCATAGGCTCTAACTTGGGGCAAAGATACTCACACACAAATGCAGCATTCGTCCCGGGGTAGTAAACCGCTGCGAACACTTAGGTTCACAGCCACGACGAAGCGGCAGGTCGCCGATACCGTAGCGGAGGAAGAACCGCTGGAAATACAGCTCATCCATCAGGGACGCACCCATCCGGTAGCCATCACGATGCGTACGCCGGGCCGCGATCTCGATCTGGCGATTGGCTTTCTGTTTACCGAGGGGCTACTTCCCCCGGGCCATCGGGTAGGCGGCGGCGGAGCGCAGGTGCAAACGAATAAGGTGAGCCTGCCGTGGCCCGAGCATCTCCCCCTCTCTCTCCGCCGTATCGAACGCCATTCGTACACCTCGAGCAGCTGCGGAGTGTGCGGCAAGACCTCGCTAGAGATGGTCTACAGTACCGTGCCCTTTGCCCAGGTACCGGCCACGTGGTCCGTACCGGCTGAGGTACTTCCTACACTACCCGACCGGCTGCGGGCTGCGCAGGAACTGTTTGCAACAACGGGGGGTATCCACGCGGCGGGCCTATTCGATCGCTCCGGCGTCTTACTACAGCACGCCGAGGATGTGGGGCGGCACAATGCGGTGGATAAGCTGATCGGTCATTATTACACCATGAACTTTCTGCCATTACACGAATATATCCTAGTGCTCAGTGGCCGGGCCAGTTTTGAGTTGCTTCAGAAAGCGGCAATGGCGGGTATCCCCTTCGTAGCTAGTGTAGGCGCTCCGTCAAGCCTTGCGGTGGAGCTGGCCGAGGATCAGGGCATCACCCTCTGTGGCTTCGTGC
This sequence comes from Neolewinella sp., assembly GCF_965214665.1. Taxonomy (GTDB): domain Bacteria; phylum Bacteroidota; class Bacteroidia; order Chitinophagales; family Saprospiraceae; genus Neolewinella. Next base: position 322,955 of record NZ_OZ243970.1, on the reverse strand, counting down.
GAGCGGGGGGATTTAATTGCTATACCCATCCTGAGCGTATTACTTAGTATTACACCACGCTCCAAGGTCGAGTGGCCTCCGGCCCGAGCACACATAATGTGAAGCACGGCTCTGCTCGGGCCGGAGGCCGCTCGACCTTTGGGGTAAGCTTCCGTAAACCGTACCTTGTACACCCTACCTCCCGCCCTGCCCCATGCCCAACGAACTCACCCCCGCCCGCCTCACCGACCTGGAGCTTAAGGCACCCAGCCGCCGCGCCGCCGGCCTGCCCGCCCTGCGCTACTCGCTCCAGCACGTGACCGAATACATGCACGTGGGCGAAGGGCTCGAGACCCTGAGCAAGCTCAACCAGAAGGGGGGCTTCGACTGCCCGGGCTGTGCCTGGCCCGACCCCGATGGCCACCGCACCCCCCTGGCGGAGTACTGCGAAAACGGGGTTAAGGCCATCGCCGAGGAGGCTACAAAGCGCCGCATCGGAACGGAGTTTTTTGCCGAACACAGCGTGGACGAGCTGGGGCAGTGGACGGACTACGCGCTAGGTAAGAGCGGACGCCTCGCCACCCCTATACACCTGCGCCCCGCCGCCCGGCATTACACCCCGATTACCTGGGAAGAAGCCTTCGCGCTGATGGGACGTAAGCTGCAACAAATGGACGCCAACGAGGCGGTATTCTATACCTCCGGACGGACCAGCAACGAGGCCGCTTTTCTGTATCAATTATTCGCGCGGCAATACGGGACGAATAACCTGCCCGACTGCTCTAATATGTGCCACGAGAGCACCAGCAAGGCCCTGACCGAAGTGCTCGGTCTGGGCAAGGGGAGCGTGACTTTGGAGGATATTCACCAGGCGGACCTGATCATCTGTATGGGCCAAAATCCAGGGACGAACCACCCCCGTATGTTGTCGGCCCTGGAAAAGATGAAGGAGAACGGGGGAAAGATGATCAGCGTCAATCCGCTGCCCGAGGTGGGGCTAATGGATTTCGTGAATCCCCAGCGGCCACTTAAACTGGTGAGCGGGGGAACGGAACTAAGCGACCTGTTTTTGCAGATCAAAATTAACGAGGATCAGTCGCTGCTACGCGCCTGGCTCACGATTTTATTCAATAAGGAGCAGGGTGCACCAGGCCGGTATTTCGATCAGGAATTTATTACCGAATACACCTCCGGCTACCCCGCCCTGGCCGCTCAACTTGCCGCTACCGATCTGGAGGAATGCATCGCGAATACCGGTATAGCCGCCGGGGCGGTGTACGAGGCCGCCGGGATGATCCACGCCTCCGAGCGTATCATCATTTGCTACGCGATGGGGCTGACGCAGCACGAGAACAGCGTCGACACGATTAAAGAACTGGTCAATCTACTGCTGGCAAAGGGCAGCATCGGTAAGGTCGGAGCGGGCATCTGTCCGGTGCGCGGCCACAGCAACGTGCAGGGCGACCGGACGGTAGGCATATGGGATAAACTCAAGCCCGAGCTGGCCGCCGCGCTACGCGAGCACTACGCCTTCGAACCGCCCACCGAAGAGGGGTACGACGTGGTCAGGGCGATGCACGCCATGGCGGAAGGCCGGGTGAAATTCTTCATGGGGATGGGGGGTAACTTCGTGAGCGCCACCCCGGATACCGAGCTGACCGCCCGGGGCCTACGCAACTGTGACCTCACCGTACACGTGTCCACCAAGCTCAATCGCTCGCACCTCGTGCACGGGCGCGAGGCGCTGATCCTGCCGTGTTTCGGGCGCACCGAGCGGGATCTACAGGCAACGGGCGAGCAATTCGTAAGTTGCGAGAACAGTATGGGCGTGGTGCAGCTCAGCAAGGGCGTCCTGGAGGTGGACGATATGGACCTGAAGAGCGAGTGCGCGATTGTCTGCGAACTGGCCCAGGCTACGCTAGCACCGGCGGCGACTACCGTACCCTGGGCAGCCTACTGCCAGGACTACGACCTAATTCGGGAAGCCATCGCTACCTGCATCCCCGGCTTCGAAGACTACACTGAGCGGGTGCGGCAGCCGGGAGGCTTCTACCTACCGAACGGGCCGCGGGAGCGCCGCTTTGACACCTCGAACGGACGGGCACAGTTTTCGACTACCGAGCTGAATCCGCACACCCTCGAACCGGGTGAGTTTCTGATGACCACGGTGCGCAGTCACGATCAGTACAATACCACAGTATACGGCATGCACGACCGCTACCGGGGGGTGCATAATGAACGGCGGGTGGTCTTTATCCATCCCCAGGATCTCACTGAATTAGGCGGGGTCGCGGGTGCAGTAGTTGATCTGGTGAGCGAGTATGACGGGCAGAAGCGGTGGGCCCGTACCTTTCAATTAGTGCCCTACTCCATTCCGCGGGGCTGCATCGCTACCTACTTCCCGGAGGCGAACGTGCTGGTGCCTAGCGGGGTGACGGCGCGGGGGAGTAACTGTCCGATTAGTAAGTCGGTGCGGGTGCGGATTCATTTAGCCCCATAATATCACTTCCGCTTCTTCCGCCCCCGCTGCTTCTTCCGGCTCCGGTACGCCTGCAGCTCCTGCCGCGTCATGGGCCGCTTTTTATTGCTCTCCTTTTTCTCGTGGAAGGCCCCCTTTTCGCTGACCTCGATCTTGGTCTCCACAATGGGCTGGTCGGGCTGCGGCAGTTCTTCCGGAATGAGCTCGGTGGAAACCTCGACTTCAGGGGGTAGTGGGAGGACCGGTACCCTACGGTCCATCAGTGCTTCGATGGTGGCCAGGTGGGTTTCTTCATTGGGCGTGGTGAAGGTGATGGCGATGCCCTCCCGGTCGGCGCGGCCGGTGCGACCGATGCGGTGCATATAGTTTTCGGGCAGCTCGGGGGTATCGAAGTTGATGACGTGGCTCACCTCGCTCAGATCTAGCCCGCGGCTGACCAGATCGGTAGCCAGCAGCACGCGGTGCTCGCCGGCCTGAAACCGTTCCAGGCTACGGAAGCGGTAATTCTGGCTCTTGTTGCCGTGGATCACGCCGAGCTGATCGGGAAAGTCGGCCTCGAGCTGCTCCAGCAGGAGATCGGCGTACCGCTTGCCGGGGGCGAAGACCAGGACGCGGTGGTAAGTCTCGGCATTGCCGAGCAGGTGGCGCAGCAGATTGACCTTCGTATTGAAGTTGGGCACGCGGTAGCTGCGCTGCTCGATGTTTTCCAGCGGGGTGCCGGTGGGGGCAGCCTCGATCGTTTCCGGAAAGTTGAAGGTATCGGCGATAATGGCCTCCACCTCCGGAGTCATGGTGGCCGAGAATAATAGGTTCTGCCGCCGCTCGGGCAGTAGGTCGAAAATCTTGGTGAGCTGGGGGAGGAACCCAAGCTCGAGCAGCTCGTCCACCTCGTCGATCACCAGCTGTTTGAGCGCCCGGAATTTAAGACTACCGGTGACGATAAGGTCGTACAACCGGCCCGGAGTACCTACCACCACGTCACAGCCCTGCTCTACGGCCGCCGCATTGACCTTGAGGTTGACTCCACCGTATACCCCCACGGCCACGACGCTCATGTAGGCGGTGAGCTTCTCTACCTCCTCCACAACCTGAACGACGAGCTCGCGGGTCGGTACGATGATGAGTACCTGCGGGTAGGGGTCCTTACGAAATTTCCAGAGGCGCAGGAGCGGCAGCAGGTAGGCCAGCGTCTTCCCCGTACCGGTCTGGGCAATCCCCACCACGTCGCGGCCCGACATGATGACCGAGAAGGCCCGCTCCTGGATGGGGGTGGGCTGCTCAAGTCCGAGGTTACCCAGGGCATTGAGCAATGGCGTTGAAAGATTGAGGTCGGCAAAGGTCATGCGGTGGAGGGCTTACTCGGGCACCCGTCCGGACACCGTCAACTTGAAGGCACTGCGATATTCTGAGGCCGTCTTACCGCTATGCTTTTTGAAGGCGCGGTTGAACTGACTCACGGAATTAAACCCGCTATCGAAGGCCACATTCTGGATCGTCGTGTGGTCGTCGGCGAGCAGTTTGCAGGCGTACACGATGCGAAAGTCATTCAGATAGGTAATGAAGGTCCTGCCCGTCGTTTTTTTGAAGTAGCGGCAGAAGGCCGGCACCGTCATGGCGGCCACCCCGGCAATCTCATCGAGGGAGATGTCGCGGTCGAAGTTCTGCCCGATGAATTCCTGTACCTGATTGAAGCGTTCGTAGCCGTGGGTTTCTACCTGGAGGTGAAAGCCTTCGGCATTGAGGTCTTCGCATTCCGTACTATCAGATAGCTCGTTGAGAATATCCACTAGCAGTAGGAGTCGGCCCAGGGGGGGCAGATCGATCAGTCGTTCCAGGCGGTTACCCTGTACGGTTCTTGTGGTACCATCGAAGCTCAGTCCATTGCGGGCCCGGTACATCAGCTCGCGCACCCGCCGCATCTCGGGGAGCTCCAGAAACTCGGGATTCGGAAAGCTGGGGGCAAACTGCACCACGGTTTCCTTTTCATTCTGCGTTAGCCGGTCGGTGAAGCCCAGGTGGGGCAGGTTGGAGCCCAGTAGGATCAGCGCGCCGTCCTGGTAGTGACTGATGTGGCTACCCACGTGCCGCCGACCGTGGCCCCCGCGCACATATACGAGTTCCAGCTCCGGGTGGTAGTGCCACTTGGGGAGTTTATTAACCCGCAGCTGGGGCTGGGGGTAATGCTTAACGAGAAAGGACGTGCCGGGGGCCGGCGTCACCTGCTCACGTATGGGTTGCGTGATCGGGTCCATAAAGGGCGCTTCTGGTGGGAAAACGTTCGACGTGGGAGTATAGTTATTCCTCCGAGTACGCATCAATTAGCCGCGGGTGGGCGGATCTTCCGGATTAACGGTAGGAACATCAAAATATGCGTGACGCTCACCAAAATATGCGCGGGGGGCAGCGAAGATTCGCCTGATCTTTGCAGTGCAAGGAGTTGATCATGGGCGCGAAAGTCCCGATAGCTATCGGGACAGCGCCAGTCGAAAGTGCAACGATTGATCACCCCTAATACTTAAACCATGAAAACTGTTCTCTCTAGTCTGTTATTCCTTCTTGCCGTCACCACGGCATCTGCTTCCATTAACCCCATTGACCTGGTCGTACAGACCGACCCCACTTCTCACACCTTAACGCTGCGTACGACGCTGGCCGTCGACCAGGCCACCAAGGTACAGCTTAAGGATGCCAACGGTTTGGTGCTTCATACCACCAAACTGAATCCCGGCGAATACCTCAACGGTCGGTTCGTGCTCAGCAAACTGCCCTCCGGTACGTACTACGTAGAGGTGACCGACGTGCAGGGTAAGACCGTCCAGCCCTTCACCATCAACGCTGGGGGCATCACGGCCGATCCCGCCCTAGCTACCCGTAGCTTTTACCCCCAGGTGGACCTGCACGACAAGCTACTGACCATCAACTACCTCAACACCTCGGGCAGTAGCACCCGGATCCGGCTAGCCGACTCCGCCGGCAGGGCCGTCATCACCGATCGGCTACCCGAGAGCACTACCGTGCAGCGAGCCTACAGCCTGGAAAATCTACCCGCCGGAGAGTACTTCGTCACCGTTTCTTCCCCGGATGTACCCAGCCACACCCCGAGCCTCCGGCTCGACTAAGAATTTTTTGCATGATCGACTTTAAGTTTCGCCCCTTCGCCACCTAGGCGGAGGGGCTTTTCGTTGCCGCTGGCGTACCTTTCGGCAGCATGCCTTGGTATACCGCTCCCCTTACTGTCTGTAGCCTCCTGGCGCTTCTCCTCCTTAGCTGCACCGACCCCGCCGTACCGGAGTACGACTACACGAACGATTTTCTTCTCGTAGATGGCCGCATCGTCAGCGCGCCCGGCCGAAGCGAGGTGAAGGTGAGCCGCAGCGGCATACAGTTCGGCAACTTTCGGCTCAGTCCCATCGAGGGCGCCCGGGTAGTGAGTGTCGACGAGCAGGCGGGTACCGAAGTTGCCTGGGTGGCACAGCAAGAAGCGGGCGTGTACCGTCCGCCGGCGGACTTTCTGCCCCTCACCGGCCGCAGCTACTTTCTTCGTATCAGCACTGACGAGGGCGAGGTTGTCGAATCTACCCCCGAAGTCATCCTACCGGCCGTACCCCTGATCGACCTCCGCTACCGCTTCGAGCAAGAGGCTTACTACGACATCGAGCTCGAGCGCTTCGTGCCCGCCTTCACCCTGCTGGTCGATCTCGACGATCCGCCCGGGGAGGATAACTTCTACCAATTCACCTACCGAACGTGGGAGCGTACGGTGATCTGCAAGACCTGCTTCGGCGGCGTATACCGGAGCGGAAGCTGCGTGCAACGGACGGATGTAGACTATTACGACTACGCCTGCGACCGGGTATGCTGGAGTATCGGCCGGAGTACGGCCATCTCCATCCTTTCCGACGTCCTGACTGACGGTGGAGGCCCCCTGCGCGGAGTACCGGCCGGTCAGCTCGTTTTCACCGGTTCGGGTGGTATCCTCGCCGAAGTCGAGGTGTCCGCGATCTCACCGGCCGCTCTGGAATACCTGCGCCAATTGCGGCAGCTCACGGAAGGCGGCGGCGGACTCAACGCTCCCCTACCCGCCCCCCTCTATGGCAACCTACGCGACCGGAGCCCCATACAGACCAATGTGCTGGGTTACGTAGCCGCCGCCGCCGTCAGTTCGCAGCGGCTGTACTGGGGGCGGGATACGGTACCCGGCACCCCCCTGCGTGCGCCGCGCGTACCGCGGTACGAACCCCTCGTCCCCTCGCCACCCAGTGCCCCCTGTAGCGGGCCAAATTTCACCTCCGAGCAACCGGAGGGTTGGCCCAACTAGCTTCTACTCATGCCGCTTCGCCTGCTGCCCCTCTGTTTTCTATTCGCATTCAGTGCACTCGCGGCACAGCAGTACCAAGTAGTGGTGCGTGTCACGGATGCGGAAACGGAGCGGGCCGTGCCCTACGTCAATGTGCAGCTGCTAAATAGTCCCCAGGGCGGAATGACCGACGAGAGCGGCCAGTACACCTTCACCATCCCCGCCGGTCGGGCTACGGTGCTGGCCTCCTCGGTGGGGTACGATCCGGTGCGGCTACAGCTTACCATTACGGCTGATCGGCAAATCGACGTACTGCTCAACCCAGTCGCCGAAACGCTAGAAACGGTGACCGTGAGTAGCGACGATGCCAGCGCCCGCCTCGAAACGCCGCTAATGGGGGTAGAGCGACTGAGCATTAAGGAAATTGAATTCCTCCCCGTGGCCCTGGGGGAGGTGGATGTCTTCCGGGGGCTGCAGCTCGTGAGTGGGGTCAATTCCGCCGGCGAGGCCAGCAACGGACTCAGCATACGCGGCGGCACCATCGATCAGAACCTGGTGCTGCAGGACGGTGCCCCGGTATTTACCCCCACCCACCTCTTCGGGCTATTTTCGGTCTTTACGCCAGATGCCGTGGGTAGCGTCGATCTCTACCGGGCTAACATCCCGGCCCGTTTCGGGGGGCGCGTGGCCTCGGTAGTCGACGTACGTACCCGCAACCCCACCAGCGATAAATTTAAACTGCAGGGGGGCATCGGCTTGGTTTCGAGTCGACTGAGCATGGAAACGCCCGTGACCCGGGATAAGCGCCTCCGGGTCCTGGCCTCAGGGCGGATAGGACTCAACGACTTCGTCTTCACTTTCTTCGAGCGGCTGAAAAACACCCGGAGTAAATTCGGTGATGGCACCCTCAAGGTGCGTTACACCACCAATGAACGTAACATCTTCACCTTCTCCGGCTTCTACAGCCGCGACTTCTACCAGATCGATCTGATCAACGGCTTTGCGGGGATCGAGGCCAGTACCAATCAGTACGACTACAGCACACTCAATGGTACGCTGGACTGGCTACGACTGCTCAACGAGACGACGAGCGTACAGCTGCGATTAGTCCGTAGCGACCACCGGCCCTCCGTCATTTTTCCGGAGCTCGACCGCGACAATACGATCCGCTACGATTCCCGCATCCGCTACCTCAGCGGACAACTTGGAATAGACCACCGTACGGCCTCCAACCACCAGCTGTCCGGAGGGGTGCAGGTACTCCGCTACGAACTGGAGCCCGGACGACTCGACCCCGGCAGCTCCCCCCAGGCCGTAGCCGTCGACTTGGAAGACGAGCAGGCCCTGGAGTTAAGCGGCTACCTGGAAGACGAGTGGAAAGCTACCCCCGCATTTACTATTTCCGCCGGGCTCCGGTATACACGCTATGCACAGTTGGGTCCAGGTACGGTGCGCACCTACGCCGAGGGCACGGAGCGTACGCCAAGCTCCATCACTGATAGCGAAGCTACCGACGCCGGCACCCTGGCCACCTACGGCGGTTTCGAGCCGCGACTGGGCCTAAGCCTCCAGGTGGCCGATCGCACCAGCATCAAGGCAGCCTATGCGCTCAATCGCCAGTACCTCCAGAACGTGTTCAACTCCACTACCCCCCTGCCGAGTAGCCGCTGGAAGGTGGCGGACAACAACGTGCTGCCCCAACTCAGCCAGCTCTACAGCGCCGGGGTGTACCAGCTGCTCGGCAACAACGGACTAGAGCTGAGCCTGGAGGGGTACTACCGTGCCATTGACCGCCTGCTCGAGTACAAGCCAGGCGCTGAGTTCTTCCTTAATCCCACCGTAGAGACCGACCTGATTCAGGGTGAGGGCAAGGCCTACGGGGCGGAGCTAAGCGTCAAAAAAACCCAGGGCAGCCTCACCGGACAGGTCAACTACACCTACGCCCGTGCTTTCAACCGGGTGATCGGTCCCTCGGCGCGCAGCTCCATTAACCAGGGCGAGTACTACCCGGGCTACTTCGATCAGCCGCACACGGTCAATACCAGCTTCACCCTCGACGACGGCCGCACCCACCGCCTGAGCTTCAACCTGGTGGTACAGAGCAACCGCCCGTACAGCATTCCCAACGGCTACATCCAGACCGACAACCTTTCGGCCCCCATCTTTCTGGAGCGCAACAACGCCCGGCTGCCCCTGTACCATCGCCTCGATTTCAGTTGGACCATTCATAACGCCAAGATGAAAAAGAAACGCTGGGTCGGCGACTGGACGGTCACCTTCTACAACCTCTACGGCCGCAAGAACGCCTACAACATCTACTACCAACCCCGCTCCACCGGCCGGGATGCGGAGGTGTTCGGTAATAGCCCACTGGCCAGCTACCAGCTCACCATCTTCGGAGCGCCCATTGTCAGTCTGAGCTACAGTTTTAAATTTGAGTGAGCGCCTCCACAAGTTGTTGGAGCTCCTCCGCGCGGTTGTATACATTGGGTGATACCCGCACGGAGTCCCCCCGGTAGCTCACCGATATGTTTCGGTCCACCAGGGCCTGGTTGACCCGCTCCAGCGGCAGGTGAGCGGGCAGCCGCAGCCCCACCAGATGGTGCGCGCGCTCCTCGTTAAATTCAATGCCCAGGGCGCGTAGCTCCCCGACGACCGGTTCCCAGAGCGTGGCGGTGTAGGCCTGCACGCCCTCCGGCGTCCATTCATTGAGCTGATCGAGGGCAGCCTGCTGCATGGGTATACCGATGAAGTTACTATGCTGCCCCACGGAGTAGCGCGCGGCCAGGGGCCGGTAGTCGTGCCGGTAGTCCGCCAGCCGGTAGAATTCGTGGCTGTCGGCCCGGTTGATCCAGTTCTCCTCCAGTGGGATGCCGTCATCCATTCGGGGACCGTACCAGGCGTAGCCGGTCCCGTAGGGGCCCAGCAGCCACTTGTAGCCCCCCGCTATTAGCGCGTCCGGCCTGATCCGTTCTACATCGAAGGGCAGCGCCCCGATGGACTGCGTCCCGTCGATGACGAGCCAGGCACCCACCTCATCGGTTCTGCGGCGGAGGGCGAGCAGGTCGAAGATGGTACCGTCGGCCCAATGCACCTGCGCAATAGCCACCGCGGCGGTGCGGGGGGTGATGGCCTCCAGTACGCGGTCCGTCCAGGATTCGCCGGAGCCCTCGGTGGGTCGGGGCACCGTCCTCAGCGTTGCACCTGCGGCCGCGCATAGCCGGTGCCAGGCGTAGTAGTTGCTGGGAAATTGGTCCTGTACCACGAGGAATTCCTGGCCGCGGGTAAGGGCTAAGTTTTTGGCTACCGTAGCAATGCCGTAGCTGGCGGCGGGGATGAGCGCTACGCGGTCGGGTTCCCTACCGTGGATAAGCTGGGCGAAGGAGGCCTTGAGTTGCTGTACGGGTTCGAAGAAGGCCTCGATGGGCATGCCGCTATTTTCCTCCCTCCACTGCAGGGCCTGGCGGGCGGCATCGGCACCGGCGTGCAGTTGGGGGGAGCGGCTAGCCCCGTTGAGGTAGACCTCATCATCACGAAGGGGAAAAAGGTGGCGCTGGCAGTGCATGGGGCGGGGCCGCGGGTGCGGTATTAGTAGTGAAGCGTAACCGAACCCCGGCTTTTGGGTTCGGGTTGGTAGACAAACCCCAACTTACTACTTGAGTACCCACATCCTTCTCCTGCTGCTGGCCGGCACCGCCCTACTGGGCACCTTTATCATTCCGGGCCTAATCCGGGACAAGCTCGTGAGCCTGCCGATCATCTACGTCGCCTTCGGCTTCGCCATCTTTAACCTACCGCTGGACCTGCCACTGATGAACCCCGAGGATGCCCGGCTGGACCGGCAGCTGATGGAGTACATCACGGAGTTCATCGTCATCGTCAGTCTGGCTGCTACGGGCCTGAAGCTCGACCGCGACCCCTCGCTGAAAAACTGGAGCTCGGGCCTCTTTATGCTCGGTATAGCGATGCCACTGACGATTGCGGCAGTGGCTTTTCTGGGCTGGTGGTGGGTGGGGCTAGCCCCGGCCAGCGCCGTCCTGCTCGGAGCGGTGCTGGCACCTACCGACCCCGTCCTGGCCGCTAACGTACAGGTAGGCCCCCCGAATGAGGACGTGCCGGAGGACGATGTACGCTTCGGTCTAACGCTAGAGGCGGGGCTCAATGACGGACTGGCTTTCCCCTTTGTGTACCTGGCTATCGCACTGGTGGATGCGACCAATGTGAGAGCGACCCTACTGGAGTGGGCCTGGTGGGATTTTGGGTACCGTATCGGGATGGGGACACTTATGGGCTACCTGATCGGTCGGGGTTTGGCCTGGATATTTTATAGGTTTAAACAGAAAATGTCGGAGGTGCGCGATACGGAGATCGAAGCGGGCTTCTTCATTCTGGCCGCTACCCTGCTCACCTACGCACTGACAGAGTTGGTAGAGGGGTATGGCTTTCTGGCGGTGTTCGTCGCCGCAGTAGTCAGCCGCCGCTCCGCCGATAAGGACCTGGACATAGAGGAAACGAAGGCCGATCAATTGGAGAGCTATGAGGCGGCCGAGCAGGTGGAGCAAGCCGTACTGGGTATATTCTTGATTGCGTTCGGCGGCATCATTGCTACCGGGGGGCTCTACGATCTAACGCTGAACGGTGCCCTGGTAGGCATCGCGCTGATCATAGTGATCCGGCCGGCAGCTGGGTTGCTTAGCTTCCTACCCTCCAGTCTACCGTGGGTGGAAAAGCTGGCCATCAGCTACTTCGGCATCCGGGGGGTGGGCTCGTTGTACTACCTAGCCTACGCTCACAACAGCGAGGCGTTTCCCTCCATCGACGGGGTATGGTCGATCGTTAACTTTACTATGCTGGTATCTATCTTCCTACACGGCCTGAGCGTAAACCCCTTCATGCGCTGGGTGGACCGGCGCATGGGCCGGGCGGACTAGCCGGTGAGGAAGCGCGTCATGCCGCCGTCGACGTTGATCGTTTGTCCGGTAATGAACTGCGCGGCCGGAGAGAGTAGGAAGGCAGCCATCGCGGCGAAGTGCTCCGGCTGACCGAGTTTGCCGAGGGGTACCTCCGCTAAGAAACTTTGCTCGACCGCTTCGATGGGTAGCTGCTGAAGTTCGGCAGCTTTTTGGAGGACGGTCGTAATGCGCTCCGTGGCGTGGTAACCCGGTGCCAGGATGTTAGCACGGATGCCGTTACTGCCCTCTTCCCGCGTTAGCGTCTTGACGAAGCCGGCTACGGCGGCGCGAAACGAGTTGCTCAGTACGAGGTTATCGATGGGCTGCTTGATCGATACACTTTCGATGTACAGCAGGCTTCCTCCACCCCGCTGGCGAAAGGTAGGCAGTAGAGCCTTCGTGAGCTGAATCTTCCAACGTAGGGTGCTGGCGTAGGCAGTATCCCACTGCTCCATATTGAGCTCCCCGATGGTCCCCGTGGGTGGACCTCCAGAGTTAAATACACAGCCGTCTACGTCTAAGTCGATTAACTTCTCTCCTAGTTTGCGGATGGCGGTACCGTCACTTAGATCGGCGGGATGGGCAATGAAATAATCCCCATGAGTCTCGGCCAGCGTGGCTAGTTTGTCCCTACTACGCGCGATACCGACGATCGTAGCTCCTTCGCGGATCAGGCACTCAGCGATGGCCCGACCCAGGCCTCCACTGGCACCACCTACCGCATAGACCTTCCCGGTGAGTTGTAAGTCCACGCGCGCGTAGTAGTAGTATAGGAGGTTAACGCAGGACGGCGGCCAGCGCAGCGGCGGGCTGTACGATGCGGCCGGTGATGCGGGTTTCGGAGGATTCGCGGCCGGTACGATTAATGATGCGGTAGGCCTGCTTGTAATCCAGGGAGGGGTCCAGCGACTTCATCACGCCAAGCAGCCCGGCGACAAACGGACATGCCATACTGGTGCCGCTGTAGCTCTTGTAGCCGTTGCCGGGTACGGTACTATAGATTCCTACTCCGGGGGCGGCAATAGCCATGGCAATCTTATCGGTACGGTTGCTGAAGGGGGCACGAAGCAGCAGCTGATCGACAGCGGCTACCGTGATCATGCCCTTAGCGTTAGCGGGGGCGTAGTCTATGGCGTCGCGATTGCTATTGCCGGCAGCCGCTACTACGATTGCTCCATTGCGGTGGGCATACTCGACGGCAGCACTGTAGGCGCGCTGACTACTGGGGTTACTCCTTCCGCCGAGGCTGAGGGAGATCACGTCGGCACCCTCATCGGTAGCCTCGATGATGCCGGCGATAATGGTTTTTTGCGTCCCCATACCACCGGCGTTGAGCACCTTCACGGAGCTTACCTCTACGAAGGGGCTCTCGTCATTGGTACCGGCCAGGCTGCCGATGCCGAGTCCGTTGTTGGTGACGCCGGCTGCAACTCCGGCGCAGTGGGTACCGTGGCCGTGGGGGTCGTCGTCGTACTGTGACTCGATAGAGAAATAATTGTCGTCGAGATCCTCATGCTGTCCATCTACGCCGGTATCAAGGATGACCACCTTTGCTTTTTTCTTGGGGGTTTGTTCCTGCAGGAGGCGGTAGTAGTCATCCATATCCAGTACCTCCATCGCCCACTGCTCACTGGTAAGGGGGTCATTGATACTCAAGGAGGAACGCTTACCGGAGGCGGTCACCAGTTCCTCCGCTTCGATAAAGGGTTCCAGGCTAATGGTCTCGTTGGGCTCGGTGTAGACTACGGTGCCAAGCCGGTCGAGTTCTCTCTGTAGATTGATATCTCCGGTGGGGTTGCTGACTACGTAATAATTGTCCAGGTGGGTCTCCGAAGCAGCGTCGGGGAAAAAAGCCCGCTCGGCGGTTAGCTGCTGGTTAATGACAAAGTTGAGGAGCTCATCTTCCGATGCCCCCTCGGCTAGTTCCACCAGGTAGCTATCATCGATAGCAGATAGCTGGGTTGTGATTTGCTGGGATGCCGGGTTATCCTCCGTATTGATCAATTCATCGAGGTAGTGTACCGCGGCGAACATACCGAAGATGAGGACTACGGCCATCCACACGGAAATCTGCTTCTTGACGGCCATGGCCTGCACGAAACCGACCATGCCGAGCATAATGAAGTCCTTCAGGATCTTCGGGAACGCGCTACCGCCGGCTACGGAGACGGCGCTGAAGTCCGTCCAGGCGATCAGAGCGACTCCGGCATAAGTAAGCACCATCCAGAGGGAGGCATCGCGCAGGTTCCGACGCCAGAACCAGAGGGTGAGGGCAAGGGCGGTGAGGAGGAGCATGGGACGTAGTTTGGATTAAAAGTACGGCATTCGGAGGAGCTGATGAGTCGCTTCTCGACGAATGTCAAACTTTTAACGTCAACCGTATTACTGGGGTTGTAGACTTGGGTGGTAGAGTCGGCGGCAGCCGCCGCCCCTGCCCCAAACGACGGAAGCCCCCCCGCTAGCGTAGCGGGGAGGCTTCCCATAAAAATTGGCGGCGACCTACTCTCCCGGGATCCAGTCCAAGTACCATCGGCGCTGGGCAGCTTAACTTCTCTGTTCGGAATGGTAAGAGGTGATCCTGCCCGCTGTAGCCACCAAAGTCTTCGTGACCACTCCTTCCAGCTCTCCCCCACCTTACGGTACAGAAGAGAGGGCTAGCTCAGAGTCGGCCCGTTCCTTTGATGAACGATCAACAAGTTCGATAAGAGAGCTTCAGGCCTTTTCACGACCCTAGTAGTTCGGCCGTTCGTGCCTGCGATCTACTACTCAACCGTAGACCGATTACTCAAATTACATCTGCTACCTACTCTACGTAGGCAGACTTTTCCACAAGCGTGCTGCCACATACCTTACTTACTACTCATAAGTCCTCGGCGACTGACCTAACGTCACACCGATTCGCTTACGCGTCTAAGAAAAATAAAGGAAGCGGTCGGGCGATTAGTACTGCTCGGCTCCATGCGTTACCGCACTTCCACCTACAGCCTATCCACGCAGTCATCTGCTGCGACCCTTCGGGGATCACTCCCCGGGAATACTCATCTTGGAGTGGGCTTCGCGCTTAGATGCTTTCAGCGCTTATCCCTGCCGTACATAGCTACCCGGCACTGCAGCTGGCGCCACAACCGGTACACTAGCGGTACGTCCATTCCGGTCCTCTCGTACTGGAAACAGCGCTCCGCAATATTCCTACGCCCGCAATAGATAGAGACCGAACTGTCTTGCGACGTTCTGAACCCAGCTCGCGTGCCACTTTAATGGGCGAACAGCCCAACCCTTGGGACCTTCTTCAGCCCCAGGATGTGACGAGCCGACATCGAGGTGCCAAACCTCCCCGTCGATGTGAGCTCTTGGGGGAGATCAGCCTGTTATCCCCGGAGTACCTTTTATCCTTTGAGCGATGGCCCTTCCATGCGGAACCACCGGATCACTTAAGCCTGCTTTCGCACCTGTTCGACTTGTCAGTCTCGCAGTCAAGCACCCTTATACTTATACGCTCTTCGCCTGATTACCAACCAGGCTGAGGGTACCTTTGCGAGCCTCCGTTACGCTTTAGGAGGCGACCACCCCAGTCAAACTACCCACCACACACGGTCCTCTCGTTTCGCGAGAGTTAGCGTCAAAGTATACGAAGGGTGGTATTTCAAGGACGACTCCACAGACACTGGCGTGCCCGCTTCACAGTCTCCCACCTATCCTACACATCGTATACCCTAACGCAATGTGAAGCTGTAGTAAAGGTTCACGG